>NZ_LR134388.1:1127500-1772500 GCF_900637685.1 Legionella sainthelensi
TAGAAGCGAACTCGGGGAACTGAAACATCTAAGTACCCGAAGGAAAAGAAATCAAAAGAGATTCTCCAAGTAGCGGCGAGCGAACGGGGAGGAGCCTGGCGTGATTTATGATACAAAGGAATAGAACAACTTGGGAAGGTTGGCCATAGAGGGTGAAAGCCCCGTATATAAAGGTTGTATCAAGAACTAGGCACGCGAATAAGTAGGCCGGGACACGTGTAATCCTGGTTGAAGATGGGTGGACCATCATCCAAGGCTAAATACTACTTACTGACCGATAGTGAACCAGTACCGTGAGGGAAAGGTGAAAAGAACCCCGGAGAGGGGAGTGAAATAGAACCTGAAACCGTTTGCGTACAAGCAGTGGGAGCATGGCTTAGGCTGTGTGACTGCGTACCTTTTGTATAATGGGTCAGCGAGTTACTTTCAGTGGCGAGGTTAACTGAATAAGGGAGCCGTAGAGAAATCGAGTCTGAATAGGGCGAGAGTCGCTGTGAGTAGACCCGAAACCGGGCGATCTAGTCATGTGCAGGATGAAGGTTGGGTAACACCAACTGGAGGTCCGAACCGGGTAATGTTGAAAAATTATCGGATGACGTGTGACTAGGAGTGAAAGGCTAATCAAGCCCGGAGATAGCTGGTTCTCCCCGAAAGCTATTTAGGTAGCGCCTCGTGAATGATTGTTGGGGGTAGAGCACTGTTTCGGCTAGGGGGCTGTCATGGCTTACCAAACCGATGCAAACTCCGAATACCGGCTAATTGAATCACGGGAGACACACGGCGGGTGCTAACGTCCGTCGTGAAGAGGGAAACAACCCAGACCGCCAGCTAAGGTCCCCAAGTACTAGTTAAGTGGGAAACGATGTGGGAAGGCACAGACAGCCAGGAGGTTGGCTTAGAAGCAGCCACCCTTTAAAGAAAGCGTAATAGCTCACTGGTCGAGTCGGCCTGCGCGGAAGATGTAACGGGGCTAAAACTAGTCACCGAAGCTGCGGATGTGTACTAAGTACACGTGGTAGGGGAGCGTTCTGTAAGCTGATGAAGGTGCATTGAGAAGTGTGCTGGAGGTATCAGAAGTGCGAATGCTGACATGAGTAACGATAATGAGGGTGAAAAGCCCTCACGCCGGAAGTCCCAGGTTTCCTGCACGACGTTAATCGGAGCAGGGTGAGTCGGCCCCTAAGGCGAGGCTGAAGAGCGTAGTCGATGGGAACCAGGTTAATATTCCTGGACTTTTTATAAGTGGTGATGTGGGGACGAAGAAGGCTAGGTGAGCCAGGCGATGGTTGTCCTGGTATGTGCATGTAGGGGGATGGTTTAGGCAAATCCGGACCATTAATAACTCTGAGGTGCGACATGGTGCTGACACTTCGGTGTACAGCGAAGTCATTGATGCCCGGCTTCCAGGAAAAGCTGCTAGCCATAACTTATAGAGAACCGTACCGCAAACCGACACAGGTGGACAGGTAGAGAATACTAAGGCGCTTGAGAGAACTCGGGTGAAGGAACTAGGCAAAATGGTACCGTAACTTCGGGAGAAGGTACGCCCTTTTCGGTGAAGGAATTTACTTTCTGAGCTGAAGAGGGCCGCAGAGACCAGGTGGCTGCGACTGTTTATTAAAAACACAGCACTCTGCAAATTCGTAAGAAGACGTATAGGGTGTGACGCCTGCCCGGTGCCGGAAGGTTAATTGATGGGGTTATCTTCGGAGAAGCTCTTGATCGAAGCCCCGGTAAACGGCGGCCGTAACTATAACGGTCCTAAGGTAGCGAAATTCCTTGTCGGGTAAGTTCCGACCTGCACGAATGGCGTAACGATGGCCACACTGTCTCCACCCGAGACTCAGTGAAATTGAAATCGCTGTGAAGATGCAGTGTACCCGCGGCTAGACGGAAAGACCCCGTGAACCTTTACTATAGTTTTGCACTGGACTTTGATGATGACTGTGTAGGATAGGTGGGAGGCTATGAAGTATCCACGCTAGTGGGTATGGAGCCGACCTTGAAATACCACCCTGTTGTTATTGAGGTTCTAACTTGGTCCCATTATCTGGGATAAGGACAGTGTATGATGGGTAGTTTGACTGGGGCGGTCTCCTCCCAAAGAGTAACGGAGGAGCACAAAGGTACCCTCGGTACGGTCGGACATCGTACCAAGAGTGTAAAGGCATAAGGGTGCTTGACTGCGAGAGCGACGGCTCGAGCAGGAACGAAAGTTGGTCTTAGTGATCCGGTGGTTCTGTATGGAAGGGCCATCGCTCAACGGATAAAAGGTACTCCGGGGATAACAGGCTGATACCGCCCAAGAGTTCATATCGACGGCGGTGTTTGGCACCTCGATGTCGGCTCATCACATCCTGGGGCTGAAGCAGGTCCCAAGGGTATGGCTGTTCGCCATTTAAAGTGGTACGCGAGCTGGGTTTAGAACGTCGTGAGACAGTTCGGTCCCTATCTGCCGTGGGCGTAGGAAAATTGAGAGGAGCTGCTCCTAGTACGAGAGGACCGGAGTGGACGAACCTCTGGTGTACCGGTTGTCACGCCAGTGGCATTGCCGGGTAGCTAAGTTCGGACGGGATAACCGCTGAAAGCATCTAAGCGGGAAGCCTCCCTCAAGATGAGTTTTCCCTTGAAGCCCGTTGAAGACTACGACGTTGATAGGCAAGGTGTGGAAGCGTAGTAATGCGTGAAGCTAACTTGTACTAATTGGCTGATTGTCTTGACCATATAATCTGAGTTACTTCAGATTGTGCTGAATATAAGATATAATGTTACTCTCTTTATTTACCTGAGTATCATGCGGCTAATGCACGATACTCAAAACAGTTTTCCTGGCGACCATAGCGGTTTGGTACCACCTGATTCCATCTCGAACTCAGAAGTGAAACGAACATGCGCCAATGATAGTGTGAGGCTTCCTCATGTGAAAGTAGGTCATCGCCAGGGTCTTTTCCTTAAAGCGGCTTATTATGCCGCTTTTTTTTTGCCTTATTTTTTATCCAGCCCTGCTCCTCGTTGATGTTCCGGGGTCATCCCCTGCCAGCAAGAATGGAATAGGAGCTTTATCAGCATTTCATCTTATCGGTCAATATCAATGAGATACATCAGGTGTTGCAAATAGAGGTCACTATCATTTTCTTGTCGCAATGACCATGCGAAACCATCGGCTGGTCTAGACACACGATGCACGTTACGTCACCTGCGCCAGAATAATTATCATCAAAGTACATATCCAATAGCTGTGAACTCATCAGCGGCATATTCACCATCCTTATTAGTGCTGACATGCTTTGGTGATGGAAAAAAACTGATGACTAAATACGAGTGATTTGGATTTGTAACTTGTTCAGAATCAGAAAGCTCGTCTTCTTCCTCACTATCAGACGTATCTTGATAATATGAATTTAGTTCTTTCCTAAAGAGTGAAGGATTTGCTAAACTAAAATCCTGATCAAGATTATTTTCAAGCGCTAATAATTGCCATTGTTCATGCCTGCTTTTTAATAACTTTATTAAGGATTCTAGATCATAGTCACTAACTTTTATGTTAGAAAAATCATTCTTCATTGAAATAATTTTCTCTTCATCTTCAATTAAAGTAAGAAGTTTATTGAGCATTATTTGATGGTGCGTGTATAAATCAGATGTTATCGTGGTACGAATGATGCCTTCAAAAAATGAAAAGGGAGTTTCTGCAATTAGCTTTATCATAGCTATTTTTTCACTTTGAAAACTTTCTGATCCCACATAATTTTGAGGTAAAGATGCTTGATCGACGCCATGATAATGCTGTTCAACGATATAGGGAATTTTTTGTAGCGATGATAATGTAAGTGAAGTTCGTAACATGTCAAAGTCAAGAGACTCAGCCAAATCTATCCTAAAAGTTTTTTTTCCTCTCCTATATCCTGCAAGCCAAAATTACCCGAATGCATGTCAGTTTCACAAAGAAAGTAGCAAATAATGAACATTGCTGCTAAACCTTTAATCTTTTGAAATTGACTTGGATCTTTTAAATCTGGACAACCTTCTCTAAAATTTTTTATCTTCCTGCTCGCAATATAAAATTCATTATTTTCTTTAATAATCTCCAATTCCGGGCCATAGCCCATAAGACCTTTGAAAATTTTAGAGCAAGCTAATTCAATTTGAGCAGCATATTCACTACGCCTGAATAAAAGAAAGTACTCATCGTCGAAAAAAGAGTTTTGAATGGTCTGGGAATTTGGAGTACAGGTGTAACCATAGTTTAAATCACCCATTGGATTACCAAATAACAGTTTGATGTTATGAAAAGATGAAAAATCTCTATATGGCATGGTAAGCTCAATTATAAAAAGGATTAAATTGTACACGAAAGGCGATTAATTTGGACTTAAGATAATTAATAGTGATTAAATTTTTATCTCGATAAAAACCAATTTACACGATACACTCACATAAAAAGACCTAGGTGTTTTTTAATGAAAAATTTAGCCTAACGATTTTTTGTTTTAAACTATTTATCTTAAGGACTCCAAATGACAATTGAAAAGCGACTGATTGAACTGGAAGAAGATATTGAAACAATTAAAGAAATGAGTCATTTATTAGCTCAAAACATTAAGAACTCGGAAATGCTTCTAGAGCGAATTGCTAAACGGCTTAGCCACTATGAAAAAGCCAAACAGCAGGCAGCAATGAATCATGGAGAGTTATTGAATGCTTTTGGCATAATGAACCAGCAAAAACAACAGGAGCATGAGTTTATAGATGAATCTCCTGTAAACAGCTTAATTAAAAGCACGATTTAATCTAAGTACTTATCTTTTAATCGCACATAGTGTTGTGCTGAATATTCTAAGTGATCTAGTTCTTGAGCTGTTAACTTTCTAACAGCTTTAGCAGGGCTTCCAAGATACAAATGACCACTCTTGAGTATACTACCAGGAGTTACTAACGAACCGGCAGCAACCATTACATGATGTTGAATATGGACAGCATCTAAGATAATCGCTCCCATTCCAACAAGGCAAAAATCATCAATCACGCACCCATGCAATGCTGCATGATGACCGATTGTAATTCCTTGACCTAAAATCAATGGCTGGCCTTCAGCAGTATATGGGCCTTCATGCGTAACATGTAAAACAGAACCATCTTGAATGTTGCATGCATTCCCAACTTTAATGGAATTGACATCACCGCGAACAACAGCCATAGGCCAAATAGAAACATCATCTCCCAAGCTTACATCGCCAATGACTAGAGACTTAGGATCAATATAGATTCTTTGCCCCAAAGAAGGAGCTTTACCTTGAAAACTACGAACTGCATCATTCATATCAGCTACACCATAGTTACTAATTCTTCTGCGCTTGTGGGATGAATAGCAACAGTATTATCAAAATCTTTTTTACATGCTCCCATTTTTACAGCAACCCCAAAACCTTGGAGCATTTCGTCGGCTCCTAAGCCAATTACATGGAGCCCAATAATTTTTTCTTCCTGACCTAAAGTAACTAATTTCATTACAGTGGGGGTCTTTTGGGAAGCGAAAGCATCAAACATGGGAGTAAAACGTGTTTGATAAACTTTAATGTGTTCTTTACCATATTGCGTAATGGCTTCTTCTTCACTTAAACCTACAGTTCCCATAGGTGGGTGACTAAAGATTACCGTACTTATATTCTCATAACTTAGACGTGCATCTGGTTGTTGACCAAATAAGCGATCGGCCAAACGACGTCCTGCTGCTATTGCTACTGGAGTAAGTGCCGGCGCGTTAGTGACATCTCCTAGAGCATAAATTCCTTTAGCACTTGTATTTTGAAACGCATCGACTAAAATCAAGCCTTGCTTGTCGGTTGAAACGTTTGCCTTTTCTAGATGCAGATGGGCTGTGCGAGGAGTCCGCCCCACCGCTGCAATGATCACATCTATGTCGTGAATAATGGAGCCACTTTGGCATACAATCGATTTTCTGCCATCACTATGCAAATTTATTTCTTGTGCACGGTGATTTTGATGAATGTGAATTCCTTGTTGTTGCATGATTTCTAACAGAGTGTCCCCTAAAATAGTGTCAAAGCGACTTAAAGGTCTTGTGCCCCGCATTAAAAGATGAGTTTCGCTTCCCAAATTATGTAAAACTCCGGCTAATTCAACACCAATATAACCACTACCAATTACTGCTACTTTTTGGGGTTGTTTGGTCAAGGAAAAAAAACCATCTGAATCGATCGCATGTTGTATTCCATGGATTTGTGGTTGGGAGGGTTCACCTCCAGTTGCAATAATAATATGAGTGGCTTGAAAAAGTGTATCATTTACTTTGATTGTCTGTCCGTCATGAAATTCTCCTTTACCTTGAATTAAAGTAATGTCGTATTGAGCAAGTCGTTTTGCGTAATTTTCTCTTAGGCGATCGATATATGCATTACGCTGGCTGACAAGTGTATTCCAATTCAATTGGACAGGCACTGCATTAAATCCATAATCAGGCGCATGGTGAAGCATGTCAGCAATCATTGATGCATTGAACATGATTTTTTTAGGGACACATCCTAAATTGACACAAGTTCCTCCTAAGTGGCTTGCTTCAATCACAGCTACTTTGGAACCATATTTTGCAGCGCGAACAGCACTGGCGATACCGCCGCTTCCGCCACCAATTACGATCAAATCAAAATGTTTGTTTTTCATAGACTTTTTTAGAAAAATAAGTTTATATTATCAGGAACTGTCCAAGTAACCAACTCATTATTTTAATATGAGTTCGGGATAAGAAAGCAAATCATTACCTTGGCACGTTCGGGCGGAGGTGTACTGCCATTTCACTTAAGACATATCCCCTGTAACCACCGACATCCTGCGTTGTTTACGGGATTAAATAGTGGTGAGCGATTTCTGGACCTCGTGGGCACATCCCGGGCTCTAGAAATAAAGATAGATCCTTAAGTCAAATCGCAGTCCTTCTCAATTCCAACGATGGAGCGACTGAAATCTCTATCTCGAACACACGTTCTTTTAACATGAGTGATGCATCAAAATAATTATTTGATGGCTAAAGCCGGGGTTTTCTTAGTATCTCAGGTTGCTTCTCAGGAGTGTGGTTCTTTTTTACTAGCCGTAGCTTTATTCGATACTGATTATCTTTTATATAAAATTTGTAATCTTTTAATTCTGATTCTTTATCCTTAATCAAGGATTATAAGATTGGGTTGTATGTTTTTTGTGCAATTTAGGTGAATGTTATAAATCAATAATCATTAATAAGGAGATTAATGTGACTATGATTAAAATTAGCCGTATTGTTGTACTTGGAGATAGCTTGTCTGATAGAGGCACTTTCGATAAACGTAAACTATTTGGATTTATTCCTTTAGGTGATTTTTATGAAGTAGGTTTTGATGCCCCCAGAGGTAGATTTACTAATGGATTTGTTTGGGGTGACTATTTTGTGACGGCGATTATTGAAGATTTTGAAATCGATTATGTAAGAAAAAAATTAAAAATTAACCATGATCCTCGAGGTAATGCGGATGTCGCAGATGCAATTTTAGCTAATGATTTAAATATACTTAAAAAAAATGAAAAAGCATTTAGTCTAAATAATGACAAACATATTTTATTTAAAGGCGAGCGTTTTGCACGTTTCTATTGTGAAGCAGGGTTAACCGCTGATGATTACACGAGACAATTTACAATAAACCCTAAATATGAATTTCTGAGATTAATATTAGCCAGATTGGAAGATAAGCGGAAGCAGCTTTTTGATGAGGATAAAAAATATAAAATTACAGAACAAGAAAAATCTGAAACATTGATTATTGAATGGTCTGGAGCTAATGATTTATTAACCGTTAATGCAGAGCCAACTTTAATTGAAGCGGATAATGCAGTGAATGCACGCATTGCAAATTTGGAAATTCTTATTCAACAAGGTTATCGAAATTTTGTATTGGTAAATTTACCCGATCTTTCCTTAACGCCAAGATTTCAAGAAAAAACTAAAAAGAACAAGAAAATGCTACTAAATGTTCTGATCATTTTAATGATCAATTGGCAGATAAGACTAAGCAATTGATTGAAAAATATAAAGATTTAAATATACCCTTGAATCTTTCGATATTTGATGCCAATACCCCATTTAAAAAAATATATAATCATTGCGAAGAATATGGATTTGATAAAGAGAAATTAAAATCACCTTATATTGATTCCGAAGAATTTAAACAAAATCAAAAAAATCCAGAATATCAGCAGCAACATATCTCTCCTGCGGAGGGGTATATGTTTTGGGATGATATACATCCCAGTATGGATATGCATAGTTGGTTAGCTGTTATGTTTAAGGAGACTTATAATAAGATTTTTAAATTTATTCCTCCAGAACCTATAAAAAGAAGATGCAGTAAAGAAGCAGAAGATATGGTTCATCATTGTATTTCAGCGCCCTATGCTCATTTACCTTCTGATGTGGCAAAAATAATAAATAGTATTTGTTCAAATGCAAAAAATTTAGAGCAATCATGGTGTTCACACCGCCGTGGAGAAGAGGAGTTATTAAAACAGTTTATTTTTGAACTGAAATGCCAAAATGGTAATTTGCATGAAATAGATGCACTTATAAAAAAATTTACTAATGACTCTGAGAATATGAAAATGATAAAAAGACATCAGTATCCTATTTATGATTTTTTTGCGGGCAAGAAAACTACTCCTCTGGAGGATGCGGTTAAGGCACTGGCAATGGCAGTTGAGGAGCATCTTTCTGTTTCGAAACCAATGACCCTAATTAGTTCTTAAACGGTGTAAAAATCGATGCTGCAAGGTGAAGTGCTTAGTAAGGTATGTTGTTTTTTGAGACCTTCCGCGGTTGCGGAAGGTGATGTTTCTCAGGCTTCGACATTAAATAATATGTTTTGGTTATTCTGTAATTACTTTAAATTCTACCGCAATATTATTGCGAATTGCATTGGAGTAAGGACAGACTTTATCCGCTTTTGCTACCAGTTCCTCCGCATCTTTTTGATTTAAACCCTCTATATAAGCATGTATTTCGATTCCAAGTTTAAATCCCTTTTCAGGTGTTGGATATAAGGAGACTTGAGATAGAATAGAGGCTTCTTTAAGAGGGATGTGTTCTAGTCGAGCGACATGACGAATAGCGCTTTCAAAGCAAGCAGAATATCCTGCAGCAAATAATTCTTCAGGATTTGTACCTCCACCTTGTCCACCTAGCTCTTTAGGCATGGCGAGGTCGATTCTTAATAAGCCATCTGATGTTTCAATATGTCCATTTCTTCCACCGTGTGTACGTGCTGTGGCTGTGTAAAGTGCTTTCATATTTGTCCCTTGATTTTAAAAATATTATTTAGTTAACCGTATATACTTTGTTGCAGTCATTTGGAACTATTGGGCTTTTTACCCCATAAAATAAGCCCTGATCTTCATAATTGCATATTTGTTGCATATTCAATTCACTTAGGCATTGAGATAATGTTTTATTGTGGCAGTGAGGGAAAATTGCATTGGGATTATTTAATGCCTGATATTGTTGGTTTCCCCACTTCTCTAAGTGACTAGTATAATAAGTAGTAAAATTTTTAACCTTCATTTTTTATTTAGCGTGAAGATCTTCATTCCAGGATAATTATGATGGTTACGACTGATACCTGGAGTAGAGAAGGCATATATGTTGGTACCATTATTCAAATGGATTTTTCTAAATTCATCCATGTGAGAATGGGAGGTTAATAATGTGATTTCCCCATATGATTGTTGGTTTTGGCTAAGTATATTTATAAATTTTTTTAAATAGTGTTTGCGCCAAACTGGTTTTCCAATATACGAGTTTCCTGGTGGCTCATGCATGGCGATTAACAATTGTTCCGCATGGTGTTCTTTTAATTGTTGCTCCAACCAAGACAGCTGTTCTAAGGCATCTTTTTTCTGATTAGGATACTGTGAGAGCAAGGGTGTTTCGGCCCATTGGTTCGCATTGAGGGCAATTAATATAATTTTTTTATTTCCAGGGATGACATAACTCGAATAATAGCCATCGCGGTACATGTGAGTGTCGTTAATAATTAATTTCTTACAATGAGCGCATGCTCCATGCCAATTTGTAGCAAAATTTAAAGGAGAAACTCCATTTGATGTAAATGGCTGATAATTTCCACTTAGAGAATCATTGTTGCCAGTAATGTAAAAAATGGGTTTTAAGTCCACATCATTTATATATAATTCGTCAAATACCTTTTTTTCATAGGCTCCTTTTACGGTGGCATTAAATAATGAATGAGTTGGTAAATCACCTAAGCACAGAATAAAGTTTACTTGTTTACTCAATTTTTTGAATTTCTTCATAGTAATGTTGAGAAATTCCGGTCCGGTATCCCCTCCATCACGTGATACATTGGTTTCACCATAATGAATGTCGCTGATGGTGAGAAAATTCAAATGTGCATATGCGGGAGGAATAAACCAACTTATTAAAAAAACAAGCTTAACGAGTGATTTCAATCAATTTCTCCATAATTTGCTGCTTAAACTTTAGGGATACCTATTAGATAATTTTTATCTATTTAAGTTGCTTCGTGAATGCTCCAAATTCGCTGTACTTGATTTGGATTTTCTAATGTTTCTACCCACAGTAATGTAGGGCCGCCAGCAGGATTTATCGTTAAAGTTTTGGAGGATAATATCACTGCAAAAGGATATTTTTTAATAACAGATTGTAATACGGACCATACTTTGTCAGTATCTGCTTGGTTATCGTTTACGATCAGTTCATTGTTACGATACACAACATTGACTGGTTGGTCTTTTAAAGACATGCGTATCGCAGACTCCAAACGCCTCCATTTGGCTTGGTGCGCCCTTTGCTTCTCAGCTTGGGTTGGATTGGATTGAAAACTAATACGCTGATGCGGGGAAAATACTCGACTCAAACGGCTGCTACTCGGACTGTTTTTCAAGAAATAGGTACATAATGCATCTAAAACGGGTCGTCCGGGGCCTGATGCTTTTCCAGGTTGCCGGTTGACATATAGAGCAAAGGCCAAAGTATGGCCATTAGCTGCATATAAATATCCGGAAAGGCTATTTATCCCAACCATAGTGCCTGTTTTAGCGCGGACAAAGCCTTGTTGGCTCGGGATGTGAAATCTTTTTTGTAAGGTTCCATCACGTCCAGATATGGGTAAAGCGGCAATGTATTCGTAAGATAAAGGAAACCGTTGATATAAAAACTTTAATAAGGATATGGTTTGTTCTGGAGTGACCAGGCTATAACGAGATAAACCCGAACCATCAGTAAGGATTGCATTTGTGAAGTCAATGCCTGTTTGAGATTGTAGAAAACTTTTAATTATAGGCTGAGCGGATTGCCAATTAACAGGGGAGCCATTAAGTTTTGCTGCAGCATGCAAATACAAACTGTCTGCGTATAAATTATCAGAGGGTTTCAACGTATCAGCCATTAATTCTGACACAGGTTTTGAATATTGTGTTGCAATTAATAAAGAGTTACCGGGCGTTTTACCTAATTGAACTTGGCCATTGAGCTGGATATGTTCTTTGGCCAATTGACTTTGTATCATTGCCTGGGCATACATTAAAGGGTTTTTGATTGCCATTCGTTGTTGTACTGCCCATTGACCAACACCCACACAACCGCGTACCGTTAAATGATTTTCTTTATCTAAACTAAAGCCTACACCACAACCTTGAGCCTTGGCTTTAGTAGTTGCCTGATTGTTTAATGAAATCTTTCCCCCGCCATCGTCTACTTCAACTACAGCCGGATCGCCTGTGCGTGCTCCTGGATTTACAGTCACGGTCAAACGATTTGCATCAAGCATTACCGGGGCGTTAGGTGCGCCATAGCTGTATGCTAAATCAGAGGTGAGCCAGCCTGGGGGATAGGGATTAACTCCAGCTACATTGCTGTCAATATATAAATTACCTTGAATGGTATTGATGTTTAGTTCTTTCAAAGAAGAAAGAAGTTTTTTCAAATCATGACGACTAAAAGAAGGGTCTCCGCTAAGTTGTAAGTAAACATTTCCTTGCAAAATACCTTGTTGTATTTTGCCTGCACCCACACTCAGTTGATTTTTAAAATGGTAATCAGGTCCAAGAACCATTAACGCTGCGGCTTCGGAAAAAAGCTTCATGTTGCTTGCCGGGATATATAACCGTCCAGCATTGCGTCGATATAAAGTTTCTCCTGAGGTAAGATCAATGACAACAGCCCCAAGATTAACATTTGGATTAATTTGGTTAATTAATTTATCTACTTCATTTTGTATCCGGGCGCTTTGTGATACCGAGGATAATGTCACGAAAAATGCGCTAATTAACGTCTTTTTCATCAATGTTGTTCCTCATATTCTTGGGGAGATAAGCATGCTCTAATCATATCGCAAGCCCAGACGCTCCAAAAGCCCTGCAAGCGTATCATTGTCATAAAATTTTACTTTTAGCCATCCGCCATCATCATTATCATTTATTATTTGTACGGGGGCACCTACCTGCTCCGCTAAAACACTTTGCAAGCGTTCCACATCACGATCTTTTTTCGCATTTTTGGGAAAAGAGTGGACATTATTTTTTTGTATTTTTACTGCATGCTCAAGCTGTCTTACTGACCACTGCTCGTTTATCGTTTGAACAGCCAAATATTCTTGTTGGGCAAAATCAAGCCCTACGAGCATTCGTGCATGGCCTAGGGATAAAGCTTTATCACGAATAAAATTTTTTATTTTCTCGCTTAGGGTTAACAGTCGTATAATATTAGCAATATGACTACGTGATTTTCCTACCAGGGTGGCTATTTCATCTTGTTGGTAATTAAATTCATCTATTAAACGTCGATAGGCGTTTGCTTCTTCAATCAAGTTTAAATTTTCTCGTTGAATGTTTTCAATCAAGGTAAGCGCACAAGCTTGCTTGTCGGTGTAATTTCCTATAAGACAAGGTACCGTGTGCAATCCTGCCATTTTTGCAGCTCTCCAGCGTCTTTCTCCAGCAATAATCTCATAGCGGTGTTTTGCAATTGGGCGTACGATTAGCGGTTCGATTAAGCCTTGTGAGGCAATGGATTGGGCAAGCTCTTGCAAAGCTGTAGTATTAAAATCTTCTCTTGATTGATATTGGCCTGCTTGCAGGCTTTCTATAGGTAAATGATGAAATTCGGCGTGCATCAAATGAAATACAAAAAGGGAGGATAAGAAATTGTTTCATATTTTGCTAAGAATGAAAATAGCTAAAGAGAGGGTAAATCATTGATGAAGAGCTTGATAGAGTCTAATTTATTAATGCCATTACCAAATCACCCTCTTAGTATCATCGAGGCTGTAGGCCAAGCTACAGACCTGGCTAAGCCACGTACGCGTGCCAAAAGCCCCTCCTGGTTCGATTCATGAAATAGTGCACTAATTAAAATCACGCTTATTTACTATAGACTATTCGAATTAAATGCAATTGATAATCATTCTCATTGACTTTCGGCCTTTATAATGTAATGCTGTCTCAAAAATTGCATATTAAAATTGATAAAGGATTATTATGTTTGATGAATTGAGCACGAGCTCGCAGCCATACGATATATCATTAAGGTTCTGCGCCAAATGTTTAAAAAAATTTTGTCCCGATACAGAGCAAATAAACTCTGATACAGTAAAATTTTTTGTGCCTACTCTGGATGGATTATTTAGAAATCATTTTGCTTATATTGAGTTACCTAAAAAAATGGTTGATAAAATTTTCATATTGAAGAACATACTAGTGTTGACTTATCAGAAATTGCTAAGGTATTGCATGTTGAGTTAGGAGATTTGCCATCCTGTGAAAGAGAGAAGGAGATAAAGTCATTTTACTCATATTCATCAGAGATTAATTTTCATTTTGCTGAGCAGCTTAAAATTTAATTCGCTCTAACTGTGCTTATTTTAATCGAACAAGTATTCAAAATAAATGTTGATCATAATGTTGCATATTAGTAGATGTTTTAGTTCACAGGGGCGTCAAACTGGTGGAGTATATTGACAGTATATTCCATTGATGATCAATTTTTCATTTTTATCGAATTCAGATAGATATACCCAAAGTGGATTGCATCCTATGAAATTACCATTTCCATCTCGCTGAATTTGATGAGCCCCTATTACGCCGGCAAAACCAGTCCAATAGATAGTATCATTTACTATTACTGGTTTGTCACTGTTAGAAAAAGCTGATGAATTTGATGGGGTGTGCGCTAGACCTTGTGTGTAATCAATTTTGCATAATTCTGCGATTTCTTTCACATTATCCTTGGTAATGCCCGAGTTTATATTGTGATGACTATTTTGTTTGTTTTGCCCCCAATTATTCCAATCAGCTAATTTTTTCGTTTTGGTAATCGACAAACTATTATTCTTATCAGGTTGATAACACTGGTTTGGATCGGCGGTACCATCAGAATTTGCCTGGCATAGGATTGGCCCCTTATGTATTTCAGCGATTGGCAGCTTGCTCCCAATAATTTTAAATGTGACAGAACAACTATCTCCACTGGAATTTTTAGGTGCCAGACGACAAGTATTAGTCTGAACAATATCTGGTGTTGGATACAAGGCTAAAACCTTTGGTTTTCTGGATTTGTTTTCTATTTTATAGGTGATTGTAGCTGTAATATTTTCAGGAATAGCCGGAATGTTTTTGCCAGACTCCACGGTAAACGTCCACATGGGTTGACTTGCTTGCAAATAGGGAGAAACGCAGGCTAATCCAAGGAAAAAGACTATAGGTTTTATAACGTTTTATCATAACACTATCCTTATGCTGTATATGTTAGATCAAATAAAATACCATATAGAGGTGACTTAGGCCCAAGCCTGAGTTTAAGGTTTGGCCCTCTACTTGCTCCAATTCACTTTTACCCCAATCTGCAAATTCATAACGCACTCCGACTTGCCAATTCTGGTTTAAAGGCTTTTGCACCCCCCATCTACTGTATAATAGGTAAACGTCGTTTGGGTATATAATTTAAAATGCGGTGTAGGACGCGCTTTAAAAATAAGTGGTGTACTTTGATAAGAATAAGCATCATTAAAACCCTCGCCAATACGATAACCTTGGTCGAATAAAACCTTTGTTTTAGCTGCTATATGCGTGTGTTGAACTTTGTAACCGTAAGTGAAGTTATCAAACTGAAGGTTTGCATCATCCCATATCACACCCTTAAGCGTTGCATTACTGGTTGCCTGATTGTGACAGAATCTTTTGTATCTCTAAAAAGACCTCACCATCGAATAAGGAACTCAGTCTCTAATTCCCAAATATTTTTTTACTTGTATCACCGCCTGCTCTATGGTCACTGCACCAGTATCAATACTGAGGTCATCTTGTCCATATTGATGGACTAGGTCATATAAACCTCGGGCTCTTCCTAATACTCTATCACCTCTCGTTCGCTCTCTTTCCTCGACAATATTTAAAGGACAATGAACGCCAATACGCAATACATGATAAGGAGCAAAAGCGCGTTTACAATCGTCAAACATTTTTTGGTTATGATATACCTGGTCAAAAATAACTTTGTTTCCAGTAGCGACTAACTCTGCCACTACTAGAGGCATGGCATCTATAATGGATTGAAAAACGGGGCCAAAAACAGCTTCTATTTTCTTTGGTTGCCCATTTTTCTGCACCTCAATCATTCTCACTCCCTGTTCAAGATAGGCATTATGAGGACTTTGCTCAGGACTAGCAGCATCTTCCCAATAACGTTTAGGCGCTAGCATGATTAATGTGTCGAAAGAACAATGCAAATAAGGTATGATAAAATCATCCTGCATAGCTTTAGCTAAAGTTGTTTTCCCTGCACTAGAAGTACCATTTAGAATAATAATTTCAGGCCATTGAGACATATGAATCATTCCATTACCAACTCGATTATAAAATCTTACCCTACTTAGTATTTAATTCACATCAGCCAGCTAAGATTATTTGAATTTAAACAGAAAGGTTGGGTTATTTGACCCAACAGCAGGGTGGGATGGTTCATTAGAACCTAATATTACAATATAATATAAGCATGTTACGAGCTTCGAGAGTAGGTATGCCTTATAACAAAGTATTTCCACTAATGGGGGTTGGTACCTTTATTGGTGTGGAAGCAGATCACATTGAAAATGTATCAGAGCGAATGGCTGCTGTTAAAAATACGGTGCTTAAAGCTTTGGAGCTAGGCTATAGACATATCGACCTTGCATTAAGCTACGGCAATTTATCTGCAATTGGTGTGGCATTACAGCAAGCGATGAAACCTAAATTGGAGGGTGGCTTGGGCATCTCTCGCGATGAATTATGGCTTACCATGAAATCAGATCAGTATAAGCCTGAAAATATCCAAGTGTATCTAGACACCTTAGGTGTAGAGTACATTGATACTTTTATGCTTCATCATCCTTACACAAATCATATTTTCGGTAGTGAAGAGCAACTGACGAATACATGGGGGGCAGTAACATCTCTTTTAGGTGATAAAGTTAAAACGGTAGGGGTGTCTAATTGCTATCCAGGCCATCTCTCACGACTAGTAGCTGTATGTGACAAGCATCACTTGCCTAAGCCATTCAGCAACGAAGTTGAATCAAATTTATTATGTCCTAATGATGCAACCATTAAATTTTGTCGAGACAGTGGGATACAAGTTATTGCTTATTCACCGCTGGGCTACAATATGTCTTCTATGATACTCGAGTCTGAAATATTAGTAACAATCGCTGATAGTATGGATGCGACACCTACTCAGGTTGCATTGGCATGGCATATGGCGCGAGGTGTGGCTGTGATTCCTAAATCAACTCATGCGGCAAGACTTCAAGAAAATTTGGCGGCATTGACCTATGTTGGGGATATAGACGGAAACAAACAGGGACAATTGTCTACAATAGCTATTGACGGTATGGATGCTGTGACTGAAACGGCAGCAGCAGCTAAAGCGCATGCTGAATCATTAGTTTGGGTTGTGGTCGAATCTGAATTTGATTCAGAAGTAGACGATGAAAAGGCTAAGACTTCATGCTTTAAATGCGGTTAAAAGTTTTTCGCTGAGAATCATTGATACTCATTAGGCTGCACGCCAGTTACCAAACTTACAATAACATTTGAATTATTTGAGTTTCTACAAAACGCTCGTAATCGGTAATGAGTTAAGTAAAATTCTTAGTCAGGAAAATTTTGAGCCAAACAATTTAAAAAGTTGTTTAAGTGACCAGTCTGGTCGTCAAATTGTTACAGGTCTAGTTGTTAATAAAAAATTAAATGTTCCTAAAGAATATCTAAAAGAAATTCGAGCCATGCTTTACTCATGGGAGAAATTTGGTTTAGAACAAGCAAGCGATTATTGGTTAGAAAAATTTAATAAAAAAATAGAGCTAGTTATAATTGTCGAAAATTTAGTTTAGTTCTTAGGGGTAAAATAAATTATTTAGAAACAAACTCCACATACTTAAAATTAGGCTCTAGACTTGCCAGCTTGGATTCTGCATTTAGGATAGATATTAAATCCCTACATTCCGCTATTGCTGATGAAATCAGAGTATTGTGTGAAGGTGAGACAGATAGAATCCATTTAGAAGTAGCTATAAATCATTTCCATGCTAAAGGTACATTTCTCAATTTGAAACTTGTATTTCCCAGCCAAGAATATGGTGGTGATAAGGCATTGCAAAATAAATGCTTAGGACTATCTTCTTCTTCCCAAACTCACTTGACCATTTGTCTTTTTGATAGGGACAATAAACAAATTATTCATGAAATGGCTGGTTCGACGTCTAATTACAAAGATCACGGTAATAATGTTTTTTCATTGGTAATTCCCCCGTTTCTTCTCGAAAAGATGATTTTATTTGTATTGAACTGGAGGTTGAGAATGAGTAAAATTATTGATGCTATGCTGGAAACAGCTAAAGATCTTAGGTTAGATGCAATTACTATTAAAGAAATAGAAATGCTTAACTTAAGTGAGGTTAAAGAACTTGAGGCACAAGAAATAAAAAAATGCGAATTAAAGAAAAAGTTAGCCAAGCTGTAATGGCTAAAATATTGAATGTTACTCCATCTACATATCAAAAGTGGGAAAGGGGAGAGGTGCACCCCAAAGGAGCCAATCTTAAACTACAGCGTTTAGCTCATGCTCATGGAATTCAATATATTTTATCTTAGAGCCTATCCGAAAAATACCATTCTATCCCATGAGCCCTATACTGAGATAATGGATTCCCCATAAGAATAGCAGAAATGGAACGGAAATCTTATCGCAGTAATTTAACGGACAAACAATTGCAACTTATTGAACCCCATTTACCCCAGAGAAACAACGAGGAAGACCAAGAACAACAAATCTACGCGAAGTAGTTAACGCACTACTGTATCAGTTACGAACGGGCTGCGAGTGGGATATGATGCCCGAAGGGGTTCCTCCTAAGTCAACGGTAAACGGATACTTTAATGCATGGAAACGAGATGGCATTTTGGATGAAATAAACAGGGTTTTTCGCGAAAACATCCTCATCAAAGAAGGGCGTAACCGCATGCCAAGTGCATCAATTATAGATAGTCAAACCAGTAAACCAGCTTCTGTTTCTGAATCTACAGGCTACGATGGAGCTAAGAAAACCAAAGGACGAAAGCGCCATATTGCCGTTGATGTGCTTGGTTTATTACTCGCCGTTGTTGTACACTCAGTGGCAATTGATGAACGCAGTGGCGCAAAACTACTGATGCAGCATTTGAAGCAATGGTTTCCAATTCTATTAAAGGTTTGGGCTGTCGGCGGCTACACTGGCAACACACTACAGAACTGGTTTTTATCGGTATGTCAGTGCATTTTGGAAATTGTTAAACGACCACGTAAAAATTTCAAATTGTGAAATGGAGATGGATTGTTGAGCGCTCTTTTGGGTGGTTAAACTGGCAAAAACGACTGAGCAAAGATTACGAGTATTATGAAGAGAGCGCTGAAGCATGGATTAAACTTGCCTTTATCAATGTGATGATTCATCGACTTCAGCCCGGATAGATATTTATAAATAAAGAGATATTAGTGGAGAAAATTCAGCTTCCAATGGATAGGTATGTCGCGCTACGGAATGTGTCTTCATTTTTTCTTGAAATATTATGAAATTGGTAATTTTAAATATTGATCAGATGATCTAAGTGGCTAAATATAATCCAATCCCGACCTGGATTGGGCTATGCCACCGCTTTTTCGGATAGCCTTATATCTACACCTCAAACATTATTTGGCGGCTCAAATCCTGATTCTCAAGGCGCTGGAAGCAAAACAGTTCAAGAATCAAGTTTCCAATTTGAGTTTAACTAAAATTTTTTGAAGCATATTCAGTTCATTGCCAGTTTGGGCTGGATATGCGGTAAAACCCAACATAGTAATAGTTCTACCTTCAGCAGGACACAATTCATTTCACGACTATCAAATTATTTAATATGACATATAAGAATAATTGTTTGTACTTATTTAGTGTTTGCTGGTTAAATATTGACCGATTTACAGCTTGGAAAAGACAAATGAAACGAAATAAAGAGCAACAAAACCAACATCCTCAGACACGCGCGATCCCCGCCCTTGTCTGGTCCGAAATTTTCACTGATGGATATTTTCCTGACTATCTCATATCCTGGATGAGTATGCCTTATGAAGATTTAAGTAAGCAATTTACTCCTGTTGTCGATGAAGAGAAAGATAAAGCATGGCTCGCATTAGCATTTAGTCAATCTGAATTTGAGTCTGGTAAGCTGTTGGATATAGGTACAAATTTAGGACTTAGTATCTCAAAAATGATCGATTTAGCAGTAGTGCTTGGAGATTCCCAAAAGCATTTGGAGTTACTCCAAATGCTTTATAAGAAAGAACCGTATTCATTCGAAAACTTTAAAAACTATTCCTTAAGACTTCAAAGAGCGTCTAAATTTGGACATCTTAATCTTTTAAAGTATCAAATAGAGCTTATCGAATCTTTTAGCGGATCTCAAACAATGGATGACTTAATTGCAACCGACAATTTTGGTGTTTTTTTAGAGGCAGCTAGACATAATCAACTTGTGATTATGAAGTATCTTGTTGAAAAGAGGCCTGAAAAAGTCCAGGAAATGATTGCATCAGATAGTTATAATGTTTATGCAGCAGCAATGCTAAACGGCCATATTGATATTGTTAAATATTTAACAGAAAAAGTAGCTGATAATCTGAATGAGATGATAGCATCAGATAATTTTTTTGCCCTTCGATGGGCAGTAAGAAGCAATTATTGTGAAATAGTACAGTATTTATTAAGTCATCCTCTGGCATTTGCTTTTACTGAGTCTCATGCTCGATCACAGAATTGCGTCAAATCATTTGTCACACAAAAGCTTAGTGATCTTCGAGAGAAACAAATAGAGTCAAACGATTTTATTAAGTCTATTAATAGTGGCTCTTTTGAAGCAAAGCTTCTATTTTATATTGTAAGAAACCTAATTCGTAGAAATGAAGCATGCTTAATTGATGATTTACATTTTTTATTAAATATTCCAGCAATCAAGGCTTTAGCTCATTCAGAGGTAACACCTGATGAGCCTAATGAATTGTTGCGTTTGGCTTTATCTATAGATAATCGAAAAGCAGTAACTGCGTTGCTTAATATACCGTTAGTAAGAACAAACGCAGAAAAAAATCGTTACTATGGTTTTGAAATACCAACACTTATGAATCATTTAAAAATCTGGTTTCCCAAAAAAGGAACGCATCCTTTAGGAGGAGCTTTAAATGAAATACGACTTATTAGTCAAAATAATCTTTATAAGGCGCGAGGGGAAAAACTTACTTTATTAACGGATTTTAATAGTAATCAAAACAAATATATTGATTATGTAACCTCTTTTTGTAACAAACATGATATTCATTTAGTTACTCCACGTGATATAGAACACGAGTTAGTCAATCATGATTGGGCGGATCAGTCGATACAGCTCAAACTATTTGAGATTGCAATGTTAGAATTATCCCATCCTGCTGGTCATCCGGTTATTGCTTCAGATATTTTTAGATTGCTATCACCTGTTCTGAAATTAGGTGCTTATTCAGATATCGATATAAGACTGGACTACAGCTATAATAAAAAAACCTCTTCTCCAATAAAGTGTCCAGAATTACTTATAAATTGTGATTTTGAGATAGGTACAAAAATGATAGAACTCAAATCATTGTGTAATAATTTTATTTATGCCCAAAATTCAGAGCATGATTTTCTCAGAGTTTATCGTAAAAATATTGCATCAGCTTACACAAATATTGATTTTATTTCAAAGCTAAGTATGAATAAAAACGTCACTATATTTGAAAAAAAGCTAATAGTAGATGATGTAGCTATAGGAAAGTACAGTGAGTTTGCTAAAAAATATTTTTCAGAAAATCCATCGAATGAAGCAAACAATTTTTTGAGTTTTCGTCAACAACTAAAAGATGCTTTGCCTCAATATTACGAGTTATTTTTTATTTTTACGTAATGACTTGTTCAGGGCCTTATTCTCTGTCGGATTCTTTCCAAAATTATGCGGATTCTTATCCAAATTCTATTGTAACGTTATTGGAGAACATTTCTCTTGGCCACTCAAATATTCCAGTTCATTTAATTGATGAAAGTGTACAGAATGCCTCTGATCTTTCTTGGACTGAAGTAGGAAGTAATAGGCTTACCGACAAAAATGATAAGATTGAGAAAAGTGCTTATGCTATTCAACGATTCTGGCGCAAGTATAAACAAGAGTCTGAATTAGTGAGTCACTCTCAAGCTAAACTGGGCGAACCTTTGTTCCATCAATTGTAGTAATTTCTATGATGAATTAAAATGGTTAATTTTAGGCGGATTAGCCTCAAGACTACTCAAAATGTTTCGGTGATCTGTAATAGATCAGGTGGGTGTAGCAAAAATCAAAGATTTTTGACCTGAAAAATAGGAAGTTAAGATTAGAGAGAACGCCTCAAATACACTTTTAGATTGTAATCTGCAAGAGGTAATACTCGACATGGTTCTGGCAACGAAGTCAGAACCATAATCAGACCGAGTTCCTAAGTATTTTTTCTCCAAATAACTGCGGGTCTTAGAGGCTATCCGAAAAATTGGTGACATAGCCCGATCCAAATTAATTATGGATTGAATTTGACCACTTAAGTTGTCCGCACAAGACGTAAAGTTAGCCGATTCAGAATATTTCATGAAAAGATAAAACCAAATTCTGTGGCTATCAAAAATGGGAGCGAGGGGAGGTCCTTTCTCACAAATTGCTTTCTCTATCATAATAAACGGAGATCGAAGGCCTAATAATGTGGGATAAAATCTAATGTTATAGTGAAGCAATGAAATTGAATAAAAAATATTGTTTTTTTCCCAAGAAAGATCATTTGACGATTCTTCAATTTTTAGTTGTTGGAGAATTTTATATAATAATTCTAATTCATCTCTCTGTATTTCACGTATATATCGATTTTCTATTTCGTTGGTTATTTTATTATTAATACGCTCAAGTTCTCCGAGAAAGGAGTTTAAAGTATTTTCATTCATGAATTGCCTCTAAATAGCTATGCACTTACTTTAAATATAGACATACCTTTAAATTATTCATTAGCTATGAGGGTAGAAGCATACAGTCATGAAAAACAAAAAATTTTGTTAGATGGAATATGGATCGAGAAAAAAATAATTAAGAAAAACATAATGAAGATATTTTAGACTGGCTAGAGAAGCAAATAGAATCTCTAAGGAATCAAAAATCAGTCTTTTTGGGCGAATTTAATAGCTATACTTGCATTGTTGATTTCGATTATTTCCTTATATATAACTTATAAAAACCTTAATACTCATATTAATTCCATAAGCTTTCGTTTTTCCAATTAGTTGGAAACCCCTTATCCGTTACTTTAAAATATTGTGTGCTCGGGAATAAATCAATGATACAAATTGCCGCTTTAGCTGGAGCATCAGGTCGATACGTTTTGAAAGCAGCCGTAGATAATTATTTTGCAGAACGTACTTTGAGAAGAGACAGTAGTATTTCTTACCTTCTCACATTAGATAGACATATACAAAAAAGTAAAAAATAAAAGAGATATCAATAAAAGAGATATCATTGAATACTACAAATACTATTTGGATAAGGTCTGATTAATCGTAATCTCAGACTCAAAACTGTAATTCTATAAATAAATCTTTGAGCAATTTGGTCATATTATATTATTATGATAAAGAGTTTAGCGAGGTCTAGACTAAACACCCCAATGTACAACAAAAAAAGGTATAGTTGATGGACAGAACTTCTAATGCTCCACTGCACGGCATTACCCTAGAGGCTATCTTAAATAGTTTGTTGATTTGTTATGGCTGGGAAGGCCTGGCAGAAAGAGTCAAAGTTAACTGCTTTTCTTCCAACCCCAGTATCAAATCAAGCCTTAAATTCCTGCGCAAAACACCATGGGCAAGAAAGGAAATTGAAACTCTTTATCTTGCTTTCTTAAAAGATAAAAATTGCGACAACTCATAATTACTGGAGTAATAAATAATATGAAGGATGTTTTCATTAATAAAGAACCTGTTGAACTCTTTAAAATTCTTAAATTTGAAGGTATCACCTCGAGTGGAGCAGAAGCTAAGGATATTATAGCTGCGGGCTCAGTATTGGTAAACGGCATAATAGAAAAACAGAAAAGAAAAAAGATGGTTGCAGGAGATACGATTGAATTGAAAGGCGAGGTCTTTCGGCTAAAGTTGGGGGCTAATTAACATTTCTATACACTCAGGTCCTAGTAAAAGTAGGTGAATATCAAGTAGGATTACAGCGTTCCAAAGATATTTTCATATTGTGAGAATAGGGCATTTATGGCGAGCCTTGGAGAGTATGCTAACTCTGATTACTGTGATAATCAGAGCTTATCTAATTATAGATTCCGTGGTTACAAGTCATAAGTGCAAGCGCCTTTTTATAACATAGTGTTCATTTCCATCTTCATTTCATGGCGCTGATTTCTTTTGTAAAAACTTCATTAGCCATGTTTTAGAACCGCTAGGCATTACTTTAATCAAAGAACAAAATCAGTGGGCGGGATTTCGCAAACAAGGTAAGCCTGAATTCTCGTTTGGCGAAGGGAAAAAGTGTGATTATTTTAGCTATATTACTTTTGTTGCAGAAAATAAAAAAGCTGTGGAACAGTTTTACACCATAGCTTTGCAACAAGGGGAAACATGTAATGGCGAACCTAAATATAGAACCCATTATTACCCTCATTATTATGGCGCCTTTATCATTGATCCAGATAGTCATTATATAGGAGCTATTACGCACCCTAAAATGTCGCAATAAGTTAAGTAATTGCCCCATCAAGAAGCTCTGTAAAAGCAAATAAGCATTATGTGGTTTAACGAATTTGATTTAATAAAGCATTCATGAATAGAGCCTGTTCTCACACGAAACTCACTTAAACCAGGCGATGTTTTTCGTTGCCATATAGCCATATACAGTGCGTCACATACCAGAGAAGCTTTCATTCTCGAGCTCATGCTCCAACCCCTGATCTTTCGTGAAAATAAATCCATAACAACGGCTAAATACAGCCAACCCTCTTGAGTCCAGACATAAGTAATATCTGAAACATAGGCTATATTTGCTTCAGCTACATGAAATTGCCTATTTAAAACATTTTCATAAACCGGTTGTTTATGTTTACTGTTAGTAGTGACTTTGTATTTTTTCCGGTAACGAACAAAAACCTTTGCTTCTTTCATTAAGCTGTGAGTTCTTCGTCGTCCTACTGGATAGCCCAATACATTTTATGCCTTCTTCATTGGCGACTTCCATAACAATAATGACTCGACTCAGCTATCTTTTTTATCCACTCTATCAATTCATCATGCAGGGGATCTTTAGGTTTATTGTTCTGGCGTTTTTGATAGCTATAATAGCTTTGTCGAGTTACGCCCAGTAGTTGGCACAATACGCCAACAGGCCAGATCTTCTTGTGTTGGGCAATAAACGAATATTTTACTTCGATTCCTGAGCAAAGAAGACCGCTGCCTTCCTAAGAAACTCCTTTTACATAAGGGTTCGGATTTTCCTGTAGAGTGTATCCCAAAGCCGCTGCTTTTCTTGATAAATTACTAAGTAGCCGTTTTTGATAACGCTCTTCATAATAGTTTGCGCCAGGATCCGTATACTTCATGCCATAACGTATCGTATTATAAAATAAAGTTGCAATCTTTCTTGCTGTAGCCGTAATCGCTTTTGATTTACCTGTTCGAGCGCTTAATCGTCGATAAAAAGCGCCCAATGCTGTACTGGTTCTTCCGAGTGTCGTAGCAGCTAACCTTAAGACTGCAGCGGCTCGACTCGATGAACGACGGGTTTTGGTCGATAATACTTTTCCGCCTGATATTTTATTGCCTGATGATAGACAAAGCCAAGATGTGAAATGCTTGCTGGTTGGCCAACGCGACATATCATTGCCGCATTCAGCGATTAACTTTAGTGCTAATGAGGGTCCAATGCCATGAATTTGTGTTAAATCAATCCCCAATACTTGATATAGAGCTGCCCTGACATCAAAACTTAAATCGTTAGGTTGCTTAGTTCGATGTTTTGCTTTAGGCAATGGCTCTGTTGGTGATTCATTTTTCTTCTGTACAAGATTTAATGTTATTTCTATTCGCTTATCACATTCACTGACTTTGTCAGAATAATAATCAAACAACTCGACAGCTTGTTTCAAAGTAAATAGGTGCTCTTCTTGATAATTACCCATTAATGCGCTTTCGATCGCTTCTACTGATTCCTTGCAACGGGTATCCCTATAGGAAGCTAATTTCCTAGGGTTATATTCACCAGCAATAATGGCTCTAATAATTTTCATTCCAGTTACTCCAGTCACATCTGAAACCACGTGATGTAATTGTAGGTTCATTTGCATTAAAGCTTTCTGCATATGTTGAATATGAGAAGCTTTAAATTCTAACAAACGCTCGCGCTGTCTTATATAGGCTCGCAATACCGCAATATCTTTACCTGGCCTAAAACTAGCACGCAACAATCCATATTGATGCAACCGCTGAATCCATTGCGCATCATTAACGTCGGTTTTACGTCCAGGAACATTTTTTGCCTCTCTGGCATTGACTAAAAATACTTCAAAGCCATAACTTTCAAGAATTTCAAAAGCAGGAATCCAATAAATACCTGTTGATTCCATAGCAATGCTCGTTATCTTGCACTCTTGAAGCCATTTTGCCATTTCATGAAGTTCAGTTGTAAAACTTTGAAATGTGCGGACTGGTTCTTTTGATAAATTGTTGCCTACTGCTACAACATGAAATTTGGATCCAATATCAATCCCTGCAGCATTAGCATGGATAATAGGCATGCCAGACTTTTTATTAAATGAGCTCATTCTTTTCCTCTCAAATTAAATCAACCAAAGAGCGGGGTAGCAATGAATAATCACCTTCCTAAACGGGGTCACTAGTGTGCCTCCAATGCCGGGTTCGCAGTACGCCCTGGACCATGTTTTTTAACGGGGTATAAAACCACCAATAGGCGGACGGTCGCTCTCTTTGGGTGGTAAAATTATATTGAAAAATTCAGAGGAGTTTCTATTTAACAGGGCAAGATCGTGTCTTTCGGTTGTTTTTTAAGATTTCCTTTTCCATTTTTAGGCGCTTATTTTCTTCCTGTAGGCGGCGTATTTCTAATTGCTCTGCTGTTAACTTACCATTGCCTCGAAATGCCTCACTATCAGGTTCTTGGTGTTCTCTAATCCAGCGACTAAGAAGAGCTTGATGAACCCCTAAACTTTTAGCTGCCTCTGTGCAACCATAGCCTTGATCTAATACAAGACTCACTGCATCAAGTTTAAATTCTTTTGAATACTTCTTTCTTACTGCCATTATCTTCTCCAGTTAAGTACATTATCTCTTAACTGGGATGTCAAAATCTATTAGACCACATCATTCCGCTATAAACCTTACTACGGCTAGATTCCGCTGCATGACCACTGAGTCCCTGGACCCTGCGGACATGCAGCAAAACGTAACCATCAGGCGAATTGTCAATGGACTTTAATGTTTTAATTGCGTTTCAGATTTCCAAAAAGCGTCTTCTTCGGGTTGGTTTGCTGAAAAAAGATAGACCTCGACAATTTGACCATTATTAATTTTCATCAAGTCAACTCCGTCCATAGACAGTCTGCTGCCATTGGATTTATGGGCGGAGAAATGAAGGGTAGCGGCTACTAAGAAGTTATTAGCCATGATATTTTTTACTTCATCGATTTTGAAAGTATTTTCACTGATTTTCATAAATTGACCAAATAGTGAAAATACTTCCTGCTTACCGTAATAAGTTTTTGACAAAGCACCATTTCCAGGTTGATGCCAAATGATATTTTCAGAAAGCAGGCTATCGAGCAAGGCCATGTCACCAGTGGCTAGAGCTTCAAAATATTTTTGTACTATTTGAACTTCGCTTTCAGACTGCGTTGCCTTCGGAATATAGTAAGCATGGGCAGTCACGACCTGAAAGAGCATTGCAAAACAGAGAGTTATATTTCTTGTCCAGTTACTTGTTTGTTTTCGTATCATCCTATTTTCTCCTCACGGTTTGTTGTTTCACTTACGCAGTTTATGAGCATGGAGAAAGAAATGATTCTAAAAACTCGCCATTAATTTTCAGTTTTTAGCCATATTGAGATATTCAGAAGGCAATTGCCCGGTATGAGTCCGAAAGGTTGCAATGAATTGACCTAAGGAATTATAGCCTACCGTAAAGGCTACCTGAGTAACGGAGTTTCCAGATAAGCGTAGGAGTTCCTTTGCTTTTGTTATTCGATAATGAATCAGCCACTGCTTGGGTTGGAGTCCTGTTTCAATCACTGCCAAACGATTAAGACTACGACTACTCAATCCGGAATGACGTGCTACATCATTCATATTAATATTTTCTGCTAAGTGCTCCCGCATGTAATTTAAGGCTATTTTTAAACGTGGATCGCTCGCTTTTGCTTCTAAATGCTCCACTGATTGTATGTAATTGGAGGAAGTCTGCATAAGTATCTCATGCAAAGTTTCAAAAAATACCTGAATTAACGATTGTGCATTGTTTGTTTTCGGGTGGAGTAATAAATAAAAGAGTAGCTCCTTTATCAAATGATCCACTGGAAGAATTAAGGGTACTGAAGAAGAAAAGCTCGCTTGGTATTTGTTAGAATCAATCAAAGCAATTAGCCGCTCGCCACTTTTAGTAGTGGAAGAAAAAGAATGCGTCAGATTGGGCGGCAGGTATAACATTTTACTCACACCCAATTGCAGCGCTTTCCCCTCCAAAATAATGCTGATTTCTCCTTGCAAAGGGATAAATAAAAGTGCTTCTTGTAAAGTGATTTGCTGAACCTGCTTCCCAGGAAGATTTTGATGAATCAGATATAGACCATCAAAACTTACCGAGATGTCTTTACCCTTTTTCATGAATGTCCTCGGTAGACAGATATTGTATTGCTTACAGTCTGGAATTATAGTGGTATGCACCAATTATTTTCAAATTCAATATTCCTGTTATGTATTCAGGGATTTGTCAGGTTTTTTTCTTCATTCTAATGGCTTCTCTCGCATTAGCAAATTCTCATTCTGATAATATCAACCATTTGCGTGGCTAATGAGGCGTGTTATCGTTTGTGATAGATAACGTACCTTATCCATCACAAACAGGGTATAAGCATGAAAAATAACAAAAGAGGCGTTATGAATTTACGAGATAAGCAAAATTCAAAAAACCAAAATTTGTGATGGATAAGATTCTTCATCCTTCGGATGTGGCTATTGGTACCGACTCCTTGCATTAAAAAATTATTATATTTGAGTGGTTAAGGAGCAGATAGGCCTTTCAATTAGCATTCAATTTGATCTAGTAATTCAATCTGTTCATTAAGATTGACTATCTGATTTTGCCAATATACAGGCGTATTAAACCACGGAAAACTCAAGGGGAAAGCTGGATCTGTCCAGCGTTTTGCAAGCCATCCTGAAAAATGAAGCATGCGTAGTGTACGTAATGCCTCTATTAAATGGCGTTCTCGTGGATTAAAATCATGAAATTCACAATAACCTCGTAAAATCTTCTCTAATTGTAAATCCATTTGTTCCTGTTCACCGGAAAGAAGCATCCAAATATCCTGTATTGCAGGACCCATGAGGCAGTCGTCTAAGTCCACGATATGTGGACCCGATTCGTTCCATAAAACATTTCCAGCATGACAATCGCCGTGCAAGCGGATTTGATCAACGTGAACTATAGATTTAAATATCTGTTCTATCTTTTGTAATGCTGTTTCGGCTGTTTTGCAAAAATTAGGTATTAAATAATCAGGAATAAAATTTTGCTCAAGCAGAAGTTTGTAAGGATCATGCCCATATGTTTGAGGATTTAATTGCATGCGATGCTTAAATGACTTGAATGCACTAATTCTATGTATGCGCCCTATAAAGCGGCCCATCCATTCTAGTTGCTCACTATTATCCAATTCTAGTGCATGACCTCCGCGCCTAGGAAAGAGTGAGAATCTGAAATCATGATAATGGTGTAAGGTTTGGTCATTTATAATTAGAGGTGAAATAATGGGAATTTCATGTTGTACTAATTCAAGTGAAAACTGGTGCTCCTCTAAAATAGCTTCTGAACTCCAACGATTCGGTCTATAGAATTTAGCTATGAGGGGCTCATCATTTTCAATTCCTATTTGATAAACGCGGTTTTCATAACTATTGAGTGCGATTAAACTGCCGGTACAAAGAAGCCCCGTGCTTTCAACTGCATCCAAAATGGCATTGGGATCGAGTCGTGTATAGGGTGTTTGATTCTCGTGATTCAAATACGAATTCTCTGCTGGGAAAATATAGGGGTGTGTTATATAGAATGTATGTTAACACAATAATATTTTTTTCCAAAAAACGATAATTAGTTGGTGCCTTTTGTAATAGTTCTGTTAGAAGGAGGAATTATCAAACAAAGTTTAAAAAAACCACCGTATAATCGAACCATTCAATATTTGTATATATTTTTAATTTCATTATCACATCTCGGTTTAAAAAACTGTTTCATTTATATAATGTTTAATTTAGACTACATATAACCTTATGTTGAACTAAATACTCTATGTTAATTGGCTATGCTCGAATTTCTACCACCAACCAAAATTTAGATTCACAAATTGATGCTTTGAAGAAAGCTGGATGTGAGAAAATTTATCAAGATCAAATTAGTGGTTCTGCAATAAACCGACCGGCTTTGGATGAATTAATTCAGGATATTAGAAAAGATGACGTTTTAGTCATATGGAAGTTAGACCGGCTAGGGCGATCTTTTAAAGATTTAATTACATTAGTAAATAATCTTCTGGAAAGAGGAGTGGGTCTTAAAAGTCTGAATGACCCGATAGATACAACCACTGCGCAAGGACGATTAATATTCAATATATTTGGTTCTCTTGCGGAATTTGAACGAGACCTGATAAGAGAGCGGACACTTGCAGGATTAGAAGCAGCAAGATTGCGAGGAAAAAAGGGAGGGCGTCCGGCTGGTCTATCAAAGTCTGCTCAAGGAAAGGCGCACTCATCAGAGTTACTCTACAAGGAAGGAAAGCTTAGTGTTGCTGAGATTTGCATGCAACTTGATTTAAGCAAAGCGACGTTTTACAAATATTTGAAATTAAGAGGAGTATCTATTTCTGCTGATAATTATAGAGCCAGGTATAAACCTCCAACAAGTATCATTATAGATAAAGATAAGGAATGACCATTTTGTATATATGGGAACTCGAACTTCAAAATCAGGACCAGTTCATTGATGTGATGAAGACAAGAAAGGACTTTTGTTTCTTTTGTCACTCCAATAACGGATAAAGAGGGGTTCTAACAAAAGTATCTAAAGACCAATAATTATAATTTCAAGAGAAACTTGGCACTCGACAATTGAACGTTCCTGGAATATTAAGAATAAGATAAATCTACGGTTCTTAAAGTGCTATTGATTAAATTTCAATCAGGCCCCTTTTTTACTAGAATCCAGGCCAGAGGTCAATTTATAGAAATGTTCATTTTCATTAAATTACAAGTTCAAATGGTTATTTGAACATTTCAACTGAGGGTACAATCATTTTAAAAGCAGGCTCAACTCATTTACCAATAGATGATTTTATAGATGATATTTTACAGAAGGTGACATCTTATACTAATTTAGTAATAACAGCCGCACCTGGTGCTGGTAAGACAACTCGATTGCCTCCGGAATTGCTTTCCGTTGTAGCCGGGAAAATATTGGTGCTGGAACCTCGAAGAATGGCGTCGATTGCTGCTGCTCATCGGGTTGCAGAAGAAAATAATTGGCTAGTCGGTGAGGAGGTTGGTTATCAAGTCCGTTTTGTCAATAAAACATCGCATAAAACCAGATTAATTTACATGACGGAAGCTTTGCTGGCTCGACACATGATTCATCATCCTGAGTTAGACGATGTAGACATTGTGATTCTAGACGAGTTTCATGAAAGATCTTTATACGTTGATTTAACACTAGGATTAATACGTGAATTACAAGAGTTAGGGCATCATATTAAAATTGTGGTCATGTCAGCGACACTCGAAGCAGAAAAAATTGCTGAATATTTGGGTAATTGTCCTGTCATTTCCGTGCCTGGAAAATTATATGAGTTAACGGTACGTTATCAAAAATCAACCCAATTACTAACACCTCAATATCAATTTTATGAGCATTTATCTCAAGTCATCAAAGAAGCACAGCGACAGACTGATAAAGATATTTTAGTATTTTTACCGGGTGCACGTGAAATTGAACGCGCTAAAGAAAACTTACTTGATTGGAAAGAAAGCAAAAAAATAGAGGTGATCACGCTGCATGGCAGTCTTCCTCTGGAAGCACAGCGTATCGCATTGCAAAAATCTTCAGCGCAAAGAATTATTCTTGCAACTAATATTGCTGAGTCTTCTGTTACTTTAGACGGTGTTGATACCGTCATAGATTCAGGTTTAGTAAAAATAATGAAACAAGATTTACGTACTGGATTTTCACGCCTGGAAATTTCGAGAATTAGCTTAGCGAGTGCCATTCAGCGTGCTGGTAGAGCCGCCCGACAATTTCCAGGTGTTTGTTACAGGATGTGGAATCAACATGATGAAAGTTCATTTGTGAAATCAAATATTCCAGAAATTCTAAGTTCAGATTTAAGCGATAGTTTGCTTTTTTTAGCTAATCAACATATCTCGAATTTTCAGAATTTTTCGTGGTTTGAAAGACCACCACTTGTCAGCATTGAACGTGCGACCTTTAGCTTACAAGCGGCAGGTGCTATCAAAAATAACAATGAATTAACATCAATAGGTCGCCAGCTTTTGGACTTCCCATTACCTGTGCGTTTGGGGAGACTATTAATTGCAGGTATAGAAAATAAGTGCATCGATCTGGCTGCAAAAATTGCAGCGTTATTACAAGAGCGCGATATTCTACGGAAAGAAATGACGAATAATTTTCAAGCAGATCATTTTGAATGTGATGTTGCACCGCGATTAAAAATTTTGAATAAATTTCTAAAAGATGGTTCTTCACATGAAGGTCATTTCACAATTTTACAAACTGTCGCACAAAGTTATCAGCAGATTCTAGATCTTGCTAAAAAATTAAAAAAAGCAGAGCCCCCTGTTTATCGTGAAGAAGATGAAGCTAGACAGTTACTCCTTATGTTATCTTTTGGTGATCGTTTGTGTCGACGTCGCAAGAACTCTGATCGTGCATTAATGGTCGGTGGTCGTGGTGTAAAATTATCAGATCGAACGCTTGTGAAAAGGAGTGAGTTTTTTATTGCATTGAATGGTTTTGAAGAAAACGGGGAGGCTGAAACTTTGATTAATCAGGCGAGTGGGATAAATAAAGAATTTTTGTTCAAACACTTTTCCGACAACATAATAAAGAAAAGAGACATCATTTTTGAAGCAGAAAAATCCCAATTTTATCAGCGGGAATTTAAAACACTTTGGGGTTTACCCATAGAAGAACCGAGTTTTTCGCTGGCAACCTCTGTACACGTTGCAGAAAAATTGCCTGATATATTAACTGACAATTGGGCGAGCACACTGAAGAAAAATGAAAATTTACATGAGTGGTATCAAAAGATTATATTTTTACGATTCCATAAGGCATTAATACCCCCTCATATACAAGATGAATTGGAAAGTCTTTTCGACGGAGATGCATTAAAAAAATCATTTTGCTTAACTGTATTTAGACAAGCATGTTTCGGTGAAAGTAAAATGACCTTAGTACTGAAAAAAATTTAGTGTATTTTTTTGAACTAAATATATCTGAAACATTGCGTAGTATTTTACAAACCGAACTCCCAAATAGGTTAAAAGTTCCAAGTGGTAGCATGATACCGATTCATTATTCAACGGTTGAACATCCCTTTCTTAGAGTACGCATCCAAGAAGTGTTTGGATGGGAAGAAACGCCGAAAATATTATTTCAGAGTGTGTCAGTTGTACTGCATTTATTAGGGCCGAATTTTCGTCCAGTGCAGGTAACAAGCGATCTAGAAAGCTTTTGGAAAAATGGTTATTCAGAAATCCGTAAAGAGTTACGGATACGTTATCCTAAACATCAATGGCCATTAAATCCTGCTGATGGCATTGCTCACGCGAAGGGATCGAGGCGAAAATAAAAGAAATCCAACGATGAATCTATGGTTGTTTGGAAACGGGATCACAGCAATGTGGTCTCGTTACCATACGATTTTTACGTATATGAACCATCCCGTTTTGCAAGCCAATTTATAAAGATGTTATAGGTTTTAAGTTGCAGTCATATATTCAGCTGTAGTAGTTCCAACTTGATCTGACAGTTACCGGTTTTTAAGAAGTGTCTGTCAGGTCAAATTTAGTTTATAAATTTTTCCATCCAGAATTGTTTACTCTCTATCAAAGTTTGCATTGGGGTACGTCCACAACACATTTTACCCTGATGAGTACGTTGATTATTATAGTAATCCATCCATTCGTCCAGATCTTTTTGCAATTCATCGATTGATTCGTAAATTTTCTTTCGGAATGTTACTTGATAAAACTCCTGTAAAATCGTTTTATGAAAACGTTCACAAATGCCATTTGTTTGAGGTGAATTTGCTTTTGTCTTTGTATGGTCAATGTTATTAATTGCCAAATAAAGCTGATAATCATGCTGTTCTACCTTGCCACAATATTCAGTACCCCTATCTGTTAAAATACGCAGTATAGGTAAATCGTGTTGTTCGAAGAAGGGTAAAACCTTATCGTTCAGTAAATCTGCTGAAGTAATTGGCGTTTTAGTCGTATAAAGCTTGGCAAATGCCACTTTACTATAGGTATCAACAAAAGTTTGCTGATAAATGCGACCGACTCCTTTAAGCGTACCCACATAAAAAGTATCTTGCGAGCCGAGGTAACCAGGATGTGCTGTTTCGATTTCACCACATGCCTCATCATCAAATTTCTTTTTCTCCAAAGCTACGACCTGCGCTTCCGTCAATATAATTCCTTCAGAAGCTACTTTAGCCTCTAATGCTTTTAAGCGGTCTTTAAAATTGGCAAGCTCATATCGCAGCCAAATGCTACGAACTCCACTTGGAGAAACAAAAATACCCTGTTTACGAAGCTCATTGCTCGTACGAAGCTGACCATGGGCTGGAAATGCGATCGCATACTCCCTTACCGAGAGTTCAATTGCTTCTTCTACTCTATTTTTTAGATTAGGTTTTCTTCGGCTTTGATCGAATAAAGCATCAACTCCTCCCGATTCTACTGCCGACTTATAGCGATAAAATGTATCTCTGGATAAGCCCATTACTTTACATGCCTTAGATACATTCCCTAATTCTTCAGCAAGGTTTAATAAGCCAACTTTATGTTTAATAATTTTAACTGTATTATCTATCATGAGAGTTTTCCTTTTGGTTTTGTTTCAAGTTCGCACTTCTATCAAAACCGGAAACTCTCTCTTTTTCAAGTACTTGTGTCAGATTAAGTCGAAACTAATTCAATTCAGCGTCTAAGCTAAGCTTGCGCTCTGATGTAAATCCGCCCTCTTTTTCCTAAGCAGGGTGATGGCCTCTAAGTGCCGTGACGCAAAACAGGGTTTAAAAGAGTTGGTTTAACCCATTAACCATCATTAAAAACTAACTAAAGCAAAATTGGTTAAGTTAAATTGTACTGCTTAATATTCAGTATCAAGCAGCTCTCTTTTCTTGGTTACTATTAAATTCTTCACCAGTGACCCAATAATTCGCGCATTTTTATTGGCGAGCGCCACAGCCGCCTTATTAAGGGTGAGCGACTTCTTTTTATTGGTTAGCCATTCGCCATATTTGCTATTGATATTTTTGCATCGATAAAGTACTGCTCTTGCACCATGAATTAATAAATTACGTAAATATCTATCCCCACGTTTACTAATTCCTAATAATAATTGTTTATTCCCGCTCGAAGACTGCCGTGGAACTAAACCTAACCATGCCGACATATGGAGGCCATTTTTAAACTCATTGGCACTTGGAACTGCTGCAACAATAGCGGTGGCAGTTAACTCACCGATGCCAGGCATGCTTAGAAGTCGTTGGCATTGATCATTTCCTTTACAAATGAATTTTGCCTTTTTTCTATTTTTCAAGCCGTTCCTCTAATTCTATCAACGCATCATAGAGCTCTTGCACCAACTCTCGTGATGAGGATGTTAATTCATTTTCTTTATCATCAATAATTGAGCGTAAGTGGCTTTTAACTTTTAATGCTCCTTGCGGAATTGTTATACCATACTCTAAATTTAATCCTCGGATTTCATTGATTAACGCAAGTTCTATTCTTGACTAAACGACTACGTACTCGGTGCAAGGATTGAATATCTTGTTGCTCTACCTGTTTGATTGGCACAAAGTGCATCGATGGGCGACTTGCTGCCTCAACAATCGCTACGGCATCATTGGCATCATTTTTATTAGTCTTTACAAATGGCTTTACAAACTGTGGGCTAACTAATTTTACAGTATGACCCTGGCGTTGAAATACACGAGCCCAGTAATTGCCTCCACCACAAGACTCCATAGCAATAGTAATCAATGGGAAATTCGCGATATAGGCAGCCAATTTTTCTCGTTCAATTCGTTGTTTTAATACTCATTTGCCATAACTATCAACTCCATGTAATTGGAAAATATTCTTGGCTATATCTATACCTAATACGCTAATATTCATTATGAACCTCTTGTACCCCTCCCCTAAAATAGGTGCATTTCAATGCTTTTCTGGAGTTGATGTTTTGAATAACAACTCCAGTTGACATTTTGTGATTACCGAGCTAAAGATTTTTTTGATACGATGTATTGTGCTTCCACATATTCCCCTTTTCCAGACTCTAATTTTTCTTCATCCCGTATCGAGTTTTTAGCGGGTCTAAAAAAGTGATTGTTTCTCTCTATGGATGGGAGAAAAATTCTTGGATTATGTAGCGAAATCAAATTATCCCATAAATGGCTGGGTGATAAAAACTCACCATGGTGGTTTTTGTTGTAAAACTCCATGGAGCGCAATAATGCCTTGCAAAAACTGCTTGTCAGAGCGTGACCTAAATTGGGTAGACCATATTTATGGCCCTCATTCATTAGAATGCTATTTAAAAAATGAGGTCCACTAAAGGATGCATGGTCGAAATAAATGTAATCATTGGTCGTTGCCCAGGTTTTTTTTCCGTCCGTTGCCGGGGTGACGAGTCCTCGCAAAAGATCGCGAATTTCTAATTTTTGATCAACCCCATAGGAAACATCTATTAAATTCTCTTCAATGGCGTACATTAAAAGCAATAATTGAATGGAGTGAGAATATTTTCCATGTAGTAAGGCACTGATATCCAAAGTATCTTCCGTGGTATGTGCCCCATCGATGATATGTGAGCTTGCTGTTGTATCATTAACAAATCCATACCATTTATAAGAGGACTGACCACAACCAAATTTTTGCAACTCACCTATGATGGAGAGGCTTAATAGGCTATCCAACTTTAAGGGTTGATAAGCGTTTTTGGGGATAGGCCATTTCATGGCCAAATGAGTTTCGATTGTATATTCAGTGCTGACAAGCTTTTCTAAATTAGATGTATGGAATGTATTTTCTACCTTTAAAGTAATGGCATTCTCTAATTGTTGTAGAAGAGTGAAGCATGTTAATGGATCATCCAGGATTTTCTTATAGGCTGCGAGTGCATTAGTAATTGCCATTTCTTTGGTCACTTGCTCCTTCGCTGCTTTAGGTTGAAAAAATGAGGGAGATGAATTTTGATTATATCTTGCTTTATCCGTGCTCAGTGGTACTAATTTATACATAGATTGATAATAGTCTTTGATTTGGGGCGAAAAAAACCTTAAGTCTTTAAGGGTTAGATTCGAATTAAATTTGGGGTTTAAAATAATTTGAATTAACCGCTCCATAACCTTCTCTGGTTCAAAGATTGTTTCAAGTCCGTTTTTTTTCATAACTGTACGTGATAAAAATTCTTTAATCGTTCCTTTGTTTTTAGCATGATTGAATAATAAGTCGAGTATTTCTCTAGTAGAATGTCGCGCTGCTGTTTCAAATAGGCTTCTATTTTTGGGATAATATCCAGAAAAATTGGCGTTATTATTTAAAAGAATATGTACTATCGCTGAATCATTAAAAAAGCAAGCAAGCATCAGTGGGCTAACGTATGCCTCTTCTCCGTTCCATTCAGTTAAACCCGCATTATAATCAAAGCCATGATTTATCATTTTTTCCAGAGTTTTAACATCATTCATAGCAACCACATAGAGGAGAAAATTGGCTCCACCTAACGCATAGTTATCGTGGTTTGTTGCAAGATCGACAGAAAAAATTGCTTTTTTTAATAACTCTATATCCTCTTTACTGCCTTTATCTATAACCTCATTGATTAATGGTATTATTTCCGGACAAGTTATGGATTCTAGTCTGGTTTTGAGCATTTATAACCTCTCATTGCTGCTTTTTCTAAGTTAAAAATATGGTCACATGTTATTTTCGATGTATTCAATAACTATTGAAAAGTTCAAACTTTATCCAAAATAAATTAGTTAAACCAATTAATTTTTTTATTTGTCATATCAAATAATTTGATAATATGGCGTGGGTTTTACTGGAAAATGATGCTGGATTGTTGGTTCAGATCCTTGTGGCTAATAACTCATATCATTTAAAATTTCCTCTCCTTGCTTTCGTCTTAAGATCGTCATTTCTTCGGCAGCAGTATCACCTTCATAGAGATTATTAAGTACATGGATAATGCATAATTTGGATCTTTAACTTTTTGCAAGATGAAGCGCTTTTTTTAATACTAAGACTGAAGTATGACTCCCATCCACTGCAACCAAATTTTTTTATACATTGTAAATTATCCTGTAAATGGACCATCCATAAGGTAAGTATTTTGTTCTATCTTTCAACCAAGTTGCTTATTTACCCATTTAACTAAATTTATGTGTCCTGAGTAGGGTGTAAAATTTTGTTGTCCATTTGCTATTAGGAGAGATTGTTTTTAGAAAGAGATGGAGCACAACCGCTTGTGCTGCAAAGGTAGTATTGGGTTGTAGGTACTCTTGAAACCCATAAATGTGCATATAAAATGTCTATTCCATAGCCGAGAATTGTGTGCACAAAGGTTTCGTATATAGGTGAGGGTATGTAAACAGGAACCACACTCAATAGGAGATAATTTAAAAGTATCAGAAATATTCTTTTTGTCTGAGCGATACTTTAGATTTGTATATAAAATTGACCATGTTCCTATAGGCAATAATTCTACTATCATCCATGATGGCAAATTTTCTGGCGGAACAACGAAGGATTCTTTACTGGATCTTGCTTCTGAAATACACTTTGTTAAAGTCAATCGAGGTTATATTACTGATGGTTTAGGGATTGCCTATGATTATAAACCAACCATGCCAGGGGAAAAATATTCATTGGATGATGATTTAATTTTATGGTTTACCAAAAAACTAAACAAAAATTTGTTTGTAGAAAGTGATGTCGTGTCTACAAGTGAAAAAAATCACCTCGATGTATATTTGCCAGATACAAATTATAAGTTGGAGTTCAATGCCAAAGATTCATTTAAAATTATCGATCAAAAATTATTTGAGTTTAATAAATCGTGCGTCCCTTCGACACAAAAGCCAGAGGTAATTGATATAAACGTTACCATCAAAAAGGGTGATGAGATAATCGTCGTTATTTGTTCTGAGGTATATACCTGGAAGATTCTATACATTAGTGTCGTTTTTGTTAAGGAACAATACCGCAATCAAGGTTTAGGTACAATTTTACTCAATGAAGTGGAAAAGGAAGCAAAACAATTGGGTATTAGTTTAATTTATCTTGATACCTTTGATTTTCAAGCAAAAGATTTTTATCTCAAACAGGGATACGAAGAGTTTGGTGTGCTAGAAGACTGTCCAAAAAGTCATAAGCGTTATTATATGAAGAAGGTGCTATGAGTTTGATAAAAAAAGGGAAATACCGCCATTATAAAGGTAATCTTTATGAGGTGATTGATATTGCTAAACATTCAGAAAGCCTGGAAAATATGGTGGTTTATAGAGCGCTTTACAGTGATTTTGGGCTATGGGTTCGGCCCCTTAAAATGTTCCTGGAAGCAGTTGAGATAAATGGTGAGATTCGAAAAAGATTTGAGTTAATAGAATGAATCTCAATTGGTTAGGATTGAAAATAAGCAAAATAAAATCTATTGGGTACATTCATACAGCTTTTTATCGGTTAGATGAATCAATAAAACTGAATATTAATTTCGGAGAGCAGAGGCCAAGTGCCAAAAAATATTTTTATCGTTCTCTACTTTTTCCCAGTTTACAATGGGTTGCGTATTTTGGTTAAACAAAATGCCGTTTTCACACATCCAGGAAAGTTGATTAATTAAGGCGTAAACGGTAATTAATTGTTGCTCTGAGTCAGTTAATTCAAGCTCGTTAACGAGCGCGTTAAAATAAAATTCTCCATGAGATGTCCCATACCAACTTAATTTAATTCGACCTAAAGCCTCGAGAGGATCACCTTGTGTTAATCCATCTAAATCAACCAGCCCATTAAAACGCCCTTTGTAAACCATGACGTTTTTTGAGCAAATGTCGCCATAGTACATAGTTGGTTTTAATGAATCGAAGTAGGGTTCATAATTATGATAAACTTCAATTGCACTATGCTCTATTTGTTGCGCTATTATCCCTGTTAAACGTCCATGTTCAATTGATTCTTGGATCCATAGTTTCATTCGCTCTGACCAACTATCACTGACATCGTTATTACCACCCCAAATTACCCCAAACTGTGTGGTGACGGGTAATGTTTTCACTTTGCGAAAAATGGTAGCAATTTCATGAGCCAGCATCAAAAGCTCAGTATGATTTAACGATTCAATCACAAGACCTAAATCTTTTCCTTTTATTTCATTTTGGATTTGATAACAAAGAGGGACAAGAGTCTGAGTGTAGTCAGAAGCCAAAATATCCGGTACTTTAATATCTAGTTTTTTAAACTCCGGTATATGAACTTCAGAGCCGCGTAAATATTTATCTGTAGCACTCAAACGAATAATGATATTCCGATCGTTTAAAGCGATACGATAAACTTCGTTACAAATACCAATCTTTATGCGGCTTATTTTCTTAGTTAACTCTGCAAAGTGATGATCAACAATAATGTTGATCATATTCCTATGGGATTGTTGTGAGTAGTTCATAAAATAAGAGAAGTTTTTTGGGTTACCTGGTTTAAATTAATTACAATTAATCCACATCTGACTTTGCATTATATTCCAATAATTGTTTCGTAAAAATAACTTTCAAGAATTGGTCGCGAAATGGCGAAATAGTAATTTTTTATTAAAATTAGGGTCAGTTGACAATTCACCTGCCGCCTACGTGCCGCGGCTTGTCCGCGGCATCCAGTAGATGGTCAAATTAAAAGCTGAACAACCTAATTGATTGATTAATGAAAGCAAACTCATAATATAACGGCTCAGATACCAAGTATAAAACGAATTTGCAATGCTTAGACTTATGCTCAATGACGAGCGTTGGTCAAAGCTGAGGGAGATCATGCTACAGCACAGAATTTATGACAAGCCCAATCTTGGTAGGATAGTTGAGGCAATGTTATATCGCATGCGGGTTGGGTGCCCTTGGCGTGACCTACCGATAGATTTTGGATGCTGGAATTGAATTTATCAACAATTTAATCGATGGTCATCTCAAAAAAAGTTAATTCAAATTTTTAAAACGCTTGTGCAAGAGCCCGATTTAGGATGGGAGTTTATTGATGGCAGTATTGTCAAAGCTCATCAACATGGTGCTGGCGCGCCTAATAAGGAAGAACAAGGCATTGGTAAGTCGGCTGCTGGAAATACAACGAAGATTCATATGGCCGTTGATGCTCACGGATTACCTATTGATTTTGAAATAACAGGTGGCGAAGTGCATGGTTGCAAAGTGGCACCAGAATTTATCGAAAAGTTACCTGCTGCAGAACATACTATTGCAGATAAGGGTTATGATAGCGAAGAGGTTCGAGATACCATTCGAAAAAAATCATCCATTCCCGTGATTCCAGGAAAGAGCAATTCCAAAACTGGTAATGCAGATATGGATTGGGGTATTTATAAATACAGACATCGAGTTGAAATTTTTTTGTCAGAATAAAACACGTTCGTGCAATCGCCACAAGAGTTGATAAATTAAAGCGAAACGATGCTTCTGTTGTTGCTATGGCATGCGCATTTTTATAGCTACCTATGTAGCGCAGCTTCCGGTATTATCTCAGTGTTTGTCCAACATTCAAGGAAGTACGATGAGTCTGGCTTATGTTCATATTCTTGCGAGTCAGCATCATGGTACTCCAAATTTCGAAATTGAAAAGAATATACTAACAAATAATAGCAATAGGGCATCGAAACAATCAGAGTATAGTCGTGAAAGAGCAGACCTTTATCTTTTAGAAATTAATAAATTAAGGACTGGAGAGCCTGTAGACTACCTCCTCTCTGAAGCTTTTATGGCGAACTATAACTGGGATTTTCTATTTTCGACAGAACTCTCATCCTCCCTACTTATGATTTATATAGAATTTGACATAATTTTTTTCATGCGTAGACCCTGATTACTTTATGAATTAAGGCTGGTACTGATTATCATTTATTTGATCTTCAGTCTCTGTCTTAGGAGCAGGATTTGAAAAGAAAGAATGAGGACCTGATGCTTGTAAAGGTTTCGCTCTAACTCTGAAACCATGCGGATCCATAATATAATTGAGAAGATGTGAACCTAAGCTTAGATATGGAAAACGCTCATTTAAAGCTTGATGATAAAGCTCATCTGTTTCTTTTGGTTCAGAACAAAGTTCTTGTAAAAGCTTGTTTGCATAATTTTTGTTAATCTCGCCCCATTTTAATAGCATCTCTTTTGCATTTTTAAAGAAAAAGTGATTGGCAAAAATAGGATTTTTACGCGTATCCTTATCGATAACAATATTGACAAGAAGAAATAGAGTTAAGACTCTAACTTCTTTAAAGTTTGCCGGTTCAGCAGAAAAAACACTAGGAATCAACAACTTTAAAGGAACTAAAACGGGATCGAGATTTGCAATAACAAAACGTAAATTCCAACAATTGTATAAATCCCTCCATTGCCAAGGAATATGAAATTGGGAGACTTTTTTGGGGCTGTTATCTACTTTCAGGTCGGGAATTAGCGAATAACTTAAATTATTTTCGAGACTTGTTCCTTCAGGTAAAATTGTATTAAGCATTTTAAAGCTAGTGCCATAGCGGTTTTGCTCCATAATTTCAATTAATCCGAAACCCGCTTCAGCATTTAGCTTACCACCAGAGTCGTTGCTTGTACCGATACAATCAGTTACAGAGGCTTCTAAGATATTGACGCCCATAGCGGCTATTGTACTGGTTGTTTGAGTTTCGAATCGTGCAAGCTCAATATCAGCATTCCAGCCAGACAAATGAAATTGCGCTACAAATTCATCGAGATCGGCTTCTATTTCTGGAGATGCTCCCATTAAGCGGTGAAATATGATACTGGTCATTCCTGGTTCAACTGAAATCTTTTTTATTCTTCCAAAGAGTTCAGTAGAAAGAGGTGTACCAAAAAAGAAGTTCCAGTAAGGATTGCCAGTATATCCTGGCCCTCGATTTTTATTATGTGTTGATAAACATTATTGCCAAAATCATTGCTATTATCCATTGTTACAGTGATGGCTTCCAAAAGGCATAAAGCATGAATTTGAACCTGTAAAGTGCTGGCAGCAGCCAAAATCTCATTGTTTGTAATCAAATTGTTGGTTTCAATATAGCCCAGTAATTCACAAAGAGGGGCTTTAGACAAGACATCTATTTTTACTTTATTAATTAAAAGCGAAAGATCAATTGGGGTCTTCTGAATTTTATGAATAAAAAATTTAAACTCTTCGTTTGTTGTCTTTAAATTATTAAAACCGAATGCCTCTACAATCTGCCTCATAATTTGAGGGTCGGAATAAGTCGGAATAACCTCTTCAACACGCTCAAGAAATTTTCTAACATTAGTTAAATTAGTCATCTTTGATTTATCTCATAGTCTTTTTGTGAAATATTAAGTAAATCAAAGGTCTTTTTCTAGATATTTTTGAAAGGTTCTAATGTTGTGAACCATCCGATCCAGTAAGTTGGTAACCCAAAAATTCGCATCCATGGACTTAATTGATGCGAATGCTTTTTGAGTTGATTCAACACTTCCTGGCTAATGTATTTAGGCGTTATTGTTGTATCTTTAGGCACTCCGAAACCCGCGCTTTGATGCAACACTCAATGAAATAAAGTTGGATGATTTCTTTTGTAGTTAATCAGTTGGTTTGTATTTGATACTTATAGCGACTGAAAAAAACCAACCTATTTATCTACATAAAAACAAATTCAAATAAGAGTAAGCTAATTTAAGGATAGCTTGCCAAGTAGATCAAGAATGCATTAATTGGCTGCGTTAATATTGTCAAGACTCATGCGCCAATTTACAAAATTTTCCAGGCTGATCTTCCCTCGAAAAACCAGACACCAACATGAAGCAACCATGCACGGTATCCTGACTGGAGCCTTTATAGAGTATTATATAATTTTATTATACTTCCTTGGGACTAAATCAAAATGCAAAAGAAAGTTTTGTTGATTTCTTTAGGGCTTATGTTCATTAGTATGATCGTGGTTAGTGTGCCTCTTTATATTACGTTTTATCTACCATTACCCATCCTAAATACTATTTCTTTTAATATATTCATGATGTATGGAGCATTGTTTTGTAGAGTAGTTACAGCAATTATTATTTATCTTTTATCAAAAAAATATTGGTCATCGTTTAAACTATCAGAGCGCACTTTTTTATTTGCTCTGCTGATCATGGAATTAGCTGAAGGCATTTTTCAAAAGGGATTTCTGAAATATAGCTTGACCTACTTTAATATTTTTACTTTGTACCTGAGTTATTTAAGCGTTTCCTATATTATATGTTGTTATATTCATCGCGCTTCTGAATATAAATGGAGATTGGTACGTTACTTAGGATGGGCGATCGTTGCGACCATTAGTTTTAATCTTATTCGTATGGGTATTCTGATGGGGGGGGGGGGATTTATACCAAAGAGTCAGCTAGTGCCTTGTTCCTATCTAATTTTCTTACTTGTTTTGAGTTGACTGTGGCTTCTTTTATAACGTTTTTTCTTTTAGATAGCAGTGGAAAACTCCCATCAAGTACTTTGCTTAAGGGGCTCATTTTAACGGGACTTATTAGTTTTCTTCGAGTTGATATTCCTCTTCGAGATATACATAATTCAGAAGGGAACTATCTCTATCGGGTATTCTATTATGGGCAATCCCTTTGGGAGTATTTTCTTTTAGGTATTTTGATTGCTTATTTTTTTAAAAAGATCCAAATTAAAATAAATGATTTGACACCTTGACTTAAGGAATTTATCAACCTCACGCGACGTAGGTGGAAGAAAAACAAATTCTTAAATCAACGGCAATTAGGGTTAGGGCACGCAAACAGAATGAACATTTTTTTGCTTTTAGACAGTATCTACGCTCACTAGCACGCCCATAAATGGATTTTATTCTCACCATCTCTCAATGTTGTACTATTTTATAGTCTTATTTCTATTCATGAGTACCATGCCGGTGAATTTGTTGGTATAAAAATTAGGTACATATTTTTAGCTTATATAATCAAAAAATTGGCCGCATACTTAGAAACCCTTTGATTTTTCATTAGATTATTGCCATGATAATTTTCCAAACATTTACCGAATACTTTATCTCCAATAGCCGTGCTAAGGCATTGAAGCAGAGGGTTACTTATTCATTCAATTTGAGTTTATGGAAAAACTGATGATCAAATACTTCAAGAATACAGTTGCAGTCTTAATGTTACTTGTTTACCAGAGTGGGTTTTCGGTAAGTGCTTCATTTTTTAATGTTTTTGCAACAGGGGAGCCAGCGAATTTAAGCATTACTCTCTGTTTAAACGGAAAAGGGCCGATTTCGTGTAACAACTATAATGTCTCAGCACTAACTTTAACTTTATTTACTACTGTACCCCACCATACTTATCCGCTTGCTGGAATTAAAATTAATTCTTCTAATTATGATTTATCGGGTTGTACGCCAAACAGCAGTGGTTACTGTTTATTCACCGTAAGTGATAAAGCTGCAGCAAATATCCAAATCACGAAGAAAAGTAATGCGCCCTGGTATCCTTCTTTAGAAGCTTTTGAACATTATAATTCGGGACGGTCGCATGTATTTCCTCAAGCCAGTTTTGGTGGTTCGTTAAGTGGTCAGAATACAGTCAATACCCTTTACTCTTCGACAAGCTATCCCTCTGGATACAACATGTCGTACCTTAATTCTAATGATGCGTTCATCTACGGTGGTGGCTATGGGGATGTACCAGGATCGATTGGTGCTTATGTCGCGCGAGTAAATCCTCTTTCTCTACAACCCATTTGGTATAACCAGTTGATTAATACATACGAAAATGGAGAATGGGATTATCCTGGCTCCTTGGGCATTTTAAATGATGGCTATCTTTACGTGAGTTACGGCTACCGATTAGCAAAGCTTGATCCCGAAACGGGGCGATTAATACACCTATTAGTACTTCCAACTGGATCAGGGCTTCCTAAAAATACCTCGTTCAATGGTTTTAATGCCACAGCAGATGGTACTATTATTATGAAATCTGTATATCGCCAAGCGGGGTGTACTGTTCAAGGACCGGACGCTTTATTGAACTGCCCAGATCCGACCGATGTACCTCCTTCAATTTTAATTTCAGTTAATCCACAAACGATGAGAGTGATAGACAAGATCACTTTGCCTGCACCTGTAGGTGCAAGACCAACGGTAACTCAATATAAGAATAAAAATTATGTTTATCTACTTGAGGCTACAACTGCAATTCGATACATAGTTGAAAAAGGCCACTTCATACTCGATAGTTCTTGGAATCCTGGGACAATCACCTTACCTGGACAAACATTGTGTACTTCTTTTGTGGTGGTTAATGATTGGGTAGTAGCACAAACGAATACGCTTCCTTCAGGAACAGCATTAAGTGTTATTAGTATTAATCAAAATAATGCGGCTTATCGCTTTTCTATTCAGCCGTTTTTAGGAGATCCTATCCCCTTGGAAATTAGAGAAGCATTTTCCGCCGCTACTTCGGATAAAGGACAAGCAATAAGTTGGGCTCCTATGTCTGTTTCTGGTGATCCTGATACCAATTTAATTTATGCAAGTGACTCGTTACCTGGGAAAATTGCTGCCATTAAAATTTCTGATAGTGGATTGGTGATCGTATGGACTGCGAGTCAAAGAACCACTGAATTTACTACGCTGATTAATCCTCCAGAGAATCGCGTATTAGTAGGTACCGATATTCCTCATGGTGAAATTCCTGGTAATAACCACAATGATTTTGCAGTGTGGCGAAATGCCTTGACGGGCAATGAAATTGCGCGCTCGCCATTACTTCCTGCTATGACCCAAGGCACTATGATCCAACCCTATTATTTTGGCAGTATGTTTTTCGAAGGACAATCAGGCTCTTTAATCAAGTTATCCCCCATATCAACTATTTCTAAAAATGGGTAATTGGGTGTTTGAGTCTTTTGCTTCACTTGGATATGTAGTTAATTGTATGATCTTGTCACGTGAATTTTTAACAAACTAACGTTCATTGATTGTAAGGAAATATATGAAAACAGTTTGGTTCTCAATGGGAATGTCGCTTATTTTAAGTAACAGTATGGCCCAAACTTCAATCGTGGTTCCTCAACCAACTACTTGTGTTACAGCTCATTTTAGCTCAACAGGTAACAGTAATTGGCAAACCGTTTCGTTAAAATTAACTAACAATTGCAGCCAAGGGGTGGATTTTCAAAATTCTGCAATAACTTTCTCTAATGCCAGTAATCTTAATACAACTTTTTGGGGTAATTTTTCACCATTATCTTATCCTATAAATACTTTACAAATTACTTCCCAGCCACAAACATCAGGTAATTATTTATCAGTAATTATTTATCATCACTTTCCTTACAATTTCCTAATAATTATCCGGGAGCTAACAGCATATTGCCTCAAGGAAGTTCTTTTACCATTATTTATGGAGAGCCAGCAGCAGATTATGTAGCTAATAGTGTTAATGTTTACTTAAATTCTCCAGTGGCAACTGGAACTATCAATTTAGTGAATACATCGGCACAACCTGCAAATGTAGCACAACCCTATGCTTTAGTTAATGTGACCTTAAATGGTCAAAAAGTGAGCACTGCACAAGTTCCCTGGTCTGGGCAACAAGCAATATCAAATCTAGCCGCAGGAACTTATGCCATTTCTCCATCTAATGTAACTGATAGTAATGGGGTGGCTTACCAAGGAACAGCAAACCCTACAAGCGTCACAGTCTCTCCTCATTCGACTGTTTCATCTAACCTTAGTTATGCGGCTGTGCCTGCTGCAGGCGCAATTAATCTGCAATTGTCAGCATTACCTTCTCAGTTATCAGGATATACGGATATCCCTTCAGTGACGCTTACAAGAGTAGATAATCACAGTGCAATCACTGCTTCAGTAAATTGGAATGCTACGACTGTGGTAAAACAATTAGTGAGTGGCGCAGGTTATACTTTTTCTACTCCGATAATCAGTTATAATGGTTACAACTGTGCTCCAACATTCACACCCACCAGTGCTACAGCCGCTGTTTCTTCGCCAACAGTGCAGTTAACTTATACTTGTACTCAAGTAGCACAAGATAATATTCCTGTGAGTATTAGTGGTGTGCCTTCATCCGTTTCTTCAATTAATGTAACTTTTACTCCTGCAGGGAATGCTGCGCCGGTCAGTGAAACTATTGCATTAACTAATGGAGCAGGCTCAGGTTCAGTGAAATTAATTGATGGAGCAATTTATACGGTTAGCGCAACAAGCGTAAGTGGTTATACTGTAAGTTATTCTCCCCAACCGCTAACTGTGTCATCTACTGCTTCTGAGGCCATTACTTATACTCAAAGTACGTCCAGTAATAAAGGCAGAATTATAGCTTATTTGCCAGGATGGAAGACGCTTCCACCAGCTACAGCTTTAGCTAATGCAGGGTATACGCATGTGCTCGTGGCATTTGGTGTGTTTAGTACTACAACTCCTGGGCAAATTACACCTGCATTTGATACTGTGTCGCAGGCATATATTCAATCATTACAAAGCGCTGGGATTAAAGTATTGCTCTCATTAGGCGGCGCATCTACAAGCATCGCTAATACTACGGTAAATTTTCATCAAGTGGTGTCTGCTGCATCTTCAGCAACAGCTTTTGAGCAAACGTTTATTAGTTCTTTAGAAAATTTAATGACTCAATATGGTTTTGATGGTTTTGATATTGATATTGAAAGTGGATTAACTGCTGGTGGAACATTTGCCAACCCTACAGGAGATATCGCTATTTTGGCTAATATTGTCAACACCATGCATACCAAGCATCCTAATTTGCTGCTGACTCTGGCACCTCAAATTGCCAATATTTCAGCTACTTCAGGATTTGATGTAACATGGGGAAATTACGCTTCTTTAGTGATGCAAACTCATCAATCTTTAGAATGGGTTGGTATTCAAATCTACAACTCAGGTTGTGCTTATGGAATCAATTTGATCTGTTACGATCCTAATAACAATTCTAGCCCTGATACTTCGGTAGCTATGGCAACGGATTTATTAGCAAATTGGCCTGCAACAACAAGCACTGGTCAAAAAACAGGGTTTCAGCCTTATGTAAGTTATCTAAAACCATCCCAAATTGTATTAGGTTATCCTGCTCCTGATGCATCAGGTAACAGTGATGGGCAACCTCCAGCAGTGATTCGCACTATAAAACGAGCCATTCAATGTTTGCGTACTGGTATTACAGGTTCATCAAGTTGCGATACTTACATTCCGCCCCAAACATATCCTGGATTTGGTGGAGTTTTTGAATGGGAAGTGACTTATGATGAAAGCAATAATTATAATTTCGCTACCAGTTTGGTAAATTGTGTGATCAATGGCAATTGTAATTAATTAATTAATCAAGTAAAGCGGTTTAAAATCGTGCTTTCCCGCGCTTTATGGCGCGGGTCTGATTTGTGTTGCCAATCAGTATGGCCTCGAATTAATGTACGGTTTGCTTCTTATAATTAACTGGCAAATTTCTGCCAGACTGATTAAATCAGCTTGATTAATACGCTCCCAAAATTGTTCCTTACCATCTTTGGTTGATATCAACGCTCTAAATGCAGGATTATTGAAATCCCCTTTTTATCAGTTCTTCTGCAGGCCACCTATTACACCTAATCGAGCTTCTTTATTTTCGACAGAACCTTTTATGTTATCCAACGTTTCTTTAAATTTAGATACTGCGCTAGAAAGTTGATTATCATTGTTATAAGCATAAGCCAGCCTACCTGCAGCAGCAGCGGTCCCCGCCACAGTAGCGACGGTTGCAGCCGTGGCCATTGCGCTTAAACCCATAACTCCTGCTATGGTCAGAAGTAAACTGCCTCCTCCGGTTACAGGAATAAGTAAAATGCCAATACATGCTGCTGCCGCTAATGCAAAATAGCATAATGATTTTTTAATGTTATTGCCATTGATGCACTTATTTATTGATATCTTTTTTGACAAATTTGTTAATTCAATTATATTGTCAACACTTTTAGTTTCATCATTCCTGTCATCGAGAGTCTTGGAGGCGCGCCGTAACACTTTTATTAGATTAGTTAGAGTAGCAGGATCGGTCTTGGATAGTGGTTTTTCAACCCCTTTTTGTACTACTTTTAATACATTTTCTGAGGCCTTGGTTAATTTACGCTCCTTTATTTCACCGATACGGTTTCTAAACTCTTGAACCCATTTTTCATATTCATCAATAAGAAAGTCAGCTTTTTTTTCAGCGATTTCAGTCTCTACTTGTTGTATGGTACTGTTTTTATTTAAAACCTCTACAGCTCTAGAAAGTGCGAAAGCTTCCGCCGAAGTTAATTTTTTCTCTACATTTTCTTTGATAAGGTAATATACTTCTCGTGAAACAACAGCTTTTGATTTATCTTGGAGTTGACACTCTAGCATGACTATCTTTTTCATCAAAGGATCATCTTGCTCATCAGCCACTTCTCTAGAATTACCAATTTTTCGATAGAAAATTTTAAAATTTTCGACGAGATCAATATAAAATTGTTCCGCATTAAAAATTGTTTGATCATTAACCGCACTTGCTTTAAGTGCTTCAATATTGACCATATGTTCGGCCATATTATTAACATCTACCGGATTTTTTTGTCCTGTTTCATCAATACGGTATAATTCATGCACATTATTTTCTTTGTCGATAATAATATAGTGCCCCACATAGTCTGAGAGATTAGAGGGAAATTCATCCATCGAATGAACAAAATGCGAAGTAACATGCAAGTCATGATTAATAATATGAGTTATTGTATCCAAAAACCCCATTGCATCCATAATTCTTGCCACTTTGGTTGCTTCATCAAAACTTGTTGTGGTTAAAGAACCAACACGTAACTCTATAGTATTGAGTGGATACTGAGCTCTCAATTTATCATAGCCTATTTCCTTTTGATGAGTATTTTTATAATCTGTTTTCAAGTCACCAAAGATGCGTATTAACTTATTACGTTTGAGTTGTTCCTTCCAGTCCGCTTTATAAATCGTATGATCTAAATCTTCTTTAATTTGATTGAATAATGACGCTGATATTTTGCCATAATCTACCGTCTCATTATTGTCTTTATATTTGCTTAGTACTTTATCAATTGATTGATTTATCGATTCAATTTTTGTCTCTTCTGATAATTCTTTATTAAAGAAATCTTTAAGAAATCTTGCTAATTCCTCTGAACTATTTGGAAGTGGCTCTATTGGATCCAGTTTCATTTTAATTTGTTTTATATTCTCCCATGCTTCCAAGTAATTGCTATAAAGAGCTTGGAATACAGGGTTATCATTGTTATCTAAACCTTCACCAAAGGCAAAAACTAAAGTTTGTAGTGATTTTTTATTTGGTACAAATGATTCATTTATAGCATCATAATCAAAGTAGTCTGTAGGTAAATTGTCATATAGCCCTCCATCCACAAATTTTCTTTCTACACTATCTATTTCAATCGTTACAGGCTCTAATACTACTGGAATAGACGCAGATGCACGACAAGCTAATGCAATTTCAACTTCAGGAGTTGTCTCACTACTAAATATGTGCATCGCTCCATCAGGAAAGCTTACAGCATTTAAGCTCAGTTTTTTGAATGTTTGTGGGAAATGCTCATTGAGTATCTTCAAATGGGAAAACTTAATTTTGGGTTCAGGTTTTTTCAGCTCATCTATTAGATCATTCAAATCATCAGGGCATGTCTTTTTCTGATTGATCAATTTGTTTATTTCTATTGCTAAATTATCCCTCACTGTTTCGATAATATTACCACGAATAAAATCTAATAAAGGTTGGCCATCTTTTGTTACTCCAAAAAGGCATCCAGTATCATTTCCAGGTTTTTTATTGACCCTTTTACCCATTAGCTGTTTTAGATTTGTATCGAGCATTGTTTTGCGGAATTTTTCCGGCGACATTCCTAAAGCCCAAATGGTAGAAGTAATAGCTCCTGCTGATGCTCCAGAAAACATTTCCATATTTTTTAGTATACCTGCAGTAACTAGCGCCTTATAGACACCAGAGTTGACCACTCCTTTTGCACCACCTCCGCTACAAGTTCCTCTTTTTGGGGGAAGTAAGCTTTTTATAAATTCATATAATTCCTCTACTTGCTTTATTTTTTTACTATGTTCATCAACAACAGCCTCTTTTTTATTCTGAGTCATATGATACTTCCCACTCGGAAATTATATCGGTCATTATGCATATTTTTTGCCAAATAAACGAATAAAATAAATTTATGAATGATATAATTAAATTTAATATCTAGATATATTAATACGTCACGGTCGTCTTTCAGTTGAAGAAAAAGCTCAGCATCCTTATTCCGGGTTACCTATCATGCTTTATTTTTGAGCTTTGCTACACAATGCGGTGAAAAAGAGTACTGTTTCCAGTCTGATGTGGAAGAAATATAAATTGCCGTATCAACTTATGATTGGCAGGGGTTAATATGGTCTTGTGAGGACATACGTATTGATTATTGAATCTGTCGAAAGCTCTCAACAACACGGTTTCGAATGAACTCCTAATTTAATTAAGGATTGAAATTGAGGCTAGAAAAAAGCAAATGTTACTTAAATTTTCTTTTTTAATAATTTACTCTCGCATGCAATATGTTCAACAGTATTAATTTGGACGGATCTGGGCAGAAACGCTTGAAACACTATCTAGAAACTCATCCAAAAATTGATATTGCTGTGGTAATTTATGGTACAAACCTTCAAGGGTTGAGATAATTACCTCAAATTTTTTAATGTCTTTTTTCTCTATACTCTGCTTTGAGGATTCTAATTTTTTTTCAATTTGTTCTTCGTTTTCACCCCATAAGTCGCTGTATTTTTGGTATATTACATTGGCTTTCTTTGTTAAATGGCTTATTTCATCAATTATATTTTTTAGAGTTTTTATGTTTGATTTTAATTGGGCACATATATTTTTATCCAGTTGATCCTCTTTTATTTCATGAAGAATATGGTTCAATTTTTCCATTATCTTCAAGCGATTCTGGCACTTCGTTAAAGCAATTTTTGTTGCATTCTGTTCTGATTTCAGATTTTCATCTTTTTTAGCCTTTTTAAATTTTGTTTGAACTGCATTAAAATTATTTGTAACTCTTTCTAAATCATACTCAGCAAATCTCAGCGAAGCTGCAACCTCTTTAGATAATGTGCTTTCCTCAGTAAGCAATCCTTTATTTGCTTCTAAAATAGATTCAAGAAATTTTATTTCCTGGTTTAAATATTTAGTCAGAACTTTAGGCGTATGAAGTTCATTGTCATAGGATGAAGCAACATTATGATTTACTGGATTGGTATCGTATTTCTCTAAAATGACTGCAACGGGTACATTAGGATTTTTTTCTCGTTTAAAGAACATTTAATTTCTCCATGTATTCAAAAAAACATATAGAGTAAATTTTAATCAAATAATCTGAATTTCTAATTAATGAGAATGGTGGTTTTGCGACATGTACCGTTTCTATGGTTCTTGAAATGAAACTTCAATTAACAGAGTTGGAAAAATTAATTGAGTAAAACATATGGATGCCGTTCATCAATCATCCTCCAACGGGGGCTGGTGGACAGTTGATATATGCAAATCGCGGCACGTGGGCAATGAGGGTGCATTGTTTCCACGTCTTAGTATTTTTTGTTAATCGGTAGTTTTCAAAAATATTTTAATGATCTTAACAAGTACGGTTGTAACTACCATTAATATCCTTAAGAATTAGGGGGTGAACAAACTTATTACATAATCCATAAGGTATAAAATCATATGTCTATAGATAAAATTGTTTGTGTAGGAAAAAATTATATCAATCATGCCAAGGAGCTTGGCGAGGCAATACCAGAAAAGCCTGTATTGTTTTTAAAACCATCCAGTGTCCTGAAACAAGCATCTGGCTGGGATGAACATATCTATCTTGATTTTCCCAGTGAAGACAACGCAGTACAACCTGAATGTGAAATTGTTCTACACGTAGCCTGTGATGGATATAAAATGACACATGAAGAAGCCAGCAATGCGATTTCAGACATCACCCTTGGTCTCGATATGACCTTAAGAGCACGTCAGTCCGAGCTAAAAAAACAAGGGCATCCTTGGACTACTGCAAAGGTATTTAAAAATGCGGCTGTTCTAGGTCCATGGATTTCCTATCATCAATTTAATCATTATCTGAATACTGAATTCCAATTGCTGATTAATGGCACGCTTAAGCAATGTGCTAAAGGAGCAGACATGATGATGTGGCCTGAGGATTTATTAGTTTATATCAGCCATTTTTTCCCCTTAAAATCAGGGGATATTATCTATACAGGAACCCCTGCAGGAGTGACATCAATATCAAAAGGCACTACAGCTGAATTACACTGGGATCATTACTCATACAGCGTCACATGGGAGTAATGCTGCGTGCTCCATGAATATTATGCGCAAAACGATAGCCACTGCGTTGAGCCTTGGTTGCAAGCAACCAGGCTACGCCTTCTGGGAGACCTGTTGTTGGGGGATTTTTAAGAAGAACCTAACTAAGCTCCAAATAACCCATACACTATAGCTGAAATCGCAATAACGCCCATAATTGTAACAAACACATTACTAATTACATCCGTGCGATATTTTTTCATTGCTGGAATTTTAGCAATTGCATACATGGGCATGATAAACAGGAGTATGGCGATGACTGGGCCTCCGAGAGTTTCTATCATTTTTAAGATATTGGGATTTATTGTGGCGACTAACCAGCAGGTTAATATCATAAAAATTTCAACGATTCGTTGTAATTTTGTGTCACTGATGATTATTTTTGAGGGCTTGAACAGATTCACAATAATACTGCTTAATCCTTCTTTAGCGCCTAGATAATGACCTAAAAACGATTTAGAAATTGCAATAAAAGCAATGATTGGTGCGACCGTAGCTATAAAAGGTGTTTTAAAATGATTCGCTAGATATGAAAGTATAGAGATATTTTGTTGTTTCGCCTGTAATAAATCCTGAGGAGAAAGACTAAAAACACAGCTAAATACAAAAAACATGACAGAAAATACCATCAATAAATGACTGTATTGCATAATCCAAGTACTGTTACGATCAGCATCATGACCATATCGTTCTTTTTGATTTACAGCAAAAGAAGAAATAATGGGTGAATGATTAAACGAAAATACCATCACAGGGATAACCAACCATAAGGTCATGAGTAATCCATGCCCACCGTTAGCATGCAATGAATTACTTTGTTGCAAAATGGCATCATTCCAATGGGGAATTAAATAAAGTGATAAAAATAAAAGAATTGTTGCAAATGGATAAACCAATACCGACATTGATTTTACTATAATTTCTTGTCCAAATCGGACTACGGCCATTAAGGCTAGAATAAGTATAATGGCTAAAAGTGCTCTTGGTGGTGCTGAAATGCCTAACTGATGTACAAGAAAGCTTTCTGTTGTATTGGTAATTGCTACACTATACATGAGTAGGATGGGGTAAATTGCAAAAAAATACAAGCCGGTTAGGATTCGTCCTGAAAAAACACCAAAATGTTCTTCTACTACATTGGTAATATCATTTTTTGTTGTAGAACCTGATAAAACAAAACGGCATAAAGCACGATGAGAATAGTGGGTCATCGGAAATGCGAGCAGAGTCATTATTATTAACGGCCAAATCCCATTTAGTCCAGCATCAATAGGAAGAAAAAGTGTTCCTGCCCCAACTGCGGTACCATACAAGCTTAACATCCAGGTGGTATTATTTTTTGTCCAGGAAGTTTTTTTATTTGCGGTTAGCGGAGAGAGTAGCGTTGTAGATTCATTTGATGCCATTAAAACAACCCTTTAGATGTATACCCAGCACATTCCGTTCAATTTTAACACTATTGGATCGATATCTCAACAGCTCTATATGTATCCGAGTAAAAATTATAAAGATCAACTTGCTTTGTACAGCAATTTTTACTCATCTGTAAAGTAAATTTAATTTTAAACCTAGAAAAAATCTGTTGAAACCTACAATGCGTGCAACAGACGCCGCTGTTTTTTCTAGGTTAGAGCTCAACACTCCAATTTTGTTCCATAAAGTCTATCTCCCGCATCACCTAAGCCTGGGATAATATAACCTTTTTCATTGAGCTGTTGGTCTATTGCGGCTGTAAAAATTGGAACTTCTGGATGATCTTCATGGAAGGCGGTTATTCCTTCAGGAGAAGCAAGAAGGCAGAGAAATTTTATGGATTTTGGGCCTAATGCTTTAATTTCATTAACTGCCGCAATAGCAGAATTTCCAGTCGCTAACATGGGATCAACTACAATAACATCCCGATCTTGAGTGTGTTCTGGAAGTTTAAAATAATATTCAACGGGCTCTAATGTTAGAGGATCACGATATAAACCAATGTGACCAATTCTTGCTGTGGGTACAAGTTGTAACATGCCATCGACTAATCCATTTCCAGCGCGTAAAATAGAAACAAAAACCATTTTCTTTCCTTTTAAAACAGGGGATTGCATTAATGCTAAAGGGGTTTCGATTTCTTCATATTCTATTTCTAAGTCACGTGTTATTTCATAAGCCAAAAGCATGCTAATTTCGTGCATTAAAGCGCGAAACTTGACTGTGCTTGTATCCTTTCGACGCATAATTGTTAATTTATGCTGAATTAATGGGTGTTTAACTACAACAACGTGTTGATTATTCATTGATTACTCCATAAAACGTGTTCATCCAGCCAAGGTCTGTTTACAATTCTACTCTCTTGGCCAAATGCTTTAATTTTCTGTTCTTCTCCGTTGCTCGAAAATCAAAGCATTTTGACTGAAGCTAGCGAATTTTAAACAGCTCCTACTTTTTTTGATTAAAAAACGGTTCCATCACTAATAATTTGGAGAGGAGGGGAGCCTTGGGGGCGTTTTTGTCGGGCGATTCGTCGTCCGGCTTCCCAAGTGCCTCCTTGTAAAATCTTAGCTAAGGGCAATTCAGTCTGGTTTTTTCGTAATTTTTTCCTGATTAAATCAGCTAACTCATCTAATAATGCTACAGTGAGGGCGCGCCATTCCACGATAATTTCTGCATCAGGTAGGTACGCTTTTTCCAAGTCTATTTTATTTTTTATGCGGAGTAACTCACTATCAATAAGTAATCCACCATTGCGATACTCAGGTAATCCAGTGAGTTCATCAAGATGATTTACTGAAAGTCCAGCAAGTTCTAAAGGCTCGATCAATGAGTAGGTTAACCATTGGGATAATTTATGAAATGGAATATATTCAGACCCAAGCTCATTAGTTTTTAATGCCTTATGTTGCCATACGTCCCCGAGTGAAACGCCATGAAACAAGAGTCTAGCTGGCCAGATTGTATTAAATGTATTAAGTACTGTTTGAAAAATTTGCGTTGCTGAGAGTTGTTTCTGATTCGCTAATGAGCTTATGTAAGTAAAAAAATTGCCTAATCGGTGCTCATTACCAAAATGCTGCTCATCATGCTGGATTAATGATCCTAATCGATTTAACAAGGCGAGTCGTCCAGAAATACCTTCCAGGGGATTGCTTTGGGTGACTTGAAAAGCTTGTTTAAATTCATGTTCATTAAGTGTCATTAAGCGTGCTGCATCTACTCTGAATGGTTCCGATGGATAGGAGCTAAAAATACCCTTTTGATACAGTGATAAACTGGCCAATGCCAAACCTTCTGATCGTGAATAGGTCATTCCTGTTTCTGGTTCTTTGTAGCACCAGTTTGGCCCTGCGCCCGCATCTAAAAATACGCTGATAATAACAAGCTCATAAAGAATTTTTCCGCGATCTTCAATAGATAATGAGCTTAATTGTTCTTGCATTTTATTTATGCGATGGATACCACCTGCTTCAAAATGCCGCCAACGACTATGATAAGGAATATCTAAATTTGGATAATTATCCTGAATCACTTCAATAATAAACGATGCAGTGCTGGTCATTTTTTCAGGTTCTAAAGCAAAATATTCTGATTTATCTTGTTTGATCATATCGAGAATTGCTTGTGACCTTATTCGGATCGTACGAGGGTCCATAAGTGTCATAAGGACTTGGTCAATTTCTTGTTGATTATTACTCATGGAGATCACGTCCTTTGGTTTTTGCTAATTCATTGATATCTACAATACGTTCTGGAGAGTAATAACCTGCTGCTCGTTTCGCATTCATTTCTACTTGCGCATCGGGTGGAATGAGTTCATCAGGTATGGTGACACGCTCCACAATGTTAATACCCGATTTGAGTAAAGCATCATATTTCATATTGGACATGGAAACAAAACGATGAATTTTAGTGATGCCAAGCCAGTGTAAGACATCGGACATTAATTCTTGAAAACGCATGTCTTGAACACCTGCGACGCATTCTGTTCGTTCAAAATATTTGGCTGCTGTATCACCGCCTTTTTGCCTTTTGCGGGCGTTATACACCAAAAATTTAGTAACTTCTCCTAAAGCTCGGCCTTCTTTGCGATTGTAAACAATCAATCCAGCTCCGCCTTTTTGTGCGGATTCGATGGATAGCTCAATTCCATGAACTAAATAAGGTCGGCATGTACAAATGTCGGAACCAAAAACATCCGAGCCATTACACTCATCATGAATCCGACAGGTAAGCTCAATTTTGGGGTCATGTATGGTGGTAACATCACCAAAGAAATAGGCAGTTAACCCTCCTATAGGGGGTAAAAAAACATCCAAATCGGTGCGAGTAACCAATTCAGGAAACATTCCTGCTGTTTGTTCAAATAAAGTGCGACGTAAACGCGATTCTGAAACGCCAAAGCGCTCAGCAATTCCCGGAAGATACCAGACAGGTTCTATAGCTGCTTTAGTCACTGCGACATCACCGGATTCTTTTAATATTTTTCCATCAGGCTTTAATCGGCCCTTTTGTATCGCTGTATGGAGCTCAGGAATATTAATATGTGCTTTTGTCACAGCGATTGTTGGGCGAATATCGTATCCTGACTTAATCTCTTGAGAGAATACGCTGGCTACGAGATGTCCCCACGGATCAAGAGAGATAATTTTCTGAGTGCCGCACCATTGATGGTGTGGGCCTATAGCAACTGGCGGAGTAGTATCGGTTAGATCAGGAACATGTTCAGGATCCAAAACTCCAGCGGCAACAGCAAGTGCTCGGTAAACAGAATAGGACCCGGAATGTGTGCCGACAGCGTTGCGATTTTTTATATTGGTGAGGGAAGCAATTACTGGACCTCGCTCTTTAGGGTCTTGGGCTCCCCATTTTATTTTTAAAGGTGCAGCTGTATGCCCAGCTGGATGTGATGATAAAACGATATGACCTTTGGATTTTTTTTTTGATTCCTCTTGCACCATGATATTAATCCTTTAAATGATAACCACTTGATAAACTTATCATAACAGAAGAGATTCAAAGGTAGAAAGTGTTCTATGTTAAGAAAACTGATGTTCTTTAAATAATTAAGGCTCTGAATCGAAGTATTTATAAACGAGAGATTATTGTACTAGGGTGACATTACCGTTATGATGATTCAATTTTTATTTACAATCAGGAAGATTGGTTGATGACGACTTTAATTGTATGTTTGTTTATTGCAACGCTGTTACCTTATCTATTAAAGCTCGTTGTTGCCAGTTTTATGCAAAAAGAGGGGAAATACGACAATCATTATCCAAGGTTGCAACAGGCTAGGTTACAAGGAATGGGTGCAAGAGCGGTGGCTGCTCATCAAAATAGTTTTGAGTCATTGCTTGTATTTGCTGTTGCTGCATTGACTGCAATTGCTACAAATCATGTGGGCACGGCAGTTCAAGTCTTGGCAGTTATTTATATTGTTTCACGAATCATTTATAGCTTTTTATATATAATGGATATGGCTTCGTTAAGATCAGCAAGCTGGTTTGTTGGTTTTTTTTGTTGCTTGACTGTTTTAGTGTTATGTATGATCTAATTATTTGTGAAATAAGAATTAACGCATAACTATGTTGGAAAGGGTTTTTAATGCACGAAAAAAATAATATGCAGCAAGTCTCATTACAGCCTTTGTTGGTTTCTGTAGTTTTAATGCTTATGGTATTGATGCAAATGACAACAGATCAGTATGTTCCTTCATTACCTGCTATCACCAAAGTTTTTAATACGAATGAAGCATCAATTCAATTGACGCTTTCTCTTTTTATGCTTGGATTAAGTATCTCACATGTGTTTTATGGTCCTTTGTCCGACAAAATTGGCCGCAAACCCCCGTTAATGTTTGGTGTTGGTTTAAGTATTTTGGGAAGTTTATGCTGCTATATAGCACCCACAGTTTTTGTTTTAATCATTGGTCGTTTTATTCAAGGTTTTGGTATAGGTTGTTGTGGTTCAGTAGGGCGCTCTTTAGTCCGTGATCTTTTTACAGATAGAGTTTTATCAAAAATTGGTTCCTATGTTGGTATTGTGAGCGTTTTTATTATGGTTGCCTCTCCTGTTCTGGGTGGATACATTCAAGAACATTTTGGGTGGCGCAGTAATTTTCTGTGTTTGTTCGTGTTTGGGATTGTCATATGGCTTTTTGCATTACTTACTCTTCCAGAAACTAATAAAAATCTTAATCCAGAGGCAACTAAAATAAGAGTGATGCGGGATAATTACTTCACATTATTGCGATCGAAAGTTTTTTTGGGTTATGCCTTATGTGCGTGTTTTGCTTGCGCAGGTCTCCTCGCTTATCTTGCAATCGCTCCTTTTCTTTTTCAAGATGCTTTAGGGTTGAGTCCCATAGAATTTGGCCAATTAACTATTTTTATTGCAGGAGCAATTTGTGTGAGTGGGATAATTAATAGTCAAATGGTGATGGGTAAAGGAGTATCTCATATGGTGTTTATTGGGATAATTTTTATGATTATTGGTGGCCTCGCCATGCTTTTCCTGGCCTTTTTAGGGATGAAAAATGTTTTATCTATCATGATTCCTGTTTCTTTTTTTAGTATGGGCGTTGGTTTTACTTTTATTAATGCTTTTGCTGGCGCTTTTCACCCTTTTCCACATATGGCAGGCACAGTAGGTGCTTTATATGCCTGTATGCAGGATTTAAGTGCGGCATTATCTACGGGTATCGTTGCGCTTGGTAAATGGTATGGGCAATATTCATTGGCGACAATATTTCTCGTTTTGGGAGTAAGTTCTTTAGTTTCATGGTATTATTTAGCCTCTCAAGAACATTAAGGGGCTTTGATGAAAATTACTGAGAGTGAATTAAAGAATATTATTGCCAAGTTATCTGGTTCTAATGCAAATGAAATTCATGATGAAACCGCTTTAATAGAGGACTTACATTTAGATTCTTTAAAAATTGTAGAGCTACTTGCCGTTCTTAGTGAAGAGTATAATTTAGCAGTGACTGAAGATGACGCGATGAACTTCCATACTTATAAGGATATATTTGATTTTACTCAAGCATAAAACTCTAATGGCCCACCTTTTATTAATTTGTAAGATGTGCCAACTAGTGTCATTTCACGCTTAAAACCAAGTTCTGTTTCTAAATTTAACCTTAGTGTGGCAAGCTATAGCTCACCAGAGATTTTTATGAGGGTTTTAAAATGGAGCCTAAGTCGTTTTTATTGCCCTTAGTAAAATACGCCATCAACATGTAAACAGCAACCGCCCCGGCAATAGCTAATCCACTGTAAAATATAGAGTTTTTTAAAAAACCATTCGACTCAGGTTTTTTTCCATCTGGAGCGCTAGAGACTATCGATTTTTTTTCTGGAGGAATAGTGATTTTATGCTCTTCATTCCTGATTGGAGATTGGGGATTCTCTTCATCAAGTGACGCGTTGATAGCAACTTGGTAGCGCTGTAGTAGACTTTCCCATTGATTTCTATGTTTCTCTTCGTAACTCTCAGCCTCTTCTTTAGATACGGTACTATGATTGTTTTCGAGATTGGATTGTTCAAAAAACTCTAAATATCTTGTGTGTATGCCATCAATTGATTCTGCAAAGTCTTTGTCGCTATAACGTGTTTTAGCGTTATGTTTTAATCGTATTTGTGCTTTTTGGGGTATTGAATTATCTAGATCCATATCTGGATTTTCTTTAATGTTTTTAACCAGATCAAAAACTTGAAAAGCAATCTGCGCACTGTCATATTCGCATAGTTTTTGTGTTCGTGTCATTGCTACAGAGGCAGATGAACAATCGATTCCCGCAAATTCTCCTATTTTTTGGAGCTGAGCTAATTGTTTTTCAACTTCAGTTGTTGAATTTTTTTCGTCAAGTATCCATCCGGCATAAGCTCTTGTATGTTCTTGTTCTAAGTAAAATTTTACCTGGTTAAAAAGAGTGCCAAAATGTTTTGAATCATTTAATTTACTTGCTGATGGATTTTCTATATCAACAACCAATTGTTCTGCAAATCCTAATAATTCGTTGATTTCAGCGAAGACGAGTTTTGTATTATAGCGTGCATCGCGAACCACTCTTTCGGTAGTTAATGCAATATATTTTTTAATTTGAGTATCAATCAATTGACCTAAAAATTCGAATAATTCTTTTTTATGTTTCATCGTGTTTCCCTTCTTATTTTGAGCAAGTAGATTATCTTATGACTTTAATTGATGCAATTAAATCATCTTGTTTGAGCTTATTTTTCTCCATTTGTGGAGGGTGTTACTTATTCTTCTTCACTTATCTTAAAAGCTTTATATACTAAATAAGGAGGAGATTCTTTGTTAGGAAATACTATGGAAACCGAGCGTGGGTTATTAGTGACTACTCAGTCATCGCAAGTAATAGAAAGCATTGATCATTTCCATCATCAAATCCTTGCTGCAGGTAAAGAACCCCATTTCATTTTAGAGGCTGTTAAAAAACATCCTGATAATTTGCTTCTCCAGGTATATGCCGCCTCATTTTATCTTTATGGTCAAACTAATCCTGCTACAGTGAGAGCTAAAGAACATTTATTTCACGCTGAAAAATCGTTGTACTCAGCAAGTTTAAGAGAAAAATTAGCGTATCAAGCAGCTAAAGCCTGGATGCGCTTGGATTATCACGGTGCTTTAACTTTGTTATCGGCTCTAACTACGATTTATCCACGTGATACTTTAGCCGCAAAATTTGCTGAATGGTTATATTATTGTACTGGGCAAGCATACAATAGCCATCATTATTTAGCATTTTGCGAGCGCATTGCCCCTTATAATCAAGATGAATCTCATTTTATAGCCATGCATTCTTTTGCAGCTGAGTTATCGGGACATTTATCGGATGCACAGAGTTTGGCAGAGAAAGCTCTTTCACTCGAAACACTCACGCCATGGGCACATCATACTTTAGCTCACATTTATCTTAATACTAATAATTTGGCAAAAGGAATTGCTGTTTTAGAGACGTTTCGAGTAAGTTGGAAAGACATTTCGCCACTTTTGCGAGGTCATAATAGTTGGCATTTAGCTTTATTTTACCTTGCATTACGACAAGCAGAAAAAGTAATGGCCTTATACCCTTATATTTTTGGTTATGCTCCAGAAGTGATTACTGAGCAAATAGATGCCCTATCTTTATTATGGCGATTAGACATGGCAGGATTTCCCCAATTAAATCAGCTTAAAATTATTGCGAGTTATCTGGATGAGAATCCTTATACTCATTATATTGGTTTTAATACAATTCATTATATCTATTGCCTCGCGCGTTTAGGGCACGAAGTGGAGGCGCAAAAAGCTATTTTGTCCATTGAAAAATACGCTAGAATCCTGCCCAAAGGATACAGTCGGAAACTTTGGCACGAAGTGGTTTTACCTTTATGCAAAGGGATATATGCTTTTGTTACTAATGATTTTCAAGCTGCTTGTGATTTTATGACTCCTTGTATTTCGAGACGTACAGAAATTGGAGGCAGTGATGCTCAATCTGAAATTTTAGCGCAGACTTATTTGCTTTGTTTATTGCAGACCAATAAGAAAAAAGCAGCTAAAGAGTATTTTAACCTTCATTTGCTGCATTACAAAGGAACGCCTTTAGCTGCGTTCTGGTTTGCTTGAACTGTTTAAATTACCTCTAAAAGAGCGCTAGCAGCAATTCCACCACCACCTGCGGCAACCAAGAGGACCTTATCTTTTTTCTTCATGTCTGCATGTTCACGCAAATAATCAAGAGCGATGCCTACGCTTGAGCCTGATGTATTCCCTGTTTCTTCCACCGTTTTGATGACACGCTCTTCAGGAAAACCTAATTGCCTGGCTACAGATAATACTAAGTTCTTGTTTCCTTGATGAGGTACCAACCATTGAATGTCTGTAGTGGAAAGATTTAATGCCTTGAGAAACTCTTGCGCTCCATCTACCATACCATGCACTGCTTTAACAAATAAGGCGGTATTTTCCTTGATGGTGATGTAAAACTGATTGGGATCAGTGCACTTTGCTGCAGGTAATTGCGATCCTCCTGCTGGAGTAGATACCGTATCACCGACTTCTCCATCAGCAAATAATGAAGAGGCAATAAAACGAAAATCTGCATTTTCCTTATCGGTAGAAATAAGGCAAGCAGCCGCTCCATCACCAAAAAGAACACTGGTCGCAAAATTATTTTTATTTAAAAATTTGGAACGAATTTCGCTGGCGATTAATAATACATTTCCCATACTTGCTTGAGTAATAGCCACACCAGTATGCAAACCGACAACGAAACCTGCGCAAGCAGCCCCTACATCAAAAGCACCAATATTTTGCAATCCGAGCCGATGCTGGACTAGAGGGCTAGTAGGTGGGGCAAGGTAATCTCCTGAAATTGTAGCCAGTATCAGTTGGTTGACTTTATTTTTTTCGTAAGGTTTTGCCGCAAAAAGTTTTTCTGCTGCAAGTACTGCCAAATCACTACATGCTTGTTCCTCATTGACCCAGCGTCTGTTTCTGATTCCTGTTGAGAAGCTGATCAAAGTAGGAGTTTGAGTACTACTCATCCAATTAAGTACATCTTGGTTACTCATCACCTTTTCTGGCAATGCAGTGAATGGTCCTTTAAGATAAATATTTTTTTCTGCACGTAACAAATTCATGATGAGAGTAATCCTTCTGAGCGCATGAGGGGTAACCCACCGCTTACGGTGAGCACTGAGCCTGTCATAAATGAAGTTTTGGACAATAATGGATCTAGGGCTTCAGCAACTTGATCTGTTTCTCCCATCCTGCCTTGAGGAATAATTTGCGCCATTTTTTGTTGGTAGGCTTCTTTTTTCCAGAATTGCTCTGTTCTTGATGTTTTAATCAATCCAACCCGCACGATATTGGATAAAATATTTTGCGCACTATAATCTACCGCCAGATTTAAAAATAAACCTTCCAAAGCAGCTTTAACCGTGCAGTATGCGCCATAGCGGCTGGTTCCTGTGATGGCAGAAAGGCTGGAAATTAAAATGAGCCGTCCAAATTTATTCGCTAATAAGGAAGGCAATAATCGATGAATCAACCACATATTTCCGTGCAAATTGTCATCAATATAAGTACGCAATGACGGATAAGATAAGGCGTGTAATTTGCGCAGTTGATTTACCCGCGTAAACGCATTGAAAATGATGCCGTCTAACGGTTCCTGGAGTAGATTTTGCAGCGCATCTTGACTGGCCTCTGGGTTCGAAAAATGATACACGAAACCCTGGATATCCATATCTTGATGCTTATAGTGCGCCAATGTTTTATTTAAGCTGTCTTGATTAGAGCAGGTTATAATGATTTTATCACCCAATTGTAAACGTCGTTTGGCAATTGCTTGGGCAATATCAGAAGATCCTCCCGTAATTAAAATCTTCATTGAGCCCCCAAATCGATTAAGTGTTTGGCAATGCTATCTATGGACTCATAATGTTCTTTAACTAAAGGCATTACTGGAATCTTAATCTTAAATTCACGCTCCAACTCAATGATTAATAAAGCTAACATCAAACTATCGAGCCCACCTTGTTCTAATTGAGCATGTGAATCTTCTGGAAGATTGTTTAAACCAATTCGTTCTAATGCATTGCGAATTCGTTGAGTATGCATGTATTTATTCCTTGTAAGTGCTTAAGAGTAGTGCTTTTCTATCAAGCTTTCCATGTTGATTACGGGGGAGCTTTTCTAATAATTGCACACTAATAGGAAACTTTTTGGGTAAAAAATATTGTTTGAATTGTTCAGTAAGCATTTGCTCTGTCTTATGAGTGCTGAATGTCCCTCTTTCCAGACAGACAAGTAAACGAACCCCATAAAGTTCATCCGCCAGGGGGAGTACAATTGCTTCTTTAATTTCTGCAAATTGACAAATTTGGTGCTCTATATCAATTAAATTTACTTTTTCACCACCTATATTGACTATATAATCCAGACGCCCTTTAATACTTACTAAGCCGGAAGGGAGTATCTCAGCTAAATCTCCAGTGTAAAACCAACCATTTTTGATTTTAGATGATGTTTCATCCCCAAGATAACCGAGCATAAGTTGGCTTCCTTTGATGAGCAACTCATGCTCCTCCGATAAACCTACTTGCCAATCACCTACTGGATATCCTGCATAATCTTTGAGAAATAACGGGTCGTTACTGGAGTAGGTTAAAACGCGAGGTGATGCTTCGGTTAAACCGTAATTGTTATAAACCAGGGCATTAGGAAATGTCTGGATTAGGTGTTCACGTAAGTGCAGGGCCAAAGGCGCTCCGGCAGAAACTACAGCCTTTATTTTTGCTGTACTGTCGGGATAGAGTGCTGCCATTTTAGTTATAGCGACCCAATGAGATGGTACGCCACTCCACATTTGAGGCGCTATTCCGGTTTCCAAAAGGTTTTTAATGTCCGTAAATTGGGTTACTAATTGGGTTTTTATTCCAGCGATTAATCCAGGAAGTAGTTGACCCAGCAATCCAAAAGAGTACGATAAGGGTAAAAATAATAGTTGATCGTTTATCTTATAAAATTCTAATGCTTTGATTACTGCATGAGAATTGGCAATAATATTGTTCAAAGAAAGCTGAACTGCTTTCGTTTGTCCGGTACTGCCTGAAGTAAAAAGTACCAGAGCTAATTCTGGATGATGTTGATTCTGATTATTCTCTTGCAGCTCTAGAAGCTCCCCAGCCTCATTAATAGTCATGTTGGTACTTAAAATGGTTCTTTTTTGCTGATCAGATTCTTGATGAGAAATCAGGGCAACGGGCTTGCCAATATTTAGAGAGGCTAATAATTGAATGACAAATAAAGGATGGCTCCTTGCTTGCAAAACAAGTATTCCTGGCGGTAGTTTTTTCAATCGCAAAGACATCTTTTGGATTTCTACAGTTAACTCAGCAAAACTTAAGTCTTGATCTTCGCAGCTTAATGCAATTTTATGAGGAAAGTTTTGGGCCAGAAATCGCATGCTTTATCCCTCAACCTTATTTAATTTCCAAGTGGCTACGACTGGAAGTGTATTATCCAATAAATGTTGACGACAAAAGTTTCTTCGAATTTTACCACTGGTTGTATGGGGCATGGATTTCAGTGGAATCAGTACTATATGATGAATCTCAAGTTGATGTGTTTGATAAACCAGCTCAAAAATAGTATTGAATAACGACTCTTGTTCTTCAGCCTCTAGAAAACGGTTTTTTACTTCACACATCACTGTCAACTCATATTCATGATCAGTTTGTGTTACAAACGCAGCACACTTGCCAAGAAGCTTATGTATTGGGTGATGTAAAATAGAATATTCAATATCTTGCGGATAATGGTTTTTTCCATAGAGAATAATTAAATCTTTAATACGACCAGTAACGTAGAGTTCCTCTTCATGAATGAAGCCCAGATCGCCTGTTCTTAGATATTCTTGATGTGTCGCATCATCTTTAATTTTTCCATGAAATGCATGTTTTGTTTCTTTTTCTTGCTCCCAATAACCATGCGCTACACTATCACTTTGCACCCAAATTTCACCTACTTGATCATGAGTACAAAGAGTCAAGGTATCTGGATCAACAATTTTTACTGTTTGAATTAATTTTCCACAACCGACTAAGCGATGACTTTGAGAACTTCCTTCTTCAGCAAAATGAACGCGATGATCTTGATACTGTTCTTTGGCTAAAGTGAGTGTATTGTAAGGAGTAAAAGGAGAGTGACCTGTTACAAATAAAGTGGCTTCTGCGAGACCGTAACAGGGATAAAACGCATTTTTATTAAATCCATAATCTTTAAATGCGTGATAAAAATGTTCCAGCGTCTCTTGGCGAATGGGTTCAGCACCATTAAATGCAATTCCCCATGAACTTAAATCTAATCCTTGTTTTTTTTCTTCTTTAATCCGTTTGACACAATAATCATAAGCAAAATTAGGACTTCCACTAATGGTTGCTTTGTATTTGCTGATATTTTGCAACCATGACAAAGGATTTTGTAAAAAAGAGAATGGAGACATCATTAACACTGGAAAGCCTCCATAAATAGGGGTCAGAATACAGCCAATTAATCCCATATCATGATGAGGTGGAAGCCAACTAAAAAATATTGTTTCATCACTCATAGCATAAGCGCGGTATATCTTATGTGAATTATCCAGTAAATTATTATGGCTGATTATCACTCCTTTAGGATGCATGGTAGATCCTGAAGTATATTGCAGGAAAGCAATAGTATCTCGGTTAATCTTAGGAGGGTGCCATTCAATACTTTGGGTTAATTTTAATTCCTCGATGGTGATGCAAGGTATTTGATCAATATGAGGTGCTCCCTCTGGGCCGGAATCACTGAATTTATTTACATGGTCTGAGGTCATAATTGCAAATGCTGGTTTTGCATTACTCATAATCCGATGTGCTTTTTCAAGTAATTTTTTTTGAGCAGGGGGATGAATAGGAACCGCGATGCATCCTGCGTAAAGACAGCCAAAAAAAGCTTGAATGAATGGAAGTCCAGGAGAAAATAATAATAAGATTCTATCCCCAGGTTGCGCTCCGCGGATTTGCAACATGGCAGCAATTGCTCTAGCGTGTTGATCCAAATCCGAATAAGTCATTTTCTCTTCTAAATCTTTATTAATAAAAGTACAACTTACCTTGTTTGGAGTATTTTGGGCTCTCAGTCGAACAACATCCACTAGAGATGGACAGTGAATTATTTCTTTATTCATCTCTATCCTTATTCGTGTGATATTGCAAGATTTGTCCTGCATAAGAAAGTCCTCCGCCTACGCTCATCAGGAGTATCTTTCCAGAACGGTCAAAAATTTTTTCTTCTACTGCTCTTGCTAAGGAATAGAGAATAGATGCACCACCAATATTACCAATTAAGTCGGCGTCCCATATAATGGCCTTGTTCATCATGTGATGCTCTTGAAGGACTTGAGCAATTAGTTTGCGATTTACTTGATGGGGGATAATCCAGGTGATGGATTTTCTGTCTTCCTCAGTGGGTAATAAATGAGCTAACATGTGCTTGTACTTATTATAGGCAAGTTCTTTCATGAGTGTTTCATCACCGACCAGATGATAACCTATTGTATCTAACTGTTCTTGTGTGGGTGGAAAAACACCTTGAGTTGTAAACGCCTCAACATATTTTCCATCAGTAGAAAAAAAGGTCTTTTCAACAGAAAATGCACCCCTTGCACTTTTTTCCAGAAATAGGGCCGCAGCACCGTCTGCCAATCCAATCCATGTTTTTTCATTTTCTGGATCGATGACCTTGGATAATGTTTCTGCGCAGCTGACCAGCACATTTTCATAACCAAGAGCCATTAAAGCATAAGCAAGATGCAAAGTGGACAATGAAGTGGAGCATCCAGTTTTTAAATCATAGGCTGGAGCATCAACTCCTAGATGTCCCAAAACAGCAGCAGCTTGTGATCCTGTGAAACGTTTATTTGTGGTAGAGCCCAGTAAAAAAGCATGAATTCTGGAAATGCTATTATCTGTAAATAGCTTTTGCACGGCTGAAGTAGCGAGAGACTCAGCAGTTAATTCCCTTGAGTTATCCATATCTTCCCATGGTTTATGGCACCAGTAACGAGAATAAAAACCAAACTCCTCTCCGATTTTTTCGGCAAACTTTTCTAAAAAGGACACAGACTTATCTGATGTTCTTGGAAAGTTTTGCAAAATTTCTAGATTAGAAATCGGTGGAGAATTAGGTAGAACTCGAGATGCAGCGGTAATATCAAAACGAATATTTGGTCGCAAAATAACCATAATTTACCCTTATTATTTCATTTTTTAAAACGATGGATGCATAGGTGCTTCAATTATAGCCCTTTTTTTTAAAATTGACCTAGATAATTACGAGGTGTATATTTTATATAGTTTTATTTAAAAATGAATAAATATGTCTTCATTGTCTGCTGATAGAACTGCAATGAAATGGATAGAAAGTCTAATCGACGAGCATAGTTTTATTCCATTGTTTGCAGAGTATGCGCCCGATAATCAATTTCATATACAATATGGTGCTGAAGTAATTACAGGTTTAGCTAAAGTAAATCAAAGGCCTGTTGCGGTGTATGCTCATAATAATTCAGTTAATCGCGGCTACATTACCAGTCATGGTGCTCGCAAAATTATTCGTTTAATGGATAGGGCTAAAGACTTACGTATCCCTATTATTGCATTTCTTGCTTCACCAGGTATTTCTTTAGAAGAAAATTTATTAAGTGGTGATGGTTATACTCAGGTTATCGCACGTAACATTAATTTATCAGGCCTGATTCCACAATTTGCTATTCTTGTTGCGCCAACACTTGGTGCACCGGCTTATTCTGCAGTATTAATGGATCTGCTTTTCTTTAACAAGCACCGCAGCTATTTGATGGTAACGAGCCCTATGGTCGTACAGCAAGCGATTGGTGAAAAAGTAAGTATGAGCGACTTAGGTGGTACGGCTATGCACGCAAGTACAACCGGCTTGGCTGATTTTGTGGATGACAGCTTGATAGCGCAAATCAATCATGTGAAGACGATGCTTCATTTTTTTCCTTCACATCATCGTGAACATCCACCCATACATGCGGTTATTGAACCACTGCATTCGATGCCCACTGTTCCTGCTGATCCTAGAGTCCCGTTTAATATGCTTGAATTAATTCAAGCCATTGTAGATAACTCTGATGTTTGGCAATATAAAAGTACTTATGGCCAAGCGATGATTTGTGCTTTTGTACACATCCATGGATACGCAGTGGGTATCGTTGCGAATCAAAGTATTCGCTTTAGCGGCGCAATTGATTCCGATGCGGCACAAAAAGCGTCTAAATTTATTCGCATCTGTGATGCTTACTGTATTCCAATTCTCACGTTAATTGATGTGCCAGGATTTATGCCTGGAAAACGTGAAGAGCAAAAAGGATTACTGCAACATGGTGCCCGATTATGTACCGCTATGCAAACTCGAGTACCCAGGATGAGTGTTGTTGTGCGTAAGTGCTATGGAGCTGCGGCATTTTTAATGATGCAAACTGTTTCCCAGAATGGAGATTTAGTTTTAGCTCTGGAAACCGCAAATTTAGGGGTCATGGGCAAAGAAACGACTAAAAAAGTTCAAAATACAGATGGCCAAGTAGCGACTGAAGAGCAAGTACAGCCGTCCGAAACGTTTCCTCTTAATCCTTCCTTAATGGATGCTTTTGCTTCTGGGTTAGTCGATGAAATTATTAATCCAAATCAAGTCCGTGGACGTCTGGCCCAACATTTAGAGTACTTATATCGTAAAATGAATGGACTAGGAGAGGCAAAACATTCTATTGTGTAGTGCGCTATCGAATATTATAGATTATGGGGCTGTTGACAATTCATCGTCCAAGAGCCGATGTCACACTGCCATTAAGTTAATGGCAGTGAACCGACGTCCCGCAGCTTGCCCCGGGCTCCAGCAATCGTGATGAATATATAAGTTTATTGCTCAAAGATAAATCTTATGGAGCCCGACGACAAACCATTGATTTATTATTTTAAGGATTATAATGTCTTCGTACATTAGTTTAATGCAATTAATTCACTCTTTTGAAGCTTATTTAGGTAATCCTGAAACTCAAAATACCCCAGTTAATTTTAAACAAAGCTTAACTTATGATGAACAAGAGCTACTTGCTTGGCCGCAAATCAAATTCATTCAGCAATGGAATTTTATGGAGTATTTAATTCCATGTGAGCTGGGAGGGAAGCTTGGGGCACTTGACTCTACTTATGCTTTGATTAAGTCAATCAGTAGGCGCGATCTAACTACCGCGATTGCAGTAGGTTTGTCTTTTTTAGGTGCTTTGCCTCTTTGGTTGGCAGGTAATATCAAGCAACAGCAAAAAATAGTTGCACTTTTTCGACGTGGTGAGATTGTGGCTTTTGCCTTGACTGAGGAGGAGCACGGTTCAGATATTATGGCCAATGAGGTAGTAGCCAAAGCTTATGAGGATGGTTGGCAATTATCTGGAAATAAATGGTGTGTTAATTTTGCTACATTAGGCCATGCAGCGAGTATTCTCTGCCGTACTCATGATAAAGGCGGTCCCTTAGGGTTTTCAGTATTTTTTTTAGATAAATCTGATGTGGAGTCTGGATTTACGCCTACCCCTAAGTTACCTACTCTCGGGGTGAGAGGGTTAGATATTAGTGGTTTTTCTTTGAATAAAGTGTTTTTGCCTCAAGAGGCGTTGGTAGGCAAAGAAAGACATGGGTTAGAACTCACTTACAAAATATTACAAGTTTCAAGGGCATTATGTGCTTCTTTTTCCGTGGGCGGCGCAGACACAGCGTTGAGATTGACCCTTTCTTTTAGCTTGACCAGACATTTATACAATAAAAATGCTTATGACATTCCTGTAGTGAAACAACGACTAGGAGAGCAATTTACTCAATTACTTATTGCAGATTGTATGGGGCTAGTCATTGCACGTGCAGGCTCAGTGATGCCGCAAAAACTATCTTTCTGGTCTGCAATTATAAAGTTCCTCATTCCTAAAATGACCGAAGACATTGTTGATGAGTGTGGACTGGTTTTGGGGGCTCGTGCCTATTTGCGAACTACTGAATGGGCTATGTTTCAGAAAATAAGGCGTGACATTAAAGTAGTTGGATTATTTGATGGGAGTAGCCAAGTTAATTTATCTTTAATTGCATCCAGTTTATTACCTCAAGCGCGAATGAGGGGAAGTTGTCCAAAAAATCAGCTTATGTTACTGGAGCAAATTTTTGATCTTAAAAAAGGTTGTCCTGCATTTAACATAACTGATTTGGGTCTTTTTATGCATGAGGAAGACAGCATTTTGGCTGGTCTAAGTGTCTTGCAATCAGAACAAATTGCCCCCCTAATCATTGCTATTCAGCATGAAATTGATAGACTTGACCAGCAAATGATGCTGATGCAAGAGCAAAAACAGTTAGAACCACGTAGCTTGGCTGCTTTTCGTTTGGCAGAACAATATTGTTGGGTTTTTGCTGCCAGCTGTTGCTTGCACTTTTGGCATTTTAATCAGGAAATGCTTTGTAAGGAGTCTCTTGATTTAGATTGGATTCAATTGGCAATTCAGTTAATTCTTAATAAATTACATACAAATTCTAAAATAGATACGAGACTGCAAGAATCTATGGCAAAAAAACTAGAGATTTTTTATCAACAGAATAAACTGTTTTCAGTGCTTCCTGCACAAATACCCGATTAAATATATAAATTGCTGGAGTTTTGAGTATGAACTGGAAAAGAATGTTAATTGCGGCAATGACCCAAAAAAAGTATCAGGCTTTTATTGAGGATACTTTGCATCCTGAACATGCTCGGAAACGATTATGGCTCCATGAAACGCTGCCTTTATTGCACCAATCATCTTATTGGCGACCTTTATTGCAGCACAAACAGAATGTTCATTTAGATGATTTTTCGATTACGGTTTATGAAGATTATCAAGAAGAGCTGTTAGCAGCACAACAAAGCCTTATTCAGCCTTTTAATGGAGAAAGATTAATATTTTGGTCAGAAACGTCAGGTACTTCTGGAGTAAGAAAGTTTTTTCCAATCACGGCTTCTTTTCAGAAACAATTTCAGCGCACAATGTCTCCTTATATCTATTCATTAACGCAACGATTTCCTGGTTTTTTTAAAGAAAAAATTCTCTATCTCGTTGCGGTAGATGCTCATAAGAATTCTGCAGCGGGTATTCCTTCAGGTTGGATTAGTAATTTTAATTATCGTCATTTACCAGGGTTTATTAAACGTTTCTATGCAATGCCTGATAAGGTATTTGATAACGCCGAGGTTTATGAGCAATGGTCGGCATTATATGCATTAGCTTATGATCTTAGTGCATTTTTTGCAGTTACACCTATGGTGATCGATGCGCTTTTTGAGCGTTGTGTTAATAATTTTAAGCAATTTTTACCTTATCTGTTTGGTGAAAAAGCAGTTCCTGATTTTCTACCACCCGTTCGTATCAGTAATAAACGAAGAGAGTATTTGCGTCAGCTCGCACAAGGCTCTCCAAGTACTTTTAAGGAGTTTTGGCCTTCAATAAATTTTGCGGGATGTTGGGCTTCCGGGCTTTGTGAGTATCCTGCTCAGCAATTACAACAACGGTTAGGAGCTGGGGTGCGCTTGGTTGATGGGACTTTTTCAGCTACTGAAGGATGGCTTACTGTTCCTATAGATAATCAACTTGGCGGAATCTTGCATCCTGGTGCGCATATTGCTGAGTTTATTGAAGAAGGTAAAGAGATTAACCCGAGCAATCTTTTACAATCCTGGGAGTTAGAGCAAGGAAAAAATTATGAGGTTTTTTTAACTACGGCTATGGGATTTGTTCGCTATCAATTAAAAGATGTATTGAAATGCACGGGTTTCTTAAATAGAGCACCTAGACTTGAATTTTGCTATAAAACGCAGATGCTCAAATTGGAAAGTTGTTCCATTACTGGACAAGAATTTCTGAAAGTACTCGACGATGTCTCTTTTGAAATGGCTCCTCATTGGTATTTTGCGCGTAATATTTTAGGAAACAGGGTCGTTTTAGTGACGGATGATACGGTTGAAATACCCGACTCTCTATTGATTAAATTGCATGAAGGATTAATGCAGGTTAATGAGCCTTATGCACATAGTGTTGCCGTAAAAGAAGTTGTTCCGATGGTCAGGTTGAAATTGCCCCTTAAGCAATTATTAGCAGATAACCATGCGCAAACAAAACCTAGATTAATTTCGCAGCAAGTTATTCGAGAAGTATAATTTGAGAAGTAAGCGATTTAATTTTGAGATAAAAAGAAATTTTACCAATCCTATTTAAAGGTAGATATTATGGTTGAGAAAAAAACTAAAAAAGCTCCTCGCAAAACAGAATTAACGTTATCTCTTTTAATTGTGAGCGATATCATTTCTATTTTATTGAGTTTGATGCCTGGTGTTGCTGCATTTAGCTTAACTGGAATATTTATTTATCATGGTTATGCACATACATGGTTGGTATTGCCTTTGGCACCATTTATTTTTTTTGCTTCGTTTATTATGATTATCGCAGCGATTAGGTTATGTTTACCTACTCTGAAACCTGGACGATATAAGCGTGAGCTTAGTAAAATGATGCTTGCTTGGTTTTGCCATTTTGCCCTTTCTCGTTCTGCTAAAATTTGGGGGCTCAATCCTTTATTCCAGTCATTGCATTGTATTAAATTTTTTTATTGGAGAGCCCTGGGGGCAAAGGTTTCTTTTCAAATTATGAATTCGTTTGATATCGATTTTGTCGATTGTCCATTGATTAGCATTGGGAAAAATGTCACTTTGGCAAGTCAGGTGTCCATCAGTTGTCATTCCGATATTGGTGGTTTACTTCTTTTATCTCCTGTTGTCATTGAGGATGATGCGTTTATTGGCGTATCTACTGTTGTAGGACCAGGTACAACCATTAAAAAAAATGCATGGGTTGGGTATGGAAATGTATTAATAAATCAACTTATTGAAGAAAATACTCGCATTGACAGTGTAAACCGTAAAGCAAGTGATCTTGATAATTGATGCATTTAATATTGTATAAAATTCATCTTAATGACATAATTTTTCCCATGTAAGGGATATATCCAGTCAACTAGAGAGTTGAGTTAATATGCTAAGTAAAAGGGAACGTTTTCAGCAATGGCGTGGTATTAAATCGGATGATGAACTCCAGATTCTAGAAGTCGCGCTCCTTATCAGTGAGTATGTGAATTCTGTAGATAGGCTAGAAATAATAAAGGCTGATGCTGAATCGAAGTTTAGCGATTTTAATCAGGATAATTCTCGCTCCTGGGCTACGGCAGTCTTTACCAAATTATTTATAGATGAAGCAATAGCACAATTACCAGAGACGGCAGCCCAAGAAAGAGCATTACTTATTCATTTGAGTACTATATTGACTCAATTGTATGAGAATTGGAAAAAAGATACGGCACAAAATGTTACCCTATTAATTGATACAATTGAAAAATTAATTGCTATAAACACCATCCCTTTTACGGATAAAAAACACTATAAGACTTTTCTGTTTTCTTCTTATATGTTGTTTAATATTATACGACTGTCACTAAATGAACTTAATTGGTCGATGCAAATGATGGCATCTCTTATCATTGATATTGAACAAATGAAGCTCAAAATTACCTATTTTTTAGAAAAGATTGAAGAAAAAGAGCATCAATTAGGACAAATAGAGAATCGAGAAGCAGGAACAGATAAGACTGAAAATGATCCATTAAACTCGATTAAGATACTTTTAAATAAGCGTTATTTTAAAGTGTTGAGCCAGACGCCTTTGCTGCGTGAGCGCACACAAACAGCTTTTCTTTATCCCATAGAAATAAAGCCGAAAAAAAAAGACATTCTAGCAAGTCTCACTGAGTTTGAAGCAGATATAGACAGGGTTTCTTCAGGTATTGAACGCTTAATTGAGCTGAGAAATAAAAAGGCTGAAATTGAAGTAAAGATAGAAAATATTAACAAGTTAATTGCAGCAGCACAAGATAATGAGCGAAAAATTACTGGAAGAAAGTATTTTCTTGATTTTATAACGAGTCATTCGCAATTATATCAAACTCTTTTAGAAAATACTGAGGGAGTTGTAAAATTACAGTTACTTGAAAAGAAAGATCAACTGGAGAAGGCTATTGAGTCACCTGATTTGTCTTCTGGAGTCGTCAATGGGCTTTCTTGGGTAGCTTCTCCGCTTACTATTGCTTATCGAACGGCTACGCCACAAATGATTCAAGAGGCATTTTCATCTACTTTACCTGCGACTTTAGATAGCGATTGTAAAATCAAATTAAAAGAGCTTGCACAAATTTGTATGTCTGATTTGAAAAAGCAATTAGAAAAAAAAGAAAATCAAATTATTGCGATAAATAATCGATTTTTTAATCAGGATGAAAAGATTAAACAATTAATTACTCATGAAAGTTCCGAACAGCTCGCAGTGTTACAAAAAGCAAATGATGCATTAAAAGAAGCGGTACAAGCCAACACTAAATTAGTGGTTCATATAAAAGAAAATTTACATTTTCTTAATGATCTTAAGAGTATGAGAGAAACATTAAATGAGTTCATTCGTTTGCATGACACTATTTTAGTTAAGATTTGTAATTTTTTGTCCCAATTTTTTTCTTTTTTTAAAACAGAAAAGGTGCAAATGATTGATGAGGCATCTACTTTGAAAAAGCAAGTCAATAAGCTTGCTGCAGAGTATCAAAACTCAATTGATCAACAAATGCTCCAAATGGAGCAAAATCCTTTTTTCGATGAGAAGATTAAAAATCATATAAAAAGACGTCTTAAAGCCGAAGATCGAGACATGAACTTGGAAAAGAAAAATTGTATTGCTCCTGATAGACAAAATGTGCGTTTACTGATGGACAATTTGTCAGATTTATTTGCTAAAAATATTCCTCCTGCTCAGGAACATTTAGAAGAAGCACCAATTACAAAAGAATCAATTTTAGTATTTTCTTAAAGAGGCCAAAATTTCAATCATCAAATCTGATTTTCCCATGAATTTTTTAACTTATGACGAAGAGACAGGCTAAAAAACCAAGCCTCATGCTGCATGAGTTACTATATATATGTTTAAAAATATTCGATTTAGAGGGATTTGTGATGTATATTTAATCATTATAGATTAAATTTTAACAAAAATGCTATCACCTTCAGACGCTAGGGCTCATATAGATACCCATTCATCATTTAGGGCGTTATTAAGTTCGTTGATAAATGATGACTCCGTTTCTAGTATCTTAATTGGCGAAATTCATAATATTAGTCCTACAATAGACGCTATTTTATCCAATTTAGACCTTCTCACCAACTCGTCACGTCGTATCATTATTATCAGTGAGAGTTTAAATCAATCAGAAAACACAGCCTTAAAAAACGCATTAAAAAATGCGATTAAAGGAGATGTTAATCCACTAAAAAAAGCATCCTTTTTAAAGGAAAATTCAATAGATACCTATGAGTTGATTTATGTGTCTTTTTCTATGGGATTGACCGTATTAGGTGCAGAAAATAAAAAATCAAATCCATTTAGTTCTTATAAAAGTAAAGAGATAACACAAAAAATTATACGAAAAATGGAAGCGTATCAAAAAAGCCCTGACCGCATTATTGTTACTAACGGGGAATTTTCCAAACTAATCAATAGTTTTTGTCGTAAAGATACTCTTCCTATCTTTATAGGAGGAGGCGCTCATATTGTGCCCTTGAGCTCCAAAGATAAGCTTTATGATCTTGGACTACAAGGTAGAATAAAAAATAGTGTATCAATCTATTTAAACGAAGATAGCTCACCATCAGTTACATCTTCTTTTTCTTATTCCGCTCCTGATAGAGAATTAACGGGTCAATACGATTATCTGGTTTTAACCAATAAAAAGGAACTTTATAAAAATAAATTTGATAGTATCGAAGATTTGAATGCTAAAATTGATTATTTAATTGAAATCCTGGATAAGCTGATTTGCAGCCATATTTTTTTCCAAAAAATTTAGTATTTACCTTGCAAGAAGAATTAGACCCCATTCTTCAGGCTTTTCAGGAAAGTGCGCAATGCGAATGTTCTTTTAAATCATTACCAACTGTTTTGGAAGATGTTTTGAAAGATAAAAAAAGACCTAAAGAAAAATCTTCATTTTTTAATAAATCCCATACTTCCGTATCTCATTACTCTCAAAATCAATTAGCCTATGCCATTCGCGCTGATTTGTCTGAATTGTTACATTCTATTTCCAAAACGACCTAAGCCGATAATTCCGTTTTATATGATTCATTAGGTTGAAAACATCATCCTTAGGATCATCAGCAAAAATAGTGCCTATTACTTTATTTTTTCAGAAACAGAAGTCCTCTTTCCATTTCTTTTATAATCATATCAAAATATTTGATATGACATATTAAAAAGATTGCTTAGTCTTAAAAATCATTTGTTGGTTAAATATAGAACCTTATAAATTAATAATAGAGCAATAAAGTGCTGCAAAAACTTGAAGTAAAATGGACGAAATATTTTGTAAATGATATCGAGTGTGAACGAGACGCCATTTATCAAACGATTCTAAATAGAGAGTTGTATGCTGGCCGGATTATTCTGAGTAAAAAATATCACTTTGAATCATATGAACAAAATAGAGTAGAGAGAACAGAATGGGGTTATCTAGAGTATAAAACAACAACATCGAATCACTCAGAGAATCTATCGGCTCAACTTTCTATGATTACAACGCACCTTTTAAATACAATGGAGCCTACAAGTGAAACGTATAAGGAACTGATTCATAAAATGATTCATGCGGTAGATATGTTTTTTGAAGCCGAGAATAATCATGCACAGTATTCACAACAATTTCGCCACGCATTGCGCGATTTCTTAAGTTTTTTGAACAAATATACAGTGCAAAGTGATGCGTCTTACAATGATTTTTTCAGTAAATTATCTATTGAATACGCCATTTTTTTATTCGATATGCTTGCTTTTGGCATATCGGAAGGCAACGATTCAAACCAACGTAGTTTACCTTCATTAGAGTTTGATTTTAGTGGGCTTAAAGTAAACTGGGATGAAAAGGTTGATAACGACCAGAAAGCTCAATTTTTAACTGAATATTTATCCATTCTATTGCAACAAACAGATGTATTTCTTTCGCTCTGGCAAAAAAGTGATGCATTTGATGACGTCGCTAAACACAAAATCAAAAATCTATTTGAAGAATTTAAGCAAGTAATTAGAGGTTTTCAAAATCAGAAAAAATGGCTTGATACTTCATTGCCCACGGTATTAAAGAATATGTATAGCTTTTTTAATCAATCGCAAGCCAAATCGGAGATTGATAAGCAAGATATACCTTCTTTTTCCAGAAATTGCACAATCAATTCTTCTTACTCCACTTTATAATCTTAGCTTGATTTGATGATAAACTTACGGAAACCTAGATGATTAAATATAATGGTTCGGGATGCAGCTTATGAAAACCATCAAACGGATTACCAATTTTATTAATGGGTAGTCTGTTTAACAAATAATTATTCTAATATCTATATTAACACTTATAAAAAAGAAGATTCATTTAATCATCCGGCCTGTTGAAAACCATGAAAAAACTTTACTCACTTGGTTAAGAATGATCTAATTAAACATTTTCAATGAGTTAGATTATTGTATACAAGGATCAATTGGTTACAACCAAGCTATTTCAGATTCAGATTTTGAGGATGTAATACCAGAAGAGTATTTTTTGAAAAAGTGAATCAACGGATCGATTTTTTCTTTGCTAATAAACTCACCGAAAAACTTTATCGCCTCAATAAAGAATGTCCCAGCATTTCACCTGAACTCCACTTACGAATAAAATTAATAGTTCATTTGTTTAATATGCATTCCAATCGATAATTAATAGAACAGATAAAATAGAACATTTGTTATCGATGGTTTTGTCGATTAGCAATTAGAGATGCACGCTCCATCACTCATTTCTTAGCCGAATTAAGAAACGATTAGGTTCGCAAATTTTAGAGTAATTCTTTTTGGCGGTCATTGTTCATCCTAAAGGAGCTAATCTTGAACTATTCCGTTTGGCTCATGAGTATGGCATCCAATATATTTTTTCTTAGCAGGGAGATTAAATATGATTTTTCTTAGTCATACATATAAAAATTGATAATTGTATGATGCCGATAATTATATCCCAAATATAATATATTGATTTACATGGACAAGATATTGATGGTGCAACAAAACAGATTATTGATTTTAATCTCCTGAATAAAAAAGTAATTCTCATTAGGGTCTGTTGACAATTCACCTGCCGCCTACGTGCCGCTTCTTGTCCGCGGCATCCAATCGATCTAAATCATTGGCAAATTTCTTGATACAGGTCACGCGATTGAGGGTTTAGTTTCTCTATTAAATTTATTTTCCATTGTCTTGGCCAATTTTTGAAACGTTTTTCACGTCGTGCTGCTTCAACGTATAATTCACATGCTTCATGATAGACCAGCATATGTACGTTATACTGAGCCAGACTCATCGTACTTCCTTGACTGTTGGACAAACACTGAGATAATACCGGAAGCTGCGCTACATAGGTAGCCATAAAAATGCGCATGCCATAGCAACAAGAGAAGCATCGTTTCGCTTTAATTTATCAACTCTTGTGGCGATTGCACGAACGTGTTTTATTCTGAAAAAAAAATTTTCAACTCGATGTCTGTATTTATAAATACCCCAATCCATATCTGCATTGCCAGTTTTAGAATTGCTCTTTCCTGGAATCACGGGAATGGATGATTTTTTTTCGAATGGTATCTCGAACCTCTTCGCTATCATAACCCTTATCTGCAATAGTATGTTCTGCAGCAGGTAACTTTTCGATAAATTCTGGTGCCACTTTGCAATCATGCACTTCGCCACCTGTTATTTCAAAATCAATAGGTAATCCGTGAGCATCAACGGCCATATGAATCTTCGTTGTATTTCCAGCAGCCGACTTACCAATGCCTTGTTCTTCCTTATTAGGCGCGCCAGCACCATGTTGATGAGCTTTGACAATACTGCCATCAATAAACTCCCATCCTAAATCGGGCTCTTGCACAAGCGTTTTAAAAATTTGAATTAACTTTTTTTGAGATGACCATCGATTAAATTGTTGATAAATTCAATTCCAGCATCCAAAATCTATCGGTAGGTCACGCCAAGGGCACCCAACCCGCATGCGATATAACATTGCCTCAACTATCCTACCAAGATTGGGCTTGTCATAAATTCTGTGCTGTAGCATGATCTCCCTCAGCTTTGACCAACGCCCGTCATTGAGCATAAGTCTAAGCATTGCAAACTCGTTTTATACTTGGTATCTGAGCCGTTATATTATGAGTGTGCTTTCATTAATCAATCAATTAGGTTGTTCAGCTTTTAATTTGACCATCTACTGGATGCCGCGGACAAGCCGCGGCACGTAGGCGGCAGGTGAATTGTCAACTGACCCTAATTATAAAATCACTTGATTTTTATGGCCGACATGTTTAAAGTTCAATCAACTTAACGTCATTAAGGAGGATTTAAATGTTAGGTTTTTTTAATCAAGAAAATAGATGGCGCGCCACGATGCAAGTTGCTAATGGTTTGGTTCTTGCACTAGCGGCTTATGAGATGATAAATAATCCAGAGACAATCTGGGAAAATGGTTTTGAAATTGCAATACATGCATTGAACATTATTACATTTCAAGGTAATGACAATGCATTAACAAGTATTGGAAATGCAGCACTTAACTTTTCAAGTCTAGGTGCAATTTATGGATGGGTTGCTTCGGGTGGTTCATCACGACCAGTGATGGTTAATGTGGCAGATGCGCTTTTACATGTGACCAATGCGGTAACTAGTGTTTGCTATAGAACAGACAACACAATAAAGCATGAAGATACAAAACAAGTTCCTTCTATGTAAAAAGTAGAATAAGGTGATGTTTCCTTGTTTTCATTCAGGCTGGGGAACACTGCTATTGACTGAGGGAGTCGTCCTCACACAAGCGAGGCCCATGTTGATGGGGCACATAGCTCCTGTAGAATTGGATTTCCGCTTTCGCGAAAATGACAAAACTCTTACGTAAGCAGTGCCTCTCAGCTAGAACGATAAGTTAAATAAGCGACTTTTTTTATCCAATAACTGATGTTCGCTCAGCTTAGCTGAAATGAATATTAATTTCTATGCAACATTTTTAAGGTGTTCACCAATCAATTGTAATGATATTTTTGAGCTATATTAAACATATGGGATTTGAATAACTATAAGAAGGACAAATCATGGGCTCAATCCTGCTATTCGTTTTAGCAGTAACAACAAATTATTTGCCGCAATCGCCTTTGAGGTTTCCTCAAACACAGTCAATGATTTATGATCTATTTGTTAATGAGGCTGCTCCATTTCCTGGCCCAATACAAATTAACGAGCAGTCTTTAAACGACATCAAATTGATGCTGAATCATGAGGCACCTAATTTAAATCCATTAGTGATTAATAAAGTACTGACAACTTTAAGATGTGCGGATCAATACAATGTAGATCATAATAATATTTTAACGATTATTGATTATTCTCTTCCTTCAAATGAAAAACGTTTATGGGTGTTTGATTTAACGGCAAGAAAACTATTGTTTCACACTTATGTATCGCATGGTATTAAATCCGGATCTTTAATGACCAATTATTTTTCTAACAAATATAATAGTAAAGCAAGTAGTATAGGTGTTTATCAAACCCAGCAGGCTTATTATGGTCGAGATGGCCTTTCATTACGTTTAGATGGTCTGGATAGGAGCTTTAATGATAATGCCTCTAATCGTGCTGTAGTGATGCATTCTGGTTGGTATGTAGAGGAACGCTTTATTAAAAAATATGGAAGACCCGGGCGCAGTTGGGGGTGCCCAGCACTTCCTATGGAAAACTCTCAAGCAATTATTAATACCATAAAAGATAAGTCTTTATTAGTCATTTATTATCCTAGTGACATGTGGTTTGCAAAATCAAAGTTTTTAAATTGTGATAAGACCTCCTTGCCTCAATATGAAAATAATCAAACGGTACAAATTCCCGCCGCTGCTCCTGATGATCATCGGGATGCTATTTTATTTGTGGGTAGTGGCTATAAAGGAAGCAAGCATGCAGAAAGCAAACCAGTGGCAGTTATTTCAGCAGATGATTATACGCAAATATTTCATAGAACAGCACCACTAACACGCATGCTACGTCGTCAAATAGATCATCAGGAGTACATTGCATTGAGCACCAATGAACTAAGCTATTTAGCAAAAAACGAGATGGAAAATCCAGGGCAAGATAATGAACTTAGTCACATTTATTTTGTTATCCCAGTTCTTAAAGTGGTTCGAGGTGGATATTACGAAACACAAATGCAAATTGTCAATTTAGGTAAAATAAAGGAAGTTAAAGTGAATGGTGACTCTGCTCGTGAAAATGGAGCTGCTACTAGTTACACTGTTTATTTTGAAGGAAAACCAGCAGTTAATTTAAATGCAAGTAATGAGTTTATTCGCTGGGTGGGATTATAAGTCATGCTATGATTTCAAGGCTCAAGTAGACAAGTTACTCAATTGGCTTGTTTGCGCTAGCTCCTTAATTTATGATTATATTTTTAACACTTTTTGCTAATAATTTTCGTTTTTTAGCTTCTACTTCTAATGTAAATAAAAACATGATTTACAGCTTGAGCACTGTCTCAAGAAGAGGTTATTGGTTTTTTTGAAAATCAAACTTTTGCGAAAGGCTCAGCAACTTTATCTAAATGGACTAATTTTACTGTTTTGCCCAATTTACCCCTCAAAAAAAATTATTGGAGGGGTTACAGGCACTTTTTATAAACTGGGCTCTCAAATCAGACCTTCAACTTTGGTTTCATAGTGAATCTCCTAATGCAGAAAACATGAAGAGCTCAGAAAAAGTTTAGGATAAATTTGCCTCCTCGTATGCTTCATACTGATAACGCATTGAACTTACATCAATTAAAAAATTATTTATACCAAAAGAAATGATGTGCAGAGGCGTAATCAAACGAGGCTGTGTTTGTTCAAACCCTCGATTTTGCGATACAAACAGCGCAACGATACCTAGATAAATGACATCCATCATTAGAGCAACTAATGGAAAAAAATTCTTTCAGTCCATCTCCTCTGAACTAAGTATGTGTAGGCTCAATGTAAGTTCATTTACATTGAGTCTTTATTAGAGGATTCTGTATCGGAATCTTTTAACTCAAGCCACATTGCATTCAAGATGGCGAAGCAGCAGGCTAAGCCTGTGCCTAAAATCCAGGAGAAATACCACATAATAAGCCTCCTAATAAGCAGTATCTTTGTTTTTAATAATGGTTTTCTCTGTTATTTTTCCACGTAATACCCGGTAAACCCAGGCTGTATAAAGTAATACTACGGGCAATAAAATAACAGTAGCCACTAACATAATAAATAAGGTTAATTGGCTTGATGAACTATCCCATACCAGCAAACTTTGTTCTGGATGAGACGAAGAGGGAAGTATGAATGGAAACATACTTATACCTACTGTAGCAATGATGCCAGCTACCGAAAAGCTGCTGCAAAGAAAAGCTGTTTTCCCATATTTTGACGTAATGAGCGTTAATAAGGTTGCAATAACGCCTATTCCAGGAACCAATAAGGTAATAGGGAACGCACGGTAGTTAGAAAACCAAGCATCAGCTTGTTGAATTACTGTTTTATAATGGGGATTTGATGGGCCATCATGAGCTAAGGTACCATTTAAGATATAACCGTCAATACCATAATGAAGCCAAAGGCCACCGGCAATAAAAAGCAAAAGAGTGAATAAAGCACTTATTTTTCCCGCATTAATGGCGCGTTGTTGTAAATGCCCTTCTGTTTTTAAATTCAGAAAAAAAGCGCCATGCATGGCTAACATCACAACTGACAATAGGCCACATAATAAAGCAAAAGGGTTAAGCAAACTAAAAAAACTACCTGTATAGAATGGTCGTAAATATTCATCAAAATAAAATGGAACACCTTGCAGGACATTTCCTATTGCAACCCCAAAAATAAGTGCAGGTACAATTCCCCCGATAAATAACGAATAATCCCAAAATAAACGCCATTGAGGATTTGCTAATTTGGAGCGATACTTAAATCCAACTGGGCGTAAGATTAATGCAAGTAACACCAGAAGCATGGCGAAATAAAAACCAGAAAAGGATAGTGCGTATAACGTTGGCCAGGCCGCAAAAATTGCCCCTCCGCCTAGAATAAACCAAACTTGATTTCCTTCCCAGGTAGGCGCAATACTATTAATCAACACGCGTCTTTCAGTGTCTGTTTTTGCAAGCCAAGGCAACCACATGGCTACCCCTAGATCAAAACCATCCATTATTGCAAAACCAATCAATAACACACCAAGCAGTACCCACCATATAATTCGCAATGTTTCATAATCCAAAGGCATCATGAGTCTCTCCTAGTGAGCCATATTATCAGGGCCAAGACGGATATACTTAACCATTAAATAGATTTCAACCACGGCAAGTATTGTATAAAAGAGGATAAATCCGGTAATTGAAGTAAGTACTTGAGCAGAGCTAAGACTGGAGGTTCCCATTGCAGTGGGTAAAATATCTTGCACTACCCAAGGTTGACGTCCATATTCTGCTACGACCCAACCCAGCTCTGCTGCTACCCAGGGTAGGGGTAACGCGAAGAATGCCGCACGCAAGTACCAGCGAGAGGTATGTAATTTGCGTTTCATCGATAAGTAAAAGCCAGTAGCAAAGAGTAAGATGAAGAAAAACCCGCAAGCGACCATAATACGAAATGAGAAAAATAAAGGAGTAATGCGTGGCTTTAGATCATGTGCCGCTTGATTGATTTGAGCGTCAGTTGCGTCAACAACTTTTTCTGTGTATTTTTTTAACAATAGGCCATAGCCTAAATATTTATTATGCGCTGTAAAATCAGCTTTTGCTTGTTCATCATTGGGATTTTTTTGTAATCTGGTTAATGCTTCATAGGCCTGTATTCCTTCTTTGATGCGTTCCTTTCCTTGCTCAATTAACTCTGAAATACCTTGTAGGGGCTGAGTGAATGTGCGTGTCGCAATTAAGCCTAATACATAAGGAATTTCAATAGCATAATCAGTTTGCATTGTTTCTTCATTGGGGATGCCGAAAACTGTAAGTGCTGCAGGGGCTTTTTCTGTATGCCACATTGCTTCTATAGCCGCGAATTTCATTTTTTGGTTTTCGTTATCGAGGTGGCCGCTTTCATCACCAAGTACTACTACAGCCAATGCAGAAGCGAGTCCAAAGCTTACAGCTACAGTCATTGATCGTTTCGCAAAATTAATGTTTCTGCCCCGTAACAAAAAATAAGCGCTTACAGATAAAACAAAAATAGATCCGGTAACATAGCCTGCACTAATGGTGTGGACAAATTTTGCTTGAGCTACTGGGTTAAACATAACAGCCACAAAATCAGTCACTTCCATACGCATGGTGTGAAAATTGAACTCAGCCCCAACAGGATTTTGCATCCATCCATTGGCAATTAAAATCCATAATGCTGAAAGATTAGTACCTAAAGCCAATAGCCACGTACAAAACATATGTTTCAATCGGCTTAATTTATCCCAGCCGAAGAAAAAAAGACCAACAAAAGTAGCTTCTAAAAAAAGGCCATCAGCCCTTCAATGGCTAAGGGAGCGCCAAACACATCACCCACATAATGAGAGTAATAAGCCCAGTTGGTACCAAACTGAAACTCCATAGTTAGGCCGGTTGCAACACCTAAAACGAAATTAATTCCAAAAAGAACACCCCAGTATTTGACCATCTGTCGCCAGATATCGCGCCCAGTCATGACATAAATGGTTTCCATAATTGCTAAAAGCAATGACAAGCCTAGAGTGAGTGGGACAAAAAGAAAATGATAAAGCGCTGTAAGGGCAAACTGTAAACGCGACAGATCGACTAGTTCACTACCAGGAATCATTGAGCACCTCGCATGTCATGTACTTTTGTTGATAAAGTCCTTCCTATAATCCCCTATTTAGAGGGGGATTTCCCTCATTCATTTTTCGTGAGAATGAAGATATTCTTTTTCTTGCATTCCTAGTAACCATTGCTCATTGCTTAAATGTGATTTTTCCACATTCTTGAAGCATATTATCCATAGGGAAATCAATAAGATAAGTTTAATAATCAAAGTAACTATAATATCACGAGCCAATGGTTTTAGCATGTTTCTACCTCTTTTTTTTGACTCAGTATTCCAAATCGTAATGATTCCTCAATTAATGAGGCTCGGTATATGATTTTTTGAGCGGATTCAACAGGTAAATGATGTAAGGTCTCGTTTCGAAATAAATTAAGCCAACGTATAAAATGCTGTTCCTCTATGGGAGTAAACTGTTTCAGTAAAAGATGTTTTTGATAAGTATTACCATGATATTCGTTGGTCTTCAACATCACACTATTCCAAAATTGGCAAAGCCGAGGAATATGCTCGTTCCAGTCAACCTGAGCTTTATCGAAAATAGACCCAAGGACTTCATCTTTTCGCACTTTTCGGTAAAAATGAGTCGCTAAGTTTTCGATGTGTATTTTATTTAGCCCAGTCATAAATAATTCACTGATGTAAATAATTAGTAAATCATACTTAAGTTTCATTTTAAATACAACTTTAAAAGGTGTTCTATTTTTCTAGCCATTTTATAACATTGAGTAGGATTACGGTATGGTTATGCGTTTTGTTTTTTGCGGCATAAAGAAAAGTGGCTGGATGATATTTTTCTTGCTCGGTAATTTTTGTGATCAGTCCATTTTTTAGGACTTGTTTGATAGCAAAAATTTAACATACGATCTATTTTTGAAGCTTATTTAAGCTATAATTTGTGTATCGATATTAGGAAAGGGAAATAATTATGAGCAGAAATATTATGAAAAGAATCATATGTGTTGCAGTTTTTGCTCTAGGCCTGTTTTCTTCTGCCCCATGTCTTGCTTGGTATGGTGGCTATCATGGCGGCTATTATCATGGTGGTGGTTGGCATGGCGGTTATTATGGTGGTTATCACGGTGGTTATTACGGCTATCATGGTGGTTATTACCATGGGGGTGGCTGGGGCTGGGGAGGTACTGGTGTTGTCATTGGCGTGCCAGGTTATTATTATGCTCCTCCTGCTTGTCAAACCATTCGTGTCTGCAATGCTTATGGACATTGTTGGTATCAAGATTCATGTTATTAATCAATAATCCAATGACATGAAATAACCCGCAAGAGCTTCTCGCGGGTTTTTGCTTTTAAACACCACACGAGAACTATAGACGTTGTCATCCGATCAACTTAGAAGAAGATAAGCAGGCGAATAAAGTGAAAAGTTTATAGTATCTTTTGGTGAAAATTGATACAATTTATGTTTGTTTTTTCAGTATATTAAATGGTCTTTTATGGATAGCACATTAGAATATTTGAAACATCTTGACTGGGAGCGGATTGTATTTGCTGTACTGCTGCTCTTTTTTGGCTATTTTATTGCCAAAAAAATCAGTTATTGGGTAGAAAAGTTCATTGAAAACCGATTTTCCAAGCATCAGGCTATGTTATCAAGTCGCGTAGTTTTTTATGGTTTATTTTTGTTGTTTTTAGTTTCAGCATTACATGAAATGGGTTTCAAATTAACTATATTGCTAGGGACTGCCGGTTTGTTCACTGTGGCATTAAGCTTTGCTTCACAAACGGCAGCGTCTAACTTGATTAGTGGTGTATTTTTACTTTTTGAACGACCTTTTAAAGTAGGCGATGTTATTTCAATTAAAGATATTAAAGGAACTGTAGAAACTATTGATTGGTTATCTACAAAAATTAAAACAAGTGATAATCGATTGATTCGCATACCTAATGAGGGTTTAATCAAATCAGAAATTACTAATTTAAGTACCTATCCGCAAAAACGTGATGAAATAGTACTTAGAATCGATTCCGTGCATGATGTCTCTAATATTAAGTTTTTACTCCAAAAAATTTGTGACGAATGCAGCCATATTTTACCTATGCCAAGTACCAAAATTTTATTTTCGCAAATGATTGACAAGGGAGGGATCGAGCTTAAAGTGCTTTATTGGTCAAGTGTTGATTTAGCAACAGTAAGAGATGAAGTCCTTACTGCCATTAAAACTACATTTGAACAGGAAGCGATTGCTTTCATTCCCGAACGAGGTTTTATTTCTCCACCTGCCTCCTCCTCTGTAACTCCCCTGCCTTTGTAGCAGTATTTGCTTATCCGTAGGAAAATTACTCCTAGTATCATTGGGTCTATTCCCTATGACACAGGTTTAGAGAATATTTATAAAAATAGTATGATGAATTAGTTTGATAAATTTGAGTTAGTATTGGAAGGCTGCTGCTCTTCAATTGCCATAAGTGATTTGACATGCTTAATGCCCCATCGGCTCCAAAAAGTGAAGGGAGCCATGACTGCCTTACAAAGTTCGGACTCTTGATTCAGTTTAGGGTGATTGCTGTCAATACTGACATTGTCATTATGAGGTTGCGCTGGCTTGTATTCAAAGACCAGCTCTTTTATTCCACTGGTTTTTTTTAAATAGTCATTAAAAAATACAATAAACAGATCACGGTTAAAAGATATCACATCCGTTTTTACGTCATTTTCAATTGCTGCAGTAAAAAGTTTAAATGCTCTACCAGGCTCTTCAAGCGAAGAAATTTTAATTGGAAGAATTATTTTGTTGTACAAGCTGTAAAATTTAGAATTAAGAAAAGAACTCCATTCCTTTGCCATTCGAACATCATAGAGCGAATGAGTAGTCCAAGGATCAAAGCCTTGGGCAATCCAATCTTGTGCCATTGATTCAGCTGCTTCTACTATTAAATCAAAATCTTCCTGATGTTCTGTTATATAGTTTTCATAAGCCATTAGGGGTCCTCAAAACTTGAAATTTTACCCAATGGTTTAATTTTTTCAATCATAAACGTGGGCATGACAAAGAAGACAATTTTCAATTTTTTTGCAGTGAGGCACTATCAATAAATTTTTTGAGAAATCTTATGCAGATATAGTTCTTTTCTGCTTTACTTGATAAAGATAACAAAAAAGTAAAGCCACTTGCGGCTTAGGCATACTAGGTGTATGTTGAATAATGAAGGGATTGGAAGTAGGAGTTGAAATGGAAGCAACGATCGAAATTATAGGTTATTTGGCTTGTTGTTTGGTTTTTGCAACTTTTTATGTCAAAAGAATTTTGACATTACGTTTAATAGCAATCTGTTCTAATGTAGCGTTTATTCTTTATGCAATTGGAAGCACACTCTATCCAATTTTTATTCTACATTCTTTTTTATTACCATTAAATTTATATCGGATTTTTGAAATAAGAAAAAGTAGTGTGCGTACTTAGTTGTGATTTTTGCCGCTTTTATAATGATTTGAAACTAAATAGTTAAAAAAATGTAAATAAAGAGAGCTCGCATCTTATGCTGGTTTTTATCTTGTTATTATGTACATCATGTTTGAAACTTGATGGAATAGTAAGCTTGATATAAAACAGCTAATGCTTAAAAATATCAAAGAAAATTGCAAGAGCTGCTTAAGATTTTGGGGGAGAGGGTGCTCGCGATTGTTAGTTCGTAGCACAGGTGCTACGTAGTAAAGTACAAGATTTGCGATGACTTAGAATCTTGTTTTTCTTCGTTGCATTTAGGCTACGTACCTATCAATTTAGATCTCCTAGACGCTACACACATTGTTTATGTTTCTTTTCATGTTCAATTAACCATTGCTTACGGGCAATACCTCCACCATACCCTCCTAAATTCCCACTAGAATTAATAATACGATGACAAGGGACGATAATTGCAAGCTGATTTGCTCCATTTGCGTTGGCAACAGCTCTGTATGCAGTTGGTTTTCCTATAGCTTGAGCTTGTTCTGCATAGCTTCTTGTTTCTCCATAAGGAATCAATGTTAAAGCATGCCATGCCATTTTTTGAAAAAGACTTCCTATCATATGGACTGGTGTATTAAATTTTTTCAGATGTCCTGCAAAATACTCTTGAAGCTCCTTTTCAATGGATCTTATAGGAGGCGTGTTACCAGGGACGATCGCAGCATTCATTTTGTGTCTCAACCGCTCAATTTCACGCTCTAACCCACGCCTATCTACAAACTCCAAAAGATACAATGCTTCCTCATTAGCAACCACAAGGATTGGTCCTAACGGAGAATCAAACCAAGAAGCTTTCAAAACAAGAGGATGCTTTGTCAAGTGAGAGGGCGCTGTTCCCATAATTTTAGAAAAAGCATCACGAAAACCACTGCTTGATTCGTATCCAACATTAAGTTGTGTCTCAATCATTATTTTACCCTCCCGAATTTGTTTCATAGCAATACCCATTCTGCGTGCACGTGCATATGCAACAAAGGTCATTCCAAATCGTTTATTGAATTGTCTGCGTACGGTTGATGAGTCTACTCCTAAAGCCGCGAAATCACTATTTTTCCATCTTTTTTCAGGATTTGCCTCTACGGCAGCAACCAAAGTTTGGATTAAATGAGAAACTTGGTTAGGATGGGATAATGGCTGACAGCGCAAACAAGGCCTATAGGATGCCAGGAGTGCCTCTTGAGCAGTCTGGAAGAATTCGCAATTTTGAAGTTTTGGTTTTTTTGCCGGACAGGTTGGTCGACAAAATATTCCCGTTGATTTCACTCCAACATAAAAAATACCATCATATCCAGAGTCTTTGGTAAGCAATGCTTGGTAATATTGATTTTTTACTGTTTCAGTTAACATAAAATGCTCATTCTTTTTTTAATTACTATAGCTTTTTTTAAAAAAAGTGCGACCGAAATTCAGGCATTGAATTTAGATTGACTTGAATCTTGATTCTGGATGCACATAGTTACACGGGTTGCAACCGCTGTCCACTAAAGCAAATGGGCTTATTGATTGATCCTTGGACAGGTAAAGTAATTTGCACCATGCCACAGATATCTGTTCTGTAAAAAGGGATACTCAAATTTTTCATGTTTGCTAAAGTCTTAGCATGAGGGAAGTGAAAACGATTATCAAAACCCAAGGAGGCTATAGCATAAATCGGAGCAACTTCTAATAAAAATCTATAGGATGACGATGTTTTGCTGCCATGATGAGGGACAACTAGTACATCTGATTTAAGCTTATTACCATAAGTTTGCACTAAATAATCTTCGGCTATTTTTTCAATATCACCCGTTAAGAGCATACGTCCAGCATGTGTTTCGATTTGTAGAATACAAGAGCTGTTGTTCTTTCCTGTAAAATGAGTTTTAATTGGCAAGAAACGGAACGAGATCCCATCCCATTGCCATGGTGGATAATCATGACATTTTAAACCACGGTGGTAGAAATGAGGGTCATTGACCAATAGTCTGTCTACTTGCATTTCTCTCTCCAGTGAATTAAGTCCCCCACGATGATCTTTATCAGGATGACTTACAACTATCATATCCACTTTTTTGATGCCCAGGGCTTTAAGATAAGGCAAGATAACCATTTTTCCTAAATCATTTCCTTGAAAAAAGCGATCTCCTGTATCATAAAGCAAAACATGGCGCTGTGTTCGAATTGCAACAGCCAAGCCTTGTCCCACATCTAAAACATCGATTTTGGCTTCACCTGATTGGAGCATTGTTCGTGGTGGAAAAAATGGAAGCAGTAGCCAAAGCATGGCTATCCATTGAAAAGATCTAATGGGTAATAAAACCCACATCAATAAAGCTCCTATTAGCACAATCGCCATCTCCATAGAGTAAAGGGAACAATTAATATTGACTGCAGCTAAATGTTCTGTCAGCGAGAGCCCTTTAAACAATAATGAAATGAGCAAGGAAAGGGGTTTCATCAGTATCTTTGCAATACTTAAGGAACTGACGGTCATAGTCATTAATGATAAGGGGACGATGAGTAATCCCACCAAAGGTATTGCGAATAGGTTCGCAATAAATCCATTAATGGAACCATAAGCATACCAATATAAGGTTAGGGGCATTAACCCAATTAAACAGCTTAACTGTAAGACTAAAGAAGCTTTATATCCTTTGAAGCGCCAACGTTGTTGCGTTAAGAGCAAGCATGCTACAGCAAGAAAAGAAAAGTAGAATCCTTGCATAAATACTGCATGTGGTTCAATCCATAAAACACCACATAGAGCATATCGCCATACTTGCCAAGCAGTAAAACGCTGGTGACCCAAACTATAGAGTGTATAAAAAAAACATCCTATAAGAGCTCTTTGAACAGGAGGAGCAAATCCTGCTAAAAAAGCATATCCTAAAGCAGCTAAAAGACCACCGATACTTGCAATATAAGGGGCTGGAATATATAAACAAAGACGAGAGTTTCGAGTCCATAACCAACGCAGTAACCAATAAACAATGCCAGAAATTAAGGCGATATGCTCACCTGAAATACCAAATAAATGGGTTGTGCCAGTACGTCTAAATAAATCCCAGCTTTTGGGGGCAATATGGGTTGTTATATTTAACGCCAATGCTTCTATAATCCCAGCGGTTTGTTGATCAGGTGCTAATAAGTTAAGTTGATCACTTAATTGTTCCCTTAGTTCTAGCCAATTAAAAGATGAAGAGGATTTTTGCAGTAACTTATTGCCTCTGGAATGAATATATCCAGTCCAGGCAATATGACGAGTTGTGAGTGAACGCACATAATCCATACTCCCTGGATTAAGATAATTTCTCGGCTTTTTTAATTTCACATTAAATGCCCATCGTTGTCCTGCATGAATTTTAGGGGCTTTGTTGTACCATACTAATTGGATTATCCCTTGGGCCGGATGGTGGTCGTATTGTTCTAAAGCTAATACAAAAAGTGTCTTGGATGAGCCTTGGACTGGTATTGATGCAATGGTTCCTTCTATACTCGCTTGAGGTATTACCTCTACATCAGGTATTCCTTTAGGTAAATTTTGTGATTGATGCAGAGAGGCGGTGAGGACACCTAAAAGAAAAAACAGAATATTCGTGTACTTAGGAATAATGAAACAAATCAAAAAAATAATTACAGGCAAAAATCCGTGCAAGGTATATCGATATAATATGCCTATAAAAAAGCAAAAAACTTCCATTTTATTTCAAGTTGGACTATCCATTGGGAATAGATGGTAGGGAGTTATGCTCTCTTTGTAAAGCAAAATTAAATGCTATTTTCATCCTTAACTTCACGTGAGTTATGGATAAAAATTGTATTTGATCCAATATCTGCGCGGACGATTGAAGTAGTGACTCTATCCACAACTGACGTTAACTTAATGGCAATGAGTTCTGTTTGTCCGCTTTAGTTTACTAGACAAGAGAGGAAACAGCAGGGATAATTAGAGTTTTTTGTATTTAACGAAGCACATGACCACACCCCTCATTGAAATCAAACATGTTTATAAATCATATGGCTCTACTTCAATATTGAATGATATTTCTTTGAGTGTGCATCACGGTGAGTTTTTGACTTTGCTTGGCCCTTCAGGTTGCGGAAAAACCACATTATTACGTCTTATTTCTGGATTTGAAAGTCCTACTCAGGGGGACATTTATATTAATGGTCAATGTGTTAACCGCTTGCCGCCCCAAAAGCGAGACGTGCATACGGTTTTTCAAAGTTACGCACTTTTTCCGCACTTATCCGTCTTTGAAAATGTTGCTTTTGCTTTGCGATGTAAGAAAGTTCCTCCTCAAGAAATCGAAGAGCGAGTTTCTGATGCTTTAAGATTAGTCCAACTTCAGGAGTTTTCAGAACGCAACATCAAACAATTAAGTGGCGGCCAACAGCAACGTGTTGCGATTGCACGAGCAATTATTAATAGACCACAAGTCCTTTTATTAGATGAGCCATTAAGCTCTCTTGATTATAGACTTAGAAAAGCGATGCAATCAGAATTAAAACAGCTACAGAAAACTTTGAACATGACATTTATTTTTGTGACTCATGATCAAGAAGAAGCTTTATCCATGTCAGATCGGATTGTTGTTTTTAATCATGGTCATATAGAACAAATCGGAACCCCTAAATGTGTTTATGAAACACCTGCAAATTTATATGTAGCCAAATTTATTGGTGAAGCAAATATATTTGATGTTCAGGTTCATTCCCTAGAAGATACGAATCTTACTACTTTTATCGAAGGAGTATCCCTGCTTTGCAAAAATAGTGGAAATTATGTGGTTGGTGATCGAATTCATTTAACGGTGCGTCCAGAAGATATTCGTGTTTGGAGTTTATCGGAAGTAGATAAGACAGAAGGTATGTTGCCAGGACGTATTGCAGATATTATTTATAAAGGTTCAACCGTAGATTTGAAGGTTATACTTCCCTCAGGGAAAATGATTTATGCTTCAGAGTTTTTTGACGAAGATGATGATAAATTAGAATACACGCTCAATGAAAGTGTTTGGGTGCAATGGTTATCCGGTTGGGAGGTTTTATTACCTTATGAAGACTAGATCCATTGCGCTTTACACCTTGTATTTCTGGTTAATTCTTTTTGGTGTTATTCCTTTATTGATGATGCTTGTTTCGAGTTTTCTCTCAAAGGATAGTTTTCATCTTGTTGCCTTTCCTTTTACATTTGAAAACTACGCGGATTTATTTACTCCGGTTTTTGCTAAAATTTTTTTTCGCTCTTTAATCATTGCCTGTATTACTTCCTTATTATGTCTGCTAATTGCATATCCATTTAGTTATTTGATGATTAAATCAAAGCGTCAATCGATTTTGTTGCTGTTGATTTTTATTCCTTTTTGGACAAGCTCTTTGATAAGAACTTATTCATTAATAGCTATCCTTAAATTTAAGGGTGTTTTAAACGCAATCTTATTGAAATTACATTTAATTCATGAGCCTTTGTCCTTATTATATACGAATTTTTCTGTAATTATTGGTTTGGTCTACAATCTCTTTCCGTTTATGGTGCTTCCTATTTTTACCAATATGGAACGATTTGATTTCAGATTATTTGAAGCAGCTCGAGATCTAGGAGCTAGTAAATGGTTTATTTTTACGCGGGTATTTTTGCCGAATACGGCACCTGGAATCTTGTCGGGGTGTTTATTAGTTTTATTACCTGCTATGACTTTGTTTTATATTCCAAATGTGTTGGGAGGTGCTCGTTCAATTTTATTAGGTAATTTAATTCAAAATCAGTTTCTTGTTTTAAGTAATTGGCCTCAAGGTTCTGCTACCAGTGTCTTACTGACATTTTTGCTGCTTTTGTTGCTGTTTTTTTTCAGACGCCAGAAAAATGAGGTGATTCGATGAAAACACTCATGCAGCGCATTTTTCTTTTTTTGTATATGCTTCTCTTTATATTCCAATTGTAATATTGGTTTTATATTCCATTAATGATGCTAAGTTTTCATTGCAGTGGCATGGCTTTTCTTTAAGATGGTATTACGAACTCTTTCGTGATCGAGATTTGTGGGCGTCTTTTTTAAATTCAGTCATGCTGGGTTTAAGCTCGGCATTAATCGCAACGACCATGGGTCTTTTGGCTTCCATCTATTTATTTTTATTTCGTTCAAAACGCCGCAAAGTTTTATATACCTTGTTATTGTTACTCATTATTATTCCTGATTTAGTTCTTGGTGTTGCCTTATTAATTTTCTTTAATCTGACTCAGGTCCCTATAGGCTTTTTAAGTTTATTAATTGCTCATGTTACCTTTTCAATCCCTTTTGTGATATTAACTATTAATGCTCGAATCCATACGTTAAATCCCAATATTTATTTTAGCGCGTTAGATTTGGGTGCTAGCCGTTATGTTGCACTTACACGAGTTTTATTGCCTTTACTTTGGCCGGCTGTTTTAAGTGTATTTCTTTTAAGTTTTACCTTATCGTTTGATGATGTCATTATCAGTTATTTCGTGGCCGGTCCAGATTTTACGATTTTGCCATTAACCATTTATTCATTAGTTCGTGCAGGGGTTACCCCTGAGCTGAATGCTTTGTGTTCGATCATTTTTGTTCTATCCATGATTTTAGTTATTATTTCTCATCGATTATCAGGAAAACTGGTATGAAATATTTTCTATTTGCACTGTCTCTTTTTTTTGCTTCCAAGATTTTGGCTAATCCAGTTGTGAATGTTTATGTTTGGGGCGGGGAAATTCCTAAAAGTTTAATTCAACAATTTGAACGAGAGTCTGGAATTAAGGTTAATTTTTCAACCTATGACAGTAATGAAACAATGTATGCAAAGTTAAAAGCAAGCCAACAAACCATTTATGATGTGATTCTTCCCTCTGCCTATTTTGTAGAACGAATGAAAAGGCAGGGCATGCTAGAACCGTTGAGTCATCACCAACTGCCGAATCTTGACAACTTGGATAAACGTTTTGTTAATAATGATTATGATAAGGATAATCATTATAGTGCGCCTATTATATGGGGGGCAACCGGTGTTTTTTATAATAGCAATGCGATACATCGCCCACCAAAAGCTTGGAGTGCGTTGTGGGATAAAAAATGGCATAATCAACTGATGCTCCTGGATGATTCACGGGAGATATTTGCAATCGCCTTAATGAGTTTGGGATTTGATCCGAATGATAATAATCCGGAGCATATTAAAAAAGCTTATGAACATTTATTAAAACTTGTGCCTAATATTAAATTATTTGCAAGTGACAGCATTCAGGCAATTATTATCGATGAGGATGCGCTCATAGGATCTGCGTGGAATGGTGATGCGTTTAAAGCACAGGCTGAAAACAAGGCTATTGAGTTTGTTTATCCTGAAGATGGTTTCGTGATTTGGGTGGATTGTCTCGCCATTCCTAAAAATCCCCCGCATCTCAGAGAGGCGCTCCAATTTATTAATTTTATGCTTAAGGCCGAGACAAGTGCACAAATCGCATTAAAGGAAGGGCATGCTATTACTAATGAAAAAGGTCGTGCTTTGTTGCCTTCATCAATAAAAGATAATCCAATGATTTATCCTTCTGAAGAAATCATGAAAAAGGGCCAATTCCAACGCGATGTTGGAGAAGATACATTAATGCTTTATAACCGGTATTGGGAACAATTAAAGCTGGCTTTTTAATTTTATAGCGTTATTGACGTTAAGATTATTTTTATCAAATACCAGGTGTATTGTGGGCTTGTATCTCTCCACTTCTTTGATGTGCTGACGATACATTCCAGCTGGCCTGTTTAATACGTTTTGTAAAAAGACGTGATCAAAATTTTTTCTTAATGGGAGGAGCTCTTAATAAAACCTTAATGTTTCTATATTAAACTTCAGGCTCATAATTTGGTCAGTTTGTGTTTATTATAATTAGGAGTTTTATATGCCTAAGGCGTTCACCCATTTATGCAAAAATGTTAATTTAAGTTTGTATGACAATACCCTTACTGTTTATACAAAATCAAAAATGTCTTTTCCGCCAATACGTACCGAGCTCGATTTACTCATGGTTTTATTGTTTTCGCAAATGGATTGTGTGAGTGCGCAAATAGATAAAATGTTTGATATGCGCAAAAATGAACTGGGTGTTTATCGCTTTGTACATCGTGATGACTACGATCATCATTTGTATCATCAAGATGATTTTAATATGGATGACAATCATTATCATGCACAATTTGCTAAAACTATTGATGAAATTAAATTAGAAGATATTTTAGGAATATTAGAGAAGCATAATCTGATTTCATCTGAAGAGCATCAGAGTTTCATCTTAGCTTATCATGAAGCGAATACTATTCCTCTTGAGCTTACAAGTCCAACAAAAGTGGTCTTCAAAGAACAAGAAAAGAGTCAAGTAGTTTCAGGTGATACACCTTCTAAAAAACAATCTGTGAAACAGAAAGATGATGAAGTTACTTTCGGAGGCTTTAGAAGAGGATTTTTCCTTGCTGCATCCTCAAAAACAGTTGTGACAAAGAAAGAAGACTCCAAAACTTCTGGTTTGAACAACTTCTACTGATTAACATCAGATCTACGTAAAGGTAGCTCCATCATGCTGCCTTTACGTTGTTAAACGAACGCTATCCTATAAAATGCGTGGCATTTATATAGAGTACAATTCTAAATGAATTCAGTTCGACATAAAAAATGGAGTTTCAATTTTTATCGAACCTACATTAATGAGTTCCTTTGGAATGTACTTATACTATTGCAACGTGCCTCTCGGTATTGTTGGAGGCACGTTGAATTCATAAATTAAGTCTTACACTTCTCACTTAAAATATTCCATGTCTTATGAAGGTTCTATGAAGGATTCCAACAAATCGTTTGCGTCGTTCCTGAGGAATCTACGGCAGTTTTTACGTTGGCTTGATCTACTGTCATACTCGCACACGTAGTATCTTCGGTCTGGCTTCCTCGCGGTGTTGCAGTAAGAGTATAGAATGTTGCACCCAGATTACTTAAGGTGATGCTGTAGAATCCTTGCGCTGATGTTTGCGGAAAAGCAGGTAAAGAGGTACATGTATTATAAGAAAAATTTTGAGCATAGCAGCGTTCAAGAAGAATTTGGTCTTGAGCTAGTGTGGCCAAAGCATCAGCGCGGCGTGCTTTTAGCAAAAAGCTCACGTAGTAGGGGTAGGCAATAGTCACCAGTATCGCCATAACCACTAAAGCTATCATTAAATCAATTAAGGTAAATCCTTTTCTTTTAGGTTGTTTCATTTGCAATCCCTTATTGCAGTTGCCACCATCCCGTTCTTCTTCGCGTACTGTTTGGATTAAGTATAGTAGATTGACTTCCATTAGATTGGGTAATGAGCAGAACGATATTATTACCTTGATTAGGGCCAACCAAAGTTGCTGCATTAGCAAAGCTATTTGACAATTGAACGCCTACAACTCCTGAATAATTATATTGAGTATTAGGTGTCCCATTGGCATTAACCCCTATAATTTGAGGATTAGTAAATGCTCCTCCAGTTTTGAAGTTGAGTTCAAGAAGCATGGACGTAAAGCTCGTGCTGCATGATTGAGGTGGGGTATTTAGGGTGCTAATGAAGGCCCCATTAAAAACAGTAGGATTAGTAACTATACGTTGTCCTGAGACGACAAGATCATCATACCAACCGGATTGACTGTACCAGTTAATCGGTGTTGATGAGGCTGTAACTACGGGTACAGATAGGCCAGAAGTTGATGTGGAGATTAAATTAAGTGTCTGTTGTTGCAGGTTATTTCGTGTATACGTAACACTAGTTAATGGTTTATCTAAAACACCATAGATTGTCTGAGTTTGCGTATTTACTAAATCACTGGTCTGCAGTAATTGCCCAGTGCCGAATATAACGAATAACCCGGAGACACGAGGATAGGCAGGATTAAGAGTCACCACTGGTGCTGTTGTTATGGGCTGCACGGTTCCGGAAGAGTCTTTTGCTTGAAATAATAAGCGCACTGTCCAATTTGTGGGGTTGGGATCGCTTACATTAATAGACCACATATTTCCTTGTAAATCACCTGCATAAACATTGGTTATAGGTGCTCCTTGAAAACCATTTTGGTTTGCTATTGCTACTGATGATAGTCCTTGGGGAAGTGAGCTGTTACATGATCCTGGAACCGCATTACACAGATTAATCTTGCTAATGAGGGCCCCTGTTTGTGGATTAATGGCGTAAAGTACAGAAGTGTTGTTGAGACTGTTATAACCGTTGCCAAAAAAGACAGCAAAACCAGCTGGATTGGTATTTGCTCCAATTTGTGCAATTTGAGGTTGGCTGTAGCTAAGTCCCATATCGCTGTCAGTGAATTCCCACAGTACTTTTTGCGCAAGATTAGTTTCATTAATAAAACTATTGGGATTGGTAATATCTAATCCATAAATACTGTTCCCTCCAGCATTTTCTCCTCCTACAAGTAATGTGTGCCAGCTACTATCTGAAAACTGTACATCTGCTGTTTGAGGTGAGCCATCGACAAAATAACGATGACTTAAGTTGTAAAGAGGGTTAGTAAGATTGTAAAGATTAGCAAATACAGCATTAGGGATAAATGCAAAAACTTCATTACCGGTTGTTGCATTAAAGGCATGTAACATACCATCATTAGCCCCTACATAAAGTAGAGGAGTACGATTGGCATAAGTTTGTGCAAAAGATAGATAACTGCTGCTCGTATAAGGTGCTGATGGAGCACCTATATAAATGACTTGGCTATCTATAATATCCCCTAATATATGAGAACGATTCCGAAAACTGCCACCATTACGCATTTCCAAAGAGGTATTGCCACGAAGATACTGCAATCTTTGTTGGCCAAGAGTATCTGAGGGTTGGAGTTGTGTTTGTTGCGTAGTGCTTATATTTGCCCATTCGAAAGGAACTCCTGTATTGGTTGAGGGATTCCAAGTAACTATAAAACGATTTGTGGCCCATCCTGATCCAGACACTAACTTGTCTAATAGGGGTTGAGCTTGCCAGTTTATTGCACCTGTTGGTAAGCCAGTTGAAGGATTTAAAGGCATAGCAAGCAAATTCCCAGTCCAATCTTGATAGGGGGTATCATTTGAAATGAAGTTTGCCTCATATTCGACGCTGTTGTTATTAAGTTGAGTGGAACTCACTGCAGCCGCTGATGTTGTAAAAGAGCCATTTTGCACCGAAATCATGATTGCATTAAGATCGTTAACCAAATCAGTTGAATTTGTTGCAGGATAGTAATTCGTTGTACCACCGGCTACAGCCATAGCGGTGAGTGATGCTGCTGCTTGTGGGTTCAATGTAGGATTGACTCCGGCACCAAGCCCTATAATATAAGTTGGAATTCCTTGTTGTTTTAATGCTGCAATCGCGCTAATTGTGTCTGTTAAAGCCTGACAATTAGTGCTTTGCAGGGAACCATCAGGATTAAATGTAGCGGTAATGCCATAGCCTGTAGCAGCGGCACTTCCTAATGGCGGCCATAACTTACCATTTAGATCCTGGGTAGGAAGACCATCAGAAATTAAAATGACATATTTTTTTTGAGGACAACCATTACCACTGGTATTACCTAAAGAGGAAAGATAGGTTTTTGCTGATGCCATTAAACCAGCAACAGGTGATTGCACTGCGCTGGCTTTAATTTCTTTAGTTGACGTTGAATTGGTTTCTGGTTGTAAATAGGGTGTAAATACTCCAATGGCGCTATTAATGCTGGTTGTTGTTGGATTTGTGCCCGCAGAGGTCATTGGAACCAGTATGGTTCCTGAAGTTGCTGATTGAGTCCCTGAATAGCCAAAACCACGTTGGGCATAAAACACCTGTGGGGAGTATGGGACAAATCCAGCATTAGTAGGACTTGTGCCAAAACCACCAATATTAGGGAGTGATTTCGAATAGGAAATCAACACACCGCCATTATTATAATTACTTATTGAGAAATTAGGAGGGTAAGGAGTTGCAGGGCTTGGTCCACTATAAGTCAGAAACACTCCAGGAAAACTACTTCCAGCATATAGGACATCATTAATTGCTGGGTTGTCACTGGTTGCTCCAATTTGCATGTATGCATTGGAAGAAAGAACCGATGAGCCGTAAAAACTTCCAATCGAACTGCAATTACTTTGAATGGTTGAAGAAGCAGAAGTGTAATTATAACAAGGGTTGTTAACATAGGTATTGCCGGTAACAGGGGTATTAGTAAACGAAAAATTACTTCCTTGCGGAGACATGTAGTATACCCAGGTATTATAAACAGCAACGGAACTTGTTTTATAAGTGGCTAATGCAAAATCAGTAGATTGCATATACGTATTGATAATAGCTTGTACTCCGGCTTTGGCTACATTGAGGCGGCTTGCTCCGTTATCTACAAGTACACCATTTTGACTTACTGTATAAGGAGCTTGGCCACTGCTATTCGCTGCCTGCACCGGAGGAGTAAAGCCTGAAGGAACGGTATAATTAAGTGGTGAACTTGAGTTTTTGAGTGAAGCTAATCCACCTGTGAGAGATCCTGAACCGGACATAATCGCACCGCTCAAATCACCATCCATGGACTCGGAGTTGCCAATAGCAATTAACACTTGTGGATGAGTTGGACTAGCCATAATTAGCGGTATTTGTGGAATATTTAAAATAGGTGTTGATGCTGCTAGTACCAAAGTTGATACTATAAGAAATAAAAGCGCTTTTAATCCAACTCTAAAAGATTTGCTTTGTGCATGCACCATAATCCGTTTTACCTATTGTTGTATTTGAAGTGTATTTTGCAACATGATTACCGCACCGTTAGCACCGACGGAACGCGCGGTAATCCGATAAACATTTGTCACTTTATTCATACTCTGGCCAGGGGAGCTCACTGATGGTAATTTCTCAATAATATAACTTGCTTGGCTGTTAGTATCTCCCTGAAAACTATTAATTACAGAAGCAGAATCAGACCAGTTGATTGTAGTCCATATTGGTGGATTATCTGCATCCAATATATAGAGTCCATTATTGTTTTGTAGAAAGTTTGCTGCAGTATAGGTTCCATTCAGGAGTTTATTGATTGCTTCATTTAGTGCACCTTCTGTTTTTTCTAAACTCATTTCTGTATCAGTTGCATTTGCTGCAATTCGAATTTGAGTGGTATTTAGAGAAATATTCGCAAGTGCTAAAACGGTAATCATAATGAGAAGAATCATTGTCAATAGCAGAATATAACCCTTTTCCTTTTTATGTTTGAAGAGAGTCAATTTTATAGCGATGTGATCAAAAGACTTTGTCGAAGGAATAGATTTTTTTTAAATAAAGGAGTTAAGTTCACGATATTGCATTCCTCAAGGCAATATTGATTTCATACACATGCCGAAGTCGATTATCATTGGGCACATTGACTGTGGTGCCTAACACAGTATATTGAGTGGTATTGGAGGTACCGGAAGCGATCTGTCCCGCAATTAAAAATCCTAAGCGAATAGTATAAACCTGCGCCCAGTTGGTTACTGCATCCGCTGTGACATACTGAGCGATCGAGCCATTACTGCCAATACCGTATTCTACTTTCATCACTTCAATTCCAGGCACGAGAGGTTGGATTGTCCATCCAGCACTGGTTAAAATTCCTCGCATCAGTGCACTTTGTCCCCCTTGACTTTGCCCTACAAAAAAAGCGGTTTGCTGCAATGGAATGAATTGGGCTCCTGCTTGGTAATTTACAATAAAAGTAGAGGCTCCATTTGCATATACTCCTGTACCTGCTGCATGTGAAATAGTGGTACCAGTTGACCCAGTAATTAAAAAGACCAAAGATGTAGTGCAATCAGATAACGCAGCAAATTGTCCTGCAGTAAGAGTAACTCCGCTCGTACTTTGCACCGTGAAGGAATCATTAGTCGAATCTATAGCAGTTACAGATGCGGGAAAGCTTGCTGGAACTGCACCAAGAACGACTAGAACATCGCTACTGTTTTCAATATTCCCTACAAGGGTAGGATCGAGCGCGGGAGTCCAATCGCTTGCATTGCTACTATTAGCAGCATTACTTTGTGATATTGTAATGGGTGAGCTATTGGCATTATACCCCATGATTAGGGTCGGATTGGCACTCAGTGAGCCAATAGGATTTGATCCTCCTCCATTTAAATTGGATATCGCTGTATTTATAGAGCCGCACCCTAAAAATCCTGCCGATCGAATAATAGGGGTCAGTAAATTGGTAATGGCATTTTCTGTATTTTGAATGAGATTCTGTGAATTAGTCGTTTTATAAATTTGAGTTTGAGTCACATAAATTTCCATGACTGCATAGCTGAGTAAAAGTCCAATAACAATTGCTATCATTAATTCAATTAAAGAAAATCCCTGTGGATGTTTTTGATAGTTTTTCATAATTGACTTTGGATGCTAAGTTGAACATAGTTGGGATTGGTTGGAGCAGGAGTAGTACTTGCCCCGACTAAGTTTATTGCCAAACTATCGTCCCATTGAATAGTAACTGTAATAATGGTATTCCCTGAGCTTCCTGGTGCTGGAGTAGCTGTAATAGAGCCACTACCATTAGGCAATTTACCCACATCATAGGTTAGCCAATACCAGGTATCATAGGTAGCTAGCTGGGGGCTTGAGCATGGGGACAGATTGCATAGCGTGCCAGGTGTTGGGGGAGGGTTGGTGTGCCCATGCTGTTGATATTAGAGATATTGTAGTTTCCATTAATTGCTGCTTGGTAATTGGCACGCATTTTATCAAATATATCGTAAGCACATTGAACTGCTTGTTGTTTCGCATAGCTTGAGTTATTGGCCTTGCTCGATAAAATGAGCATACTTGCTATCCCTAACATGCCAATAGCTAAAATTACAAAAGCGACTAGTACTTCAATTAAGGATAATCCTTTCTGTCGTACTCCTAAATTACTTACATGATACACTAATATTCTCCATTAAGGACATGTAAGTGCGCTGTTATCCCATACAGCCTGGCCAGGGGTTGCGCTTGATTGAACGAATCCAGTTGCCAATACTTCTACTGAGCGAGCAAATGCTCCCCCTCTGCTGTCGCAGAACTTAAAATTACCTGATGTCGTTGTCAATCCATGTGGGTCAAAAACCACGCCGGTTACATTACTCGAAAGTACAGGGTCTGCAGAAAAAAGTTGTTGGCTTTGTAATAATGAACTCGTACCTACAGAAGGTTGAGTGACCACAATCCATCCATTGCTCCAATTTCCACCACATGTTGTCGATTGAGCTACACCAAAAGGACATACTACAACGTTAATTGACTGACCTAAAGCGGTATTGCGAGCATAATTAAGTGAATTTACGAATATATCTGTTTTAGCAGTTAAACGATTATTCATCAGTAGGGTACTCAATGCGGGCACTGCTATAACTAATAAAATACAAAGAACTAATAATGTGATTAAGAGCTCAATTAATGTGAAGCCTTGCTTGGTTGTTATTCTGAGCTTCAAAGTCCGATCCCTGATTTGAACTAAATCCATTTTTAATATAATACAATACAAGTGTAATATGGAGGAAAGTATTTATGCAATACTTCCCTAAATATCGCTTAATCCCACTCAACAAATGTTTCGATATTTTTATCACTGGATATTGACGGTTGTTGCTGTTTTGTTTTGATTCGAGCGAGTACCTGTGCTCTGGCACATTGAGTCGGATATTTAAAGGTTTTTAAAGCATTTTCCAAACTGACAAATTCATAACCCTTTTGTTTATAAAGATGAATAATATCCGGTAAAACATATGCATTTAATAAATTTGCATGGATCAGCAGAATTTGTGCTTGATCATTATTGTGATGAAATTCATTATGTTCTTCAGCACGGAGTGTTTGCTGCCAGATAAAATCCAGATAAAAAGATTTTAATTCCTCTAGATATGTGCGTCTGTTTATTTCAGAAACGGATAATAGGCGTTGATTAAAAACAAAGTCTTTGGAATCAATGGTAATTGGGGCAACTTGATAATTTTTTTGTGCGAGGTAGCAAAGAATGTCTTCTTTTTTTCTTCCAGAGCTCATTGCTAAATAAGGATAACGAAAATATTTAGGTTCAGTTAAAACAGGTAATAAAATATTATCAGCTTTTTGAATTTCATGAATGTATTCTTTCGTATCCATTTTATTCAAATTAGCGTGACTGAGGGTATGATTGCCTAACCCGAAACCTGCATCACGAAACTTACGTAGTATTTCCCAATTGTTTTTACGCACTTCGCTGGCAATAATAAATCCTGTGGCAGGAACTTTCTCTTTTGTCATTGTTTCGATCATCATATTCAAATGAAAATTTCTATATTCACCAACAAAAGGTAAATCATCTATAGTAATAGATATCATTTTTTTAGGTACAGAGTGTAATTTTTCAGATTTTTCATTTTTTTCATTTACATGGCCATCTTGCATGTTCTGAGCTTGAATACCCTTGTGCAACGAATCGTAGTTTTCTTCTAATGCGTTACAAATGCTTGGCAGAGCAACTAAAAAAATGATGATGAATAATAGTTTTTTAATAATTAATGTAATTTTCATTCGCACGAACTACAAATAGATAAGAGAAAACAGCATTGTAGCAAAAATTAAACGAAATGGCTTATCCGAAGTGATATTGTTTATAAATATAAAGTGATACAGATAAAGTAGCAGTCACTTGTACTATGTAGCTACTTTATCTTGGAGAGCTAAGTTCAAATTTATATTTAAAGTTAAAAAAATTATCGGGTTAGTGCATCAGTACTTTTATGTTCCAGTTCATCATCTTCTTCTTCACTGGATTCATCTTTCTTGCCAGTTAGGAAAGAGAATTTGCTGAGTGCGGAAGCAATATAACTTTTGGGTGCTTTTTCTGGAATTTTACCTTCTTTGTTAAACTCTTCAACAACATGATGTAAAGCCACATTACGACAGTCATGAATCATGTCAATGCATAGAGTAAAAGTATTTTTCAAATCAAAACCTGCGATCTCAGAAAAAACGTGCTTGTTACGTATGGATTTTTTTGCCTCAGCTTTTGGTTCTACTGTAAGAAAACGCATGAATTGGGTTGTTGAAAAAATTAAGGCTTCGATATCTTGTGCATCCACTTCGCCTTTTTTACCTAGAATTTTATCTAATCCCTTATGAATAATAGAGTTTTCTGTGCTTGTTAATATGGCGGAAGCATATTCATCATCAATTTGTTTACGTACAAGATGCATCGCCCCAGCAAGAACCGCTAGTTTTTCAGATTCATTAATTCCTGTTGCTTGAACCGCTGCTTTTATTGTATTCAAAAAATGAAGTTGAGCCGCACGGTGTAAACCTAGCTTATTAATTTTTGAAACATTTTTATCTGCAAGTTCATCTTTGATTAAATCATCAAGAGCATGAGTTAGGTCTTCCCAGCTTCCAAATCGTCCGGTAGCTGATATCGGTGATTTTTTGCTTGCAGCGTATTCGCCTACAAATACAGTTTTTTGCTCTTCTGCCACTGGTGTTTCTTTTTTTTCCTCAACACTTGGTGGGGTAGGCTTTTCAAAAACCACAATTGATTGCCCAGTAGCAGCTAAGGAATCCACGATTGCTTTTTCAGCATTTTTTGATAGTAGATAACTTGTTTCAATAAGTTCATTTAAATGATTCGTAGGAATTGCATGTAGAATATGTTCTTTCTTGAATCCTTTACGTGAATCATTATTGATGAAAATTTGTTTTAAGAATTCATTAAGAGCAGTGTAAAATTTAGATGTTTGATACAGATCAGGTTTGTTTTCTGCGCGGACTTCAGCATTGATCCCTATTATATTTGCCAAGCTGTCGCTAAGTAAGCCAGAAGAGTCCAGCATTCCACGCTTATTTTCAATGTCTCTCATAACAGTTTGCATCGCACCGTAAAAAGTGAGTGCTGCAACTTGGGGTTTGATTGTTCTTTCACTTACTTGCTCTTCTAATCTGCTCAGTATGGCAGTGAGGTATTGAAGTTCGTACTTTCTTGGATTAGAAAGATCTTCAATTTTTTTTATTTTCTTATCACGTTTTAATAGTACATCCACAGCGTCATTAAATTCTTTTTTTAATGTGCTTAATTCCTTTAACTCAAACGTCATGTTTAGTCTCCAAATGTCCAATAGATAAATGTAAGTTCATCTTACAAGGCCTCAGTGTAAACTAAAGTAATCTTCCCGTCATGTATTTTCATTATACAATTTTAGTATTTTTAAAAACTTAATAAAATTCATTATGTTATTTACGTTTATTTGCAGTCTATACCGCTTTTTTTTGAAAAAAGGCATGAAAAAATGTAAAATAATGAGTAATATTTCTCTGTTTTTATTATTTTTATGACGCTGTTTGGGCAAAAAATTAACTTTGTGACTCACGCTGTATAGTGCCACACGCTCACGACTTTTTATGTAGTGCAAGGAGCGTTTTTAATGAGGTTTAGTATTGGACATCAAAAATGAGAAGCAGTTGCCACAACTATTTCTTAATAATGCTGTATTCGCATTATTCTTTCTCCTCGTGTGTCGAATTATTTCCATGTGTTTTATTCCACTTAATGATGTTTCTGAAGCACGTTATGCTGAGATTGCACGAAAGATGCTGGAAACTGGTAATTGGGTAACGCCACAGCATGATTATGGGGTTCCTTTTTGGGCTAAACCTCCTTTGTCAACTTGGCTCTCTGCTTTCTCAATGAAGCTTTTTGGTGTTAATGAGTTTGCCGCTCGTCTTCCAGGATTACTTTTGTCAGCAGCGGTTTTATGGCTTGTTTGGCGCTTAGCAAAAAAACATAGTGGTTCGTTGATTGCTATGATTACTACTTTGGTTTTAGCAGGGACTTTGTATTTTTTTCTTGATGCCGGAACAGTGATGACTGATCCGTCATTAGTGTTTTGTGTGACTTTGGTCATGGTGTCATTTTGGCATGCCTTAGTTGATGGAAAAAAGGTTTGGTCTTATGTTTTTTTTGTTGCTTTAGGATTAGGTTTGTTAGCGAAGGGACCCGTCGCTCTTGTTTTACCCGGAATGCCTTTATTTTTTTGGGTTTTGATTCGTAATGAATGGCGCAATTTATGGAAAAGATTACCTTGGATAAAAGGTATAGTGATTATGTTTGCCATAGCACTTCCCTGGTATATTTGGGCTGAACTACGAACTCCTGGCTTTTTAAATTATTTTATCATTGGTGAAAACTTCAATCGTTTTTTAAAGCCTGGATGGGTGGGTGACAAATATGGATATGCCCACAAGGAATATTGGGGGATGATTTGGATTTATGCTGCATCAGGAATTTTTCCCTGGTGCCTTCTTGGGCTTGCTTGGTTTATCAAATGCAGGCATAACGTTCGTAAAGTATTTCAAGATAATGATGGATGGTTAAGTTATTGTTTTCTTTGTACGGTAGTTCCGCTGTTCTTTTTTACATTCTCGAGCAATATTATTTATACTTATGTTTTTTGTAGCCTACCTGCTTTCTCATTGTTTTTTGTTGAATATTGGGATCGGGTAGGTGTAATGATTAGAGCGAAAAACTTAGTTTTAGGATTATCTCTAATTGTAGGAATAATTTTTTTAGCGGCTACTCTTGCCTTTAATATCATCCCGGAAGTAGTTTCAAAAACTCAAAAACCTGTGATTGCTGCATGGTTAAAACAACATCCACCAACTGGGGATTCACTGATTTATTGGGATTATAAAACAGAATTTTCAGCACAATTCTATGCAAGAGGAAAAGTAAAATTTGCTTTTAGCGAAAAAGAACTATGCCATTTGCTAATCAATCATCGTGACGATTACTTGGCTATCAGTCCATCTTACACAAAAGAAGTGTCACCACTTTTATTGAATAAAATGGAGTTGATTCAATATGTTTATGCAGGGGATAAACCATTCTTATTAATGCGCATTCCTGTTGCCGTAAGTAATTTGTGTGCTCATGCATAAAACTTGGGTTGGAGATGATGTACCCTGTCTTGTCTTTTTAGAGTAATAATTTTTTTACGACAAGTGTTTGTTCAATTAAGATACCAATTCATTTTGAGTTTTGATATACTCTGGCGCAATTTTATGCCATAAGGAGTAAATGTGTCGCAATCTGTTGCAGTGGATTCGAGAGCTTTTGTCCCTCGTGGTGACTTAATGGCTTGGATTGTATGTCTTTCGGCTGGGTTGTTTTTCTTTTATGAGTTTTTTCAGTTAAACATTTTTGATGTCATTAATCAGCCTTTACGTGACGATTTTCACATTGATGCGACTCAATTAAGCTGGATGTCTAGCGCTTATTTATGGGCCGATATCTTATTTCTTCTTCCTGCGGGAGTTATTTTAGATCGTTTTTCTACGCGTACAGTTATTCTGAGCGCTATGTTTGTTTGTATTTTAGGCACTGTTGGTTTTGCATTAACTGATTCATTTATTTTAGCTTCATGTTGTCATTTTCTCTCTGGAATTGGTAACGCATTCTGCTTTTTATCCTGTGTCGTTTTGGTCTCACATTGGTTTCCGCCGAGAAGACAAGCACTTGTAATCGGCAGCTTGGTTACTATGGCTTTTGTAGGTGGGATGATGGCTCATACTCCTTTTGCCTATCTTTATGAATTATTTGGGTGGCGTAATGCGTTATTAATTGATGGTGCTGTAGGCGCGGTATTGTTACTTTGGATTTATTGGATTGTGGCTGATAAACCTAAAAACGCACCAACCCGAGCACGTCTTAATCAAGGGCAAGTAATGTCTGGATTTCTCACGGCATTGTCCAACCCACAAAATTGGTTGGCAGGTTTTTATACGTCTTTTCTTAATTTACCTATTATGGTTTTATGCGCTCTATGGGGAGCGAGCTACTTACAGGTTGCTCATCATTTACCGGAAATGGCATCCAGTAATGTGGTGAGTCTTATTTTTATGGGGAGTGTTATTGGGTGTCCGTTGGCTGGCTGGTTGTCTGACGCTCAGGGACGTCGTAAACCTCTAATGATCATTGGAGCAATCGCGACGCTCATCACACTCATTCCTTTATTCCTAGACACAACTTTATCGCAATTCACGTTGAGTATTATCTTTTTTGCTTTAGGGCTTTTTACAAGTGCGCAAGTGATTACTTATCCTTTAGTTGCTGAAAGTAATTCTATAGAAAACACCGGGGCAGCAACAGGAGTTGCTTCTGTTATTATTATGGGCGGAGGTGGAGTAGGACAAGTATTATTTGGTTGGTTAATTGCACATCATGCGGGTCAATCAGTCACAACTTATACCGTCGCTGATTTTCAATTTGCTATGTGGATATTTCCAATAACAACTGTTGCAGCTTTAATTGCTGTATTAATAACTCGAGAAACATATTGCAAACGCTAAAGCTGAGGAGTAAAAATGCACATGGTGGATGAATTTCAAGAATATAATGAGGTTAAATCATCCTTATTACCCTGGATGGTGTGTTTTGCTGCAACCTTATTTTTCTTTTATGAATTCATTCAAGGAAATATGTTTGCATCTATCGCTGCAAATATCATGCAAGATTATCGTATTCAAGCAGATAAAATGGCATGGTTATCCAGCATTTATTACCTTTCTAATGTATTATTTCTTTTTGTTGCAGGAATGGTCCTTGATCGTTTCTCGATTAAAAATACTTTATTAATTGCTATGTTTTTGTGTGTGGCAAGTACTTTTCTGCTTGCTTACTCCCATTCTTTTTATACAGCGCTATTTTGTCGTTTTATTACAGGTATCGGAAGTGCGTTCTGTTTTTTAGGTCCTGTCCGTTTAGCATCCCATTGGTTTCCTCCAAGACGCATGGCTTTAGTAACTGGAGCTATCGTGACTATGGCAATGGCTGGTGGTATGCTGGCACAATATCCTTTAACTAAGCTGGTTCTTTTGGTAGGATGGCGCCAAGCGGTTCAAGATGTTGGAATCCTTGGTTTTGCCATGCTTATTGTGATGTTTTTTTGGATAAAAGAACGACCTCCTGTTGCAATAAAGCAAAAAGCGAAACCAATAGATATCGTGTCCGCAGCTAAAAAGGCATATCTTAATACACAGTATTTAAGAGCTGCATTCTATGCCAGTTTAATGAATATGGCGATTGCTGTTTTTGGTGCGATGATGGGGACTTTATATTTAGAACAACGTTTAGATATTAGTTCAGCGCAAGCTTCTATAATAAATGGCATGTTATTTTTAGGGGCAATTATTGGTTCTCCGCTTGTAGGGTGGATTTCTGATAGAATTGGATTGCGAATTGTTCCTATGAAAGTAGGTGTTATTACTTCCCTTCTAACGCTGCTTGCAGTTCTTTATCTTCCTGTTTCTTATAGCACTATGGCCTTTTTGTTTTTCTTGCTAGGCTTCTTTACTTCGGCTCAAGTAATAAGTTATGCCTTGGTTGCTGAAAGCAGTTCACCAGCAATGACTGCAACTGCAGTGAGTGTTATTTCCATATTAACTCAAGGTGGTTATATTATTTATCAAAATTTGTTCAGTTATTTATTAACTAATCATAGCGGTATGCAGATAATAAATGGAACACCAATTTATTCACTGAGTGCCTATCAATATGCAGCAATTATTTTACCTGTAGGATTATTCATAGCATTTCTTATGCTCTTCGGTTTAAATGAAACACGTTGCCAACAATTTGAGGATTAAGATGACAGGGAGAGTATGTATATTATTGATGGATTCATTTGGTATAGGTGCCAGCCTTGACGCTTCTCGTTATGGAGATACAGGTGCTAATACATTTGTTCATATTCATGAGGCGTGTGGCAGAGGTGAAGGAGATAAAGAAGGATTGCGTCAAGGTGCGCTCACTTTACCAAATTTGGCAAAGTTGGGGCTTTATCATGCAGCTTTAGCGAGTTCTGGATTGCGTTTTGTTGAGTTGTCCACTTTTGCTGAACCTATTGGTTATTACGGTTATGCAGTGGAGCAGAGTTTAGGCAAGGATACTCCGAGTGGGCACTGGGAGTTAGCTGGTGTCCCAGTGACTTTTGAATGGGGTTACTTTCCTGAACAACCTTTTTGTTTCCCAAAAAAATTGATTGATACTTTTATCAAGCGTGCTCAGCTGCCCGGTGTATTGGGAGAAAAGCATGCCTCTGGTACGACCATACTTGACGAACTCGGTGATGAACACATACGTACCGGAAAACCTATTGTTTATACTTCTGCGGATAGTGTATTTCAAATTGCTGCCCATGAAGAAATTTTTGGGTTGCACCGTTTATATGATATTTGTGACATCGCACGTGACTTAGTGGATGAATATCAGATAGGTCGTGTTATTGCACGTCCATTCATTGGGCAGCAGGGGGCATTCAAACGAACAGCAAATCGTAAAGACTACGCAACTTTACCGCCGGCAAAAACACTACTTGATTACTTAAAGGATGCAGGCCGTGAAGTGATTAGCATTGGAAAAATTGCCGATATTTATGCACACCAAGGTATTACTCAAACCATTAAGGCTGATGGAAATATGGCTTTATTTGATGCAACTTTGTTGGCAATGAAGACAGCGCCGGAGGGAAGTTTAATTTTCACAAATTTTGTGGATTTTGACTCTTCATACGGCCATAGACGTGATGTAATTGGTTATGCTCATGCGCTCGAGGCGTTTGATGCCCGTCTTCCAGAGCTCGATGCGGTATTGCAGCCTGATGACCTTGTTTTTATTGCAGCAGATCATGGTTGTGATCCAACATTTCCTGGCTCTGATCATACGCGGGAACATATTCCGGTACTTGTATATGGTCCAAGTCTTAAAAGTAAATTTATAGGTCGTCGAGATACCTTCGCAGATGTCGGACAAAGCATCGCAGAACATCTTGGATTGGAACATTTATCTCATGGTATCTCTTTTTTAAATTGATTATTTAATGTGCGTGCGGGCTAAGAAGGCGGTGAATCTCGTTACCTATTAACTACTGATTCTTGTCAGGCAAAAGAGGTGTTTACGTCGTCTCAAAGTCCTGATAAACGCTTTTGTTATGGTCTCGTCGCTGTGATACTTAAACTCTCTGTTGATTGAGAGGTATTAAAAAAACCTCGGAGAAAGGACTGAGTTTTTTATAAAAAAGCCAATCATAGAGCCTACTGAATTCATGTCGTTATAGCGGCTTAAAGTGGTGGCTGGTTGGTTTGTGCCAAGGAGTACTTTATTAATGAATGTCTGGCAATCATTATCACCAGGTTTCATGCTTTTTAATACGTGACCAACAGTGCAGGGCATAGTTTCTTGTAATTTATTATGAAGAGCGAGCATCTCAATTATTTTTCTCCCTTTCACTGTTCTTAGTTCTTGTTGATCAGGCTTTTCGCCGGTATCAGCAGGTGCTTGGGTGAATTCAAATAAAAACTCAGACTTTTCGATTTTAATAACAATATAGAAATGATGGCCTAAGTAGCCATGAAGTGATGAACCACCTATAAATCCGGCTTTAAAACTATTAATTTCATAAGTAATATTTTCTTCAAGAAACTGCTCAAATCTTTGTATGTTATTTTCAAAACATTGCTGTAGAATTTTTTCTTCGTTAAGGTAATGTTTAAAGGATTTATTTTCTGAATGATTAGGAGTGATGGTTTGTTGTAAATTTTCCATGCATCGATAAAGACCATTAAGGCCAAACTCAATTTGACGAAGAAACTCATCTTTAAATAATTTTTTTGGATCTCTGAATCCCAAGATAGCTCCTAACCAATAACCAGTCACTAGGCCTATGCCCAGACCTTTAAAAGGCTCATAATTCCAAGCACCTCTGATAATGCTAACCAGACCACCTAGTAGTCCACCAGCAATACTGCATAAAAGGCTAGCAAGCGCACCTACGACATGAAGGAGAATAATTTTAAATTGGATGCTAAAAGTGTTTAATTGGGCAATGGTTTGCAGCGTATTATATTGTTCTATAAGTTCATTAAAAAAATTGAGATTAGATGAACTGTTTTGATGTGGTTTATCGGGATTATCAACAAATGATAAAAGAGTTTCTAAGAATTTTTTTGGGATTTGATGAATTTTTCTTTGATTGAATGAAGAAGAATAAACAAATAATATTTTATTTCACCTGCTGGTAGTGTTGTAATTTTTTCTTCACAAAGCGTAATAAGTTGAATTTGAAGTGATTTATCTTGTTTTGTGTTCATGGATTAATCTTATAGCAAGTGATTTAAAAAAACACAACTCCAGGTGGTGATCTAAATTTAATCAATACGGGTTTTGTAGATCCTTTATGAGTAATCAATAAAACTTTGTTTTCTCCAATAAAATTTACACGCTACTCTTGTTTTTTTATCAATCATCCCCATGTTCAATGTTCCGATTTGATTTGAGGATTTAATTTTGGAACAATTTCGTGGAACAACCATCCTTTCAGTACGACGTGGTAATCAGGTAGTTATTGGAGGTGATGGTCAGGTGACTTTGGGTAATACTGTAATGAAGGGAAATGCCCGTAAAGTACGACGACTCTATAAAGACCAGGTCATCGCTGGTTTTGCTGGAGGAACTGCAGATGCGTTCACCCTTTTTGAACGTTTTGAGAGCAAGTTGGAAATGCACCAGGGGCACTTAGTGCGTGCTGCAGTTGAGCTTGCTAAAGATTGGCGAACAGATAGAATGTTACGTCGACTGGAAGCCGTTCTTGCTGTAGCAGATGTCAAATCCTCCTTAATTATTACAGGTAATGGTGATGTAATAGAGCCTGAGCACAGTTTGATTGCTATTGGTTCTGGAGGTCCTTTTGCACAGGCTGCTGCACGAGCATTGCTGGAAAATACAGATTTATCCGCTCTAGAAATAGTGCGTAAGGCGTTAACGATCGCTGGCGACATCTGTATTTATACCAATAACCATTTAACTTTAGAAGAATTAAATAATGTCAACAAATAACAGTATGGTGACTAATCCTCGCGAAGTTCGAGAAGTGATGACTCCTCGAGAGATTGTCCAAGAATTAGATAAGTATATTATTGGCCAGGATAATGCTAAAAGGGCTGTGGCTATCGCTTTACGTAACCGTTGGCGTCGGATGAAAATTCAAGATCCTGCTTTACGAAATGAAATTATGCCCAAAAACATCCTTATGATAGGGCCAACCGGAGTAGGTAAAACAGAGATTGCACGCCGCTTAGCGAAATTAGCACGTGCCCCATTTATCAAAGTAGAAGCTACGAAATTTACCGAAGTAGGTTATGTTGGACGCGATGTAGATTCTATTCTGCGTGATTTAGCAGATATTGCGGTGAAGCAAGAACGTGAATTTGCTATGAAAAAAGTGGAACATTTGGCTGAAGATGCAGCTGAAGAACGAATTCTCGACGTGTTGCTTCCTCCTCCCCGCGGTAGTTTAACTCCCGGAGAAAAGGACAGCACTGCAAGACAAGTATTTCGTAAGCAACTACGCGAAGGGGCACTTAATGATAATGAAATTGAAATAGAAGTTTCAGCAACTCCAATAGGCATTGAAATTATGGCTCCTCCGGGTATGGAAGAGATGACAAGCCAATTACAATCAATGTTCCAACAGGTGGGTAGTCATCGAACAAAAACACGAAAAATGACTATTGCTAAAGCAATGCAAATATTGCGTGAAGAAGAAGCTGCTAAACTGATTAATGAAGATGATATTAAAACCCGCGCCATAGAAAATGTAGAACAAAATGGTATTGTTTTTATTGATGAATTGGATAAAGTAGCCAGACGTGCTGAAAATGGAGGCGGCGGAGATGTTTCTCGTGAAGGAGTTCAAAGAGACTTGTTGCCCTTAGTTGAAGGCACTACAGTTACCACTAAATATGGCATGATTCGCTCAGATCATATTTTATTCATAGCATCCGGAGCGTTTCATGTAGCGAAACCATCTGATTTGATCGCTGAATTGCAGGGGCGTTTACCCATACGCGTTGAGTTATCCGCACTCTCCGTTGAGGATTTTGTACGCATTCTTACAGAACCTACGGCATCCTTAACATTACAATACAGTGCTTTGATGGCAACAGAAGGTCTCACGTTAACTTTTGATCAATCAGGCATCAGACGTATTGCAGAGGTAGCATGGCAAGTGAATGAGCGCACAGAAAACATTGGCGCGCGCAGACTCTATACAGTAATGGAACGACTACTGGAAGTGGTTTCGTTTGAAGCTACAGACAAATCAGGCGAATCTGTATATGTTGATAAGGCCTACGTAGATAAAAACTTGGGACAGCTTGTGGCAGATGAAGATTTGGCTCGTTATATACTTTAAAATTTAATAGTTCAACAAGATACCCGCTGCCTTAAGTATTATCATAAGTTAATGAGGGGGCGTTTGGGATAAAGTGCCTATTTAAATCCAGTCTCCACTTCGAACTGCTCGCGTTTCTCAGCCCGAACGGTTCGAAATAAAACCATGCACTCTTCTAAGAATCTCAGGTTAATTTAAAATGATTGACCTGATATTCTGAATAACACTCTGATGCCATCCAGAAATAACCTATGCTTTGGATCTCGAAATAATTCTACTAGGCACGTTCCTCTGTGCTCTGCTACTCTAATCCTGGGTTGCAATTTTCACTCAATTGTGTCAAATAAAAACTATATGTCTTCAAGGAGAGAAAAAATGTCACATGGATCGGATTCTATTGCTACAATCAAAAGTGGAGATGTTGAGTTTTTGCAAGAGGCTGATGATTCTTCGATAAGCTCTCCTTTTTCGTGTATTGGATTAACCACAAACTCATTTTTTAAACGCTCAAAAGCTAATTTGGTTTTTCCAGATTCTTATTCCAAACTCTGGAGTAGGGTTGAAGAAAATTCAAACATACGAAGAATCAAATCATTGCTCATAGATTACACCAAAGAGAATTTTTTATTGGGTTCCTCTATTGGCCTTATTATTTCAGGGCATTGGAATAGACATCATGTTAGTGCAGTCAGTAAAATCATCGCAAATATTTCTGTGAAAAATTATTATGAGTCAGCTGATGATGTTGTTGCAGATTTAAAAGCACTAAAACCTGAAATAGGAGGATCTTTATATCAACGAATTAAATTTATTGAAATGAAATTAGAAGAGAATCTAAGGTATTATTTTAATTATTAGTATGGAGTTGTTTGATGTCAGATCCTTATATTTTGGTTTTGTATTACTCGCGCAGTGGTTCTGTTGCGCAATTAGCACAGTATATCGCACGTGGTGTAGCGCATGTAACAGGTATTGAAGCACGCTTAAGAACAGTTCCCCCAGTTTCTGCAACATGCGAAGCAGTAGACAAGGCGGTTCCAGATACTGGTGCACCTTATGCCACATTGGATGATTTACGTTATTGCCATGGCTTGGCGTTGGGAAGCCCAACTCGTTTTGGGAACATGGCTGCTCCTATGAAGTATTTTTTAGATAGCACATCTTCATTGTGGTTGGCAGGGGATTTAGTGGATAAACCCGCCTGTGTATTTTCTTCTTCTGCGAGTATGCATGGAGGTCAAGAGACAACCCTGTGCAGTATGATGTTACCTTTGCTGCATCACGGTATGATTTTAGTAGGATTACCTTATTCTGAGCCTGCATTAAATGATACAATCAGTGGAGGCACACCTTATGGTGCAACCCATGTTTCAGGTGTAGCAAATGATCGCCCTTTAAGCCAGGATGAAATTAATTTAGCGAAGCATTTGGGTGAACGATTAGCTAGAACCGCTTTAAAATTGAGTGAAGATAAATGAAAGTTATTAGTTTTAATGCCAATGGGATACGCTCGGCGGCACGCAACGGTTTTTATGAATGGCTTGTAACCCAAGATGCAGATTTTGTTTGTATCCAAGAAACTAAAGTACAGCCGGATCAATTAATTCCAGAAGAAACATATTATCCCCGTGATTATTTTGTGACTATTATTCAGCTCAAAAGAAAGGATATAGTGGGGTAGCAATTTATGCCCGTCATAAGCCCATTCGCGTTATTAAAGGAATAGGTTTCGACTATTGCGATAATGAAGGGCGATATATTCAATTTGATTATCCGAAATTTAGTATTGTTTCACTTTACTTACCCTCTGGGACAAGTGGTGAAGAACGCCAAGAGGTGAAGTATCAATTTTTAGAGCAATTCGCTAAACATTTAATGCAATTAAAAAATGAAGGACGCGAATTAATTATATGTGGGGATTATAATATCGCGCATAAAGAAATTGATTTAAAAAATTGGAAAGGCAATCGAAAAAATTCAGGTTTTTTACCTGAAGAACGAGCTTGGATGGATAAGTTGTTTGGGAATATGGGATTTATAGACGCATTTCGAGTTCATAATCAAGAAGAAGAACAATACACTTGGTGGTCTTTTAGAGGGCGAGCTTGGGAGAAAAATGTAGGATGGAGAATTGATTATCAGGTGGTGACTCCCGGATTTATTGAAGATGTGGTTCATAGTCATATTTTTCGTGACATACGCTTATCGGATCACGCTCCTTTATTAATTGAATATAAAGGAGATTGGTGTGATTAAATTGGCTAGTTGGAATGTTAATTCACTTAAGGTTAGATTAGAGCAAGTAGTGTCCTGGTTGGATTCTTCTGATATGGATATCCTTGCAATACAAGAAACAAAATTAATCGATGAGAATTTTCCTAGGGCTGTATTTGTAGAAAAAGGGTATCATGTTGTATTTTCTGGGCAAAAAACATACAATGGTGTTGCTATCATTAGTAAATATCCTTTTTCTGATATTCTTACAGATATTCCTGATTTAGATGATCCCCAACGACGGATTTTGATCGTAACTGTCGCTGGAATTCGTTTGATCAATTTATACGTCCCTAATGGTTCTGAGCTTACCTCAGATAAATATCAATATAAATTGAATTGGTTACAAAAAGTTACTCATTTTATTCAACAACAAATGAGTATTTATCCTAAAATTGCAGTAGTTGGAGATTTTAATATTGCTCCCGAAGATCGAGATGTGCATGATCCTATTGCATGGGAAGGTTCTGTATTGGTCAGTCCCGCTGAACGAAATGCTTTTACCCAGCTGCTACAGCTTGGATTTCATGACAGTTTTAGAAACTTCATTCAAGAAGAGCAATCGTTTAGTTGGTGGGATTATCGTGCCGCGGCTTTTAGACGTAATCGGGGTTTGCGTATTGATCATATCTTATTAAATAAAGAACTGAATCAGTTATGCAGACAATCAGTGATTGACAAGGAACCTAGAAAAGTAGAGAGACCTTCGGATCATGCTCCTGTTTGGGTTGCATTGGAGTTAAATAAGGTTTAATTACGTTGAGGCTTGTAATTGTATATTCTATAGTGCTCCTAAGTTCTATATCTCGTTGCAAGCTTGTTCGATTCAGTCATGTATTTTAGTATACTCCTTCATCTTGCTTTCCTTGCTTAGTGGATGGCGCAGTACTTTTCCTTAAGAATGTTAATATGCACCAAATTTAGTTTTGGTGCATAAGTCATAAACGTGAGTTATAGAAAAAGGTATTTATTTGTTTTACTTCATTTATTTTGAAGTGTTTCAAATAAAAACCAAATTCTTCTCTCTGTTTCGTCTATGTACTCTTCGAGAATACTAGTTGTAGCAAAATCATTTCCTTTATTGCATATTTCGTGCGCTTTCCTCATACTTTTTAAGAAATCTTCGTTATCTTTTAAGAGTTGATGAAGCATTTCTTCCGCGGATAATATTTCATGATTATCCTTAATTGTCTGCAGTTCTTTGATTTGTCCGATAGATTGAATTGTTTTTTCTCCTAATTTTCGGACTCGTTCTGCTAGAACATCAATCATTGAAAAAATTTGCTCACTTTGTTCATCGAGCAAAAGATGATAATCGCGATAATGTGGTCCAGTCATGTGCCAATGAAAATTTTTTGTTTTGACAAATAAGGCAAAAGTATTAGCAACAAGTGGATTAATCGCTTCAGCGATTTTCCGCCTATCTTTAATATCAAGATCATTGGGAGTATCTAGTTTATAAAGCTCCATTTTTTTCATTTTAAGCTCCTTTGGTTTTAATTAGGTTATCTTAAGAATTGTAGGTTATTATTATGAGTAATGAGTTAAATATTGTACGTCCTGTGTTGAAAATACAAAAATTAAAGGCTGGGAAAGGTTAAAACGGGGATGATGATCAGAAAAATTGCTTTAAAGAAGATTTTCTGCTATTGTTTCGCGTCATTTGTGTCGAGTATGGTGCCTGGCAGTGGATCAGGTGGCGATACTCATAACTATAGAGAGTCGTATTATGAAGGCATCAATTCATCCTGAATATAAAAAAGTTAAAGTAACGTGTAGTTGCGGTGAGGAATTTGAAACTAGATCAACATTAGGTAAAGACTTGAACATTGAAGTATGTTCAAAATGTCATCCTTTCTATACGGGTAAGCAAAAATTAGTAGATACTGGTGGACGAGTCCAGAAGTTTCGTGATCGTTACAGCCAACGTTCTGCATCTAATAAAGAAGAAAGTAAATAAGGCGCATTGTTTTGCGCCTTATTTATTTATGCTTCACTCGAAGTATAACTTATTGACAGATTGCTGCCTTCGTTGTAAATTTTTGTTGGTTGTTCAGTCTAGATAATTCAATTCTTGTTTAAGTCCATATTATTCCTTAGCTATTTCTCTTAGAATTAGGAGTGGCTCGAATGCTTATGTCTAAGAGCTTGGAATAAGCGATGAATTGATAATGGTTGTAAGATTCCGAATCTTACTTAAAATAAATTTCATTTTATTTAAGAGAGCAAGTACTTTGGATAACGAAGTTTTGAAACAATGTGCATTGGATTATCACGAATTTCCTACCCCTGGGAAACTCGGTGTTCATGTGACCAAATCAACAGACTCTCAGAGTGATTTATCTTTGGCTTATACACCAGGTGTCGCGGCTCCTGTAATTGCTATAGCAGAAAATCCTGAAAACGCTTATCGTTACACTAATAAAGGAAATTTAGTGGCAGTAATGACTAATGGTACCGCGGTTCTTGGTCTAGGCGATCTTGGGCCTCTTGCTAGTAAGCCTGTTATGGAAGGAAAAGCAGTTTTATTTAAGCGTTTTGCTGGTATTGATGTATTTGATATCGAAATTGATGCCCATGACCCCCAAGCTTTTATTGCTACAGCAAAACGAATTTCTCCGACATTTGGTGGGATTAATTTAGAAGATTTGAAAGCTCCCGAATGTTTTGAAATTGAACAAGCTTTAATCGAACAATTAAATATTCCAGTTTTCCATGATGATCAACATGGAACTGCTATCGTAGTTGCTGCGGGTTTACTAAATGCTCTTGAGTTACAACACAAAAAATTATCTGAAGCACGAATTGTTTGTATAGGGGCTGGTGCTGCGGGCATCGCTTCAATGCGCTTACTTGCTGCCTTGGGTGCTCCTAAAGAAAATATGTTGCTTTTGGACACTAAAGGCGTCATTCATTCGGGCCGCACCGATCTAAATGCTTATAAGTTTGCTTTTTCGCGTACGACCGAATGCAGAACCTTGGCTGATGCATTAGTTGACGCAGATGTATTTATCGGTGTTGCGAAACCAGATTTATTAGATGCTAATTTATTAAAACTGATGGCAGCTAAACCCATTATTTTTGCATTATCCAACCCGGATCCTGAAATCAGACCTGAAATAGCTCATCGGGTACGCGATGATATAGTCATAGCTACTGGACGTAGTGACTATCCTAATCAGGTAAACAATGTATTATGTTTTCCATATATTTTTCGTGGCGCCTTGGATGTGCGTGCTAAATGTATTAATCAATCCATGCAAATTGCGGCAGTTGAGTCAATCCGCCAATTAGTGCATGAGCCAGTTCCCCAGGTAGTGAAGGATAATTACCCAGGTGTTACGTATTGGGAGTTTGGTCCTAACTATATTCTTCCAAAGCCTATAGATCCTCGTTTGCGAGAGCGAGTTCCAGCTGCTGTAGCCCAAGCTGCAATAGCAAGTGGCGTAAGTCAATAAGTTGTATGTAATTTAAATTTAAAAGTAGCATCCCATATGCAATAAGGGATCTCTGGGTGTAGATGTATGCCGTATGAGATGTCCTCATTACCATTGATATAAGAAGCTTGTAGTCGTCCTCGCATAAGAGGGACCCATGTTGATGGAGGTACAATACTCCTAAAATGGATTTCCTCTTTCGCGAAAATGACAAACCCTTAAGTTAATGGCAGTGATTGCGTTTAGGATAAATAGGTGAATTAAATAAAAGAGTATTTGCCGCCTTAGATTAAGACTGTAGATGCTTTTGCTTAACCAATGTTAAGGAGATAACCTTGCTTTCTGAAAACCGTAGAAATTACGCATTAATTGGATGGCTTATCTGTGGTCTTGGAGCCATGTTTTATAGTTACGAATATTTGCTGCGGATCGCGCCTAGTGCGATGGAAACGGCACTGCGTGAACATTTTAATTTGTCAGCTACAGGATTTGGGAATATTTCATCTGTTTATTATTATGCTTATGTTCCCATGCAGTTACCTGTGGGAATCATGATGGACCGTTACGGTCCAAGACGTTTATTAACTTTTGCATGTTTCATTTGTGTCATCGGAACTTTTTTATTCACAGGAACAACCTCATTTTGGGTTGCAGCTGCGGGGCGATTTTTGGTTGGGTTAGGATCCGCATTTGCATTTGTCGGTGTATTAAAGCTAGCAACAATCTGGTTGCCGGAAAATAAGCTTGCCATGGTTTCAGGAATTACTTCGGCGTTAGGAACTGTTGGTGCGATGCTAGGTGATAATTTTTTAGAAATATTTGTTCATAGATTAGGTTGGATCCGGACTCTAAATATGACCGCCTTTTTTGGTATTGTATTAACCTTTATCTTGTGGTTAGGTATCCATGATAAGAAAGGTCGTTACAGACAGAGTGGCACTGTTTCTTCTTTTAAGAACGGTATGATTGACTTAGGTATTATTGCGCGTAATAAACAAATATGGGTGAACGGATTATTTGGCTGTTTGGTTTATTTACCTACAACAGTTTTTGCTGAATTGTGGGGAATTCCTTACTTAAGGCATGCTCATGGATTATCTGCACATGGCGCTGGTTTAGCGAATTCGTTGCTTTTTTTAGGGTTTACTTTAGGAGCCCCATTGATGGGATACTTTTCTGATCGCATCGCGCGCAGAAAATTGCCTATGCTTTTAGGGTCTAGTGTAGCCACGGTATTGATGGTAGTTATTCTGTATTTTCCTGGTTTGAGCGAGAGTAATGTACAGATTCTCATGTTTTTCTTAGGACTGTTTTATAGTGCACAAGCGATTGTATTCGCAGTCGGTCGGGAGTTGAGTCCAGGTGAAGCCGCAGGTACGGCAATGGCTTTAACTAACATGATCGTTATGTTAGGCGGTATGTTATTGCAGCCTTTAGTCGGATACTTATTAGATTTTAGTTATTCTTTACGTAGTGGTGCTTCTCTTTCAACGGCATTAGCAGTTGAGAATGTACATAAACTTTATAACATGACTGACTATCGTATTGCTTTGGCATTTATACCTATCGGTATGTGTATTGCTGCTTTATTAACGTTCTTCTTAAAGGAAACACACGCTCATGCACCTAAATGAAATTGTTTCAAGAAAACAGCTGCTGTTAGGCCTGTTTATCTGCTTTGTTGGGGCAGTGTTTTATTGCTATGAGTTTATTTTACGCATCATTCCAGGCGTGTTACAGACTGAGCTTAGTACTGCTTTGGGACATATTTCAGCCACAACTTTTGGTCAAATATCTGCCCTGTATTATTTTGCATATTCCCCTATGCAGATGCCTGTTGGGATGTTAATGGATAGATTTGGCCCAAGACGACTTTTAACGTTTGCATGTCTATGTTGTACCGTCGGTTCGTGGATGTTTACATTAACTTCATCTATGTTTTTAGTAGGATCAGGACGTTTTTTAGTAGGGTTTGGCTCTTCTTTTGCTTTTGTTGGTGTGCTTTCCCTTGCATTGCATTGGTTACCCAGACGTTATTTTTCTTTAGTTGCGGGTCTAATGACTACTCTTGGAATGTTAGGTCTTGTTTATGGTGAAGTAAAAATTACTGAATGGTCTCAGAGTATAGGTTGGGAGCAAGTATTAATCCTGATCGCCATTGTTGGTGCTGGTTTAAGTGTACTGATGTTGCTTGTGGTTCGTGATGGACCAGAAGGCCATCAATCGAATAACCATCCTTTACCGGAGTTTTTTCGAAATGTGCTTAAAGTACTTGTGGCTCCTGAAGTTTGGGTTATCGGTTTTGTGGGGGCGTGTTTATATACTTCTTTATCCGTGTTTGGTGAGTTATGGGGAAAAACGTATTTGGAACAAGCCCATCATTTAACTAAGGTTGAAGCAGCGAAGACGGTTTCTGCAGTATTTTTGGGTTGGGCAGTTGGAGCTCCTGTAGCGGGATATTTATCAGATCGCTCGGGAAAACGTTTATTACCATTGGTTTTAGGTGCTATTTTTGCTTTAATTTGTATTAGTCTTGTTTTGTATTGTCCAGGTTTGTCTTATTTTAGCCTCAATGTTTTATTATTTTTATATGGCGTGTTTAGCGCTACAGAAATTATCGTGTTTATTATGGCTAAAGAATGCAGCGGTGCTCAATTATCAGGTACTGTTTTTGCAGCGACTAATATGATAATTTCTCTCGCTGGGGCTGTGTTCCAACCTTTAGTGGGTAAATTATTGGATACGTTTGGGGATAGCGGTATTGTTAAGGGAGAACATATTTACACTGTCGTAGATTATCAAGTGGCTTTATCCATATTACCCCTTTCATTGTTATTAGTTACTATTCTTGCTTTTTTTATTAAAGATCATAAAGATCACCCAATTGTTTAAGTAAAATGTCCGGTAACCTGCCGACTCTTGGTTAAACGGCCAATATGGCCGTGTTTTAAAGAGGATCGTTTCCAGGATGTATATTGTAACTCGAGGTTTCTAGTACATTTTTTTGTTTTAGGCCTCCGCTTTTGCGGAGGGTGATTTTTTTCGAAATTGAGAATAAAGCGACATGGGAGCTCATAATTGAGTGACTCGTTATTTCATGCCTTTGCATTCTGCTTTTGTGAAGCCACACCCAACAAAGCACATAAGTAGCATTATGAGTTTTGGCAGGGTGACATTGATGGGGCATTGACTTCTGAGTGAGCATTGTCTGTTATTTCTTGTTGGGGCGATTCTGGCATTTCCATATTAGATTTGCTTGAACGAGGAGCGGTCATGGAGGGCTCACTATCAAGTGATGTCGCAACAGGTTCCGGAGAGTTCTTCGCTGCCTTAGGAGAGTTCTCTAATTTAGATGCGTTCTCTGTGAATTGAGCTGAATTCTTAGAAGGGGTTGGTATTGGGATATCGTTATAATTTTTTCCTGCTTTCAGTTGGTCAACAAGCTCCTTATACCCACCTTCTGGGAATGCTTTGTTGGTTCTTGGATCAATCAGTTCACCATTTTTAGTAAGCGCAATTACATCACCTCCCATGGAAACTCTTCCATCCGCTCCTTGTTTTGCTAAATCTCTGAGAAAATCTTCTTCTGCTTGAGAATTCTTAAATTGCAGCGTTATCCTGCCGTTAGCTTGGTCTACTTTAAATTTATTTTCATCTTCATCAAAATCAGGTTTTTGTTTTTTGTATCTTTTAAGCCAGTCATCACACATTTGGTTAAGATCAAGATTTTTGTTAGGATCCTTTTTAACGTCCATAATTTTTGTATTTTGTTCCGTTTCCTGGTTTGGATTTAGCATTCCTTGGTTGTTAGCTGACATATTTGCTAGATCTTGCTCCATCTTTTTTTGGTTGTTTTCTTGTAGTTGCTGTGCTGTTTTTGGTTTAGTTCTTTTTGTATATCTTGTGCTGTAGTAACCATTTGCTTCTCCACATATTTTGCTTTGGTTCAATAGAGTGCGAATTTTTGATAGCGCTCAAGTAATAATCATATTTAATCATTTTGAACACAACCAGTCCAATTCATTGGATTTATATATGATATGAAACGATTCAATAATTATTTTATTTCAAAAAGTTATGTGTAAAAAATCTTGATTTAATAGTTAAAAAACATGTTTTTCTATTTCAAAAGTGAGTAATTATTCAATTTAAGACCAGCGTTGGGTGATGCTTAGTCATGCTTAGATTATTTAATTAAATATGGCAATTAACTCATTGACGGGTTGCCGCATCGATCCCTGGCAGTTGATAAAACGGGCGACTCGGAAGCTTTTGATTTCCGCCTTTCTATAGTGATGGCGGGTAAATTCTGTATCATGGTTGGAGAGAATAACTGGAATACCTTTTGCTGCTGATTCTTTAGCGAGCTCAGTGAGCTCAATCTGATCTTCATTAGTAAATAATTTTTGATTGTAGGGTAAATGGGGCGTTTTTTCTGAAAGTGGTACATAAGGAGGATCACAATAGATTACATCACCGCGCTCTGCAAGCTCAAAAGTCTTTCTAAAATCATTATGAATAAATTCAGCACATTGACTTTTCTGATGAAAAAGATGCATTTCTTTGTGTGGAAAATAAGGCTTTGTATAAAGTCCAAAAGGAACGTTATAGATGCCTTTAGAGTTATAGCGGCACAAGCCATTATAACCATGTCTGTTGAGGTAAAGAAAGTAAGCCGATTTTTGTAAGGAATAAGGAGAGGCATTAAAATCAGATCTTATTTGATAATATTTTTCTTTACGATTGAATTCAGGGTTAAAAAAAGATTCACAATACTCAATAAATGGATCACCTCGTTGTTGTAATAGAGTAAATAAATGGATTAAATCAAGATTACTTTCGGCAAGGAGATAAGAAGGATAATTTGTATTCATAAAGACAACACCAGAACCAGTGAACGGCTCAATTAGGCGTTTGCCCGGAGGGAGAGCAGGAATAATTTTTTCCAAACAGTTGTATTTACTACCTGCCCATTTTAGGAAAGGTCTTATTTTAATCATAGAGAGTACCACGATTGATTCAGGAGGAAGTATTGCTTATTTTTAAGAAAAAAAACAGAATTTTTTTGTATTGGACTGTTTGTATTTGCACTGAATCTTCGTGTATAAATTACCTGCCTTATATAGTTTGGCTGGCGTCATCAACGGCATTTTATGTCCTTGATGGGGTTGAGTTAAACAGAGCTCCGAATGTGGTCATCATCTGCTTCCAAAGACAAATCCGCTTGATTATTAGGGCTGCTATTCCTATGGTGAAAGAAGAGATTGGGTTGACTCATGATGTCACTTGTAATAGATGGTGTTGATGGCATCGGAGTTAATACGTGAGTGTTGGCGCGCTTTTGAGAGTTGTCCGCATTTGCGCCTTGCTCCCTCAATCTATTTGTAGCGAATAAATAGCTTGGAGATCCACTTACTTCTATATTCTGGGATGTTTGAGTTGCTATTGCCGACGGCGCATCTGATTTCGTGATACTTAATCCCAAAGCTCCACTAATTAATGCCAAACCTCCTCCCATTGTTCCCGCGACCATAACTAGTCCTAATAAGCCAACCCCCAAAGGTGCAAACACACCTGTGGCAACTAATGTCACGCCGATACCTGCTCCGATCACCAAGCCTGCTGTTGCCAATAAACCGACAATAAGCAATTTTTGTTGTGAGGAGGATTGTGGATTTGTTCCTGTATTTGCTTGACTGATTTTTGCGGAGTCTGTGTGAGATTTATGTTTAAGTTCTATCGCTGTAGTGTACACCATTTGAGGGGTAGCATCATTCTGGAAATTTTTGGAAAAAGAAAATTCAAGTGTTTTCCCTTTATTACCTGCACTTAGGATGCTCAGTATTGTATTTGCCCCATTAGGCGTATGAGAGTCAGAAGCCGTATCGACTATTTTACGCATTTGCTCCAGCATGCAAGCTGCGTTCAATTCATTTTCCTCAGAACCTATAGAAAGTTTTATTTGCTTATCACAGGGTCTACCATAGAATAAATATTCATTCTCATCAAAAGTTTCAAAATTGTAAGGGTGGTCTCTTCTTAATTGATCGTTACTAAATTCTAAATGAACGATTGATCCACTTAGTGTAGATATAATACTGCTTAATCTATCAGACAAGTTATTTAATGGTTCAGCTAATATCTTGTTTCCACCTAACTCTTGATCCAATCGTTCAATGGCATTTAAAATTTTTTTATAACTAGGGTAAAGACGATGTAATAGAGGGGCTCTTTGAAGTAAGTTATTTGTTTTATGCGTTATTTCAACAGTTGCATCTATTAAATCTTTATAATCTGCTATAGCTTTTAGATTCTTAATATATTGGCCCTCAACTGTATTATTGTCTGCAGTCCGTTGACCTTTTTCTGTTAAGGTACATGTAGTAAAGAATGGATCAGGGTGTATGTCTCCTGCATAAAGAGCATCTGCTTTATAAGTAGAATTAAGACGGAAAGGCTCTATAACATTAAGCTCATTAGGTATGAAGCTAAATCGAACTCTGTATATTTCTTGTTCTGTACCATCCTTATTTTTTTCAGTCTCCATGTCACAGGGAATATGAGGTGTTGGTGCACAATAGTTCATTATGAGATTATAGTTTTCCTCAGTAGCCGGTAATCTTAACTCAATAGACGCGTGGCCAGTATCTTTGTCAAGATATTTAGTTTGGCTATTCGTTCCCCATGTTTGGATTATCGCTATGCCTTTCTTCATAATTAGTTACTCTGACATTTTATTTCTCCATATATTAACCATCTTGTTTAAATGATATCCAATCAAATATTTTGAGCTCACATATAAGATTATTAAATAATTGATTGCATTTAATGGGTTATTGGGTTTTGGAAGAGCTTATTAGTCAGAATAGGAGTCTAAATTTATAGGATTGCAGCATGTTGGTATGATGCAGAACCTTCTGCTTAGAAGGTTTTATTCATGAATTTTTTAGTTGCGCTAAATTAACTTTCCCAAATCACAGGAAATAAAGAGTGATTCATAGGAGCTCCTTCTGGAAGTTCGTTGATTAATCCTGGAAAATCAGGTGAAGTTACCCATTTACGTGGGGCATGAGTGATGTCATCGCCTAAAAAACGCACGGAAAAAACTCTGCGTCGTTGTGTTCCAGGAACGCCTGATGCCGCATGAAGTGTTAACATATGAAAGCATATCACATCCCCAGGAACTATTTCCCAACCAAGAATAGGGTAGGCTCCACGTTGTGCTTCGATATCAGGAAGCTCGGTTAAACTTCCTTCTGGGAACCATTTCGCTTGGTTATCCATAAAAGATCGAGGCATAAGCCAAGGCCCTAAATGGGAGCCTGCAACAAATTCCAAGCTGGAAATACGGGATACGGGATCCACTGGTATCCATAAACTGCAATTTTGAAACCCTTCAATATTATAGTAGGGTTGATCTTGATGCCATGGCGTACGCTGTTGTGTTCCTGGTTCTTTAACAAGGAGATGATCATGGTAAAGCCGTGTTTTTTTGCTCCCCATCAGTGTTCCTGCAATCACACTAGCAGGTGACTCAAAAATAAATTGTTGATAATTTGGATTGGTTTGCCAAGTACAAAAGTCTTCTATAAATTGCCCTGGATCCTCACTCTTACTTGCAATTTTTGACCGCTGGCTAGGTGATTTCAGATTCAGCTCAATGCCTTCACGAAGTAATGTAATTTCTTCAGGATTTAGAATTTGACGAATGCAGATCGCCCCATCTTTTTTATAAGCATCAACATGTGCCTGAGTTACGAATTTTTTAACACGTTGCAGGACTTCTTGAGAAATAAAATGAGAGTGCATGTTCCATGAGAAAATGTAAAGAATTTTGTTGATGTTACTAAAATTTAATAAAAGGAGCTACGCATCTTGGAATCAATCAACTTATATTTTTAAGTTATGATTTTCATTTATATCTTCAACGTGTACTCGCGATCTCATTGATTGACGATCATGCCTTTTTTGTCGAGCTTACGTGTATAACTAAAAAATTCATGAGTGCTAAAAGTTATGCTATTTTAGCTCTTTTCCATTAGAAAAGGATTTAGAGTGCCTGAGTTGCAGTTAAAAGCTAATGAGCGAAAAATTATTTTTCTTGCCTCTTTAGGTGGTGCCTTGGAATTTTATGATTTTGTCATTTACGTTATTTTTGCACCTATAATGAGTCAGATTTTTTTTCCAGAAACAGATAAACTCGCATCATTGATGAGTGTGTATGCTGTTTTTGCGATTGGATACTTAATTCGCCCTTTAGGTGGGATTGTGTTTAGTCATTTTGGCGATAAATATGGGCGTAAAAAGACATTTATTGTTTCCGTAATTTTAATGGCTGTTCCCACATTACTTATTGGATTTTTACCGACGTATCAACATATTGGTATTTTTTCCAGCATCATGCTAATTTTTTTACGCTTATTGCAAGGATTGTCCATCGGGGGTGAAATTCCAGGAGCATTAACGTTTACCTGTGAGCATGTAACCCCACGTTCACGAGCATTGGCTTGTGGTGTTATCTTTTCTTTCCTCAATTTTGGTATCTTTCTTGGATCAGTAATTAGTTTAATTTTAACCAAACAACTTTCAAATGAACAATTATTAAGCTTCGGCTGGCGTATCCCTTTTATTTTTGGTGGATGTCTTGGTATATTTAGTTTTTATATACGTAAGCAATTATCAGAAAGCCCATTATTTATTGCATTTCAACATACTGCAGAACGTAAACGAATTCCTTTTGCTGAGGCTATCAGTGGGTATTGGCGAAAAATTTTGCAAGGTGTCGGCTTAACCTGTTTAGGTTCTGTCATGATTAATCTTGTGTTTTTATATATGCCTACTTATCTTTCTTCGATTCTTGCTTATCCTCTACAACAAGCGACTTTGTTTAATACAATCAATTTAGCTTGTTATTCCTTATTGTTAATTTTTCTGTGCTGGTGTGGTGATCGATATGGACGAAAACTTATTCTGTTGATCGGTGCTATAGGTTTTATCTTATTGAGTTATTTTTTATTCGCAACTTTGTCTCAGCAAACAACACAGTCACTTATCATTGCTTTATCTATTTTAGGCTTTTTAAGCAGTTTTATTATGGTGTATCCCAGCCTATTAGTGGAATTATTTCCTGTCTCTATTCGCTATACGGGGATTGCTATTTCTTATAACCTTGCATTTGCTTTTTTCGGTGGCTTAACTCCTTTTATCGTTACTTACCTTATTGAAACATATAACAATAATCTTGCCCCAAGCTTTTATCTTATTTTAAGCGCTGTACTTTGTTTGATAGCTGTATTAACCATTAAGAAGCTCTATTTAGAATCGGAGATCCAATCATGAGGTTTGCTGTGAAATTATATCTAATTATCTGTTGTTCATTTTTATTTTCTATAGCACATGCAACCCGCTCTTTTATTATTGATACGGATGTTGGAACTGATGATGAGTTAGCGCTACTTTATTTATTGGCACAAAAGGATATTGATATTAAGGCCATTACTGTAGTGGGTACCGGAGAGTCTCACTGCCCCGCTGGATTAAAAAATGTTGCTGGATTATTAGCGTTAATGCATCAAGAAAAAATTCCTTTGGCCTGTGGACGTGTTACTCCATTATCTGGAGAGCATCATTTTCCCGATTGGTTACGTAAACAAGCAGACAATTTAGCAGGGGCTGCTGATTTATTGCCTAAAGTGGACGTTAAAACATCGCAAACGGCAGTGCAATTACTGGAATCCACGTTACGTAGTGCCAATGAACCTGTTGAGATTTTAGCAATTGGTCCATTAACGAATCTCGGTGCACTTGTAAATAAAGCTCCGGAGTTAAAAAATAAAATTAAAATGATTTATATTATGGGTGGGGCGGTGGAAAGTAGTGGAAATTTAATTGAGGTTGATCAAACTATTAAAAATACTACCGCAGAGTGGAATATTTATGTGGATCCTAAAGCAGCGGACAATGTATTTCGTTCTGGGGTACCAATTACCATGGTAGGATTAGATGTGACCAATCAAGTTCCTGTGACTCCAGCTTTTTATCAAAAATTAAAGCAAAATCAAAACAGTTTGGCGAATCAATTTTTTTATGAGCTTTTTCATCAAAATGAAGCTGAAATAATCGATCACAAATGGTATTTTTGGGATGTTCTTTCCGCCATTGTTGCTTACGATGATTCAATCGTCCAGGCAAGCAATAAAAAATTACGTGTGTTATTAAGTCCGGAGGAGCAATCGGGTACTACAGTAGTGGATAAAAATGGCAATAATATTCGCGTCTGTACTACTGTAGATAAGCAACGATTGGAACATATTTTAATGAATACATTAAAGGCTACATCTTGATTAATGAGCTAATTGGCCAGGACAAAGACTCTATGGAGCGAAGCTCGTGCTTCGCTTCGTTTCATCCAGGCTAGATTCACCGGAGCGCCCTAATCAGGGATAGAACGCTTTTCTTCAAAAAAATGTACTTGCCCCGTTTTTATATCATGGAGTCCAGCGACAATTCCTATCTGCTTTTTATGAATTAAATCTTGAATTATAGGACTTCTTTCTTGTATCTCTTTAACTACTCTTAGGGCATTAGCTTTGGCGATGGCATCAATGAGCTTAGAATCGCTACAATTTTTTGTTCCTTGCTCTTGCATGCTGGGTTGAACCATAGGTTCAATTTTATGCAAAACATCAGTTAAATGCCCCAATTGAACGCCATCACAAGCTCCTGCTACAGCACCGCAAGAGGTATGGGCTAAGACCACGATAAGACGAGCGCCTATAACTTTGGTTGCATACTCCATACTGCCTAAATTGTCGTCATTAAGCACGTTTCCTGCGACACGTAAGGTAAATAAATCAGCTAAACCTTGGTCAAAGAATAATTCAGGGACACTTCGAGAATCCATGCAATTTAGAATTACTGCAAAAGGATATTGTCCGAATGAAGATTGATGTGCTTGTTTTAAATAATCTCTAGTTATTTGTTGATTCGATAAAAAACGTTGATTTCCATCTTTTAAACGTTGCAGTGCTTGCCTGGGTGTCATGTGTTGTTGCTTTGTTTGACTTAATGTTTTACCCAGAAGAAGGGATTCTTCATTTGCAGAATAGGTGTAGTTACCCAAAAGGCTTATGAAGACTAAGATCAAAATTTTAGTGAGATGTTGCATTACAATGCTCCGTTTAAATGAGAAATCTTCCTTTTCTTAATGATAACGTAATAAAAATGATCGCACACGTCTAAAAATAATTTTTTTGTGACCTTGAATTTTAATAAATTGCCTCTATTTTCTTATGTATCGCAACCACTAAAAGGAGAATGTGAATATGAGTACCATTAGACGTGATTATTTTCCTGTATATAATGAAATTGGCTCTTTATTAGATAATTTTTTAAAGGGCAACAATTAGATGCTTCTTTTGTTGACACTAGTTCATGGGCTCCTCCAGTAGATATAAAAGAGGAAAAAGATCGCTTTTTAGTACTTGCAGATATCCCTGGAGTAAATAGGGAAGACATACAAATATCTTTAGAACATAATGTATTAACGCTTCGTGGTGAGCGCCACTTCGAAAAAACAGAAAAAAAAGAAGGGTATACGCGTATAGAGCGTTCGCAAGGACAGTTTTATCGTCGTTTTAGTTTGCCTCAAACAGCTGACGATGCAAAAATAAGCGCGAAATACAAACAAGGAGTGCTCGAGATCTCGATTCCCAAGAAACAAACGGCAGTTCAGAAAAAAATAGACATTACGGTAGAAGAATAAAAATTTATTGAGATAAAGAATAGAAGATTCTGGAATCTTCGGCATTATTCATCTCGTTAGAATGCAGTGTAGATGTTAGTTTAAGGATAAGGATTATATTATAACCAGAGTTTACCGACTCTGCTCGAGCTGAAAAGATGCGTTAGCATCATCACGAAGCCTTAACACGAGTATATCAAGGCTTCGGACGGCGTTTTGCGCTTGCTGAGCCCGGGAGTGCTCATTCTTATCCATAACTCACGGTAATCTAAGTTATTAAACTGAAGTTATGTTCTAAAGTAATTGGTGATTTGCAAATGCATTTCACCAACTTATTGAATGTGATGCTCTAGTGATTTGCATCGTTATTAATCCATACTGAAGTTCAAATTACTATTATGGCTCTCATCTATATCTATTGTTTTATCCCGCTCTTTAACTGCATTTTGGAATCTTTCTTTAAAAGATGGTGTTGTTAAAGTTGATATTTCAGAAATACGAGCTATCGCTGTTGCTTCTGCGGCTGTTGTGTCAAGTTCTAAAGTAGAATTTTTTGTATTAAGGTGAATCAATTCTGTTTGCAATTGTCGACCAAAGTTACTAAAGGAAGTAGGTGTAGAAATAGTCGCCTTAGAGGCGTTTTCTACATTAAATCCATCAGCTTTCATGGTACTTTTTAACTCATTACTAATCCCTGCTTTGAGTACTTCTGTAGCGGTAGTAGAACAATTAAACTTATAAAAACTATAAGCGGAATTGCTTTGAGCTAAACTTGCCATCTTATCAAGAACATTTTCAGCATCAAGCGCAAAAACAGGTGCATTATGATCATTGGAGGTAGAGATTCTAATGACTGAGGAAGGGCGCTCTCCTACACTGAGATGTCGTTCTTCAAAATCAATTTGGCATAATTTAATTTGTGCATCTATTCTAGCTATATCTTTATGAATCTCATGATAGCGAACATTTTCGGCTTCATTTAAATCAAGATCTTTATTAGGTTCCCTATTTTCACGGCGAGCATTGAAAACTTCATCCTTATAAATTTTTAGCTTATTCTTCAATTGTTCGAGTTCATTTTTTAATGCAGTTTCGTCAGCTTTTAACTCTTTATAAGCGGGATCATCGCCAATATTTTTTTGAAGTACTGTATGTGAAATCTCTTTTATTTTAGTAATTGTTTTCTCTCGTATAAACGCGCCTTTAACATTAGTTTTATTTTTTTCAGGAACTTCGTCGCCAAATATATGATCATGTGCGTGAGGCTTAATTTTTTGAGAAGGTTCATGGCGCCATTCTGCCTCTAAATCATCTCTATGGCTGTTAATATGATGGCCATTAGTATGCCCAGGCCACCAGCTAAAATAGACGAAATAGCTTACTTGTTCTTTAGGAGCATAATTTCCATCTGCTTTTTTTTCAGGAACAATTTCTGTGCGTTTACTTATTGAAAGACCAGGAACATCTTGATATTTTTTTGCGAGTTCATTCCCTTTGGCATCAGCAGGAAAGGTTAACTCAATTGCAGCATGTCCAACATTTCCTCCTAGCAATATCGATTTAACTGGTTTGCTAAATCCAACACCTTTTGAACCGCTTTTCCAAGTATAGATTTCAATTGGCATAATTAATCTCCAAATAGGCTTGTGATTCAATTATGCTCTTATTGTTTAATTAGCGCCTTACCAGGGACTTACCAATTTATGAAACATAGGAATAGACTATAACGCTCAAAAAAAATAAAAATTTGAGGGTGTTAGCCTAATCTGGGTTCAAAAGCGCGCAGGTTTATTTGTCATTAAAGAAAATTGAATAGGTAAGGTGCGAAGAAAGTATTTGGGTATGAATATCTTATCAAGTTTAAAAGTACGCAAAAAAAACCGGGATTTCAGTTCTTGTTATCCCGGTTGGAATATCAATGATTAAGCAACTACAGGAACAGTTTGGTTCACTACTTTTTCCATATCGTTCAGCTTATTAGCGGAATCTGTATTAAAGAATAGGAAGTGTCCAGTAAATGCTAAATTAATCAGGCCAGCAGCTACATAACCAATACCAAGTCCGATAATTGCGAGAGCCAAGTTGCCCAATACTTGTTTCCATCCTCTATGGGTTTCCAATTCAGGGCGTGCTTTTTTGATAGCTCGATGGCAAAGAATACTAAATTCTTCATCATTGATTCGGTTGTTGAAGTATCGCACAGAGCCAAGCTGAATCATAAATTAAGAGCCTAAGAACGTTTCATATACATTATAAAACCTGATATAAATAAAAAGAAACACTTTAGGAAGCAATAATGTGGGATAGCAATAGAAAAGAATATTTAAATCGTGTATTCAAGATTAAAGAGTATCTAAAAGAGGGCAAGTTTATTGAAGCAAATGATTTAGTAGCCGTGCTTTCAAAACTGATTTGTTCCGGCGACCGAGTATGTATTGAAGGCGATAATCAAAAGCAAGCCAGCTTTTTAGCTGCTGCGCTGTCCCAATTAGATCCCAACCAGGTGAATCATTTGCATATGATTCAATCTGCTATTGCATTACCTGAGCATCTTGATATCTTTGAAAAAGGAATTGCTAAGCGAATTGATTTTTCTTATTCCGGCCCACAATCAGTACGCTTAGCTAATATGGTTAAAAATAAAACAATCGAGATCGGAAATATTCATACTTATAATGAACTTTTTGGTCGATTGGTTGCTGATCTAACACCCAATGTTTGTTTGCTTATGGCAGATCAAGCTGACCGACAAGGTAATTTATTTACCGGAGCGAATACTGAAGAAACCCCTGCAATTATTGAAGCAACAAATTTTAGAAACGGGATTGTTGTGGTTCAAGTAAACGAAGTGGTTGATCGTTTACCTAGAGTCGATATTCCAGGCGATTGGGTTGATGTTATTATTAAAGGTCCGGAACCTTCTTATATAGAGCCTCTTTTTACCCGAGATCCTGCGCAAATAGATGAGATCAAGATTTTAATGGCTATGATGGTCATTAAAGGAATATATGCGCCTTATCAAGTAAATATTCTAAATCATGGCGTTGGTTTTAATACATGCGCGATAGAATTGCTCTTACCTACCTATGCAGAATCATTAGGATTAAAAGGTAAAATAGCACAGCACTGGATTGTGAATCCCTTGCCTACTTTAATTCCCGCTATAGAAGCTGGATTTGTAAAATCCATTTACCCTTTTGGTGGGGAAGTGGGTATGAATCGCTATGCTGCTGCTCGCCCGGATGTGTTTTTTACAGGTAAAGAAGGATGTTTGCGTTCTAATCGCATGTTAGGCCAGCTTGCAGGCCATTATGCATGCGATGTATTTATTGGTGCTACATTGCAGATGGATCTTGAGGGAAATAGTTCAACTGCTGTTGAAGGTCGAATTGCAGGTTTTGGTGGTGCTCCAAATATGGGTTGTGATGCTCCTGGACGCCGCCATTCCTCTTATGCTTGGCTTAAAGCAGGCCAAGAGCGTGGTGAAGCATTAACAACGAAAATGCCTCGAGGAAGAAAACTAGTGATTCAAATGGTTGAAACATTTCAAAGTTCAGCACGGCCTACTTTTGTAGAAAAATTGGATGCATGGGAATTACAAAAAGCAATGAATGCTGACTTGCCTGCGGTGATGATTTACGGAGATGATGTAAGTCATATTGTGACTGAAGAGGGTATTGCAAACCTCTTAATGTGTCGGACTATGGCAGAGCGCGAGCAGGCAATTCGTGGGATTGCTGGTTATACAGAAGTTGGAATGAAAAGAAATAAGACAAAAGTTGAAGAATTGCGTCAGCGAGGTATCATAACACGTCCTGAAGATTTAGGCATTAAGGTATCGGATGCAACAAGGGATCTTTTAGCTGCCAAGTCTATTCGAGATCTAGTTGATTGTTCTCATGGTTTATATGAGCCACCCGCAAAATTTAGAAATTGGTAGAGGTAATAACTATGGAAAATATGGAGTTTCGTTTTACTCTTTCCGGCAATAGGTTACGGGGTAAAAGAACAGTTTGTGGCGTTGTGGGTTCAGGTAATCTGGAAGTGATTATTGAAGAAAATCACACTTCTGAAACCTTATTTATGATTCAAACAGCAGTGGATCATTATAAACCTGTATGGAAAATGGTGATCGCTGATTTTGTACGACAACACGCACCAATAGGCTTGCAATTTACACTCAATGATAATGGAGCAATGCCCGCTGTAGTGCTGTTGCGTTTAGCCCAAGCCCTTGAAGAATTCCAGGGTAATTACAAAATAGGTAATAACTACCAGGAATTAAGCGCGCGTGAACGAATTCAAGCTCTTTTTGATACGAATTCATTTGTCGAGTGGCTTGCTGAAGAAAAACATTATAGTCCTTATTTAGCCGCGTTAAATTTGCCGGGAGAGGCTGATGATGGCGTTGTCATTGGTTCTGCTGTTCTAGGAAAAAATAAAGTGCTCGTTGCTTCTCAGCAAAAAGATTTTATGGGTGGGGCAGTTGGCGAAATTCATGGAGCAAAACTCACTGGCTTATTCAAAGCAGCTGTGGCAAGCAAAGTTAAAGCGGTTATTTTGCTCATTGATAGTGGTGGAGTCCGTTTACACGAAGCTAATGCCGGAGAAATAGCTATTTCCGAGACGATTCGTGCTATTTTTGACGCAAGACATAACGGCATAATGACTGTGGGTGTGGTTTGCGGTAAAAATGGTGCTTTTGGAGGTATGGGCATTATTTCATCTTGCTTGGATTATTTGATTATAAATGAAGTGGGGCGTATTGGAGTTTCTGGTCCGGAAGTGATTCAAGCAGTAGCAGGTATAGAAGCTTTTAATGCATTAGATAGGGGATTGGTATGGCGCGTATATGGAGGAAAAACACGCTATTTGCAAGATGTTGCGCAAAGTTATGTAAGTTCGGACATCGCAGCAATTCGTGATAAGCTTATTACTGCCCTTGATAAAAAGATTCCTCTAGATATTAATTCAATCAAACAAAAACATAATCTCTTGAAAAAAAGATTTCAGGATACAGTAGGCTATCAGGAAGAAGGCACTTATTTAAGTCACGTTGCGCCAAAGTATGCTGCAACTCTTTTTAATATGAAGGATGATGAGTTTTTAGAGGCAGCAAAAGAAATAAAAACAAACTTATGATACTTAGAATGAATCCTATCGAGTCTTGGTTCTATGAATTGCGAAGAAGGAAATAGAAATGGTTGCATTAAATGATATTTTACAATTAATTTTTTCTCAGAAAATTGAGTTTAGTGAGCATCAATCTGTGATTTATGGACAAGCAAGATTAAATAACCAACTTACCCATATTCTCGGAGTTAAAGAATCAACTTTTCTTGGTGCTGAACAAGCGTTGATTATGGCGGAACATATAATCGAAATTCTTGAAAGTCAATCTAAAGATCCCGTATTGCTTTTAGTGGATGTTGCAGGACAAGAATTATCGATGCGTGATGAATGGTTGGCTATGCAGCAATACTTTGGTCATTTGCTTGAATGTCTTGAATGTCTACGTCACCAGGGAAATCCATTGATATCACTGGTTTATAATCAAGCATTGGGTGGTGCTTTTATTGCCTATGGATTGATGGCGGATACTATCTTAGCATTGCCGGACGCAGCTTTAGCGGTAATGTGGTTGGAAGGTATTTCTAAAGTGACCAAGATAGAATTGGAGCAGCTAAAAGAGCTTAGCAAAACATTTCCTGTGTTTGCACCAGGAGTGCAAAATTTCTATCAGCTTGGAGGGTTGCATGAGATTGTGGTTCCATCAGAGCTTGCTGAAAAAATTAGTTTGGCAATTCAAAAGAAAAATATCTCCGATGATAGGGCTCTTTTAGGGAATACACGCGGAGGAAGAAAGTTGGCTTTTTCAATTATTAATCAAGTCGCCACTCATCCATGATCCTACAACGACATCATTTAATTTATCTTGAGCCGGGTACTGATTTTTTTCTTGTGTCCTGTCATGAAAAGAAAGGATTAATTAAAGAGCAGGTTTCTAACTGGCTGGCACTAGGGTTGCCATGTATTTATGCAAAACAATTACCTGATGACGAATTCATTAATTTAGGGTTACCACTTTGGTATGCTAATAAAAAACATCGAGTGGGTCTTCGCGTTATCCCCTCAGCGGTACAAAAGACCAACTCTCCACCACAACTTCTAGAAATGCAGGATTTCTTCTTACATTATTATGGAGTTGAGGATTTAAATAGGGTTCTAGGATCACATGGAATATCTGATGTTGCCGTATATGGATCATTTTTGTCCCAATATTTATCAGGATATGATTTTGTCACGGAAAGTTCCGATCTTGATTTGCTTATTCATTATCACGAATATTCATTAAATCACTTGCAGGATCTTTTGGATGCTTTAACTCAAAAATTTAATCGAATTATAGATGGAGAAATACGTTTTCAAGGACTAGGAGATATTTCGATTAAAGAATTACTCAATACAACCACAAAAAATGTATTGTGTAAGACTAAGGACCAGGTGATCTTATTATCAAGAACAGAACTTTATGAACATTATTCCTTGTTGTGAACGAACTCTAGCGAGAATGGCGATTAGGTCGCTTTATTTTGAGGTTAAGGCTTATCCAAAACCTGGATTAGTGAGTTTTATTGATTCAGGAGCACACCATGACATGAACGGGGAAACTTTTTATCGTAGTTTGTTTACCTTACGCCATTATTTTTATCAAATCTCAAAAAAAGGGCTAACAAGCAATTCTTTTGAGGAGTTAAAAGAAATAGCGATTCAAGCTGAGCAGCGGATGCTTGAAAAAACCTTTGGCGTCAATACCCATCGTGGTGCTATTTTTGCTTTAGGTCTTCTCTGTGTCTCTGTGATGCGATTAGCCCACAAAAAAAAATCTTTTACGCCTGCTGATGTACATTTGCAGTTATTGAGCGATTGGCCAATACATTTAAGAAATCATGCTGGAAATCTTGAAAGTCATGGAGCCGAAGTACGTCGCAAATATAAGGTGGTGGATGCGATGCAAATGGCCATCCAAGGTTATAATCTGCTTTTTCAATTACTTCCAGAATTTATCGCGCTTTTTGTTAAAACAAAATCATTAGACACAGTCTGTTTATTTGCTTATGGAGCGCTTTTAGGGCGGATCGATGATACCAACATTCTCTACAAAAAAGGGAAAACAGGACTCGATTATGCGCAATGTAAAGTAACAGAATTATTGGCCATCCCCTGTTTGCAAACTCGAAGACAAAGGGCTTTGGAACTACATCAGCTTTTTTCAGAAATAGGAATTAGTCCTGGTGGAGTGGCTGATTTGATTGGTGTTTTATTATTTCTTGGGCAATTATTTTGTCAGTCTTTTAGAGATATTCGATTTTTTAAAATGAAGGTGCCTAGCAGCGGACTCCATCACGCATAAAGATTTAAAAAGGAGAGCTTAGTAAGGTAAGTCGTTTTTGGAATATAAGCGCTTTTTTGGAGCATTTTTTAGGATCAATGAAATTGCCATGAACTTTCTGCAAAATGCAGAAAGCCACTTGAATAACTTTTGAGGATCTTTTAATAATGAAATGAGGACGAATTTCCTGCTGTGTGCTTTGAGTATTCACTCATCAAATTTTTACGCTCTGGTTCTCCCATCATATTCCAATAATCACTAGTGGCAATACCATCGAGTAAGCCATGACGCACATCTCGAGTAGAAACTGAAACATATTCTTTAAAATCATTATCTAATGATCGCCATTCTGCGTTAGAAAATAATCCCAAAATTTTGGTTGATGAATTTTGGACTCGGTTACCTTAATCTTTTTGAGCTAAATAGTCAGAATGTAATTGTAATCGTTCTGGTTCACCTATTATTGACCAGTAATTACTGGTTGCCATATGATCAAAAAAGCCAACTCGCACCTCTCTAGTAGAAATATAGGCTTGGAAATCATTCTCAAGAGAACCCCATGGCGCAGTAGCCACCGTATTAGAGTTAGACTCAACTTCAATTATTTGATTTATATTTCGTAATCCCAATGCGCTAAATGGGTCATTTTCACCTGATGGATTGTGTTTATATTTATTGTCCAACTGCTCATAATAGCTTTGCTTCACCCATACTTGTTAACTCTAGTTATATCGTTTTGGCCACCACATTCGTGATAGAGTGCATCCTCCATCACAATTGCATTTTCGAATCTATAGTTAAATCAACTACTGAGTAGGGTCAGTTGACAATTCACCTGCCGCCTACGTGCCGCGGCTTGTCCGCGGCATCCAGTAGATGGTCAAATTAAAAGCTGAACAACCTAATTGATTGATTAATGAAAGCGAACTCATAATATAACGGCTCAGATACCAAGTATAAAACGAGTTTGCAATGCTTAGACTTATGCTCAATGACGAGCGTTGGTCAAAGCTGAGGGAGATCATGCTACAGCACAGAATTTATGACAAGCCCAATCTTGGTAGGATAGTTGAGGCAATGTTATATCGCATGCGGGTTGGGTGTCCTTGGCGTGACCTACCGATAGATTTTGGATGCTGGAATTGAATTTATCAACAATTTAATCGATGGTCATCTCAAAAAAGTTAATTCAAATTTTTAAAACGCTTGTGCAAGAGCCCGATTTAGAATGGGAGTTTATTGATGGCAGTATTGTCAAAGCTCATCAACATAGTGCTGGCGCGCCTAATAAGGAAGAACAAGGCATTGGTAAGTCGGCTGCTGGAAATACAACGAAGATTCATATGGCCGTTGATGCTCACGGATTACCTATTGATTTTGAAATAACAGGTGGCGAAGTGCATGATTGCAAAGTGGCACCAGAATTTATCGAAAAGTTACCTGCTGCAGAACATACTATTGCAGATAAGGTTATGATAGCGAAGAGGTTCGAGATACCATTCGAAAAAAATCATCCATTCCCGTGATTCAAGGAAAGAGCAATTCTAAAACTGGTAATGCAGATATGGATTGGGGTATTTATAAATACAGACATCGAGTTGAAAATTTTTTTGTCAGAATAAAACACGTTCGTGCAATCGCCACAAGAGTTGATAAATTAAAGCGAAACGATGCTTCTGTTGTTGCTATGGCATGCGCATTTTTATGGCTACCTATGTAGCGCAGCTTCCGGTATTATCTCAGTGTTTGCCCAACATCCAAGGAAGTACGATGAGTCTGGCTTATGTTTCTATTCTTGCGAGTCAGCATCATGGTACTCTTTACGTAGGGTCTACGTCAGACATCATTAAACGGACTTGGGAACACAAAAATAAAGTCAGTCCTGGTTTCACTGCTCAGTATAACGTACATATGCGGGTCTATCATGAAGCATGTGAATTATACGTTGAAGCAGCACGACGTGAAAAACGTTTCAAAAATTGGCCAAGACAATGGAAAATAAATTTAATAGAGAAACTAAACCCTCAATCGCGTGACCTGTATGAAGAAATTTGCCAATGATTTAGATCGAATGGATGCCGCGGACAAGAAGCAGCACGAGGCGGCAGGTGAATTGTCAACAGACCCTAGTATTTTCATGTAAAATCGGTGCATCATATTTTGCTTTTACACTGTTTGGATCAGAATTTATGGAGCTTGGATCTTGGCCTATTCCATTTTCCCAAAGTATTTGATCTATTTTTTCTAGGAAATTTTTTATTAAAACTTTATCTTGTAAATGTTCTGAATAAAATTTTAAAGCAACTTGTTTACTTGGTTGGCCAGTATGTGCTTGTTCGGGATGAGCTATTTTTATAGTTAATTTAGGAGATTGACTATCATTTAAAATTTCTCCAATAAGTGCAACAGACTTAGGCATGTTATTGGGATCGATACTAATATGAATTTTCCATACATTATCGGGGTGTCCATTGCTTCCTTCGGCTGCTCCAGCTCTCCATTCTATAACATTTTATTTCGAGTTACCTATAATTAGCCATCCTCCATCAATAGATGGCTCTGAATACATTTGATTTAGCTTTTGAAGATCTATGCCCATAATATAAATTAGCCTTTCTGGTTAATATAAAAAGGGCATATTTTTATAGTTTTATGTTGAAAAATTCACCACTTTGCAGCAATCTGAAATCTTCAGCTTCATGTCTTTGTTTCACTTAAAGTAATAAATTAGTAATAACCAAATGCGAATTATATTGCATACAATAGGTTTATCTCATGAAATCTTGAGAATATCTTAGGAAATAGTTGTATTAAAAATAGGCATTATAGTTCGTCAGAAATTGAAAAGTCACCGAGGCAGTTATTTTATTATTTTTGGATAAAACAAGTTCTTAAAATTTAAAAAATACAATCTATACTATAAGTTAAGTACGTCATACTACATTATTTATCTTAATAGGGAGAAAGTATATGGATACGATTAATAGTTTGTCGCAAATAGATAAGATACCCATACTTTCTCGAGCCTCCATTTTTACAGGTGTTGGATTTATTGAGCAAAAAATGCTTGCTGATAAATGTACTGTTGTTGCCTATAAACCTGAAGAGACTGTTATCGAGCAAGGAGAAATTGGGGATAGGCTTTATATTATTATCAAAGGTACGGTACAAGTTTCTGTGAAAACACACTCTAAGGGATGGAAACGCGTCAATACCCTGGGGCCAGGAGATGTATTCGGGGAAATTGCTATCTTACGTAATATACGCAGAACGGCGCGGATTGTCACAATTACTGCTTGTCAGTTTCTTACAATTAATGCCAAAGATTTTTTAGATGTCTATCAATATTTTCCTGCAAGAGCACGTGACAACATTCAGTTAGTTGTTGCCAAGCGTCTACAAGAAAGTGGTGTTTATGTCCGCATGTAGAAAAAATGGGGGTAAGTGTATTATCCTGGAAATAAAAAATGGGAACTCATTTTATTAATATAATATTAGGATTTATTGAGGGCTTTGGCCTGATTATTTCTCCTTGTATTTTGCCCATTTTACCTATTTTTCTGGCAGGATCTCTGACGGGTTCTAAAAAAAGGCCTGTAGGCATCATTATTGGTTTTACTTTATTTTTTTCTCTCTTGGTATTTTTTTCACATCAATTAGTTCAGTACTTTGATATTGATTTTAATTGGGTCCGCGATTTTGGTTATGCTATTTTGTTACTATTGGGGAGCATTATGCTCTCTAATTATTTAACAGAACAATTTAGCAAAATAACCCAAGGATTTACCCGCATAGGAAATTTTTTTTCTACGGCAAATAATTCTGAAGGAGGATTTTGGAATGGGCTGTTATTTGGATGCATAATTGCAATTATTTGGACACCATGTGCGGGACCTATTTTGGCGGCAATAATCGTTCAAACAGCCTTGCAAAAAGCAACATTCGTTAGCTTTTTAACTCTTATAGCCTTTGCTTTAGGCGCGGCAATCCCGATGTTGATTATTTCTCTGTATGGAAAAAAATTAATTAATACTTTTACTTTCTTTAAAACTAGGTCGATTATTTTTCGTAAATTTCTAGGTGGTTTGATTATTGCAAGCGTGGTCTACATGCTTTATTTTGAGGGAGTCGTTGTTTCTACTTCTGTTACGCCGCAAACAGGTATTAAAACTTCAACTTCATTGATTGATGGATTGTGGCTTACTTACCCCGCCCCACCCATAGAGGGTATCGATGCGTGGATAAATTCTCCCCCCTTACACATTAAAGATTTGAAGGGAAAAGTGGTTTTAGTGGATTTTTGGACGTATTCGTGTATCAATTGCTTACGTACTTTACCCTACGTTAAAGACTGGTATAAGCGCTATCACAAGCAAGGATTGGTGATCATTGGCGTTCATACGCCCGAATTTGATTTTGAAAAAAAACTAACTAATGTGGAAGCTGCTGTAAAGCTCTATGGAATTTTATATCCTGTAGCGCTTGATAATAAGTATGTTACCTGGAGTAACTATGAGAATCATTACTGGCCAGCCCATTATTTAATAAATAAAAAAGGTGATGTAGTTTATAAGCACTTTGGGGAAGGAGATTATGATATTACCGAAAATAATATTCGTTTTTTACTTGGTGTGAAGGATTTAACTACTTTTGAATCTACTCAAGATAATGCGGTTTCTTTCACACAAACTCCTGAAACTTATTTAGGATATGGGCGAGCAGATACCTCTTACAGTCCAATACTCATAAAAGATAAAACAGCGCAATATCATTTTTCTCCAAAGTTATCTGTTAATGCCTGGAGTTTGGAGGGCTTATGGCAAGTTCATGAGGAGTATATAAGTGCAGAAGAGGTGAATGCGGCACTAAAAATACATTTCAAAGCAGGTAAAGTGTATGCTGTTATGGGAAATAATACTGCAAAACCGATTAAGGTTAAGGTCATTTTAAGTGATTCGAACGGCAAAAAAATAAAGGAGAATAATGTATTAGTCGATAAATATTCTATTTATCAACTTGTTGCACAAAATAAATTTACCAATGGATACTTGCTCATGATTGTTAATGATCCTGGCGTTCAACTCTATACCTTTACTTTTGGAAATTAGGTTAACTGTATCTAAAATTGTTATTTTGCAGCAATGGATAAAATTTTTTTTACCTCGGCAATTGTATTCCCTTCTTCATTAGTAATAGGTATATAAAATTCTGATTCAATTTTTTTAGCTTCATCTACCTGGAGTCGAATTTTTTCAACCTGATCCATTGATAATTCAAATCGTGCATAAAGAGTACCTTTAGCAGGTATTTTATAACGAATAGAGGCTGATTTATCCCAAACGATATATCCCTTACCTAATAAATTCAATAACATGAGCATGTAAAATGGATCAGTCATGGAGTATATAGAACCTCCAAAATGAGTGCCTACATAATTTTTATTCCAAAAGCGCATTTTCATTTGGACAATAATAGATGTTCCCTCAGGATTGAAATTTTTTACACGAATTCCTGCACCTAAAAAAGGTGGCCAAAATCGCATCATTTTTAATAGTGTTGAAAATTTCATGCAATGATTCCAGATAAAAAATAGAGGATTTGGGACAAATTTGAAATGATTATAATACTTAACTTTTATTTAAGTCTATTTGAGCTGATTGGTAAAAGAAGTTGTATGGAAAATGTACTAGAGATTTCGCAGATAAAGTGCTTGATCATGTGCTCAATGAATGGTGAAAAATAATATTTAACTTTTCTTGAAAACGAAACAAATTTTGAATTTTTTGAAATTAAGAACTACATTTAATAAATAACTAAATTTTTATTAGTTAAAACCTCAACAATAAGGAGATATGAAATGAATAAGGATATTTTTCAGGGTAAATGGGAAGAAGTTAAAGGGCACATGAAAAAAACCTGGGGCAAGCTTACTGATGATGATTTAAAACAAATTGAAGGGAATCAACAAGAAATTTTCGGAAAACTTCAAAAACACTATGGCTATAGCAAAGAACAAGTAGAGAAAGCAATAAAAGACTTTCGAAGTAAAACTCACCATTGATAATTAGTCATTGTGTTATTTTTTACAAGGAGTCTGACATGGAAAACAAGGGAATTGTTAAATCAGGGGAACTTACCGGTACCAAAGTAATGAATCCTACACATGAGAATTTAGGTGAAATTGCCGAAGTTGTTATCGATAAACTATCTGGAAAAGTGAATTATCTGGTGCTTGATTTTGGCGGTTTTTTAGGGTTTGGAAATAAATTTTTTGCGGTACCTTGGAATTTGTTTTTGTACGACAATAAGGATGATTGTTTTATTCTTAATGTGGACAAACAACGATTAAAAGATGCTCCGGGATTTGACAAAGATCATTGGCCAAATTTTTCTGCTCCGGAGTTTACCACTACTATAAGTGGATTTTATACAGGTGGTAAGTTATAAAACATCTTAAAATCAAATTTTTGTTGTTTGGTACTACTTGATATAGATAACCCAGTTCGCCCGCATTTTCTTTAGAACCGCGGGCGATATTATTCAATTTTCAAATAATTAAGATCATCCCTAATTCACAATAAATAATTTATCAGTTATTTTAAGATTAAATTTGAAGAATTAAATAATTCCTCCTATTCTAAAAAGAGTTTTTAGTTATTCATTTTATGCCAAGGAATGCAGATGAACATTTTAAAAACCCAAGTGTTAAAAGGGCCCAATTATTGGTCAAACTCCAGAAAAGAACTTATTGTTATCAAGCTGGATCTCGGAAAATATGAGGAATTACCTACCAATCTCTTAGTTGGCTTTCAGGAGCGCTTGACTCGTTATTTACCCAGCTTATTAAGTCATCGCTGCTCCTTGGGATTTGAAGGTGGATTTTTAAAAAGAGTTGAAGAAGGAACTTGGTTAGGACATGTTATCGAGCATGTTGCATTAGAATTGCAATGTCTCGCAGGTATGGATTGTGGATTTGGTAGAACTTATGGAACCCAGGAGTATGGAGTTTATAATGTACTGTTTGCCTATCAGATAGAAGAGGCTGGTTTATATGCAGGGATTGCTGCTGTGGAGTTCATTAGCGCACTAGCGGAAGGTCAGGAATATTCTTTAGATGGAGTGATTGCTCGTTTAAAAGAAATTTTCAGGGAGCAAGGTCTAGGGCCTAGTACTCGAGCAATTATTGCGGAAGCACAAAGCAGAAAAATACCTTATAGGCGTTATGAATATACTTCCTTAATTACATTAGGATATGGTCGCAATCAAAAAAAAATTTGGGCATCCGTATCTTCTAAGACAAGTTCTATTGGTGTTGATATTGCCGCAGATAAAGACCTGACGAAGCAGATTCTTAAGGCAAATTTTATTCCAATTCCCGAAGGTTTGATGATTGAATCTGCAGAGGAACTCGATGCAGCAATCAAACAATTAGGATTTCCTTTAGTGATTAAACCATTTAATGGTAATCATGGAAAAGGAGTGATGACTCATATTACTGATAAGCAAAAAGCCCATATTGGTTTTAAGTTAGCAAAAAAAATTTCAAATCAAATCATTACAGAACGATTTATTTCAGGCGACGATTATCGGTTTTTGGTGATTAATTATAAAGTAGTTGCAGTAGCAAAGCGTACTCCAGCTCACGTGGTGGGTGATGGGGAACTTTCAATAAACCAACTTATTCAGCAGGTCAATAACGATCCTAATCGAGGTGAGTCTCATGAAAATACTTTAACTTCAATTAAAGTAGATGAAGCAACTCTTTCTATTTTAAATGAAAATAATTTGAGTTTAGAAAGTATTTTACCCAAAAATCAAATTCTTTATTTAAAAGAAGCTGCAAATTTAAGCACAGGGGGAACAGCCAGAGATGTTACTGATGAAGTTCATCCTTTTAACGTACATCTTGCCGAGCGTGTAGCTCGTCTTATGAACTTGGATATTTGTGGAATAGATATTATTTCAAAGGACATTAGCATCCCTTTAAATGAAAATAATGGTGCAGTGATTGAGGTTAATGCAGGGCCTGGGTTACGTATGCACTTATCACCTAATGAAGGAAAACCACGAAATGTTGCCAAACCTATTCTTGATATGCTCTACCCTTCCCATTTAAGTGCAAGAATTCCAATCGTCGCCGTTACTGGTACTAATGGAAAAACAACGGTTGTTCGCTTGATTGCTCATTTTGCACGTTACACAAATCATCATGTAGGATTTACTACAACCGATGGAGTTTATTTGAATAATAAACTGATTCATGGTGGGGATTGCAGCGGTCCTAATAGTGCACAAGTCGTTTTATATGATCCTGAAGTTGATTTTGCTGTATTAGAATGCGCTCGAGGTGGAATTTTGCGTTCGGGTTTGGGGTTTGATGAGTGTGATATTAGCATTATTACCAATATCAGTGGTGATCATTTGGGATTAAATGACATCCATACACTTGAGGATCTTGCTCAAGTCAAAGCAGTTGTTGCTCATAGTACTAAAAAGTCTGGGTATGCCATTTTAAATGCAGACGATAATTTAACTTATGATTTAAAAAACGATTTTGATTGTAATATTGCTTTATTTAGTCTCTATGAAAGCCCTCGTATTAGAAAGCATTGTAGGGAGGGAGGATTAGCGGCATATGTGGACCAGGGTCGGCTCGTGGTGCAAAGAGGCTCGGAACGAACCTTTTTATCGAATATTAAATCAATACCTCTAAGTTTTCATGGAGCGGCTACCAGCATGATAGCCAATATATTGGCTGCTACTTTAGCTGGAGTGATTAGTCAGTTTTCGTTTGAGAAAATAAAAGAAGCGTTACATGTTTTTTATCCTACATTTGAAAATTTACCGGGACGTATGAACCTTTTTAAATTTCCTCATTGCCAGGTTATGGTTGATTATGCACATAACGAAGGTGCTTTTTGTGAGTTAAAAAATTATCTTGAATCGGTGTATTGTGCTAAAAAAATAGGGATTATTGGTGCAGTTGGTGATCGGCGTGATGAAGATATAGAAAAATTAGGTTTCCATGCTGCCTCTATGTTTGATGAGATCGTGATCCGACATGATAAAGATGGAAGAGGAAGAACTCATAATGAAATTAATCGTCTTCTTGTTTCTGGAATTCTTCGCTCTGAATTTAAACCTTCATTAAATATTATTTCAGATGAGCTGGCAGCTCTTGAGCATGTATTAGAAGTTGCGGATGTGAATTCTTTTATCTTTTGTGCCATTGAAGATGTATTTGAAACAGTTCATTTTTTAAAGCAAAAGGAAAAACAATTTAAGTCGGTCAGCGAGGTTTATAATGGTACCCAAGGCTAAGTTACTGATTATCGGCGGCGCAGAGGATAAAGGTAATGGCCCATCCACCGATACGGAACAAAAAAAAGAGTTTACTCGCTATGAAATTCTAAGTGAATTATTACCTCCGTCGAATAAGAAAATAGAAATTATTACGACAGGCTCAGAAATTCAGGAGGAAGTGAAAAAGGTTTATCAAAATGTTTTTCAAAATATGGGTTATAACAATATAGGTTTTATTCCCATTAAGAACAGAAGCGAAGCGCGTAATAACGAGTATTTAAAACGAGCTGAAAATGCGGGCGCCTTTTTTTTTACGGGGGGCGATCAATTTCGTTTATCGACCATACTTGGTGGTACACCCATTGTTGATATTATTAAAGAACGATACGTAGAAGATAGTGACTTCATTATCGCAGGAACAAGTGCTGGGGCTATGGTAATGGCCTCGGTAATGATTACGGGTGGAGGATTATCTGAAGCATTAAGATATCGCAATTTATTAACTTCCTCGGGTTTAGGAATTTTGCAGTCGTGTATTATTGATACCCATTTTATAAAACGCGGGCGCTTCAGTCGTCTTGCACATGCAATTATTATGAATCCAGAACAACTAGGAATTGGTTTAGGAGAAGATACGGCCTTAGTGATACGTAATGGAGCAGAAGCAGAATGTTATGGTTCAGGTATGGTGGTGATTATTGATGGAAGAAATATAGATCAAACTAATATTACTGATGTTGAAGAGGGCGAGGCGGTGTTTGTTGAAAATTTAATAGTGCACCTTTTAGTTAAGGGATGTCAATTTTCAATTGCAGATCGAACCCTTGCAAATCCAGCAATCCCCATAAAAAATTCAAATTTGGGATCAAAGCATGAATAAAATTGCAATTGCGGTACATGGTGGTGCCAGTGAAAACTACCCTTTCTTACAAAAATATCAGAAAGACGTTGAACGAGGATTGATTGAATCAGTAGAAAAAGGCTATGCCGTGCTTCATCAAGGAGGAATGGCTTTAGACGCTGTTGAGGAGGCTGTGAAAGTTCTTGAAAATAATTCATTATTTAATGCGGGAAAAGGTTCTGCATTAAATTGTCAGGGTGACGTTGAAATGGATGCATCTATTATGAGTGGTGCTAGGTTACAGGCCGGAGCCGTTTCTATGGTGCGTACCGTTAAAAACCCAATACATCTTGCTCGTTTAGTGATGGAACATACAAATCACGTTTTTCTTTCTGGATATGGTGCTTTAGAAATTGCAAAAAAATATAATCTTGAACTTGAAAATGAGTCTTATTTCATAACCCCTCATCAATATGAAATGTTTCAAAGGCTCAATGAATTAGAGACAAGGGAAGTAATCCACAATAAGAAAATGACTGGAACTGTAGGTGCCGTAGCTTTGGATTTGCATGGAAATCTTGCTGCTGGAACTTCTACGGGAGGAACAAGTAATTGCCTTCCTGGAAGAATAGGAGATAGTTGTGTTATTGGTGCAGGTTGTTATGCCAATAATAATACATGTGCGGTTTCTGGAACTGGCGAAGGAGAGTATTTAATAAGAAATGTGGTAGGTCATACTATATCCATGATGGTTGAATTTAATATGCCCTTGCAACAAGCTTGTGATTATGTAATTCATGAACGAAACAAAGAATTAAATGGGGAGATGGGGGTTATTGCGCTTAATCGAAGTGGTAATTTTGGTATTTCATTTAACACAGAGATTATGAAAAGAGCTTGGAAAAGTTCCGAGCAAACAATTCAGGTTAAAATTTTTGATTAATGTAACCAAATACCCCCATTTTCCACAAAGCAGAAGAGTTCTCAATAAGCGTTTACATTACAGCATTAACTTAAGGAAAATTGATTCCTATTCTTCTTTAACCCGGATTAGACGAAGTCGTAATTTGGAGGGAGGGCGGCAAAAAAACGGATTACTACTATGTCTGATCCGGGCTACAGGTACTAATTTCTTCCCCCTGCAAAATAGAGTTTAACGCTTCAAATAAAATTTAAATAAAGTTCCATTACCATATTTTCCACCATATTCACTGATTCCATAAAGAGAATCTTCATGAGTATTTAACGTAATTTTTCTAGGCCATCTCGGTGTGTGCTGTAAGTTTTCATCAAAAATATATAAAATTGAGTAAACAGGTTCATCAGTTAAAGAAATTTTAAAAATATTTGCAGGGTAATGATAATGCTTGCTATCCAACCCGCTTGTTACACCAAAAAGAGTTCGCCCATCTTGGCTCAATATAAGATCAATTGGATGTTGTCCTTGGGTGTTTCTTGTGAAGCGATGTAACACTGTGGTGGGATAATTGGGTTTATTTAATTCGATTTGAAGAACTGAGCCGTAGTTATCTGTCGATGTAGCATATAATTTATTACCGTCCTTGCTCATAAGCAGTGTGTTTAGCTTTGGTTGATCTTGGGAGCAATCAAATGATCTTAATGTTTCAAAGAATTGATTTTCTGATTCGTCCAGGTTGATTCTAAAAAGAGTACCGCAATAATTAGGTTCACTATGACCTATCCCCTAAATTAGTACCACTTCTTTGATGAGATTCATTATCCTATGCCACCTTTCTTGCGTATTCAACAGGAGGCATATAATTTAGAGAGCTATGAGGTCGAACATTATTGTAGTGTTTACGCCATTGTTCAATCTCAAATCGTGCTTCCTCCATTGTTCGAAACCAGTGCTGATTAAGGCATTCATTTCTGAATTTCCCGTTTAAGCTCTCAACAAACGCATTTTGAGTTGGTTTTCCTGGTTGAATAAACCCTAAAGTGACATTCGTTTCTTTGCTCCAGAAAAACATCGCTTTACTAGTAAATTCTGTACCATTATCACAAATCACTTTAATAGGCTTATTTCTTTGCTCAATAAGTTGGTCTAAAAAGCGAGCCACTTGTTTGCCACTGATTGAGGTAGATATTAGCTGGCCAACCATTTCACGAGAATAATCATCCACTACATTCAATATTCGAAATCGTCTCCCATTGCTAAGTTGATCCGATACAAAATCCATCGACCAACGCTGGTTTGGTGCAGAAGGAACTTCCATTGGTTGGCGAGGACGAGTCAGTTTTTTCCTTTTCTTTGTTCGAACTTGAAGTCCCTCCTCAGTGTATAATCGATAAGTATGCTTCTTATTCTGAACCAAGCCTTCAGCTTTAAGTAGTCCATGAAGAATTAAATAACCATAGGCCGGATATTGTGCGGCTAAAACCTTGAGTCGTGTTCTGGCCTTCTCATCCGTACGTGGTTTACATTGATAACGAAATGCTGTGCGGCTTAATCCTGCCAGCTTGCAAGCTACTCGCTCACTCAACTTAAAGAAACATATTAGGTGCTCGATGATCGACTTTCTTGCTGCTGGCTTCACCACTTTTTTGATAATACATCCTTCATTGCCTCTAGCTCCAGGAGCTTATCTGCCAACAGTTTTTTAAGATTAACATTCTCTGATTCAAGCTCACGAAGACGCTTGGCCTCATTCACTTCAAGGCCAGCATACTTACTTCGCCAATTGTAAAATGTGCCTGACGAAATTCCATAGTCTCGACATATCTCTTCGACCTTTATACCTGCTTCATGCGATTTGATTGCTTTTATAATTTGTTCTTCTGTGTAACGCTTTTTCACTTTGAGATCTCCTTTTGGTTTAGTTTATCGGAAATCTCATCTATGTCATGGCATTATTTTTTGGGGATAGGTCAACTAGCATAAGTCGTTATACCATACAAATAGTGTTAATTTTAAAAATATGAAAATCGCTATGAGAATAAAAGGTTAAACCATCATTATTAGTAATCAAATTTGTTCCTGTACGGCCTTCACCATAACTATCAAATGAATAGAGAATCGATAATTGGTTTGAGGAACAATAACCTGAGCTCACCAAAGAAAACAATAAGATGTGCGTACTGGCAATTAAATAGTTTTCATTCTATTCCTTTAGACTTTTAAGTTGCGTTTAGGATAATTTATATTTTTATTATTTACAATAATTCTTAAATCGAAGTATTTATGTTTTCAATTTAAGCAAGTTGATATTAACTTATTAAATTTACTATGGTTTTTAAGAGTATTTATGAATCAGAAAAATAGAACTACAAATGAAGGATAAAGTATTAATGGAGATAGGGTGTTTAAATTGACACGCATAAAAAAGAGCTTAAAGAAGCCCTTTTCGCAGGTGAATTAAAATTTTTATGAGTTTCTCACAGGGGGGGAGGTGGACGGCGTCCCAGCAAACCCATAACAAGAAATACGACAAAGATAACTAGAAATAAGAAGAATAAAATTTTTGCAATTCCTGCAGCAGCTACAGCTATGCCTCCAAAACCAAAAGCTGCAGCAATAATTGCGATAATAAAAAATGTAAGAGCCCAACCTAACATGATAACCTCCTTGTACTTATTGCTGTAAAGTTATCGTAACCGTTCGTGGCCCATGCGATGAAAGTCTGTATTTGGTGCAACCTGATAATTTGCCTTTCATCAAGGTTTAAGTATACCCTTTGAACAGATACAAGTTATTCCTTCCTATATTATAGATCATTAATTAACCATTTTTTTGAATGAGCAATTGGTTGTAGGATACTTTGTTCTTTTATGATGCGAGTATGTCCATGCGAAACAGTGCTTTAATGAGAGGCTGATGACAACACAGCGCGAGTATTAATTAACAATATCCCTCGTAAAAGTTTCAAATATCGTTGTTCTCTGATACAAGCTTATCATTCAACGATTAATACATCATGGCAATGATGAGTAAACCTATAGCGACAAAACCAATTATGACGAGGCTGGAATTACCTCCTGGGACCAAATGGCTATCGGTGCTTACCAGGTATTGACGCCCTTTCCAGGCCATAACTGCGGGAAGTAACAGTAATAAGATAACACAGCAAATTCCAGCGTAGCTTAAAGCATGGAGGTAAATCCCTGGATTAAGTAAAACTACTGCCAAAGGAGGGAGGAACGTTAATGCCAAGGTATATTTTCCTTGATGGCCTGATTTTTTAAGCTTTAATCCATCTGCTAGAAAATCAAATAAACCTATAGAAACACCTAGAAATGCAGTGAGCATGCAAATAGAAGTAAAAAATCCAAAAAAACCACTTATCCATTGATTTTGAACGGATTGACTCAACGCTTCAGTTAAACCACTTGTCGCGTGATCTGAACTCATAAGCGCAATTAATCCATTATCTCCTTCTCGTGCCACTACACCCATAATGACCGCATCCCAAATAATGTAGCAGAATAGGGGGATGAGAGAACCAAGGAGAATGACTTTTCTTAAACTATGAATATCATCTCCAAAGTAATCTCTTAAGCTAGGTATTATGGTTGCATAACCAAAAGAAGTAATAAGAATCATTAAAGTACCAGCAAAAGCACGTACAGATCCCCCCGTCAATCCGAGAGTTGATGTATGTGGACTGATAATCGCAACTAACAAAATATAAATACCTAACTTCCCAAACATTAAACCTCGGTTAACATAATCGACCGAACGGATACCGTTATAAACGATTAAACTGAATAAAAAGGTAAAGAGTATTGCTGTGACGCTGTTAGGTAAATTAATGTTTATTTTATGCAATAAACTATTGAATACATCACTTCCGCCTGAAATATAAGCAGAGAGCAGGGTGTACAGTAAGAATAAATAAGTAATCCAGGCTATAATCTGTCCTGGTAAACCTAATGTAGATTTAGCCATGGAAATCATATTACTTCCTGCAGGAAGGCGCAGATTAACTTCCAACATTAATAATGCCCCTGCTGTCATAACAAACCAACATAAAAATAGGAAAAAAATTGAATTACTAAAGCCTACTTCTGCTGTGGATACAGGTAATGCCAGCATACCTCCACCAATTGAAGTCCCTACTATAAGTAATATTCCACCTATTAGCTTTGAATGGTTCATAAGAAGTAATCCAAAAAACAGCTCAAAAATAATTCAATATGATACAATATTATTCATTTTGAGTCAATTGCATCATGACCAAGTACAATCAAGTAGTGTAGGCTGAAAATGATAGGGAGGATTGAGGTATATGCCCTCAATCCTCGAGATTTTGTACGTTTAGCCTATTAATTTCCAAAGTTCATGCACCAATAGCCCAACTGAAATAGCAATGACACCAATCTGAGTCAATTTACCACCAGGTACACGAAAAGCAGGGCTATAGTATTTTCTACCAAAATAGCACATAAGAGCGGGTAAAAATAGTAGCAAAATGATGCAGAAAATTCCCGCATAACCTAAAGCATGAATGTATGCGCCGGGATAATAAATGACAATTAGTAATGGTGGTGTAAAAGTGAGTAAAAATAATCCTAAACCATGAGTCCCTTGTTCACGTAATTTCAAACCATCGGCAAGAAAACTATATAAGCATAGGGACACTCCCAGGAACGCAGTTAACATACAAATGGAGGTGAAAAAATTAAATAGGGCACTAATAGTTGTGTTTTGTACTTTATTTGAGAGCATACTGGCTAAGGCGCTCGTAGTATGCGGATTGCTCATCAGGCTTTCTAGATTTTGGCTGCCTTCGGAGGGAAGAGCACCCATAATGACGGCATCCCATGCTAGATAGCAAAATAACGGAATTAATGAACCAATAAAGATTACTTTTTTTAGTTGCTTAATATCATCATCGAAATAATCTCTTAAATTGGGAACAATAATGGCAAATCCAAAGGAGGTAATCAAAATCATGATCGATCCTCCAATGTAACCCATATCACCATGGTGAAGATGCTCTATTTCTATATGAGGTGCAATTAGCACTATTAACAAAAAATAAACAGCTAATTTGCCAAACATTAGGCCACGATTTACATAATCTACATAGTAAATACCGCCATAGACTACAAGTCCAAAAATGAGTGTGAATAAAAAGCTTGCTTGCCAGTCTTTTAAGTGCAATCCCACTTTAAAAAGAAGGCTGTTTAATACATCAGCTCCACCAGAAATGTAAGCTGATAATAAGGTATAAAGTAAGAATAGATAGCTTACCCAGGCAATGAGCAAGCCAAAGTTACCTAAAGTAGCTTGTGCCATGGAAACCATATGTTTTCCTCGAGGCAAATAAAGATTTGCCTCAAGAATAAAAAAAGCGCCTAAGGTCATAAAAACCCAGCACAGAAACAAAAAAATAGAGGACTGCCAAAAACCAGTCGCGGCATTAGCAACAGGCAACGCAAGCATTCCGCCCCCAATGGACGTCCCAACAATTAAAAGAATTCCTCCAATAAATCTTGATGTACGCATTAAATCGCCTTACTTGGTTGCATAAATCTTAGGTGGTGGTACCGGCGCAGGACACGTTGCGCATCTTTTAGTTCCTAAACTGCTGAACCATTGAATTTCAATGCGTCTATTAAATGCACTACCATGAATGAGTTTGTTATCACCCACATCATTTTTATCACCATAACCTTCTGCTTTAAGCAGTTGCGCGGGGATATTATTTGCCCATAAAAAGGTAAGCATTGTTTCTGCCTGTGCTTGAGATAATGATTTTTTATGATATCTAGTACCTACATCATCTGTAAATCCTGCTACATAGACTGGGCTAACCGGATAAAATTTCAATAGTCTTACGATGTTAATCAAACCAGGATAACAAATTTCATTAAGGCGTGGACTTTCAAACATAAAATATTTATCAACGGGTACAATAAGGGTCATGGTATCGCCATATTGCACAAACTGAATATTTTCATTATTTAATTCTTTAATGATACTGCGGCTACTCGTTTTGTTAAAACCTACAACGGCTCCAGCCACCCCTCCAGCTGCAGTGCCTACAAGTGCTCCGGCTACTGTACCTGTAGTCGCAGCCCCCACTGCAGTGCCAACGACTGCCCCGGTCACAACTCTTTTAGGCATAGGATGTACTGGTTTGAAATTGTTATAGGGTGGATGAACACAACTACTAAGTAAACATGTAATAAAACCACAATATAAAATTTTTCTTTTAGTTATTTTGAGTGACATCTTCACTCCCTTGTTCTGTGATTTAATCATTATTAAACATCTGATTAAATTTCGCAATTGTAACTTCTTAATCTATAAAGTATATAAATGAGCATACGCAAAGAGTTAAGGTATATCTACAATACTCTGGATAAAGAAAACTTATCTTTTGACCCAGATCAACAATAACTGCCTTTATAGCGAATGTTTACTCACATGAACTTTTTTCTGTAAAGTATTTCCCTGGCGAAAGTGGTGGATGTCCAATCGATAAGGGAATCAGCCCTGAATAAAAACAGCGCGATATAAAAAATCATTTTCGTTTATATCGCGTCACGTTATTTTAACAACATATGTTTTCTAGTTCGTTTATTTCCTCATTAATCGGGCTAATTACTTCTCGTTCTTGGGGTATTGGCCTAAAAAATGAAACCAGGCTTGCTTCGTGAGTATGTTCGGTGTCATGCCTACTCAATGATTTAAATTCACTAAAACATGAAAGCGCTTTATATGCGGCTGCAAGCATTGCACCAACAATGGTTATTGACACCGCAATACCAAGAACAGGTTGGATAACAAGTACAGGTAAAGCAATTCCAAAAATCCCCATATACAAAGAAAATGCAGTCGCGGACCAAAATAATAGTTCACATGCTTTAGTAAGATTGCTGAATAAGACATTAACTTTTCTAGACTGGCTTGTGTTTATCAATGCATCCATCGCTGCTTTGGGGGGCATTTCCTTATTTTTTACCTTAGTGAGTAATGCAACAAAAGATTCATAACTTTTTGCAATTGCTTCAACAGTTTTTGCTGAAGTTGCTTTAGTGTAAGAGAGATTATAATAATCTTGGACTGCTTTTATCTGTTGCTTAATTTGGTCGTCTAGTTCTTTTTCAGTGGCGAAAAGTGCGAATAATTGGTCGTCACAAGTGCTTAAACGTTGTTCTAATATTCTATGATTATAAGGCATGATTCATCTCTTATTATAATTATTTAGGAAAACATGTAATTAAAACCATTTCAATTAATAAACTAAAGTGTATTCGGGATAGTCTATTCTTCTTCCTGCATCCCGCAACTTGTTCGCGAGATCCAAACTCCCCTCACCATCGTGGCTCCCGCGATGCGTTTGGGACGTTGATTGGAGTAATAGCAGCGCTTCCCAGCACGAGTGGAAGTCAGAGAGACTCTGATTCTAATAAAATCCTTACTATAACTCATGCTAAATTAACGTCTTATAACATAATTTACATAGAAAAATCATGATATTTTTATTTATTTAATTATGAGTGAAGCTGTTTGATTAAAGGAAGAGAATCTATTCATTGTCTTGAATACGACATAAATTTTGAAAGTCGCATTGCTGACAAATGTTTGGATGAGCGGGTTGTGGTGGGCAATATCCCTGTTGAAATTCCATTGCTAAATGAGTTAATTGTTTTTGCCACGTTTTTCGGCATTCAGCCCATGTCTCATCTTTTTTAATGAAGTAATTCCATGAATAGTCTGTTTTTCTTCACTAAGGCCCGCACAGCATATTTTTCCTGATTTTAACTGCATCAGTAAAAAGGTATTAATTTGATCATCAAGTAGCGCGTAAAGAAGTAACTGGGGTTCTTTCGGCCGCTCTTCATGCCAGGGTCTACTCGCTGGAAGGGTGCTCTTATAATCAATAACCCATTTTTTATCTGCTACTTGATCCAAACGATCGATTCGTACTTGAATATCAAGCCCGGCTAAATTAATGGAATAAGAGTGCTCTAATGCTGCGATTGTGAATGGGGTTCGTTGTTTTTCCCATTCGAGATAGATGTGTATCAGGCGTTTTAGCCGTGTACTTTCAACTTCTTGAACTGGCGCACAGAGGAAATTAGTACTTTGATTCAGATGACTTAAAGCGGTATGAATTGCCTTATCTATGTATTCATCTAAAATCTGGGGCGCTAACTGCTGGAGTTTCTCTTGGGTCTCCAATGCTTGCCATAATAACTCCATCACTTTGTGAATTATCTTTCCTCTTTCCTTATGATTCAAACCATCAGTTGTTTGCAAAGGTGCTTTGGCACGCAGGCGGTGTTCCGCAAACGCTTTAAAAGGGCATTTTGCTTGGTTTGCCAAAATTGCGGTACCTCCCGTGATACGTTCTTCTGGTGATACGGGTAGGGAAAATTGTTCCTCTACAGTTACATATTGAGGTTTATATATCGAGTTAGGTACAGGTAATAAGTTAAAATGGGGAAATTTGGTTATTAAGGAGCAAGGTAAATTAGGATTATCACCTTGTAACTGTGCAAAACTAAATACTACAGAATCAGCACTTCTTTGTAGTCTCTGGAGTATTTGACGCGCAAATTGCAGTTCACGTTCGGGCAAGCTATGAGGCATACGGAGTTCCCGTTGTAAATATGAAGGAACAAAAGCAGATAAATGAACCTTTTGTGGCAAACATTGATCAGTTAACCCCATAACCCAGAGACTATCAAATTCGCACCCAGATGCCTCCAAAAGACCAGAAACTTGGATTGGCGCGTTGTTTTTTTGTGCTTGAAAAATGGTATGTTGGGCCAAATGGTATAATGCTTCAAGGGCTTCAGTCTTAGTCAAATAAGAGTTGAACACTGCCAGTTGCCTCAACTCATCAAAAAGGGTGATAAAACGATTAAGACATTGATAATTTTCTGAATTAAGTCCATAGCCACCGGGAAACCCTAACGTCTTTAAGCGATCTTGAAACAGGCTTGCCCATTCTTGAGGGGTAGCCATTGGCGGATAGGGGATTAGAAGACTTAATAATTTAGATAGTTTCGGGGTATAAAAATGAAGTTCCTCTATAAAATCTTTTAATAAAACTAATTGCTTTTCGAGTAGATTGCTCTCTTGCAGATATTCAGTTCGCTCAATAAACTCTTCTTTAGAATAACCAAGATAAGGAGATTGGAGAAGCAGGCTTGCTTGGTGCTGAGTTAATGTAAAATCATCTAAATTGAGCCAACACAAGGCATGTGCAACTAAGGGAAAATCACTTAAAGGTTGGCCTAAAGAAACATTGAAGAACGTTGAATCAAAATGATGAGCTAACATCCTTTGTAATAAATTTGATTCTTTTTCTAAATTAGGTACGACTACGCCTATACGATGATGACCTTCTTGTATTTTTAAATGCAGCCATAACATTAATTGTTGATATTCTTCTTTATCATCCTGAGCTGCCAGCATTTCAATTTTAGAAGATTTTTCTTTCAAATCATATCGGTATTGGGTAATTCCTTGATTGATTAGCTGTTCTTGCAAGTGCAATTGCTGAGGAGTAAAGTCATCAAAACATACCCAAATAATCGAATCAGAAAACAGCGGGTATTGGGCATTAAGTAGGTGGGGGATTAATTGATGTTCCGTAGTCAAATGTTGCTGTTTTAATTGTTTCTCAAACTCTAGCCACCATTGCTGAAATTGATGTGTTTGCTGAGTATAGAGAAATTTTGGATTTTCGGGGTTGATTTGCCATTGTTGGCAATGCTCCCAGGCAGTGATAATCGATTTGAGTAAGCCTTCGCTGTAGGTTATGGATGGTTCAGATTTGATGATCTTACGCCATAAATACTGGCACTGGGTATCACTTAATAATATAGGATAAGAGCCATTTGCATGAATAAAATTAAGTTGCTCATAGGCTTTGATTAGTGCAGTTCGATAAGGCATGCATTTGGGTTTATCTACAGTCTGGGTATTACAATGAGCAAAATATTGTTGAATTATTGATTCATTCAATCGGTTATTAGGTGTGAGGACAGTTGCTCCTTGAGCTAAAAGAAAAAAAAGTTGATCTTTATTGCTGAAATTATGGAGGAGCATAAATATCCAAAAATAAGGTAAGAACCCAACCCCATTCAGTAAACGGCCGTATTTGGCTCATCTTGCGAGAAATTGTGTAAACCAATACTCACTGACATGCTGCTCTGGTTTGTCAAAATTTTCTCACAACCTGAGCTCAAGATAACCATTTGTGCCAAATTCAACAGAGGTAGCTGGGCTATTACAAAATAAGATTATCTTAAATGTGCATTGGCTGATAATCGCTACAAGTGTTCTTATGAGATCTGAAAATGTGAATTTTATATTGTTGTTACTTACTTACTCAACATGATGATAGTCGTCAGATGTAGGAGTACACTTTCATAGATGCCTCATTTTAGATTATTTTACTGAAGTTTTTTTCCGTTGCATAGTACGCTTTTTTGGGGTGGGCTTTGCTTTGACTTTGTCTAATTCTCCTATATATCGCGGTAAACGGTGACTTCGGCGTTTATCTGTATGCAAGATTTGATAGACGAACAGGCCGCGTAAATACATAGAAGCAACGCCTGCTGCAATGGCAAGTAAAAATCCGAACAAAATATAGCTGTGGCCTAATACTGACAGATAAGAAAGAAAAAGATCCTGAAAGTTGGTTATTTTGAATATTGGCCTTTCTGATTCTTCGATGAAGTACATCAAGCCCAGATCAAAAAAAGGTAAGGAAAGAAGAACCATGACGAAACCTAACATAAAGGTTTTAAGTTTATAAGGTTTAGGGCAATGAACGATAAGTTCACCAAATATTGCTCCAGTGATTGCAGCAACAATTACTCCTAGGACTATTGATTGGAAAAGAGGAACAATTTCCATAATATCCAGTGAGGTAAGCAATACGTCTATCAGTATGGTGCCGACAACAGAGAGCAATCCATAGTAAACAGCGGCGAGTAAACGCGGATTCGAAATAGTAAGTGCGGGATCTTCGTTTTTCATTTGAGCACTCCATAGCTACGCCTATATATGTATCATTTTAGTATAATTTTAAACTCTAGAATGTTTTTTTTATTTTTAGCAGTTTTTATTTTGAATAACTTAGGCAAATTGTGTTTATGCAAAGTATTTCAGGTGTATCAAAATAATAATTTGTATATACTAAGGTGTGTTGACAATTTATTTAAGTGACCTGGATCTTGCGGTCTATGCCTAAGAGATCTCTTGCAAATTTAAACATTGGGAGCCAGTCGCTACTTAGAATTGTTCAGTCTGAGGAAGGGCGAAAGCCTTATCTCTAAGGCTTCGAGACCGATTCTCGAGCATCCTCAGTCCGAATGTTGCAAGAAACGAATGGCTCAAAAGCATTTCTAGTTTAAATTTTTTGAAGAACGCTCAAGGTTTATGCCTAAGATTAAGAGGATTTACCTAATAAACATCGTTATTATTTTAAAATGGTCGAAGTGAATGGTCATTAATGAAAGCGGACAAACGATGCAGATGTCAACGATACTTAATGAAAATAATTATAGATTGTGAATATGCAAAGACTTGGTCATTTTATTTTAAAACTATTTGGTTGGAAGATTGTAGGTGAACTACCTAAAGATAAAAAGTATCTGGTTGTTGTCGCTCCTCATACCAGTAATTGGGACTTCGCAGTTGGTTTATTTGCGCGCTTCGAACTAGGAGTTAAGATTCACTTTTTAGCTAAAAATCAGCTTTTCTTTTTTCCTTTAGGCCTGCTCTTAAGAGTATTAGGGGGAGCGCCTGTTGATCGCTCCAAAAAAAATAAGACGGTTGACCAAGTGGTTGAATTATTTCGTTCTCGTGATTCGTTTAAGTTAGCAATTACTCCAGAGGGTACTCGTAGTCCAGTTACTCGTTGGAAAGAGGGATTTTATCATATTGCATGCCAAGCAAAACTACCTATAGTTATGGTGGGTCCTGATTATGCAACTAAAGAACTTCGAATTCATGAAGCATTTCTTCCATCAGGCGATATTAACAAGGATTTTCCGCTCATTCTAGATTTTTTAGAACGATAAAAGGGCGTTATTCCAAGGAAATTCCCGAGTATCATCCTAAAAAATAAGCAGGGACTAGATGCTAGAACCTTGACGGAATATTATTGGGACGTGTATCTTCCATATCTATACTTGAACTACTTTTAAATTTACTGTTAAACGTTTTTTCAGCTTTTGCTTCAGCAGCAAGTCGAAAAGCATCAGTAAATAGTTCCGAGTTGAATTGACTGCAGCGATCTTTAATTTCTGCTATGGTATTTAATCCCAAGGCATTACTCAGCATTAATCCTCGCCCAAAATAGGCATTGTGAATTTCTCTCTCAGATGTTGATTCCAACAATTCCGCCAAATGAAGTTGCTCCCAGCATGATTTATAACATTCAATACTTTCTCTCTTAAGATTTAAACGCTGATAAAATCCTGCAAGATAAAAATAGGTATTGGCGAGTAACAAACAGCCTGGTGTTTGGTGTTGTTGTAATTGAGAATTTATCTGAATCAGAAAGTCGTACAAAGTATTTACATTTTCGAGTTTGAGATTATTCTTACAATTCATAATGAGATGGGTCAAAAGTTCCTGAGCAGCATAAAAGCAATTAAACTGTAGCAGAGAAATAATAAGATAATCATTATACTTATTATTGTTTTTAATTTTGGTTTCTTTTAAAGCTGCTAAATATAAAACATAGCCACAATAGAAATCAGCCTTTGATTGTGATTCCGGGTTTCTGAATTGAAAAGCATGATCATTTTCTAATCGTAGTTTATTAAACTTGTTGACCCAGAATGGTTCCAGCTCAGGACACTCAAGTTGCTGTTTGAGGGTGTTGCTGCCAGTAACTTTAAACATTACTAGGTCAATTGGTTTTAACTTATAAAGTAACAGAGTCACTTCATCGGTAATACCATCTTCACAAATTAAATCTTCAATATCTCTCATAGAGCCAGGCATAAATTTTCCTTTTCCTGTATTAAAATACTATTATTGATTTTTTAAGTTTATTATTTTCTTCTTCAATTTCCAATTTACTGCGGCGAGAGCCAAAAAAACCAAGCTCAGGACATGACTTTGATAAATAAAGGCGCTCTGGGAGAATCGTGGCCAGCTCTCCTAAATTATTCGTTTGTGCTAAGAGTGGTTCCTCTGTCTCAAATAACTCATCGACTTTTTCTTTAATAATTAAATCTTGGAGTCCTACATTTTCTAATAAATGATCTACTGCATTTTTGAGTGTAAATCGTTCAGTTAATAACTTTTGTGCTTCTACTATGGTCTTATAATTCTCTGAATTTATGATATCTTTACTGTATGCTAACTGATTTTCTTCTCGAGCCACAATTGAGTTTAAAATATCTTGTGGATCTCTTGATTCAGGTTGACGCTTATAGGCAGAATCCGGATTTTTGATAAGCCATTTGGGGAGTGGTTCTTTATCATGTTCCTTTATAAAGTCTTTTTCCTTTTTTAATAAACTGAATTTACCGTAACGATACTCGCCAATATCAACGGCATTTCCATACTTGCCCCCTTTAATAAATACATCATCAGTAACTGAACCAAATTTAGTATACACAACGCCAACGTCTAATACACTGATAATTGCTGAGCCATTATTTCTCATACCCATATCATCCATTCGACACACGTATTTGCAACTTTGCTTTAATTGCAGTAACTCATGTGCCTCACACCAGGGATGTATTTCTATGTAAGGATTATTAAGAGTCGCTCCATCTTCCTTAACTTGTCGATTTAATTCCTTGACTAGGTTTTTCCAATAATCTCTACGTTGACTGTTAGTAAATTTACTATCATAGGCTTGTTTTATTTGATAAGTTTCGACAGCAACACTACCAAATCGTTCTTCAACTATTCGTTGCATTAACTCTTGATCTTGTGGATCACCTGCTAGTTTTACAATGGGTATTTGCGGTATTTTTTTCTCAATACTAGATGCATTTTGTTTTACTAGTTGTGCCAATTTTAGGGCCTCTTCGAATCCTTTACCTGGACGAATCGTACCAAAAGATAAGATATTAGGTTTTTTAGCCACTACATCCAAAGGGTGATCAGGGGTTGTGCTTAATTTTTGCGATGCAACGGTTAATCCAGATTTTCCTTTTAAATCATATTTTTTAACGGGATATTTATCTAAAGTATACTCTTCACCAACTTCTCTTATCTTTTTAGCAACGCCAGTAGATTCAGTTGTATTTCTCTTATCACAATCACCATAAGTAGCGGCAATAATGGCGTTATCTCGGTCTGATTCGTTAAAAAATTGCACGCTATCTGCTTGGCGCATTAAGTCATGGGTATATTGTTGTAAATAACGTCGGGTATAATTTTGCTTATACTCATGGATCGTGATATTGACTTTGATCTTTGCTTCTTGAAATTTCTTGATATCTTCCGGAGTAATAAATACACCACAATCTGGTGGACGTATATGAATATCAAGATGAGTGTCCTCTTCAATTGGCTGCATGCTGGCAATCATACTTTTAATCACTTCAGGTTTGATTGGATCGCGTCGGTTTGCTTGATAAGCTAAATGAAATCCTTCGCTTGCGGAAAGAATTCTTTTGCCATAAAAACCACTCAACATTTTATTCGCAGAAAGATAAGGCTCCTGTTGATTTGAAATTAAGTTTTGTAATTCTAAGATTAAATTATCTCTATAGCCGTCATTATTTGCAAAAATATCCTGAATGTTTTCCAGTTTGTTTTTAACGTTTGTATAAGAGCGGATCGCATCTTCAACTGGATTTAATAAGGCCTTAATGAATTTTTCTTGGTCATAGACTTCTTTAAAGCCATCGTTAAAAATAAGTTTAATAAAGGTTAATTTACTTTGTAAGTCTTCATTTTCCTCATTAATTGCTTTAAAGCTATGCTCATATCGTTCAGCTACAGCAAGACGGATCCGGCTAAGCTCTTCTAACTGCGTGATAATTCCTTTAATGGAGCCTTTTAATTCGTCAAATCCATAAAAATTTCTAAATTTTTTATCTCGCTCTAAATCATAAGGCAAATTATTACTGTGAAAGTCATAGGTGTAGTCTTTGATTCCAGTAAATTTATCCGTTAATTTTTCCAATGCTTTTAAATTGACTGGACCTGCAAAATGTTCTTTAAGGGATAAAAAATTATCGAGGGCTTTTATATGTCTCGTTGAAAAGTCTTTGGGGATTAAATGGGCTTCAATATATTCATTTAAAGAACAACGATCTTTAATATTCTCTTTATTTTCATTATATAATTTAATTAAACGCGCTAACTTGCTTTTTGGTTTTTTAATTTTACTTAGCTCGTCATTATTATCTTCTATGGCCTTTTCTAACTTGGTTTTTTTTGTTTTTAAGGAGTTAATTATTTTATCAACGTTTATTTCATCAAGTTGGATGGGTTTTTGGGAGTAAATATCCATTATAGTAAGTGATTGTAAGCTGTTATCATGCTTTACAAGAACTTTTGGGGTTCTGGGACTAACGGTTTTAATATTCACCTCTTGGGCTTCTTCTATTGAAGAAAGAGCTTCTTTTAACTTATAACCGCTAATTAGGGTATTTTCATTGGCAACTGGCTGTAAGACTATCGCACTTGGGATGGTGTCGGCTGGAATAGAAGTAGTGTCGCTCGGAAATGGGATGCTATAGTGTCTTTGGTCTTTTTTTAACCAGGTACAGGGTATGTCATAATTTTCTGCAAAACCTAATTCTAAAGAAGCAGCATATTGTCCATCTCCAGTTTTTGCGTCCTCATCAAATGGTGCTGTTAGTAAATATATTTTTGGCATGATTATTATAATAGATTGTTACGTTGAGAACATATTACGATATGAAGCTTAAAGAGATATTAAGAGACATGGTTTTAGCCAATAAAAAAGCTATTCCATGTCTTTATATAAGAATTTAGATTACATATTTTGTCATTCGTAGCATTTTAAAAGATTGGTCCTTGGAAAGAGCGAAATATTTGGGTTCTATCATTTGGTAACCACAAATCTGATAAAGTTTTGCGCCTGGTAATGTGGCCATCATTTCAAACTTGGTAAATCCATTAGCCAATGCTTGTTGTTCGCAATATTCCAAGAGTTTTTTTCCTAGTCCTTGGCGGGCATAATTGGGGTGAACAAAAAATGCTCTAATTTTGGCATAGTCTTTCTGAGGATCTAAAAATCCCTCCTCACGAGCTTTGCATTGATCACCTCCAAATAAAGTTTTTCGTTTACTCCATCCTCCACATGCAATAAGCACTTCATTTTTTTCAATAACATAATATGTTTGATCGTTAATCAATTCTTTGTCTACACCAAAAATCGCATGAATTGCTCCTTCAATTTCCATATTTGTATAGTCACTAGAGCTTAAAACTCTAGCTGAATGTTCAATAAGTTGATTTAGTTGCGGTATATCATCACTCTGTGCTGGTCTTATCATAATTGCTCTCTTTTTGATCTTATTGATTTGACGAGTAATTTATCACGAAATATAAATAAATAAATTTCTAATTTATTGTGTTTTTATTTCATTTTATAATTAGATATTTAATGGTTTAGGTAATATATGAAAAAGAATAAAGAGGAAAAGCCAACAACTGAACCCGCTAAAGCAGTCTTTTTGGATAAAATTGATCGAAAAATTTTAAATCTACTACAAAAAGACAATCAAATTACGAATCTTTCTTTAGCAGAAAAAGTAGGAATTTCAGCCCCTCCTTGTTTTAGACGTGTAAAACGATTACGGGACGAGGGTATTATTGTTAAAGATGTTTCTTTAGTTGATCCTTTTAAAGCAGGGCGAGGTCTTATTGTGTTTGCTAATATCACCTTGGAGAAACAAAGAGAGGATTTATTAGCTCATTTTGAGCGTAAAATGGCAGAGCAAGAAGAAGTAAAGCAATGCTACTTTGTTTCTGGTGAGACTGATTATTTATTAATCATTCATGTGTCAGATATGAATCATTATAATGAATTTGCACGCCGAGTATTTGCAAATGAAGCGAACATTAAAATGTTTCGCAGTAGTTTTTGTCTGAATCGAACGAAATACAACACCAATATTCAGTTCCCGGAGGATTAATCTTTACCCCCTAAGGCAAAATAACAAAAATGAATACATGTTTTAACGACAATTTACCCTACTCAACTGCATCAAAGTGGTTTTCGCCTCGATGTGCAGTAAAATCAATCCTAATAGGGTTTATAGCAAACTAATCTTCATACGACATTCAAACCATGTAGGAAACTATTCCATATTGGAGAACTGTATTCCAAATTTTCTCTTGCATATAAGCTACTGTTCACTTCACGTTGCTAAGATTTAATTAAGGACAATTAAATTTAGTTAAAACTAAGTAACTATTATGCGAGGTGGGATCATGGGAATCTCCAGCGAAGAAATTAAAAAAGATTTGGAAAAACTAATTTCATCTAAATTTACATTACCACCCAAACAGTTTGCTCAAGAGGAATTAGCAGTGAAGCAAACCATGCAAAAATTACTGCATGTATTAGCACAACCAGCTGAGCAACACCATATGTTATCCAGGATATCAGTCGAATCAATTGAAAATATGACTCGACGTGGCCAACTTACAGTAATAGCAAAAAACTTGGATGATAATTTTTTAAGATCTGTTGCGAATATGATGAAAAATACAAAAATTGAATTTAAACAAGATCGTGAAAAAATTCGGATATCTGAATTGTATGCAGGCTGTAAGAACACGCTTATGAAAGCTAAAGGGAGCGAACCTACTTTTGGAGACGTATTATTAAGAATGTACACGGAAGACACTCCTTTTTTTAAAAAAATAAACGCCATTGTTGGGGGATATAATGATCCTAAAACAACGACAGATGACGAAAGAAAAATGGCCTTTTTATTAAACGTCGCAATACATAAGGCGGGTTTGGATAAACGTAAACTTGAAGTACAACAAACACCAGATGAACTACTTCGAGGACAAAGTTTTGGATTAGATAATGCTCTGAAAAAATTTGAAAAGGTAAAGGAGCTACAAGCTCAAGATAAACTGGCTACTCTTTCACCAGAGGAACTCGTAGAAATTAATATTGTGGATATTGCAGCTAAAAAAATTCTTAGCACTACTACCAATATAGATGTCACAGCCAAATTTGCCAAAAGTAATGGAGTAATTTTGCATATTAAAAATCCAGAAAGGCTAGCAGATTATTATAACGTGGCAAATATATCAAGGTTTGAGAAGGAGGAAGAATTTATCTCAAGGATTCCTGATGATATTGCTATGGTTCCAATTTCTATCACCAAGGACGCTAAGGGTATGAACCATATTGAAGTAGTATGTATCCACTCCGAAAATGTACTTCTCCATAACTCAACGCGCTTGAATGATATACGTAACTCTTTAATAAATTATATTAAAAATGAAATTGAAAAGAACGATGAAACTCCTCCATCTCGTCATTTGAATGCAATTAAAAAACTCAGAGACAAACATAATTTTAATCGAAATCAATTGGACTCAATGGAAAAATTGATAACAATTATTAATGACTCTGAAAAAACTGCTATGTTTGATAGTGAGAAACAAAATGAGTTTCTAGAAAAAGCGTTTCTTACCCTTCAAGAACTTTATAAAACGCAGTTAAATAGAGCACATCCAAAACCTTATCAAAAAGAAAGAATTGATGCGATCAATATCATGTTACATGATTATGCCGCTGTAGTTGCGGATTTAAAGGTCGTCCATGAAAACCGTAATCCAATAGAAATTATCGCTCAAGAGAAAGAGAGACTTGAAGCAAATATAGATGGGAAGCGTCGATGGATGGCATCAATTACTCCGGAAGATCAATCGATTATTGCCCCCATAAAAAAAGATTTGGATAAGCTGATTAACCCAGCATCATCTCCAGCCGATATTAGGGCGGCAGCAAATAATATACTGGGCTTTATCACCCCAGAAATTGAAAATAAATTCCCCACGTTACAAGAAAATATGAAGGATGTGATAGGATCATTGAATAAAATTGAACAATTTGAGGACAAAAAATCTTCTCAGGAAAAAACGCCTCCCTCTGTAAATTTTAAATTAGAATTGCAAAAATCAAAAGAGCAATCCTACGTCAATGAAATTGTGGAAGAGGATGTTTCTAGGACAAATGTAATGGCAAATTTTTAATAGGGAGATAGTTGCTAAATTAAAATCTGGATGAGGAAAAATATCGGTTTTACTTTTGTCACTTCTTCTGATGAAACTACTTTTGTTTTTATCAGGAGTACAATTATATAAGCTGGCCGGGAGCTAGACAACTTTTTGCGACATATATGAACCATCCTCGACTCCCCCATGTCGCTTTTCCACAGATAGTTTGTCTGTGTATTTTGTCAAATTGGCATAATATTTTCTTAACAATTGTAGTTTACAATTTGCACACATTTTCTTTAAATGAGTTTATTATGAATGACAATGAATTAGATAGCGATTTAGAAGACTTACCAACGTCGTCACCAACTTTAAGAAGACAAAATTCAATAACGAGTGCTGATGATATAAATCAGCGATTTTTTGATACAGAAACCCACGAAATAGTTTTTGGGAATCCAGATCTGAGTCATTCATCCAACAAAAATTTAATAAAACTACAGTTGTGGCAATCAGGACGATGTAATCCAAATCGATTTTTCTATTCAAGAAAAGATGAGTATGATGATGTTGCTGGCATGAATGCAATAGTAGCCTGTAACGCATAACAATAGAAGTAAGTATACAAAAGTGCTGCATTAAGATTTCCTGGGGTATGGAGGAGCGCATGCTTGCTGGGATGTGAGTGTTCACGACAGTTCCTTCGCAGTCAATTTACAGGAATAGGTTGCAAACCTCTGTAAGCGGGATTGACCAAAAGTGAATGTTGTGACCGTTACAGAAAAGGCATAATTATATGCCAGTTATAGAGCAATAAGAGGAGCAACCCTAAATCACCGTTCCCAATTAATATAATATGAGTTTGATTTGTATATTGTATAAAACGATTGGTTGGCCCTCTATTGCTCGAAAGTAAACGCCTCCTCTAGGCAAACTTAATTCGATAAGTTTGCGCTATTATGCGAACGACTCCTATTTTTTAAATAGGGCTTTTCCTGCATAGGGTAATGCTGCAACTTCATTAATACGTAAGAGTTGATTGTATTTGGCAATACGGTCGGTACGACAAAGTGATCCTGTTTTAATTTGACCACAACCTGTGGCTACTGCCAAATCGGCAATAAAGGTGTCTTCTGTTTCTCCAGAGCGGTGTGACATGACACAACGATATCCATTTTGATGTGCTAATTGGATCGTTTGTCGGGTTTCACTTAGAGTTCCTATCTGATTTACTTTAATAAGAATTGCGTTGGCTACTTTTTGTGTGATGCCTACTTGGAGAATTTTAGGGTTAGTTACAAACACATCATCACCTACTAATTGAATTCTATCGCCTAATTGCTGGGTTAAATGCTTCCATCCCATCCAATCTTTTTCATCCAAGCCGTCCTCAATACTCACTATGGGATAATTTGCAACAAGATTTGCATAATAATCAATGAGTTGCACTGAGGTAAATTTTTGATTTTCTGAAGCCATATGATACATTTCTTGCTTATAAAGTTCAGAAGCCGCGACATCTAGAGCAAGTACTATCTCATCTCCTAATTTAAAGCCAGCCTTGTTAACTGCCTCACACAGCAGATCGAGGGCTTGGCGATTGGAGCGAATATTAGGTGCAAAACCGCCTTCATCACCTACAGCAGTATTTAAGCCTTGTTTCTTTAGTACATCTTTTAACCCATGAAAAATTTCAGCTCCCATCTGTAATGCGATAGGGAAATCAGGAGCTCCCACAGGCATAATCATAAATTCTTGAATATCGACGTTGTTATCGGCATGAGCTCCTCCGTTTAAAATATTCATCATTGGAACTGGCATGCACATTTTTTCCCCTTGATTTAGGGCCGCATACAAGGGTAAGTTGTGTGTGTTGGCTCGAGCTCTTGCGGCAGCAAGTGATACTGCAAGAATGGCATTCGCACCTAAACGAGATTTATTTTCTGTGCCGTCTAATTGACATAATCGATTATCTAAGGCTTCTTGATCTTCAATAGAACAAAGATGTAAGGCTTGATTGATCTCATGATTTACATGTGCAACAGCTTGCTGTACGCCTTTACCATTATAACGTTTCAAATCTTTATCTCGAAGTTCACACGCTTCACGGCTTCCGGTTGAGGCCCCAGATGGAACGCTCGCTCTTCCTTGAGTACCATTTTTTAAAATAACATCTGCCTCAACAGTAGGATTACCACGAGAATCTAAAATTTCACGTGCTTGAATTTTGGTTATTTGCATGTTGTATCCTATTTGTGATTAAAGTTTTTAGTATTGTTTTAGGTAAAGCGTACTGCTCCGAGTTGTATTAAAATTCTGACAAGAGGGCGCAAAGGTAATCCTAAGATGGTATCCTCACTGCCTTGCACCTCTTTAAATAACCATTTACCTTGAGTTTCATAGTGATAAGCACCGCAACTATGATAAGGCTTTTCACTTTGCAGATAGGCTTCAATTGTTTGCGCGCTTAAATGGTGCAAGGTTAAATAGGCTATTTCATGATGTTGCCAAAGTATTTCATTATTTTTGGCAATACAAAGACACGCGATTTGTTGATGCGTTTTTCCACTTAATAAACTTAAATGTTCTATTGCAGTTTGGTGGTTTAAGGGTTTATTGAGAATTAATTTTCCAAATACGCACAGTTGATCTGCTGCAATAATAAAATCTTCTGGATGAGATTGACTCACTTCCAACGCCTTGCAGGCTGCCAAAGTGTACCCTAAATTAAGTGTATTTTCCGAATCAAAGGTCGCTTTGATCGCTTCTTCATCACAATGGGCGGGGATTACAGAGAATTCAATACCGAGTGATTGCAGCAGTTGTAGGCGAATGGATGAGGCTGAAGCGAGAGTAATTGATTCTTGTTGTAAGAACTTAGACATAAATAGCTACCAAAGCCATGAGTGAAAAACCGATAATCACAAAACTAAAATCTTTAAGATTGCAACAACGTTCCACCATAACACAGCGCTCTAGGCCATGTAATGTCCCTAAATAAAGAAATGTACCCGCAGATGAGGCAATTAAAATTGGGTCAAATATGGAGTTAGTCTCTACTCCTTGGCCAAAATACCAACCTAGATAAATGCCTAGCGGAGTCATAAAGCTAAATAGAAGAAAAAAGACGAGACTCGTATTCATACTCATTGAACTTTTATTCAATTGCACTGCGATTGCAAAGCTTTCTGCCCACTTATGGGTAATAATCGCAAGAAAAATCATAATGATCATTGAATTATGGTGGGATATCCCTAGGGCAGCTCCAAGCATAACCGAGTGTATGGAGAGCATTGCCCAAGCTAAAATTGCGAATGCCGGATGTGTCGCGCTATTATGATGATATAGCTCTTTGCCCAGGTGTTCAAACCATAAAAAAATAAGAAATACAGTACCGGTGATGATAAACGCAAAAGGATAGTTGTATCCCATTTTCATGAATAAAGCATTTGCGTCGGGGAGCATATGTAATAATCCAGCTCCTAAAAATACTCCTGTAGCTAATGTTTCCCCTATAGGAAAATCAATATGCTTATCATCTTTAATTCGTTTTCTAAAGGGATACCAGCCTGCCATTAAAATAACTATAAAAATGGAAAAGGCAAAAAATATTTTTAAACTGGTAGCTGATACCATTACTTATCCTATTTCTATATCTAAGAAAAGAAATACAACCTGAACACAAAGTAAAATCAGTATTCATTAATCTTTACAGCATTCAGGCTACCTCAAGCCAAACACAATAGTTTAGTTGTGATGCATGATTTCTTGCAAGCTAAATAAACGAACTTCTACAACATCAGTTTGTAATTTTAATGTTTGTAGTGCTCTTTTATGTAACTCCTGCCATTGCGTAAAGTGTTTTTCACACACCATATCTATCTCAAGCTTTCCGTCTAAATAGTGCAAATTCCAGAATAGTATTTGGGGAAAGTCCCGGTGAATTTCATGAAGTAACTGTTCATATAATACTCTTCTGCTGGGTAGATGTAACGAAGGACAAAAGCGTTCATCATCTTCTGGATCAACGTGCACTATTACATCTTTAACACTTTCAATCTGCTCTGTTAATGCATGATGTACATGTTGGGCAATATAATGTCCTTCTGAGACTGATATTTTAGGCGATACTAAAATATGTACGTCAATTAATACGTTTTCACCCATAGATCGGCTACGTAATTGATGTATTTTTTCAACCCCATCTACCTTTTGGATTACTTGCTCAATCTGTGCTAATAACTCTGCGCTGACGGCTGTGTCCACCAATTCTTTAACACTATTCCAAGCATAATCACCCCCCATTTTTATAATCATAAAACCTACAATTATCGCTGCTATGGCATCTAGAGAACTAAAGCCCCATAAACTGCCAATTAATCCTACCAAAACAACAAGAGAAGATGCGGCATCAGAACGATGATGCCAGGCATTAGCAGTAATTAACTTGGAGTTGATACGTTTTCCAATGTATAAAGTGTAATGAAATAAAAACTCATTACTCATAATCGAAAAACAAATCACGGGCAGTGATAACCAATCAGGTTTGATGTGATCCGATTTGAGCAGGTCATATAATGAATCCCAAGCGATACCAACACCTGCCAAAATAAGTAAAAGAGCTAATAATAAAGTTGCGGCTGTTTCGATACGTTGATGTCCATAAGGATGGCTCGCATCTGCATCAAGACTCCCATATTTAGAAGCGAATAAAACCATCGCATCAGTAATGAGATCAGAAAAAGAATGAACTCCATCAGCTACTAATGCATGGGAGTGGAAGAAATATCCACCAACGAGTTTAAGAATGCCAAGAAGGGCATTTGCAATTGCCCCTAAAAGAGTTACTCTTTTTGCTTGCTGGTATCTGTCAAGTTGAATCATTTTAATTTTAACTAATTTGAGTATGATGTAAAAATAAGTTAATTTCTTGTGTCAAACTGTTTTTATTTGGAACTGAGCTCATATCGACTTGTTTTTTCATGATTCAAATCGAAAAAAAATTAATCGAACTGTATTTTAATTGCATATTAATGGTCATTTTTATCGATATTTAAACACGGTTAGAAATTTTTTTGTATCTCTTGACTACAAGTTTCGAAAGAGGTCAATTTTTAAAGACACGTTGATAAGTTCTAAAGCAGATATCGGGGAAGCAGATTTCACAAGATATTAAACGTTCTGCACACAGAGTTATCCACAGATTTTGTGGGTAACTAATTTTTGAAAACATAAAGCAAATGATTTATGTCCTTATAAAATAAGAACTTTTGAATTAAAAGTTAATTTGATTTTTGCGCAAGCTGTTTCATGTAAAAAAAGTTATCCACAGGACATGTGAATAAATAGGAGAAATATGCCTGAGTATATTAACAAAGAAAAAAATAAAAAACAGTCTTGACTGATGTATTTTTAAAAATATTTTATCCTTGCAGAAATTGTTCAAAATTCCCTAACCAACGTTGCGTGATATCACGAGCGATTTCTGGAGTATGGCGTATTAGTTTTTGAGCTTGAGAAGGCAACAGAGGCAACAAAGAATGATCTCGTTGGATGTCTGCGATTTTAAATTGTCGATAACCCGTTTGTTTTGTTCCTAAAACTTCTCCAGCCCCTCTTAATTCCAAATCTTTCTCTGCAATAATAAAGCCATCATTAGTTGCGCGCATGATTTTTAAACGCTCAGTGCTTTGCTGTGATAAAGGAGATTGATAAAGTAAGAGACAATGAGATTGAGTACTTCCTCTGCCTACACGGCCACGTAATTGATGGAGTTGTGACAAACCTAAACGCTCTGCATTTTCTATAATCATTAAACTTGCATTGGGGACATCAACCCCGACTTCAATAACGGTGGTGGCTACCAGCAAATTGATTTCACCATTTTTAAATGCAGCCATAGTTGCTTCTTTTTCTAATGGTTTCATACGCCCATGGATTAGGCCAATTCGAGCGGTAGGCAGTTGCTCTTGTAAGGTATGTGCTGTTTCTGTTGCTGCCATGCATTGCAATTTTTCGGATTCTTCAATAAGGGTGCATACCCAGTAGATTTGTCGGCCACTAGAGAGGGCAACGAGTAATCGTTCAATCACTGTTTCTCGTTTATTTTGGTTTAATACAGCAGTTGTAATTGGGATACGCCCAGGAGGTAATTCATCGATAACGGAAACATCTAGATGCGCCAAATAACTCATGGAAAGTGTTCTTGGAATAGGCGTGGCAGTCATCAGTAGCTGATGAGGAACTCGTTGTTCGTGCTGTCCTTTTTGCTGTAAAAGTAATCGTTGTTCCACACCAAATCGATGTTGTTCATCAATAATGACTAAACCCAGGTGTGAAAAATGAACTGCCTCTTGAAATAATGCATGGGTACCAATAATAAGCTGGCAGCTGTTGTCCGCAAGAGCGCTCAATGCATGACGTCTTTCGCTTGCTTTCATTTTCCCAGTTAATCTTAATATTTTAATGCCCAAAGGCTCAAGCCAACGGATAAAATTGCTGGCATGTTGTTCACTTAATAAATCTGTAGGCGCCATAAAAGCAACTTGTTGACCATTGGCTATAGCCTGTAATGCTGCAAGCGCCGCAATAATCGTTTTTCCTGCTCCCACATCACCTTGTACCAAACGCAGCATGGGCTTGGTCTGCATTAAATCCAGGTTGATTTCTTCGGCTACCCTTTGTTGTGCTTGAGTCAGAGTAAAAGGAAGGGCATTTAGAAATCTATTGTTTAAGTGATTATCTCGAGCTAATGGAGTTGCATGTAAAGTACTACGTGATGCTCTGGCAAATTGCATGCTTAATCGTTGCGCTAATAATTCATCAAAAGCTAATCGTTTCAAAGCTGGATGCTCTCCTGTTTCAAGAGCGTGCAGGGAGATATCAGGAGGTGGGTTGTGCAGTAATTTAATCGCTTCGCCAAGATGATAAAAATTATTTGCTTGTAATTCCGCATCACTCATCCACTCTAATTGTTGTAACTCAGGTTCACAGCTTTTTAACGCGACCAGAACCAATTGCCTTAACCGAGTTTGGCTTAAGCCTTGGGTACTTGGATAAATGGGGGTTAATGTTTCATGAACTCGACATTGAGTTTCATCTTCTAGTAATTGATATTCAGGATGAGTCATAATCCATGTGTTGTTGAATTCACGTACCTCGCCAAAAGCATGGATCATTACGCTGTTATTTAAATTTTTAATTTGATTTTTGTTAAAATGAAAAAATTGGAGCCTTATTACACCTGTTTTGTCTTGGACATAGCAATGCAACAGAGCACGCTTACCTGGTTTAATCTCAGTTTTGCTTACTTCTCCAGCAATAACACACCAGGTATTAGGTTGTACATCTTGAATGGGAGTGATGCGAGTTCTATCTTGATAGCGATAAGGCAAGTGAAAAAGCAGATCACGTACGGTATGGATTCCGCATTTAGCCAATTTTTCTGCAAGTGTAGGGCCTATACCCGTTAATGATTCACAAGAATTTGATAACACATGATTATGAATGTTAAAAGTTATATTTAAGTGTACCGCATAGTTTATAAGCTAACAATTTGAAGTTTTTTAGATTTAACGTGTATTTACGTGAACTATATTAAAACCTTTTCATAGAGTACAAAAAAGCGCATAATAGCATCATTTTTTTGATGGAAAATTAGGTACCATGAAACATACGTTAGAGCAGCTTTTAAAACACGCGTTAATTTCATTACAAAAATCAGGAGAAATCCCCGACAATTTGGATGTTGAAATTAAGGTTGATCGTGCAAAAGACTCAGCTCATGGAGATTATGCCAGTAATTTGGCTTTAATTTTGGCTAAGCCTTGCCGCCAATCTCCACGTAAATTAGCGGAACTTTTAGTAAAAACAATTCATGTTGATCCTGTTATAGAAAAGATAGAAATCGCTGGAGCAGGATTTATTAATTTTTTTATACACAGTAATTCTCGCTCACAAATTATCGCTGAAGCATTAGAAAAGGGGAGTCGTTTCGGTTGCAGTACTATCGGCAAAAATCAAAAAGTATTGGTCGAGTTTGTTTCTGCCAATCCTACAGGACCGTTACATGTGGGGCATGGCAGAGGAGCAGCTTTTGGGGCTACATTAGGAAATGTGCTCAAAGCAGCAGGCTATGATGTTACTGTAGAATATTATGTCAATGATGCTGGACGGCAAATGAATATCCTTGCTGCCAGTGTGTGGTTACGCTATCTCGAGCTTTCCGGTGAACCTGTAGTGATTCCAGCCAATGCTTATAAAGGGGATTATGTTTCAGAAATAGCACAAGAACTTTGGCTAAAGCATAATAGAGAATATGTCCACCCCTGGGCTACAGTTATCGAGGGCTTACCTCTTGATGAACCACATGGTGGCGATAAAGAAATTTATATTGATGCTTTAGTAGAGCGGATGAAAATGCTTTTGGGCATGCCTATTTTTTCATTATTTCATCAACATGCTCTAAATACGGTTTTAGAAGATATCCAAGATGATCTTGCTGAATTTGGGGTGAAATATGATAACTGGTTTTCGGAGCAGTCATTATTTGAAGACGGTTCCATTCAAAAAGGCATTCAAGCACTAAAAGACGGTGGCCATACTTTTGAAAAGGAAGGAGCACTTTGGTTTAAGGCTACTGATTTTGGTGATGAAAAAGACCGTGTTTTGATTCGTGCTAATGGACATACTACCTATTTTGCTTCAGATGTAGCGTATCATTGGAATAAATATGATAGAGGGTATGATCGCGTCATTGATATTTTTGGTGCGGATCATCATGGCTATATCACCCGTTTACGTGCGGTTGTTACAGCTTTAGGACATGATGAAAGCACGCTTGATGTGCTCTTAGTTCAATTTGCTATTTTGTATCGTGGTGTTGAGCGAGTACAAATGTCTACGCGAAGTGGATCTTTTGTAACTTTAAGGGAATTACGTCAAGAAGTAGGTAATGATGCCGCTCGCTTTTTTTATGTGGCACGTAAATCGGAACAACATATGGATTTTGATTTAGATTTGGCTAAATCAGAATCTAATGATAATCCTGTTTATTATATTCAATATGCACATGCAAGAATATGTTCTGTATTAAGGCAATTGAAGGAAAGAGGGTTATTTTGGGATAAAGCAGTGGGACTAAAGCATCTTGACTTATTAGAGCAAGAGCATGAAACTCATTTGATTTCGTTAATAAGTCGTTATCCTGAAGTTGTGGAATTAGCCGCTGAGCATTGCGAACCTCACCAGGTAGCTTACTATTTGCGGGAAGTAGCCAATGGATTGCATAGCTATTATAATGCCGTTCCACTTCTGTGTGAGCAAGAACAATTACGATGTGCTCGTCTTTGTTTGCTCGAAGCAGTGCGTCAGGTAATATACAATGGGTTAGATTTATTGGGCGTATCCGCTCCTGAGAGTATGTGATGGCAAGAGAATATAATAATAAACGTTCTTCAAGATCGCGCAGTGGTGCATCGCACCATTTTTTATTGATTACGGTTATTTTTTTATTAGGCTATATGGCTGCTTCTTTTTTTGATTTTGAAACAATAATGCATTGGGTAAATACTCAAGTATTGGCGCATCATGACGCAAAAAAAGAATCAGCTAAACCTGAGGCACCACAACAGGCAGTGATTCCGCCTAAACCCAAGTTTGAGTTTTATACATTACTTGCTAATGAAAAAACACCGGCATCACAAGCTAACAATGCAACAACAGCAGCTCAATCGACTGCCGCTGCAAGTAGCAATGTGACAACCGTTCAACCTGCTTCCGTTGCTAATGCAAATCCAGCAACTAATGTGGTTACTGCATCGTCGCCAACTACGGTTCCTGTTACAAATGCGGTTACAGCAGCATCCACTACAGCTACATCGTCGCAAGTAAAATCGAACATAACTCAACAACCCCCAGCTCCTGCAAGAGCTATTGCAACCAAAACTGCTCCTGTTTCTGCAGGGGGAAATTATTTAGTGCAAGTTGCTTCATTCAAAGCGCGTCAAGATGCAGAGCACATGAAAGGCACATTGATTCTCAAAGGGTTTAGTGTCTATATCATCCCAGTGAGTCACCCTACTAAAGGTAATTGGTTTCGAGTAGTAGTTGGCCCATATTCTAATCGGGGACTTGCGCAACAAGCCCAGATCAATTTAGCCCGAAATGAACGTCTGAATGGGATGATTACTACTGGTGGATGATTAAGGCAAAGCTCAATTGGACACATTATTGCGGCTTTAGGCATACAGTCAGTAGTAGTGCCACACTGTGATTAAGGAACTTTTAGTTGTTCTCACGATAGCCGCGACTCACTCATGTTGATCGCGACTTAATCCTCTTATAGAAATGGATTTCTGCTTTTGCGAAAATGTCGTAGCCCTTAAGCCAATGGTAGTGGAACAATTGCTGCGATCATGATGAATTTCAAATTCCTTACTTGTTTTAGGTTTACCTTTTAAATCGATTGATTCCTTCCAAGAGTTTAAGATGGAGCATTTGCTCAAAATCTGGTGCCAATTGCTGCAGCTTTTCTTTATTTCTCGCAACAAAAAGGAAGCGTTATGAAACAAGTATGAGGCAGATACTTTAAATCAAAGGCGCGTGTACACGTTCGCATTATTTCTACTTAAAGTCGGATTAATTGCCGATTTTTATTTTCAGTATCAATCAATCTGTTTTAACCATAAAATTAATATTTTGTTAAGCTATTTATTGTACAATATTCAGTCAATCGAGATCACCAACTATTCAATTAATGGATGCTTCTATGTCTAAAAACCCAGCTACAAGTAAAGCGTATAATGCAATATTTCAGGATCATAACAAGAATCATAGAAAGATTCGTCGCAGACAGAACGTTGATGCATATGACGAAGGAATTTCTTGTCACATATTTGCAATTGCTAGTCCAACCTCAGATGAAAAATCAGGCGAATTGAATAATAAATTCATTGAGATTAACGATGAAATTTCGAACGAATATTTGATTCCTAAGCTTCAACATGATCTGGCTGAGCAGGAGAAAAAGGAAAGTAACGAAAATTACATAATGAAAAAATATCCTGAGCAAACAAATGAAGAGATCATCCAAAAGCGCAAGAAAGCCATGAATGAAATTCAAAAACTGAGTCAGTTACAAGAAATTGTATTGCCTGTGGAGAACATGTATTTATGTGGCGGATTTAAATCAGGGCAGACTTCTCCTGAGCATATGTGGATTGAGGATCACACAAACGGAAACTCCTACGATACTTTCGTTGATCGAGGTGGAATTGCTGTCGTGAAGGGGGTTGGTAAAGTGGGAGAATCATTTAAGCCTGGATGTGAAGGATCTGCATTCGAAAAAGACAATATTTATCGAATAAAAAAAGATGGGTATACATGGGGGCAACTTATTGCTATAGCGGCTGGTGGTGAGGGTAAAGATCCCTTTCCTGACGCAATAAAAAACACACTGCAAGTTTTAGCTGCTATAAATACGGTTGAACTCGTGAATGAAGCATTGGAAAAAATTCCTGAGCCAATCCTGACACAAGAAGAACAAAATGTGTTAAAGAAAGTTGTGAATGAACAAAAAAGAAAGAACAATATAAACGACATAAATGACGTTACAAATAATCTGATTGAAACAGAAAAGAAACATTATCAGAGCGCGATCAACAAAATGGAAATAGTAGGAAGAGAGCGTAGAAAGGTTGCCAGAGAAATTGTAGGTCGCGGGTATAACCCTTATTCGGTACTCGTTAAAATATATGAAAATATTAAACCCGAACGAATAAGCCAAGCCTTAACTATGAAGGAAGCAACCCAGTGCAAACAAGAATTACTAGATGAATTAAGAAAGCTTGAACTTCATAAAGAATCTTTACCTAAAGAAGAGCATGTCAATTTTCAAAATATGATTGATGAGAAAAAGAAGCAAATTAATGCAAAATTTTCAGATAAAGAAAAAATTGGTGAAATAGTCAATAAAATAAAAATCGCCGCTGATAACTATTTAAACTGGTCTAGCCAAAACGCTACGGGCTGGTTTCGAACAAATTATCAATATGGTCAATATGGAAGGGAACAAGCAGGAAAATTAATAAAGATGATTAAAGAAGACAAGCCTATACTCGAAATATTAAAAGAAACTCATGATGTAGTTAATAACTCGGGCGTTAATGCGAATTCATTTAGCCGGTATTTGCATAACGCACTCAATGAAAATAAACCTTCTCTTATAGGTCAAACTAAGCTTTCTCAAGAAAGCGTAAATTATAAACAAATGTTGCTGGTGCAGTTGAAAGAGGTAGAGTCAACTGAAATGAAAATGGAAAACACAAATATAGTGAGAATTTAAACAAAAGTAGAGAGTGTTCAGTTCATTTAACTGTGTCACCTCATTGCTTATCTGCTTATCTAAGCTCCAATGTTAGCTTGTCTTCAAAATAGACTTGTAAGTGGGAGACGATAAGAACTCAATTGTGCATGGGCTGATTCCATTTTTCCAGTACTTTCTGGGAAGCACAATAACTAAGCTTAATAAGGGCGTTTTCGCTGGTGAATGCGCCTTTATTTATTTTTAGTTTAGTGTATTTGCGAATTTGCCGATGAAAACCTTCAACAATATTGATTGTGTAAATTGTAAATGATGCGTCTGAGCTCTTCTGCATATTTAAAGTACGGTGATAGAGCCTCCCAGTTATTATTCCACGATTTCATTACGGCGGGGTATTTTTTACCCCATTTCAAGCAAATGAAGCTCCGCCAAGTCTTTACTTGAGGCCTTATAAACAAGTTTTAAATCAGCTATAAACGCTTTCTGGTCTTTGCTGACCACATATTTCAATAAGTTACGAATTTGATGAACAAAACAAAGTTGCACTTCAGTATTAGGAAATACTTCCGTAATGGCATCGGGAAATCCCTTAAGCCCATCGATGTTTGCATTAAGAAGATCATCTACACCGCGAGCCTTAAGGTCATTTAATACACCAAGCCAGAAACGAGCTCCTTCTGCCTCAGATAAATAGAGTCCTAAAATATCTTTTTTACCTTCTGAATTAACGGCGAGAACTGTGTAAAAGGCTCTACTTATGACCTTACCGTCAACACGTACTTTAAAGTGCATGGCATCAAGAAATACGATTGGATATACCGATTCTAAGGAGCGATTACGCCATTCGGTAATCAGGCTGATTTTAGCGCTGGAGATTTCTAATCCATACATCTCTGATAAATGCTCGCTTATCGCCTCGTAGCTCATACCTATTGCGTAGAGTGCTAAAACTTTATTATCCAGTGACTCGTTAAGTAGCATTTGGCGTTTTTTTATTATCTCAGGTTCAAAACTGCCATCCCTATCTCGAAGGGTTTCTAAATCAAAAAGCGCCAGTAGTCGATTTGATTGTTTTAGTCGTTTTACCATTACGACGGTTGGTTATACCTGTCTCATAACAGTCTGTCATATGAGAATCCATTTCTCCTTCTAATGCCGACTCTAATAACTCTTTAATTAACGACGTAAGGATTCCGTCTTTGTCGGTGAGCGATTGCCCTGATTTTAACTGCGCAAAGGTTTCTGATTTGAACTCATTGAAATCAAAATTCGATAAATCGATTGTCTTCTTACTCATGTGCACCTCTTCTAAGTGTTAAGTTGTAGTGGGTTGAAAGAGATGACACAGTTATTTAAATGCTACCGTTTGGATCGGGTTATGCAAGAGTTCTATTATACTTTCGTTAGTTTTATTAACGACGCACAATCACCTGAATATTTTCCGCATTTTTTATGGCATGTGGTTTGCTTACGCCTATTGTAAGGTGCGTTATTTTAAATTGCTCTTGAATTAGGGTGGCCACTTCATTGGCAACTGTTTCAATTAATTGAAATGATTTTGATTCTACGTGCAGGGTAACCCGTTCACAAAGGGCTTCATAATCTATTGTTTTAGTTAAATCTTCTCCGCAAGCACTGAAATCAGTATCAATGTTGATATCAATTAGTAAGTGCTGATTGATACGTTGTTCCCATTCATACACGCCTATTTTTGTACTGACCTTGAGGGCTTTTATGTTTAAGGTATCCATTTTTTTCTTAAGATAATTTTTTTGTATTTTATCTAAATTAATAGCTCTCTGTATAGTATTGCTTTGATATAACTAGGGATTGATTAACAAAGAGAATAACCACAAAAGGCATTTCCATACCTTTTGTGGTTACGAGCCCCTTGCTTAATACAGTGCTGGGACTAATTCATCGGTTTCAGGAAGGGGGTCGTTTTTATTTTTTGGGGTAGTGGGATCGGTAAAAAGATTCACTGCTTTATCATATCCAAGAATAGGTACAGCAAGCGTCAGCATTAATGATACGCCAAGAACCATTTTGCTTAATAAAACAGGGGCGGCAACAGTGCCAGCCATCACTCGAAATGAGCTATGAACGTTTTCATTTACTGCAACACGCCATAGATATGAAGCCATAACTGTTATTAAACTCAAATCAAGTAAGCCGAAAGCGAATAATCCTTTGTATTCAGCATCAAATTGTTTCCCCATAATGGCATGATAAGCACCCTCATAACGCGCTCCTAAGCTTGAAGATGGTGAAAATAACAAACCTAGATGACGGTATCGATTTTCGCTGATAAATTGAGTTATCTTTTTAACAGTAAATTTATTAATCTCCTGTTCTTGTATCATTTGTGATTGAATATGTTTTTCGTCTGCATTCAGATAAAGTCTAGCAATGCTTTTCTTATCTTCTTCAGCCTCTTGTTTCGGAAAATTGTAATGAACTGCGTTGGCAATTAAGCGCCCCATAATTGCAGAACCTTGCTCATTGGGTTCAATTTGATGTGAATGTTTTCCACCTAAAGGATTTAAGGAAGATGTTACATCAACAAAGACAATTTCTTTTCCTTTAGTTATCGCGTAGGCTAGAATTTCTCGATAAAGCTCATTCATGGTTTCTTCAATTACTGGGAATGGTCCTTGACTCTTTCCTTCTGACCGTGCGAGATGAGAAAAACCAGTATAAATAAAATAAGGAGTAAATTCGGTAATTGAAGGATAATATTGAGATAATAATACAATACGACTGAGTTGAGGATTTTGTTCCACTAATTGGTCGATAATCATTTTATAATCAAGTAGTATTTTTTCTTTTACTTTCTGAAAAGCTGAATTAATGATTGGTTTCGCTGATTCCGGAGTTATTCGTAAAAGAAGCTTGGGATAATTTATTTGGTTTATTAACGTATTAGCCAGGGCTTCACGGTAATTATTGCCAGCAACACTCAATACGGCAATATCTGGTTTCCATTCAGTTACTGCTTCAAGTTGATGAACCCTGGAATCAGTGTGATCTTTATCAGTTGGGAGAACCTTATCTAATCGGCAGTATCGCATTAGATCAGTGGTAGTGGCTCCATCCACAGCAAAATTACCAATATAATAAGAACCTGATTGGGCATTGTTTGCAAGTGCTAAAGCAGTTTGATGCGTTACAGTATGTGATTTTTCGGCATAGGGTATCTTTTTATCTACCCAGTAACCATTATCTACAGTTGAGTCTCCCATTAAAGCGACTTTTTGCGATGCCTCTTGAGAATTTCCAATTACTTTTTTTAATCTTCCTGTATTCCTAGGGTAACCTTCACCAATAGACAGCGATGAATTTTGAACTAATCCCATAATGAATCTCCATGATAGATACGAGATTGAGCATTGTGTTACTATTTTTGTCGATAGTCAATTATGATCCATTTCATAATTTGGAGTAGATCAGAAGAAGTATGTTACTATTACGTCATTTTTAGGATATTGAGGCAAATAATGTACGATCTAAATCAATCTTTGTTTCTACGTGCTTTAAGACGCCTTCCGGTTGAACGAACACCTGTATGGATGATGCGTCAAGCGGGTCGTTATTTACCTGAGTATCGGCAGACAAGGGCTCAAGCGGGTGATTTTTTAAGTTTGTGTAAAAATCCGGAGCTTGCCTGTGAAGTAACCCTCCAACCTTTACGTCGTTATTCTTTAGATGCTGCTATTTTGTTTTCTGATATATTGACTATTCCTGATGCCATGGGATTGGGTTTGTATTTTGCGGAAGGAGAGGGGCCTTGTTTTGAACGACCTATTCAGGAGATACAAGCAATTACTAATCTTCAAGTTCCTGAATTAGATTCTTTAGCTTATGTGATGAATGCGGTACGTTTAATTCGTAAAGAAATGCCAAAAGAGTTGCCTTTGATCGGTTTTGCTGGTAGTCCTTGGACTTTAGCGTGTTATATGGTTGAAGGCAAAAGCAGTAGGGATTTTAAACGTATTTTGCATTTAATCTATACCAACAGCGAAGCAGCACATCTGTTATTAAACAAATTAGCGCTATCAGTAGCAGACTATCTTTGTGAGCAAATTAACGCAGGTGTTAATGCAGTGATGCTTTTTGATACTTGGGGAGGGATCTTAACCCCAGAAAATTATCAAAATTTCTCTTTGCATTACATGCAGCAAATTGTGCAGCAAATAAAAAATCATACTCCTGATGTCCCGGTGATTCTATTTACTAAGGGTGGGGGACAGTGGTTGGAAAAAATGTTGGTTACTGGGTGTGATGCTTTAGGTGTCGATTGGACTTGCGACTTGAGTGAAGCACGGCGAAGAGTTGGTGGTAAAGTAGCGCTACAAGGAAATTTAGATCCCTCGGTATTGCTCACTTCAAAGCAATGTATTCATGAGCAAGTCAAAAAAGTGTTGGCTTCTTTCGGACATGGGAGCGGGCATGTGTTTAATCTTGGGCACGGCATTACTCCAGATGTGCCACCAGAACACGTTGCAGCGATGATTGAGGCGGTTCATGAGTACAGCCCCTATTATCATCGTTGATTAGTTGACTGGAAATAGTGCATCCTATGTGTTGATCAGACTATTCTGCCGAGCTCAAACCAATCACAGGATCATGCATCAATTCAGATTTAGAAAAACAAATTGTTTTCCTGGCTGATCATTTAATTCGTGTGCGAAAGGTCGAAAATTTACGTTCTATCTTTTGTGCATGACGCTTGCCTTCTTCATGTTGTTCATAAGGCAAAGAACGTTGACAAGCTCCCGGCCTGTCAGTGAAATAGTGGGTTATCTTAAATCGCGCAAGCTGTCTCTGTGTAATTACTTATAAGTCTCATCGGTTCTATCACCAAACGTATTAGCAAGTATTTCACTCGTGTAATGATTCGCAGCCGGCCATCATAAGGAACGTTGATTTGATTTATCACATAAAAAAGCCCATAGCTCATTTAACTTCAGGGCACTAGGTAACAGTAAAACAGGTTATTTTCCTAATTTTATTTCAGAAGATAACAATTTTTTCTAATTGACCTCGAGACGAGTGCGGCTTTATAGCAATGAGCGAATTGATACGCCGTGCTGCAATCTGAAAACTGACACCGTTACCTTTATTTAAGTAGCCTGTATTCACGCAGCGATCATACCCTCGTGGTTACTACTACACGCTCTGTTAAATCTGTGTCAGCTTCATTTTCACGACGAATATCGGCAACACCCTCTCTCATTTGTCTTTGTCGTTCCAAGGCATCTTCACTCACCGGCGCTTGTCGATTCGCAGCAAGATCTGTCCCGGTAATCTCTGGAACATCGAATAGCTCTTCCTCGATGAGTACGAAATCCAGTTTCATATGAGGCATAACCAGTTTCTCTAGGGATTCAGCGCCTAAGTTTTTAAGATGAAACTGCACCAAACTGCCTAAAGATGAATCCATTAAACAAGCGGTTTGCTCTTTTAATTTTATATATTGTGACTCACTAATTTCTTTACCGTCGTTAATATCTTTTAAAATACTGGTTAACAGCTCAACAGCAGCTAGTTTGGTTAGTTTGCTGTATCCCACAAGATTTAACATTCCTTTTTCAGGCTGTTGCGCTCGTAATTGACCATAAACTTCCAGAGCAGAGATAAACTCTGAGAGATCAGTAGGAGAAGCACTCCCTTCGCTCATTGTACGCTCAATCTCAGTAAAACCTAAAGTTCGATACTTGATACACTCTTGAATTTGTTGCACGTGGGGCGCGGTTAAATAACTGTCTGAAGTAATATAGCCCGAACCAGGAATTTTGACAGCAATACCTTGAGCCGCCGAGGAAACAACCTCTTTAATTGTTCTGAATGTATAAGAGCCACAATTACCTTCAGTAAGACGATTTTGATGATTATAGGCAATTCGATTAAGCTCACTAACTGTAAGAGAGGAATCAACCTCCTTAGCTGCTTTCTTAATACTTTGATTTAAAATATCATCACAAGTCGATCTGGATTTTGATTTAAAATAAGATGAAAATGATTCGGCATAAGTATCGCGGCCTATGGAATCATATACTGTAGGCGTTAGTTGTTTCTTAATTGGATCATAGTTAAAAGTAAGCAATATTTGATGCTGAACTCCTTTACTTAAATTGGTAGGCATTTCTACACAAGGAATTACAAACGTAGTGGGTTTTGATGTTGTCGCACAAAACGCGGTAATTTCTGCCAGACTTTTTGTAAGCTGGGCATCGAGCCAACCAGCCTCCGATTTGGAGTCAGCATCGTAGTATGCAATATTGCCACCATCCGGCCTAAATAAAAAAATTTGTTGGTCGCTGTTTTTAGCCTGTAAACTGTAAGCATCTTCTAAAGGACTTTTTCCAGATACAATAACATCTTCACCCAGATTAAAAGCTGATTTTTCATCAAAAAATAAACTATATAATTTATGTAAACGAGAGGAGTTCATCCCGTTATTTACTTCCCAATTTGTTTCAGGGCCATAGACAAAGTTCGTCTTATCAACTTCTCTATGAGGTACTGGATCGTCTAGAACAAACCCATCAAACGCGTCAGCTTCCAATTCGTCGCCTATTATTTTATCTCTCATGTTCAATCTCTTATGCAGTCTTATATATATATTTTAATAAGTTATTCTTAAGAAAATGTGACATCTTTCTTAAGGAATGCTGAAGAGAGTAATGCTCTGAAACGGTTGAGGTAGTAATATTCGACATTTTTTGGAGTGTGAATGTGTGACGATATATTGAAGTGAACTGTGTTGAACCCCATAGTGTTAAAGGAGTCAAATACGAAAAATCTCAACCTGGCGAGCAAGGATATCGGTGTCAGTTTTCAGATTATGGCACGGCGTATCAATTCGCTCATTGTTATAACCGCCAGCACTCGTCTCGAGGTCAATTAGAAAAAACTGTTATCTTCTGAAATAAAATTAGGAAGATAACCTGGTTTACTGTTACCTAGTGCCCTGAAGTTAAATGACCTATGGGCTTTTTTATGTGATAAATCAAATCAACGTTCGTTATGATGGCCGGCTGCGAATCATTACACGAGTGAAATACTTGTTGATACGTTTGGTGATAGGACTGATGAGACTTGTAAGTAATTACAGAGACTGCAGCGTAGAAACCCGCCAGTTAAGATCTGAAAAATCTTAAACGTTTTACTTTATTTCAACTAGGCTGCAAGAACTTTATGGTTAGCTTAAGCGGGTAATTGAGGGCTCATTTAAGCCCATACATTTAACTCTTTCTAAATTGTCGACTCAATTGAATTGCCATTTCTATTGATTGTTCGTAGTTTAAACGAGGATCAACTAGGCTATGGTATGCTGTTTTGAGATCGTCTGCGGCTAATCCACGAGCTCCGCCAATACATTCGGTAACATTATCACCAGTAAGCTCAAAATGAACACCGCCTAGGTAACTACCCATACTACGATGAATTTCCCACGCTTGTTTTAATTCCAAAAGAATATTGTCAAAATGGCGGGTTTTAATTCCATCTGAAGTAGTTTCTGTATTTCCATGCATAGGATCACAAGACCATGTTACTGGAATCTGTGTTTTTTTCACTGCATCTATAAGCGGAGGAAGGAGTTTTTCTATATGTTTTACTCCCAAGCGGGTAAATAACAAAAGCCGACCTTCTTCTCGTTGTGGATTAGCTCTATTTAACACTTCCTCTAACCATTCTGGAGTAGCTCCTGGACCAATTTTGATGCCAATAGGATTTTCAACACCGCGCAAAAACTCTAAATGAGCACTATCAATTTGTGCCGTGCGCATGCCTATCCATGGTAAATGAGTTGAAAGGTTATACCATAATCCATCGTCCATTTTTCGTGTCAGAGCTTGTTCATAATGCAAATGCAACGCTTCATGAGAAGTATAAAAATCTACTTTAGATAAATTACTCGATTGTATTCCATCTATGGTATCTAAAAATTCCAAAGCATCAGCTATTGATTTTACTAAGGTTTGATATTCTTCTTTCTGTTTTGAGTGTTCTACAAAACCTAAATCCCATTGTTGAGGATGGTTAAGACTCGCAAATCCACTATCAAGCAAACTACGAATATAATTTAAAGTAACTGCTGAGCAGTTGTAAGCTTGCAATAAGAGTTTGGGATTGGGTTCTCTTGCTTCAGCAGTAAATTCAGGAGAATTGACAAGATCGCCACGATAGCTAGGCAAAGTAATACCATTAATTGTCTCGCAATCAGAGGAACGAGGTTTTGCATACTGCCCAGCAATTCGTCCAACACGGATAATTGGTTTGCGCAAGCCATGTAACAAAATTAAGCTCATCTGTAATATGATTTTTAGTTTATTACTGATAATTTCTGCGCGACAATCGTTAAATGATTCAGCACAATCACCACCTTGAAGAATAAATGCATCACCTCGTCCTGCACGCGCAATTTCTTTTTTTAAATTTTTAATTTCGCTACTTGTTACTAATGGGGGTAATGCGCTTAATTGTTCTACAACTTTATTTAATTTTTTTTCGTCAGCATATGTTGCAGCCTGTAGATATGAATATTGAAGCCAGGATATAGGCGACCACTTTTGCATAAATAAACCTAGATGATTTTTTTAAGTCTAAGTATGGAATAAATGAACATATACTGCAAGCAAACATTTTTTAAGAACTAAGGACTTGAAATTTTGTGATGCTGACCCCATTTGCGTTGTTCGCCTCAGTTAAAGTAGGTTCGTTATACAAATAACGATGTACTGTATGTCGAACTGCTTCTCTTTAGAATTGGCATCCGTATCAATGCGACGCCCAGATTGGCTAGGGAAAAGCGTTACGGGATAACGTGAATGCATCAAGGCCTCGTCTAGGCTTTTGATGTCGAATTACGTTAGTTAGGTCCGTTAAAACCTAACATTAATTTTCGAATACCAAGGATATGATGTATGGGATGATACACTCTATTGACATTAATTCTGGTAAATCAGGAGTATTTGCATGAGTAAGAAAGAAAAAAAAGATTGGCACCAATTTAAAGAAACACATTTAAATGAAGAACAGCAGTCTCAAGATTCAGAAAAAGAGAGTGTTGAGGTGATGGACTCACTTGAGCCTCAAGAAGCATCTTTAGAGCATCCAAGTTATGTTGAATTGAGCGAAAAACTCACTCTTACAGAACAACAAGCTCATGAAAGTTGGGAAAAGGCCGTCCGTGCGCAAGCAGAATTGGATAATTTTCGCCGTAGGGCGGAACGAGAAATCGCTAATGCCCATCGTTATGGCGTTGAGAAATTGATTTCCTCTTTATTGCCTGTAATTGACAGCTTAGAACAAGCTTTGCAACTGGCTATAAAAGCAGAAGATGCATCGATGCGCGAAGGCTTGGAATTGACGCTGAAACTTTTTGTTGATGCATTACAAAAATTTGAAGTACAACAAATTGATCCTATTGGTACTCCATTTGATCCTCAATTACATGAAGCGATGTCGATGCAGGTTGCCCCAGATGCTGAACCAAACACGGTCATAGCTGTATTCCAAAAGGGTTACAAATTAAGCGATCGTGTGATTAGACCAGCGCGCGTTGTTGTATCAAAAAAATAAATTATGAGGTTAGTGGGTTGAAATTTTGCACGTAATACCCATATAAGAATTATTGCATAAAAATTACTACTTTGGAGCAAGAAATAGAATGGCAAAGATTATAGGAATAGACTTGGGTACCACCAACTCATGTGTTGCTGTAATGGAAGGTGATAAACCTAAGGTAATTGAAAACAGTGAAGGTCACCGTACTACTCCTTCCATTGTCGCTTTTACAGACGATGGTGAAGTATTGGTTGGACAATCTGCAAAGCGTCAAGCAGTGACTAATCCAGACAGTACCTTGTTTGCAATTAAACGATTAATTGGTCGTCGATTTGATGATGCGATTGTCCAAAAAGATATTAAAATGGTGCCCTACAAGATTATCAAAGCGGATAACGGTGATGCTTGGGTTCGTGTGAAAAATCAGGATAAAGCACCGCCTCAAATCTCTGCTGAAGTATTGCGTAAGATGAAAAAAACTGCAGAAGATTATCTAGGTGAAGAAGTAAAAGAAGCCGTAATTACCGTACCTGCATACTTCAACGATTCTCAACGACAAGCGACAAAAGATGCGGGTCGCATCGCGGGTCTTGAAGTAAAACGTATCATTAACGAGCCTACTGCTGCAGCCCTTGCTTATGGCATGGACAAAAAACGCGGTGATTCAGTTATTGCGGTATATGACCTGGGTGGTGGTACTTTTGATATTTCTATTATTGAAATTGCTGAAGTGGATGGAGAACACCAATTTGAAGTATTAGCTACCAATGGTGATACTTTCTTAGGGGGTGAGGATTTTGACTTGGCATTGATTGATTACCTCGCTTCTGAATTCAAAAAGGATTCCGGTATTGATTTACACAATGATCCATTAGCATTGCAACGACTTAAAGATGCTGCTGAAAAAGCTAAAATTGAACTTTCTTCGGCACAGCAAACTGATGTTAATTTGCCTTATATTACGGCAGATGCCTCCGGACCTAAACATTTAAATATCAAATTGACTCGAGCTAAATTGGAATCTTTAGTAGAGAAATTGGTTGAGCGTACAATAGAACCTTGTAAGACGGCGCTAAAAGATGCGGGCTTAACTGTATCACAAATCAATGAAGTTATTTTGGTTGGTGGTCAAACACGTATGCCTTTAGTTCAAAAAACAGTAGAAGAATTTTTTGGCAAAGAACCACGTAAAGATGTGAATCCTGATGAAGCAGTTGCTGTTGGTGCTGCTATTCAAGCTGCGGTATTATCTGGAGAAGTAAAAGATATTCTCTTGCTTGATGTTACGCCTTTATCTTTAGGTATTGAAACAATGGGTGGAATAATGACGAAGCTCATTGAAAAAATACAACCATTCCAACCAAAACAGCACAGGTCTTCTCTACAGCAGATGATAATCAGACAGCGGTTACTGTGCACGTGCTGCAAGGGGAAAGAGAGCAAGCATCAGCGAATAAATCTTTGGGACGATTTGATTTAAGTGATATTCCCTCTGCACCACGCGGAGTTCCTCAAATCGAAGTTACTTTTGATATTGATGCCAATGGTATTCTTAATGTTTCTGCTAAAGACAAAGCTACAGGTAAAGCGCAATCAATTGTGATTAAGGCTTCCAGTGGTTTGAGTGATGAAGAAGTTGAAGCTATGGTAAAAGATGCTAAATCACATGCAGAAGAAGATAAGAAATTTAAGGAAATGGCTGATCTTCGTAATCAGGCAGATAGCTTAATTCACAGCTGTGAAAAATCTATGAAAGATCTAGCAACAGATCTTACCGATGATGAGAAAAAAGGTATAGAAACGGCTATTGCTGAATTAAAAGAAGCAATTCAAGGTAGTGATAAAGCACAAATTGAAGACAAATTGAAAGTGTTAAGTGATGCATCTGCAAAAATGGCTGAGCGAGTTTATGCTAAAAAGGCATCTGAAGGACAAGCAGGGCAGGGACAAGCACACCAGGAACAGGCACAAACACATGAATCAGCTAAGACGGATGAAAGTGTTGTTGATGCTGAGTTCGAGGAAGTAAAAGACGATAAGAAATAATTGGTTCTATCGTAATATATGATAGCCTGGGTATTCTAGCCTCGGTGAAGCAAAACGTAACTTGAGAAATGAGGACTCATTTCTTGGGTTACGTTGTTGTTGTGGTCATTATGTTTAAGAGCAATAATTTTTCTGTGCAGGCAGAGCACTGCTAATGACTTAAGAGACACGCTTTCAGTCGACATCCAGCGACGTATCTGCAGGATACAATGATGGTGATGGATCTCGCGGACAAGCCGCAGGATGCCGGAATAAAGTATAGATTCCTTAAGTCAACGGTAGTGAGAGGAGGCCCCATTTTCTATAGTACATTGTGCTAACAGGTATAAATGGGTTTCGTTTTTTGCGTGGGAATGAATTTGACATAATGATAGAGACTTTATGTTTCATACTGTTAGAAAAATCCGGACTATGAAGCCTATTAATTTTAAATTTTGTGAGTAGTTATGGAAAAGCGGGATTATTATGAACTTTTAGATGTAAGTCGAACTGCCAGTGATGCTGAAATTAAAAAAGCATATCGCAAGTTGGCAATGAAGTATCACCCAGATCGTAATCCTGGCGATTCTGAAGCAGAAGAAAAATTTAAAGAAATTCAAAGCGCTTACAGCATTTTATCCGATCCGCAAAAACGGGCTGCTTATGACCAATTCGGTCATGCGGGTGTTGATCCTTCTATGCGAGGTGGTCCTGGCGGCTTTGGAGGATTTGGTGGTTTTGGTGATGTTTTCGAAGATATTTTTGAAAATATTTTTTCAGGTGGACGTGGTGCTGGTCGACAATCACGTGGCCAACGTGGTGCTGATTTGCAATTTAATGTGCAATTAACTCTTGAAGAGGCTGCTTTAGGTAAAGAAGTACAAATTACGGTACCAAGACATGGCACGTGTACCGTGTGCAGTGGTTCTGGTGCAAAAGCAGGAACTCAACCAAAAACATGCGAAACATGTAACGGAATAGGGCAGGTAAGGATTCAACAAGGATTTTTCTCGATTCAACAAACGTGTCCTCATTGTCATGGAGAAGGGAAAATTATTTCTGATCCATGCTCAAGTTGTCATGGCCAAGGACGAATACGTGAAAGTAAAAAACTCACCGTCAAAATTCCACCAGGGGTTGATAATGGTGATAGAGTACGATTAAGCGGCGAAGGTGAAGCAGGAGTGCATGGGGGGGGGCCTGGTGATCTTTATGTCCAGGTTAGTATTAAAAAACATACCATATTTGAACGACATGAAAATGATTTGCATTGTGAAGTGCCCATAAGTTTTATCACTGCAGCTTTGGGGGGCTCTATAGAAGTTCCTACTCTTGAAGGACGAGTCACGCTCAAGATTCCTGAAGAAACTCAAACAAGCAAAGTATTTCGTTTAAGGGGCAAAGGAATGAAATCTGTGCGAGGGCACGGTCAAGGTGATTTGCTATGTAAAGTAGTTGTAGAAACTCCCGTTAATTTATCCCGTGAGCAAAAAGAATTATTAACAAAATTCCATGAATCACTTGAAAATGCTAAAGCAAATCATTCTCCGCGATCTAATTCCTGGTTTGCTGGTGTGAAAAAATTCTTTGAAGACATGAAATTTTAAAATAAGTAAGTTACAATTGCTGGCATTTATCTTTATGTGCATTTTTTGAGCTTGAGTGATTCGCATCATTTTGATGATGCAATGTGTCATTCAGGCTGAAATTAAAAATCATTATAAACAACTTAGAGTAGATCCATGATGAACCAACCAGCAATTTTAGCATTAGCCGACGGCACTATTTATAAAGGCATTTCAATAGGAGCGTCAGGTGATTGTGTTGGCGAGTTGGTTTTTAATACGTCGCTAACTGGTTACCAAGAAATGCTTACTGATCCTTCATATGCACGACAAATCATCACTTTAACCACTGCACATGTCGGAAATACAGGATGCAATCATGAGGATATGGAATCTAACAAAGTTTGGGCTTCAGGTTTAGTCATCCGTAATGCTTCAATAATTCACAGTAATTATCGTGCCGAACAATCACTACAAGAATGGCTCAAAAAAAATGGGGTGGTTGGAATTGCTGATATTGACACTCGTGATTTGACCTTACGTTTGCGTGAAAAGGGGGCATTAGGCGCTTGTATCAGTACTGATGTCGAAAATCCTGAATTGGTTTTGGCAAAAGCAAAATCTTTTTCTGGGTTGCAAGGTGTGGATTTAGCACTGGAAGTTTCCAGAAAAACAATAGAGCGCTGGCATGTTGGTTTGGGTGAATGGGGAAAAAACTCTCAACCACAACAATTTCATGTAGTGGCTTATGATTTTGGCGTGAAGCACAATATTTTACGTATCTTATATGACAAAGGCTGTCATTTGACTTTAGTGCCTGCTAAGACCTCAGCAGCGGAAGTTTTGGCAATGAATCCTAATGGTATATTTTTATCGAATGGTCCTGGAGATCCACAAGCGTGTGATTATGCTATTCGCGCAACTCAAGAATTTTTAGTACACAATATCCCCTTATTTGGTATCTGTTTGGGTTTTCAAATCTTAGCTTTAGCATGTGGTGGTGTGACTAAAAAAATGAAGTTCGGTCATCATGGTGCAAATCATCCCGTTATTGAAACGGAAGGTAAAAAACGTGTTTTTATAACCAGCCAAAATCATGGTTTTGCGGTGGATGAAGAAAGTTTGCCGGATTGTCTTGCTATTACTCATCGCTCTTTATTCGATAATACGTTACAAGGTATTAGACATAAAGAGAAGCCTGCTTTAGGCTTCCAAGGACATCCAGAGGCTAGCCCAGGCCCACATGATATAGAAATAGTATTTAATGAGTTTATACAGTTAATGAAATGAAAGAAACTGTCCATTTTTTTCGTCAAGCTTCGATGCATAATCGGTGAAATGTGGGCAGGGATCTGAGAAGCCAATGAGATACAAATACATATTTAAAGAGGATTAACAATGAATGAAAGTCATGTCTTTACTTCAGAATCTGTTTCCGAGGGACATCCGGACAAGATAGCTGATCAAATTTCCGATGCAATTTTAGATGCTATTTTAATGCAAGATCCAACTGCAAGGGTAGCATGCGAGGTATTTGTTAAAACAGGTATGGTATTGGTTGGTGGTGAAATTACTACTAAAGCATGGGTAGATGTAGAGGCAGTTACACGACAAGTAATTAAAGATATAGGTTATAACAGCTCGCAAATGGGATTTGACTGGGAGTCATGTGCAGTACTTTCCGCAATTGGAAAACAATCCCCAGACATTGCTCAAGGCGTAGATAATAAGGAAACCAAAATTCTTGGTGCTGGAGATCAAGGTTTAATGTTTGGTTATGCAAGCCGTGAGACAGACGTTTATATGCCAGCACCTATTGCCTATGCCCATCGACTGATGGAGAAACAAGCTTATTTACGTAAATCAGGGGCTTTACCTTGGTTACGACCAGATGCCAAGTGTCAATTAACCTTAAAATACGAGCATGGGATACCTGTTGAAGTAGATACGGTTGTCTTTTCAACCCAACATGCAGCTGAAATTAGCCATAATGATTTAATTGAAGCAGTGCGTGAAGAAGTGATTAGCACGACGCTACCTACGGAGTGGCTAACGCGAAAAACCCGTTATTTCATCAATCCGACAGGCCGTTTTGTTATTGGCGGTCCTCTAGGCGATTGTGGATTAACGGGACGTAAAATTATAGTGGACACTTATGGTGGTATGGCTAGACATGGAGGAGGATGTTTCTCCGGTAAAGATCCTTCAAAAGTTGATCGTTCAGCAGCTTATGCAGCACGGCATGTTGCTAAAAATATAGTCGCTGCAGGTTTAGCTGATAAGTGTGAATTACAAATTTCTTATGCTATTGGCGTTGCCGAACCTACATCCATTTTTGTTGAAACATTTGGTACAGGACGATTAAAAGATAGTGAAATCATTGAATTAGTCAATACTCATTTTGATTTAACACCACAAGGTATTATTGAATATCATGATTTACTTCGGCCAATCTATAGACAAACAGCAACTTATGGCCATTATGGGCGTGAAACTTTTCCTTGGGAACGTTTAGATAAAGTAGCTGAATTACGTAAGGCATTATGAGGAGGCTGTGATGGAATTAGTCGATAAAGTAGGAGCAAAAGGCAATATGATCCATGATTATAAAGTTGCAGATATGGCGCTGGCGTCTTGGGGACGCAAAGAAATTGCTATAGCAGAGACGGAAATGCCAGGTTTAATGGCTTTACGTGAAGAGTTTGGTGCAACAAAACCCTTGAAAGGCGCTCGTATTGCAGGTTGTTTGCATATGACCATTCAAACAGCGGTGCTTATTGAAACTTTGGTTGCTTTGGGGGCTGAAGTTCGTTGGTCTTCTTGTAATATATTTTCCACTCAAGACCATGCAGCTGCTGCTATTGCAGCTAAAGGTATTCCTGTATTTGCCTGGAAGGGTGAAACAGAGGAAGAATATTGGTGGTGTGTGGAACAAACACTGGCTGGCCCCAATAATTGGGCACCTAATTTATTGCTCGATGACGGCGGTGATTTAACACAAATCATTCATCAAAAATATCCGCAACTATTACCTGATATCAAAGGTGTTTCAGAAGAGACGACTACAGGTGTTGCTCGGTTGTATGAAATGGCCAAACATGGTGAATTAAGTATTCCTGCAATTAATGTGAATGATTCGGTAACTAAGTCTAAGTTCGATAATTTATACGGTTGTCGCGAATCTTTATTGGATGGTTTAAAACGAGCTACTGACGTGATGGTCGCAGGAAAAGTTGCTCTTATTTTAGGTTATGGAGATGTAGGCAAAGGCTGCGCTCAAGCTCTACGGGGCCAAGGTGCTATTGTTTTAATTGCTGAAATTGATCCTATTTGCGCTCTTCAAGCGGCGATGGAAGGTTATCGCGTTGTTACTTTAGATGATGTTGCAGAGCAAGTCGACATTGTGGTTACTGCTACAGGTAATTATCATGTAGTCACGCATGAACATATGAAAAGAATGCGAAATCAAGCTATTTTATGTAATATTGGTCATTTTGATTCCGAAATCGATGTACAAAGCTTGAAAAAATATCAATGGGAAAATATTAAGCCCCAAGTGGATCATGTTATTTTTCCTGATGGGAAACGCATTATACTTTTAGCTGAAGGACGTTTGGTTAATTTAGGTTGTGCAACAGGTCACCCTAGTTTTGTGATGTCGGCCTCTTTTTCCAATCAAGTTTTAGCACAAATTGAATTATTCAAAAATGCTGCTCAATATGAAAAACAAGTTTATGTTCTTCCGAAACTGTTGGATGAAAAAGTTGCTCGGCTGCATTTAGATCGCATTGGTGTGAAGCTAACTCGATTAACTGATGAGCAAGCTCAATATTTAGGTGTTGAGATCAACGGTCCCTTTAAACCGGATCATTATCGTTACTAATTAAAGGTAAGTGCTCTGTTCTACTGCCGTTGACTGAAGAGAACATCATTTTCGCGAAAGCGAAAATCCATTATGTGTTCTCCTATGTGTGAGGATGACTATAAATTTCTTAAGTCAATGGCAGTGCTCCTCGGTTTTAGTCCAATCAATTGTGTTGATAGTTCATATAAGGGGCTGTTGACAATTCAGTTCCTGGCATCTTGAGGCTTTTCCTCCGGACGCTGGGTCTTAGAATACGAATTGCCAATAAACCCTAATTTTTAATAATTTATTATTTATCAATAAGCTAGATTTATTTTTTTCTTTCTTTGCCGTATATAGTAATAGCATTTTGAGATAATTTTGCTCTTGTTTTGCGATTTATCTTATTGCATACTGATTGGCTATGCATTTTTATAAGGAGATTTTGCATGTTGAAGTTAGGGATTTTAAGTCTTAGTCTTTTGTCTATCGCCCATAATGCATTTGCGGCACCCGCAAATGATGCTGTCCGAGTGATAATCAAGTATAAAGAACAAATAACGAGTGTTTCTTCTTTAAAATCGCAAATAAAACAAATTACCCAATTACCTGTGAAGCAAATAAATCCTATGGCGAATGGAGCTTATTTATTAATTTTAGATACTACAAATGGCTCTCTTTCTAAAGAAATAGATAATGAGGATACTACTTCCTTAGTTTTGGACCGTCTGCGTAAAAATCCACAAGTTTTATATGCAGTGAAAGACCGAGTAAGTTACTTTAAACCAGTTCCTGATCCAGAAATTTTGGATGCTGGTAGTTTATTATCCCATGAAATTCAATGGGATGAATTTTCACGTCCTGCAGGAATCATGTTGGAATCTAAGCCGGGCTCTCGAGATGGTGCTTGGTTTTATACTACCGGCTTGTCTAAAGAACCTGTAGTAGTTGCAGTATTAGATACTGGAATAGCCTTAAATGAAAATTTAATAAATAATCTTGTTAAAGATGATGCTGGTAATATATGGGGTTGGAACTTTGCGGGAAATAATAATAATTTAATGGATGAGACCAGATCCTATCATGGTACTCATGTTGCTGGAACAATAGCAGGTTATGGTCATGTGATGAGTGGTATGGGTGAAGACTTAAAAATTCTTCCGCTAAAAATTCCTGGCGCTAATGGAATGTTCTATGAAAGTTCTGTAATCAATGCCATTTATTGGGCTGTAGGTGGCGATGTTCCCGGAGTTCCAAAAAATATTCATCCGGCAAAAATATTGAATATGAGTTTCGGTGTGGATAAAGGACCGAATCAAGAGATTGATTATTGCGATCAGGCGTTACAAGAGGCGGTCTTTTTCGCACGTGAACATGGCGCGGTTCTAGCTGTGGCAGCAGGAAATGATAATGTATGGGAGCATTTTAATGCCCCGGCAATTTGTAATGGAACTATTAAAGTCGCATCTACTGGGCCAGAGGGGCTTCGATCCTATTTTTCTAACTATGGACCTAGTGTGACATTAGCCGCTCCAGGAGGAGACAAACGTTATGGACTTTGGGGTGGTATCTTATCCACGGTGAATCCAGGAGGTGGTTATGGAGGATCTGGATTTGATTTTTATCAAGGAACGAGTATGGCAACGCCCCATGTTGCAGGTGTTGCAGGATTAATTCTTGCCGCAAGTAATAAAGCACTTAGCTCTGAGCAAATTGAGCAGTTACTTTATATTACAACACATGATTTTGGAGTAAGTTCTGACTCGAATAAATCTTGTGTAGGAAAGAAACCTTGCGGACATGGAATTTTGGATGCTGAAAATGCCGTTAAAGCTGCAGCAGCAGGGTATGATTTACTCTTTTCATCCCCTAAAACCAAAAGTTTAGCGATGAAAAATTGTGGGAAAAATTCATTAACACCAGGTAAGTCGCGGGTTGTTATCGATGGTGTGACTTGGGTACTAAATAACGCGGCTTGTGAAACTCTGGATAGTTTTCAAAAACCTCATATAGAGCAAACTAAAAATGGTGCTATTATTGCTCATTATGGCTCGATAAGTTATCACCTTGATCAAAGTGCTTATAAAGAATGTCAGGTTATTGGTTATGATGGGGTAGGGTGTTACCTATAATTATAATTTACCTCTCCTGAAGAGCTTATGTTCCCAAGTTTTATAACTTGTGAGTAAGGGAATAGAGGAGGGGTAAGGTTTTTATCTGGGATCGATTCGAGGCAATCGAAGTGATAGCTGCATCATGGAAGAATGAGCAAATATAAAATAACTCAGGAACGTTGTCTCAGTAATGTATTCGAATTCTTTAAAAAAATGGGCGTAAGCGTTTTGCCGTCGCACGTTGTTCTAATTGCTCTGAAGACCTTTTGGGGGCTGGGTATAAAGTATATTGAGGATGTGGTTTATAGATTGAAGGCATGATTTGAAGTACTTCTTCTGCTTGTCTTAAAAGCAGATCAACTTTGTTATTTATTGGTTGATTCAAATTTATTTTTTCATAAAGTTCCTTTGCTTCACCTATGCCATTTAATATTGCTTGATAAAATTGAGAAATAGGTCCTCTAAGGGCTGCTATATGATCAAATATTGGTCCAACAGATTGGTGTTCTAAAAGCAGTCTCACGTTATTTTGCAGTTGTTGAATTAAGCTTATAAAGTGATTGTTTAGTGAGATAAGTTTCTGCATTCCTTTTATAATTGAGTTTTGTTTTACAGGTTTATTTGGCTTTAATCCAAATTGGACGTGCTCTTTTTGATAATGGTTCGTAATTTTTAATAACGCACTCACGAGTAGAGAGAGCGCATGAAGCATTTGTTTTAAATCATCATTGCCTAAAGCATAGGCTAATCGATCAAAATTCATTTTGGCTGAGTGTTGTGGTTGCACTCCTAAGAGATAAAGCAGGTTTTGATCAAGCTGAAAAAGTATTGCTAGTGCATCTTGGCAACCGAATCTATATTGAAGCACTAGTTGAATGGAATACACGGTATCTTCCATAAAAGATACCTCGGCTGGTTTTGAGTCTTCACCTAATTCATCTAGAATTTTTTTAGAAGATTCTATGTTTTTTCTCGCTTCATCCACTAAGCTTTGTAATTGGTCTATCTTTATGTCACTCATGCTGCTTCTTAGAAATTTTAATCGATAAAGCTATTCATTATAGTATAAAACATAGATACGAGTTTCGACAAAAAATCTTTTTAATCAGCAAGAAATTACCTCATAAAAATGTATAAGCTCTCTTTTTTATATCTATAATTTCAATCATAATGCTGTTGGTTTAATTATATAAAATTAAAGAAAAAAATAGGGAAAAACTAAAAAAGTTATTTCAATAATGCGGAAGGATGACTAATGTCTGAGATACAAATGCCATTAGCCCGAGAGATTCACTTTAAAACCAGGAGAAAAAATGTTTATTAAACCTTTAGTTGCAGTCCTTAGTATAGGCTTGTATTTTAGTCCTATCTTAGCAGTTGCAGATGATATGAAAGTGTGTAATGCATTTCAGCAAGGAAATTGTGAGCGTTTTTGTCAAGCCCACCAAGGGGTTAAATCGTGCATCATTGATATCACTAAAAGAAGTGGTACTTGTACTTGTACTGATGGAACATCACACACTAAATAATAAATTAGGACTCACAATACGAGAGTGGAGAAGACCACTCTCGTATTTTACAATTAAAGCGCTTGTTGTATGACTAATGTCCATGTTTTTTTGCATTTTAGCAAATTAAAACTGAGCAATTTTTAAATCACAACATGATTCAGTTACTTCATTTAAATGCGATACCACTGTAGTAAGGCAGCGACTCATCAAGTAAAGAGGATTAAAAGCAAGAGAAACAAGTGCTGAACAGGCGGCAATAATACTCATAGTTGCATCAACTACTGTATTCGCCAGGGATTGTTTAAATGCAGCACTTATACTGGAACTGCTTTCTGAACTAGGACTAAAAACGGCTAATAACAAAGCAGGAACAACCAGTAATATAGTTGCGATTAAATGAATCAAACTTTTTAAAAATAATAGGGTTGCATTGATACCGAGCCAAAGAGGGCTATGAATGGGACATGCTAGCACACTTGTAAATTCATCTAAAGCTTTAACCGGTTTGAAATAGGACTGTTGAGGAATAGGAATCAAGTGCGAGTATTTATTTCTTAATGAGTTATATTGATTCCAACTGCATCTAATATTGGCAAAAAAACTATCGTGATAAGGCATAATACATCTCTTTTTATTATTTATTTACAGAATGATACTTAGGTTACTCTGAGATTATAAAGAAATTTTTCCGCAAGCAATACGTGTACCTCCACCACCCAAAGGCGGATTATCACTATAATTATCCCCTCCTTCATGAACCATAATAGAATGTCCCTGGATATCTTTAGTTTTTAAACGAGGTGCTAGTAGAGTGGTTACTGCGGTTCCCTTACTATCGACCATTAATACTGGTAAATCACCCAGATGGCCTTGGCCATATGGACCTTGGTGACTGTTTGTATTTGCAGGGTCTAAGTGCCCCCCTGCATTCATAGCATGATCCCCACAATCTGGATGTTGGTGAATATGAAAACCATGAATGCCAGCAGGAAGCCCTGTTAGTTGGGGTTTAATCAGCAAACCGTATTGACTGTCTTCAAAGACAATTTTCCCTGCTGAAGTTCCATTTGTTGTATAAACATCACTAGTTACAGTACCTGCATTTGCGGTGGTGGCAATCAATATAGCGAGCATACTGAGTATAATTTGTTTTGAGTGATTTGTTTTGGCCATATTTAAATCCTTTTTAGTGACAATCTTTCCATTCTAACATAGCATATCGGGTATAGGTCATTTAAACATTAAATTTCAAAATAAATTAAAGAAGCAAAAGACTTCTCTAAGGTTTTTATTATGACTCAATACGTAACAACGTCAAAAATTAGAACAGCTGCTTTAGAAGATGCCGCGGCTATAGCTCAAATTCATATCTCTTCTTGGCAAAAGATGTACAAAGACTTTATTCCAGAAACGATATTACAAAACTTATCTCTGCAAGATCGCACCCAGCAGTGGCATGATTTAATAATGCAACATGTAAAAGTATTAATAATTGAAATTAATCAGCAAATTGTTGGTTTTGCAAGCATAGGCACTTTTCATAATTTTGGTACCGATGGCTCAATGGGAGAAATCAAAGCAATTTATTTACATCCTGATTATTGGCGCAAAGGATTAGGAACTCAATTATGTACTGCTGCTATCTCTGAACTTACAAAATTAGGATATAAAAAAGTACTTTTATGGGTATTTGAAGACAATCATCAAGCGCGAAAATTTTACGATGCTCTAGGATTTGAAGTAACAAGTTCCACCAAACTAGAAGAGTTTTATGAGGGTGGGGCTCTATTAAAAGAAGTTCTTTATCAAAAAGTAATTTAAATTATCAAGTCAGACAGAATGGATTGATTTTTAATTGATCAGCTTGATCTGCAATTGAATTTAAATCGTCTGTATAATACAATACTGCCACCATGATTTAAGGGACTCATTAAACTCCCTTTAAATCACCGCAACTTATCTTCTCCATAAGGATAGCTCGGAGGACTGGTAGATCCTAGTATTCAAGAATAAACGGGTTTGTTGCTGAAATAAAGCATGCTTAAATGATTCTTGTTCACTGATTCCAAAAATTAAGAACAGGCATTCAGGTTCGTACTTTATGTCAGCGAAGAGATAATATCCGTTTACAGTTCTTGACTCATTTTTTCAGTATGTTTTATCTCAATTGGCTAAAAATCAACCTGATTTTTAGCCGAACAACATAAAGCCCTTCAAAGTCGTTATCCTTGTGCTGGGCAAATTATCTTGATTGATACTGATGAGAAAAATCGGAAATTAAATCCCACTTTAAGCGGAGCGGATGCGAATGTTTATGCGCGTTTTTGTTTTAAGGTATCACCCCACCCTTGTTCCATACCACTTCCTTTTTTGTTGCTAGGAATAAAGAAAAATTGCAGCAGTTGGCACTTGGTTTTGAGCATAAGCTACTTCCAAAACTCATAGAAAGCATCAAGCAATTTGGAGAGTAACCAATAAAGAGGGCGTTTCAATCTTTGGGAGAGCGGGTGAAACTTATCACTAAAAAAGTATGGTGCTGTGTTAACAAATTTGTATTAAGTTCCACAAAAAGTTTGGCATACACGCTCATGCGCCAAGGGCAAACATTGTAAATGTTCCGTGTTTTTTTGTTGTTGAAAAGGGTTTTTCAATACGTTTAAAAGAGTGTCCATTAAAGTACTGTCTTTATTTTCAATAAAATCTTTTATTGCATTTTCTACCAAATGATTTCTAGGAATATAAGCGGGGTTTACCTGATTCATTCTGTTTTTTATTTTTTGAAGGTCAACTTCTTGATGTTTGATTTGATTTAACCAATCAGAAACCCATTGTTTACTCTTAGGTTGGTCTCCTAGTGCTTTTATTAGATTTATTTGTTCATTATGAGAGTCAATTGCATTGCTCATAAGACGAAAAGTATTGGTAAAATCAGGCTTATATTGTTGCATTAAACTAAAAAAATTATTAACTAATTCTGCAATCGAATTACTTTCACCAATTAAGCCTAATTTTTCTCTTATCTTTACGCCCCAGTAATAATAAAAACGCTCTTTAAAGGAATCCAATATTTCGTGTAATTGGGTTAATGCGTGTTTCTCTTTAGAATCGAATAAAGGTAATAATGCATACTGAAATTGAGCTAAATTCCATTTGGCAATAGACGCTTGATTGCCAAAAGCATATCGACCAGTAACATCAATGGAGCTAAATACAGTATCAAAATCAAATTCATCCATAAACGCACAAGGACCATAATCAATGGTTTCACCAGATATAGTCATGTTGTCTGTATTCATAACCCCATGAATAAAACCGACACCCATCCATTCAGCAATCAGGCTCGCTTGGCGATCAACAACGGCTTTAAATAATTCAAGATAAGGATTTTCACTTTGTAAAAGCGCTGGATAATGTCGGTCGAGTGCATAGTGTGCTAATGATTTTAATAAATGATGTTCTTTAAGTGATGCCGCATATTCAAATGAGCCTACTCGTAAGCTGCTCGATGCTATTCGTGTTAGTACACCTAGAGGTACAGGGCCGTTTTGACGATAAATTTGCTCTTCACTTGCAATTGCAACCAAACAACGGGTGGTGGGAATTTGTAAACCATGCATTGCTTCACTAATGAGATATTCTCTTAAAACCGAAGCTAATGGTGCTCTACCATCACCCATGCGAGAAAACTTTGTTCTGCCAGAGCCTTTTAATTGAATATCCCATCGTTTTCCGTCTTCGCTACATGCTTCCCCAAGCAAAACTGCGCGACCATCACCTAAAAGAGGGACATAGTAACCGAATTGATGTCCTGCATAAGCCAATGCAATACTCTTAAGATGTGCTGGGATCGAATTGCCCGCATAAAACTGTAGGTATTTTTTCTCATTGGCAGGGGATATTTGGGGTACTCTAAGAAAAGAGGCTAATTCAAGATTAAATTTGACTAAATAGGGATTTGCAATGGGGGTAGGATTTATTTCCTCATAAAAATCAGTGGGTAATTTTAAATAAGAACTACTGTAAATTTTAGAATCCAAGGCAAACCTCACAAATGTTCTATTTTAAATGTTTCATCAAAATCCTTCAATTTAATCTATAAATGTGTAATATCATCATCCTTGAGATCGAAAGATAGTGAATAAATTAAAGTTAGAAATCTATCTTCAGCATAGATTCCCTAGCCCCTCTGCTTACGCAGAGGATGACGTTCTTCCATGTGTCCTCTATTCCTCTCAACCGTCACCTTTTCTCGCAGCGGAAGGTCTCAAGGCAAGAAGTTTTGCTGGATATTTCATCTTGCAGCATGGCTGTTTTCTTATCCCAATTCTTCATTAATTAAGAGATATTCTTTTTATATTATAGCTCTTGGATTAGTTGTTTTAGATTTTGTATATTCTTATACAAAGTTAATTTTTTTCTGCTCCTAATTTTTCGGAGATGTCTCCCACCAAACTAACATCTAACGGATTAATTGACTCACTACGTATTTTTGATGAGAAATCAAATTTGGTTAAATCCACCCATATCAAATTGGGTGTTATGGTGGAGTTGAAAAAAAACATTTTATTTTTTAAGTCGGCGATTGTTACCCAACGAGTAGGCCATGCATCCTCAGTTTTATTTCCAGAAGTATCCACTGCTCCAAAGGGTACCATAACGGTACGGATGATTGAAAATACGCCAGCAATTGCGTCCTGATTATTTGTTGCATTAGGCAAAGAGTGTAAGTAGTATGATGCTCTAACAAAACGACTCAAAGGATCAGGATCGCCGGGGATAGGTAAATTTCCACCAAATGAACGATATTTTTTAAGATTATTGAGTTGAATAGTGTAAGCCGGTTCGTTGGTCATCACTCGATAATTATGGCCGTGATAAACCTTCATTTTTCCTTCAATGTACTCAATAACTGCAGAATCTCCATTTGAATCTTCAATTGCTAAATGAATTGGCCAGGTTTTTCCATGCAATTTTGTTGCAACAATTTGAAATTTATCGATTGCTTGGAGGGCATCATTAACGGTTTTAAAATTGTCGAGGACATATTGAGCCCAGAGCAAATTAGAAAGAGACGGCTTACTATTATCAATTTTTGGATATTTTGTTTCTGATAAATACAGAAGATGGGCAGCAAGACCTTCCTCATTCATGCCATCCGAAGCAGCATTAGAATTGAAGGCTGTAACAACAATGCTTCCATATTTAGACTTCCATTTTACTGAGTTAGCTCCAGTATTACCATAACGCTCTATATTCCTAGAATAAATCACTAAAGAAGGCATATCAGAAATATATAAATCCATAGTACGTGCCACTGTAGGGCTGATTCCATTATTATTGGAAAATACAGTGGAACAACAGTAACCATTTGATGTTAAAAGATAAATTATTAGAAGGGTACTTTCTATTTTTGATTTAAGTGTCATGCCAAAATCCTTTTGAAGTCATTGTAGTTCGATTAATTCATTTTACTATAACAAGAGTTTTTAAACTCTGAATAGATTGATCTCAAATTGATAAATTAAATTTTATTGAATTTACGTGCTTAGGGAGCTAATTTCTAAATGATTATTTTTTTGGTAAGTGTGCTTGGACAAGAAGTCGGGTTTCCTCGCATGGGAAATAACCTTGATTTAAAATTTTTATAAAAATTTGATCACAACACTCTATTAGTCTTATGAAGTCTTGCGTTTTAATTCCTTGACTTATAAGAACTGCAGCAGTTTCTCGAAATAAAGTTAAGCTGGAGATGAGCTTTTGAGCATCCACTGTTCCTCCCATTAAGATGGTGAGAGGGGTTTTTTCAAGTTGTTGTAATATTAACTGAGCTATTTCGTAATAATTGTGAAATAGTTCTTTATTTTGTATAAATTCACAAGCTTCATTTAAATCTACTATGCCAAAATATTTAGCTGTAGAACTATATCCAAGGGTGGCTAGTTGAGGAAAAATATACCAGATCCAATGGCTCCTTTTTTTGCCTGCTTTGATTTCAGCATAAGCACTTTGGTAGGAAGGATAAAAATCTTTACCTCGTTGTGCTTCAATGAAACGTCGAATAGGGGGCATCAGAATTATCCTTAAGGTTCTGAAGGTATTTCTATATCATTATTAATAGTAAAGGCGAGGTGATAGAGCAAGTAAAATAAATTTTTTAGGTCAAGTAAAAATTGAGTTTATTCCCCAAGACCTAGCAGGCCTTGAGGGAAGAAAAAATTAGTAGCTTAAAATTCGTCGCAATTCTGCTTCTTGTAAACGGGTAGCAAATGACTCATCAGATTCTTTTGCTATAGCCCTGGCTTTATCAATTGAATTAACACTGATTTTACTCCTAGGTGGAGTGGTGAAGAAACGTTGATTTTTCGTTGCATCGAAAAGATTATCGATATGCTTTTTATAGTTTTCTTCAGGAGTATCAACAACTCGTTTTGTTTTTAAGGAATAAGTTCGTGTTTCATGATCAATTTTTTGGTGTTTACTTGGTGTGACTAATTCTGTTTGCTCTGTAACTCGTTTGGTGGAAATTCCTCTGGGTTTATGTTCGAATAATTGCGCTACAGTGGTTGTCCAATGCATATTGCCTTCATTATTTAAGGTAATGGTTGGATAACCCGGGGTAGTAGGACCATTAACATGGCCAGTGACATGGAAAGTGACTTTTAGTCTTTCTGCAATTCCATTTAAATCACTATGTGTAGCCCATCTTCCTCTTTGCTTAATTTGTTCAATTCCATTTAAGATAACAGAGTGGGAGCTTCTATCATTCAGAGACAGTACGTCAATTAACAGCACTTCTTTAACATAAGCGTTTTCAATTTGCTGTGCTTTGTCAAAAGGTTGCCCTCTAAGTATTGGTCGAAGTGACCGAGCGGTATTTTGTGCTAATTGCAACACTTCAGGAGATAATGCTAATTCATTATACTGACTTATTTGCTCTAGGCTGCTGCTTCTTCTTAAGTAAAATTGTACTAACTCCATGAATTTGCCATAGACAATTGAACCTTCAACCTTAGTTTGTGCTTCATTTGATGTTAATTCTGTATATATTCGGTTTAACAGATCTTCTTTATTCACATTAACCGTAATATTTCTTAAAGACATTTGTAGTGCAATTAATTGATCTTTTTTGTAACTATAAGGTAAGCAAGCTAACCAATCCAGGTCAATCGCTAGGATATCTTGGAGACTCATGCCAAGTCCTTCGTTTTTCCAACGATTAAAAGTATTGCTTTTTCCACTCGAATAATATTCATGTTGAATGGCATGGATTAAACCTATTGCGAAAGCATAAAATCCACAATCACCCCCACCTGGATTATCTATTCTAAAAGACATATTTATACTCACTCTGTAGTTATATGGACCCAATTATAAGGTAAAAATATTAAGTAACTATTATGTTTGAGGGTATAGTGTGGTTATTTTAATGGCAAAGTGATTTTTTAATATTCTCTGTCTTTTATCCAGATGCTAATTTCAGTCTGGCTTTCATCAATAACTTGAAGAACTTGTTGATATAATCTCTCTAATAATTCATGTTGGCCATTTTTCCAAAAACGCTCCAGATGTTGACACGCTATTTTCATGCGGGTGGCACCAACATATATGGCACCTCCTTTAATTTTATGAGCAAATTTTTGAACTTCTTCCCAATCACCTTGTGCATGGGCCTTTTCCAGCATAGAACGATCTTCGGTTAATGAATATTCAAGCATTAGTTTGAGCATGTCATAAAGTATTTTTTCTGTACCAGTAGTTTTAATTCCTTCTTTAATGTCGAATATTGGAAATGCGGAAAGTTCAAAAAGCTCCGCGTGTAAATTAGATGAATCAGTGGACTCTATCTTGGGAGTTTGTACTTCAGGAATAAACGTATTCAAAATATCACGACAATTTTTAGGGGTTAATGGTTTATTGATGACAGCGTTCATACCTGACTCAATACATCGTTGTTTGTTTTCATCGCCCACATGAGCTGTTAGGGCAATGATTGGTGTATGGAGATTTTTCGCAATTTCTTGTACCCGAATATGGTGAGTTACTTGGTAGCCATCCATATCGGGTAAGCCTATGTCCATGAATATCAAATCATATTTATTTTGTCGCCAATAGGTTAAAGCAGATTGTCCATCAATAGCTATATCTACATGACAGTTGCACTGATTTAGGAAGGTTTTCGCTACAATTTGTGCAATTGGATTGTCCTCAACCACTAAAATTCGATGTCGAAATAATGTTGTGGTGCTATCTGCTTTATTGGTAATGCTTCCCGTTTTTTGTTTTAGAGTTGTTTCCTTTAGTTCAGAAAAATATTGGTCAACGCCAGTATCCTCTTCTAATAGAGCTACTTTTAATGGGATGATGCAAGTAAATGTTGTTCCTTTTGAGACGGTGCTTTTCACATAAATTTCTCCATCTAACTCATCAACAAACTGTTTGATTACTGCAAGGCCAAGACCAGCACCTGTATAAATACCTTTATAAGAAGGAGTTAGTTTTTTGAATTGAAGAAAAATTTCTTGTTGTTTGTCTTGTGGAATACCTATGCCGGTGTCTTCTACTATAAACTTCAGAATCACTTCACGACCTTCTTGTTTCGCAAGTAGGGCTGTCAATTTTACAAAACCGGAATCAGTAAAATTTAATGAATTAGTAAGTAGCTCAAGTATAATTCGATGAATGCGAATATTATCACCAATCAGATATTTGGGAATATTTTTATCAAAATCAAGTGATAAACTAAGACGTTTCGAAAATGCTTTAGCTTTATTTAAATCAATCAAATGTTGTAATATGTTTTGTAATTTAAATTTTTTCTTCACTTTAGGTATTTCACCCGAGCTCACATGGATTGCTTCAAGGACTTCATCCATAAAATCTAGTAAAGCATGGCTAGAGGCTACTAAATTATCGGCATATTCTTTGAGGCGAGGATTTTGAGCTTCCTCCTTAATGATATCGGAGAATCCAACAATACCGGTTAATGGGGTACGAATATCATGACGCATATTTTCAAGAAATTCTGTTTTGGCACGGTTTGCTGTTTCAGCTTTTTCTTTGGCAATATTTAGCTCTGCTTCGATTTTTTTTCGCTCAGTAATGTCAACAGACATCCCTAATACACCTATGATTTCACCATTTTTATTACGTATTGGTAATTTATGACTTAAAAAAATGGCATCTTTACCCTTTACTTGAATGATTTCTTCAATCACTTCTGTTTCTCCAGTTTCCATAATTTGGCGATCATTTTTGCGAATTAATTCTGCTTGTTCTTTTTCCCAGGGTAAATCGAAATCAGTTTTTCCAATAACTTCATAGCCGAATTGCAATCCCGCGCTTTGTGCTTGGCGATTATTACATCCTTGATAAACCCCACTTTTATCTTTCCAATAAACATGGCCTGGCATATGTGCAATAATGTTTTCTAATGTAGACTGAGTATTTTCTTGATTTGAAAGAAGACGTTCTTCTCGTTGTTTTCGGTGGGTAATATTTAAAGAGACACCAATAATGCCTATGACATTTCCCTGAGCATCTCTGAGTGGAGTTTTTTTAGTTAATACAGTAACTTGTTGCCCATCAGCTAATGTTGCCGTTTCTTCCATTTCTAAAGCAGAATTAAGCGCCATTACCCTTAAGTCATTATTGCGTATTGTTTCAGCCGATTCTACCCATGGCATATCGAAATCGGTTTTACCTATTACTGATTTCATTCCGACCATTTCAAGCATAGTATCATTGCATCCTAAATACCTTCCTTCTTTATCCTTCCAATAAACGCTCCCGGGAAGTTCTTTGATAATATTTGAGAGAATTAAAGCGTTTGCATCAACAGATAGGAGTCCTGTAGGCATTTGATGATAAACAGTTTTGTCTTTAGTTTTTTCTGCCATATGTAATTCTCATGGTTATTTTAAAGTTATAGACCTATTATTGGTCATCTACAAGGTGGAGTTTTAATTTATCAAAGTGAACTGATATGATTCATTTTGATAAGAAAAATATTGTTTTAATGTGGATTTATCCAGGTCTTTTAGAGAGAAAGGAAATTGATAGGTCAAATAAAAGTTATGCCATGTTTTATTTATTGACTCACATTCATTTTAATATACAAACCATTGTCTGATATTTTTAAATTTTGCCGTTCGAATTTAATCTGGTTTATATATCCAATATCTAAGGTTGCGGCTTTAGACATTTCTCTGCTTATACCAAAAAAGAAACGATTTTGAGCAAAAAATTTATCACTTACCCACAAGGGATGATTCAAATTAAAGAACCCTTCATCGAAGGTTACCAGAGAGTATTTTGTATTTTGCACCGGGATTTTAAGAGTTATTTGCTCTCTTAAGCGTGTTGCCCATTCATAGTGAAGCGTATTTTTTCGTTCTTCCAAACGGGAGCGATTCGAAATTTTAAAAAAATCGGTTTTAGTTATATCCCAGAAAAATTGCTGCCAAATCACATTTTCATGGGAAGCAATGCCTTCCGTATTTTCAGATAAAAAATAAGCCGCACCAATATAAGGAGCGAAATTAGGGGTAAGTTGGTATCCTGTACCGTAATAAAAATGAAGTTCACTAAGAGCATAACGGTTATTGAGCACGATTAATCGCGGCTCAAAATAATATTTCCATTTCTCATGATTTTGAGCTACAGGACCTATAAAGGTCCCGGTCAACCAAAAGCTCCCATAACTTTGCGTTTCTGCATATGCTGTTTGATAAAAAAAATACACCAATAATAATCTTAAAGTCCATTGTACGCGCAATCTCATAGCATATTTATTTTTTTAGTGAATTAACCTAACAGGGCGCGAATCAATCTTAATTTAAGTTGAGTATAAGGCTTATATTTAATGGGTGGTTCAAACCAAAATGATTTTTTCACAATACTCTTGAAGTGGCTAAAGGTTTTAAAGCCTGCCTCACCATGGTAGTTTCCCATACCGCTTTCTCCAACGCCGCCAAAAGGAAGATTAGAATCACAAATATGTATAAGTACATCATTAATACAACCACCACCAAAAGAAACCTCATGGATGACTTGTGTAGGTAGTTGCTGATTTTTTCCAAAGACATAGAGCGCTAAGGGACGCGGGCGTGTTTTTAGTTCGTGAAGAATAGGTTTTAAGTCTGAAAAGGGAATTACTGGTAAAATAGGACCAAAAATCTCTTCTTTCATAATTTCGTCTGTGAAGTCCACATCCTTAAGAATAGTTGGTTCAATGTAATTTTCTGCTTCGATGACTTGCCCCCCTACATATAGCTTTTGTGGGTCTATAAGATTTTTCAAGCGTTGTAGGTGTCTTTGATCAATAATTCGTACATAGCTTTCACTCTCGATAGGATTTGGGCCAATAATTTTATTGAGTTGCTTTTTAAGCTCTGCTAGCAAAGGATGATAGATTGAGTCCTCGACCAGAAGATAATCAGGAGCAATACATGTTTGTCCAGCATTTAAAAATTTGCCCCAGACAATGCGCTGCGCTGAGATTTTGAGATCTGCATCACTAAAAACAATACATGGACTTTTTCCACCTAATTCGAGCGTTACAGGCGTTAGGTGCTCTGCGGCTGCTTTAGCAACGATTTTTCCTACCGCAGTGCTCCCAGTAAAAAATAATTTATCAAAACGGTGATTGAGGAGTTCTTGGGCGATTTCAACCCCGCCCTCTACTACATGAAGATAGTCAGAGTCAAAATTTTGATTGATCACTTGTGCTATTACAGAAGAAGTATTTTTTGTTAGTTCGCTAGGTTTAATAATGCTGGTATTTCCTGCAGCTATTGCTGCGACTAAAGGGCTTAAAGTAAGTTGGTATGGATAATTCCACGCTCCAATGATTAATGTAGTTCCATAAGGTTCGGGAAGGATAAAACTTTTTCCAGGTTGATTGACTAATCCTGTTCTTATTTTTTTTGGTTTTGACCATTTGGCAACATATTTAATGGCTTTATCGATTTCATGATAAATTAATGCAAGCTCAGTCAAATAGATTTCAAATTGAGATTTTTTCATGTCTGCATAAAGAGCTTGATAAAGTTCCTCTTCCTTTTGCTTTAGAATATCTTTTAACTTTTGTAGTTGCTGCTGTCGGAAAAGAATCTTTTTAGCTTGCCCTGCCATAGCGAATTTTCTCTGTGCTTCAACAACTGTATGAATATCCATAAATAGCCGCCAGGGTTAAAGTAATTATTGTTGGGGGTAAAAACATTATTTTATGCAAATAAGAAATGTTTGGCCATAGGTAATATCCTCTACCTGAGTCATTAGCATGGAAAATCATAGGAGGCTCCTTGCATCACTATAAACTTTATTTTATTGTCGCGATGCAAGAGAACTGTTTTAGTCTAGTTTCATTAAATTCTGACTGCTTTTTGAGTACAAAATTTCTTCTTGTATTTCTGTGATTTTTTTAAGTATACTTTTTCTTTATTTCCTTTTTTTTCACATAATTTTTTCTCATCGGGTTTCATTCTTAATAAGAGCTGAATGTATTCATCTGTAACTGTCTGCGTTTCATCAGAAAATGTGTCCGACAATGTTCCCGTTGTTACAAGATCAATTAAGACAGGATTTATTGATTTTTGTTTTAGAAAAGAGTGCTGTGAAAAACATGACGTACTTTTAGGCTCAGCTTTTTCTTTAAGATCTCTTAAAACATTTTGCATCATTGTAAGAAAAATAGTTAATCCTTGAATAGGATTAATTTCACCAATAGAGGTGCGGCGTATAATTTCTAGGCATTGAGGTCTGCAGGTATTTTCTAACACATCATCGAGATCATTGACAAATGAAGGTAATTCCACAGTAGAGTTTAAATTATCCAGAAGGTGGGTATTGGATAACAAACTTTTGAGTTTTTCTCCAGTTTCTTTGTTTCGATAGATAATATTGTCAAGTAATGAAGGAGTGAAGCTGCTATGACATGCTTCTGTGATGCATCCATCATCGATTGTTCGACCTTTGCCATATTGTAATGTAGTTTGTGTATATGTTGGGAAAAAAGAAGTCTTATAATAAGCAATTAACGTGTAGAAAAATAAATCAACTCGTCGATTCGCATGCTCAATGATTGATGCTTTTGAGAGTGCAAGAAGCTCATCTGGATTGTTTTGTTTGGTAACTAATTGGTCGTTTGAATAAGGTAATGAAAGCGCAGCGCTTTGGTTGTTGTTATAACTGAATCTATTACGTTTTTTATGTGGAAATTGTTTGTGTTCTTCTTTTTTTAATTGTTCAAAAAAACGTGAACCGGGTATTTTTGTAGTAGGGCTCAAAGAGATTTTTTTATTGGCTCGATGAGTGGGTAACAAAATATTTTCGCTTGCTGAAAGGATTGATTGGGAAAAAGTTCGAGAGGATAAAAATGGTTGAGTGCTTTTTTGGGTTATAAGTCCCTTATTCATTGTAAGAAATCGCTTCATCTTAGGCCCCTCCTAAAAATTGTCATGGTGTCATAATCATTATCGAAGTGTTTCAATAATAATCATTGCATAAAGCAGTATAATTTGACAAGAGCTCTAATTGTTTTAGAAAAATAAGTGAAGTACTCAATATGAATAAAAAAAGCAGAGGAGCAAGAATAAATTCCATTTGACACTAAAGAGAAAAATTAGAATGACATCCAGATTTTTCTTGAGGCTGAATTATTCCCGGTAGGAGATATCCAGCATATTTAATCCCCTTTCAATATCATCTGCTACTGATGGTCTTGATAATAGATATTCGCCGGTGTGTTTTGTTAATTCATCCTGCGCAAAATTAAAGGCTTCTTCCCATTCATCTATGTTATAATCGCCACGACCTAAATACATTAATGCGACCAAGGTTGCTTGCTGATCGGGACGTAAATCATCAATGTATTCAACTGTTTCTTGATAGACTGGGTCATCTTGATGATCAGCCAAAATATAAAGTGAGTCCATTTCTGCAGTTTCCTCAGGAAAACATACTTCCTCTTTAGCTTGAAATTGCCGCGCTTTATCCAGAAGATCACGAATGGTTTCTGTATCAAGGTTCAACATATTTATCTCCCTATTCAATATGTTTGGAATCATTAAGTAGCTCCTCAGAGTAACAGCTATAAAGAGGAGGTGCAGCTGTTTACTCTTATGACGAGATATCCTAGGATAAATAGAATATAGTTGATCTAAATCATTTTTGTTATTTGAGGTTTGCGCCTTGGATAAGTAGAAGACAACAAAATAATTTATGGTGGCTTAAAAATATTTGGCCTGTGACTCACAAAAGTGTAGATTAAATATGCTAAAAAAAAATTAGTGTTTCTATTTGGCTTGACTATTCTTTTTACTTTTAAGTCTACCAGAGCAGCTCCAGCAGTAACAAAGCAAAAAATTGATCATACAGTAACCGTTTTTATGCAGAATAATAATGTTCCTGGATTGGCATTAGCCGTGCTCAAAGATGGCAAGCCTTTCCTCATTAAAGGATATGGTTACGCTAATCTTGCAACAAATACTCTTGTAGATACGAAAACACGTTTTGGTATTGGTTCTGTTTCTAAAGTAATTACTGCTTTTGCACTTATGACCTTAGTACAAGAAGGAAAAATTAATTTGAAGAACTCTATCTTGGACTATGTACCAAAGGCACCTGAGCAATGGCGAAATGTAACTATCATCCAATTATTGTCGCATTCCAGTGGTATTCCTCAACATTATGGACCACATTTGCCTTGGATTAACGTATGGAAAGAACTGGCTAACAAAAATATGCAATTTCAACCTGGGACTGCAATTGCTTACAATAATTTCGGTTTTGCAGTGTTGGGTCGTGCTATTGAAAATGTAAGTCATCAATCATTAATTGATTATTTCTCACAAACTATTTTTATTCCTTTAGGGATGAATGATACAGGTTTACCTAACTTACTCTTTCCACCAAATTTAGCAATTGGATATCAAGTTAAAGAGGGACATATTATTCCCAATCCCAATCAAAAACCATGGCAACAGATGGGCGGTTCGGGAGGGATCGTATCAACTATCAGTGACATGGCAAAATGGGATAGTGCTATGTCTGTGGGGAGAATATTAACTCCCACTGCTTATCGGCAAATGTGGACACCAGTCCTTTTAAAAAACGGAAAACCAGCAGGGAACCGAAACTGGGCTTGGTCTTTAGGATGGCAAGTGTCCTCTATCAATGATAAGCGTCTCGTTTTCAAAAATGGAGCTATAAGAGGTTACAGCAGTTGGATAGAGCGACATCTTGATGATCATGTGAGCATCATCATTCTCACAAATACTAATCATGTACCATTAGGGCGATTGGCAAAGCGTATTTTCAATCAAGTAACGAGTACAAAATAAAATTCTCTTCACATTAGGTTGTTCGTTAATCTGACAGCTTAATGTTGAGATATCCAAAAATCTGACGCATAGTGCATTTATTGAGATTGGAACGGGTTATTTGGATAGTTACAGGGTTAAGTATTTTTAATTTAATCATTTGGTTTGAAATTAATCCAATTTGTTCTGTTTATATATGATATAAGTATTATGACAAATGCATGTTTTTTAATGGTTTTAAGCACATTCATTTGTGGCAAATACATTGGATTAATGTAAAATTGATTTAAAAAAACATAAAAAATTACTCTTATATAGAGGAATATTTAGAAGTCGTTTGCAATAAAATTTATTGATTTATCTTTTCCAATAACTATAGTTAATATAATACTTACTATTTTGAATCAATGGACGTATGCTAAGGAGGGTATTAACATGAAAAGCTCTAATGAAAATCAAGTATATACACCAAAAGAACACATAGAAGCAGCTGCTAGTCAATTATTAAAAGAAGGAAAAAAGAAGGTTAATAATCTTTATGAAGAAGGAATTCATAAGGCAAATGATGTGGAAGAAAGTATTAAAGAGTATTCCGATAATTTATTAAAGAAGATACAAGAAAATCCATTAACTTCTGTTTTAATTGCTGGCGGGATAGGCTTTTTATTATCCAAGCTTATGAAAAAATAATGGAAGTTTTCAAACAATTAGAAGCTCTTATTGCAGCAAAAATATCTGTTATAAGAACAGCATTATGTATATTTCGTCTTGAAGCCAGATTGGCTGGGCTTAGTGTTTTTCCTTTATTGTTGAATATATGCATGCTGCTAGTAATATGTATCACCGTGTGGTTAACTGCCATGTTTTTACTAGGATATTTTGTTGCATTGTCTTCTAAAAGCCTTATTTTAGCCCTTTTTCTCATTTTACTGCTGAATATAGGGCTATTGCTAGGTCTGACTAAATACCTGTCTTATAATTTAAATAACATGAGTTTTCCAAAAACCAGAGAATATTTTTCACAACAGAGTACTGAGCATGAAAAACTCAAGAAAACAGATCATTGCACAAATTGCTCAGATGGATAAAGTGTTGCAAGGTCAGAAGAAAGAGCTGACGGAGCATAAAGAGTATTTTGTTCAAAGTAAATTAACTCATTATCATTTGGTAATAGTAGTTCTTATTGCTTCTGCATTTTTTATAGGGTGGAAAACCGAACGAAAACAATGGGGCAACAAAGTGGTGCAAGCCGTAGAAGAGGTTGGGACATTGGCTTTTCTTAACTATTTCAAAAAAATGTTATTCCTTCTTTTAAGTAATAATCAAGAAAATGAATCCAAGTGATCTTTCAAAAAAAATGGGATACGCTCTTCTAACCAGTATCGAATGTTTTGCGCAATAAATCCTACATGCCCTCCATACTGGCTTAACTCTAAAAGAATATCTGGTGATAATTCATTAAGCTTTGGGATTACATCAGGGGTCATAAAAGGATCATCTAAAGCATGAATAATCAATGTAGGGGTTGTTATATTCCATAGGTATTGTCTTGAACTTGATTTCTGATAATACTCATGAGCACTCGAAAAACCATTTAATGGGGCCGTGATTTGTTCATCGAACTCATACAGTGTTTTTATGGACAATAATGTTTGTTTCGTAAGTGTCAGCTGATGATTGATGATGTTTAATTTTTGTAAAAAAAGATTTTGCAATCTTTCCAATAAGTGGGTTTGATAGACCCGAGAAAATCCTTTATTTATCTTTTGAACGACAGTGTTTAGTTGAAAGGGCACTGAAACTGCAACAGCTGCATCAATTAAAGATTGTTGGCCTGTTTCTCCTAACCATTTGAGTAGTATGTTACCACCTAATGAAATTCCAACCACAGCTTTTTTTGTTGAAGGTTCTCGCAATTTTAATTGACTTAGAACATAAGCAAAATCGCTTGTATCACCTCCATGGTAAAAACGCGGTAAACGATTAGGGCCATTTGCTCCCCGAAGATTCATTAATACTGCTCGGTAGCCAGACTTATTGAATGCATTAAATAAACTGGCAACGTAGGCTGAATTAATACTCCCGCCTAATCCATGCAATAGAATAATTAATGGAGAATGGTTATTTAAACTGCTCGTACTCCAGACTAAATCAATAAAATCACCATCTGGTAACTCAATACGCTCACAAAAATTGATAGGGACTTGTAATCTATTTGTAAACGTTCGATACAGAGTTTGCCCATGCTGATTTTTAAGCCATTTAGCAGGCTTAAATTCACTATTAATGATCATACTCTGTGTTTTCCGAAAAATTGATATTGTGTATCTAATAGTTAAGTATAAAAGAGGACTCAAAATAAATAAATAATGATCATAATAAGTAAAAGTTTCAATTGGAGTGCCAATATTAAAATTTCTTTCTTAATTTCAATGTCTTATTTTCAAGTTTTTAATTTTTTTCAACATAATTATTGTGTTACGATTATTAAATTATTTTGTGGATAATCCTATTCAAAGCGAATATAGAGGGGAGTTTGGATGCAAGTAAAAGCAGCAGTGGCATTTGAGGTTGGGAAGCCATTAGCAATCGAATTGGTTCAATTAGAAGGCCCCAAACAAGGGGAGGTTCTCATTGAAATTAAGGCAACAGGTGTTTGTCACACAGATGCCTTCACTTTATCCGGTAATGATCCAGAGGGAGTCTTTCCGACAATTTTAGGACATGAAGGTGCGGGTGTTATTGTTGAGGTTGGTCCTGGTGTTACTTCTCTAAAACCAGGGGATCACGTCATTCCTCTGTATACCCCTGAATGTCGTCAATGTGACTATTGTCTTTCGCAGAAAACTAATCTTTGTCAGGCTATTCGGTCAACACAAGGTCAGGGACTTATGCCTGATGGAACAAGTCGCTTCAGTCTTAATGGTAAAAAGTTATTTCACTATATGGGAACCTCAACTTTTGCAAATTATACCGTTTTGCCTGAAATTGCAGTGGCAAAAATCCGTAAAGATGCGCCTTTTGACAAGGTATGTTACATCGGCTGTGGCGTGACTACCGGCATTGGAGCTGTACTTTATACTGCTAAGGTTACTCCAGGAGCGCGAGTTATTGTTTTTGGTTTGGGTGGGATTGGACTGAATGTGATCCAGGCTGCTCGTATGGTTGGAGCAGAACAAATTGTTGGCGTTGATATTAACTCAAAACGTCAGGCTTTAGCCCAAAAGATGGGGATGACCGATTTTGTTAATGCCCAAGAATTTGGTGATGATCTAGTAGCGCATCTTGTCGAACTTACTAAGGGAGGAGCTGATTATAGTTTTGAATGTGTTGGGGATGTGAAATTGATGCGCCAGGCTCTTGAATGTTGTCATAAAGGTTGGGGGATCTGCACGATTATCGGAGTTGCTGGAGCAGGACAAGAGATTTCAACTCGACCATTTCAGTTAGTTACCGGAAGGGTATGGAAGGGCTCAGCATTTGGAGGGGCACGAGGTCGCACTGATGTTCCTAGAATTGTGGATTGGTATATGGATGGAAAAATTAATATCGATGATTTAATTACTTATGTTTTACCAATAGAACAAATTAATAATGCCTTTGAGTTAATGCATCAAGGTGAATCTATTCGTACCGTTCTTACTTTCTAACCTTTGTTGAGTTGAATAAATGATTATAGATCTTATTGAAGAGCATTATTGTTTTGGAGGTATTCAACGTGTTTATGCACATCAATCTTCAGTAACTGATTGTGTGATGCGTTTCGGAATTTTTTTGCCACCACAAGTACACACACAATGTGTTCCTGTCTTGTATTGGTTGTCTGGATTAACGTGTACAGAACAAAATTTTATTACTAAATCGGGTGCGCAACGCATGGCCGCTCAATTAGGTCTTGCATTGGTTGTGCCTGATACCAGTCCTCGAGGGATTCATTTGCCCGGGGATCAAGACAGTTATGATTTTGGCATAGGTGCTGGTTTTTATGTAGATGCAACGCAAAACCCATGGTCAAAATACTATCAAATGTCCACTTATGTGTCTGAGGAATTGCCTCATCTACTTCAGCAATATTTTCCTCTTAACGAACAAGCGTGTGGTATTTTTGGACATTCAATGGGAGGGCATGGAGCCTTAACTTTGGCTTTTAAAAATCCCCAAAAATACCATTCTGTTTCGGCATTTTCTCCTATTTGTGCCCCTACTCAATGCGTATGGGGACAAAAGGCTTTTGCTGGTTATTTGGGTAAAGATGAGGAACAATGGAGGGATTATGATGCGTGTCATCTCATTGTAGAAAGGGGGTGGCCACATACAAAGATATTAATAGATCAGGGAACTCAAGACCCTTATTTGCAAGAACAATTAAAACCCGAATTATTTCAGAAGGCCTGCGTGAATGCTTCTGTTGATCTTAATTTACGAATGCAAGAAGGTTACGATCACAGTTACTATTTTATTGCGAGTTTTATTGAGGACCACTTAACTTTTCATGCTTCACTACTAAAAGGCAATTAACTTGCTCTTCCCGATGTTTAGTGCAGGTATCAATAATCAAGAAGGGACTTAAATGAGTCAAAGAGTCCATTGAGTTGTTGCTGAGGTTATTTTTCTTAGTTGCAATATTGCGTCTTTTATGGATTTTTTCATTGGAAAATAATATTCCAGGGTATCTCGTTGCAATGTGAGCCAGTGACATTGCATGTATTGTGCCATATGAGTCATACTATGATGTTTATTGCAGCGCCAAAAATAAGGCTGGTAGTTCCTATGCGGTATTCTTTATTGCAATTCAGACATTATGATTTTTACAAAAGCAATCAACTAAATGATCGTTTACCATGCCAATCGCTTGCATATAAGCATACATAATTGTGGAGCCCACAAAGCTCATCCCTCTTTTTTGCAAATCGTTGGATAACGCATCTGATTCGGGTGTGGTTGCGGGAACCTCTTGCATACTATGGGGGTAATTTATTTTCGGACGTCCATTCACAAATTGCCACACATAATTATCAAAAGAGGTGAAAATTTGTGCGATTTCGAGATATACCCTGGCATTTTTGCGAGCTGAAAAAACTTTAAGTCGATTGCGGATTATGCCAGGATCAGTGAGTAAATTTTCTAATTCCTCATCCGTCATATGAGCCACAGCGAGAGGATCAAATTGTTTAAATGCACTACGGTATGTTTCGCGGCGCTTGAGTATTGTTTCCCAACTCAAGCCGGCTTGTGCGCCTTCGAGAATAAGCATTTCGAAATGTTTTTGATCCTCATGAACCGGGATACCCCATTCTGTATCATGATAATGCTCATAATAAGGTTTGTTGATTCCAACCCAAGGACAGCGTTTCATAGTGGACACTAATTTTTATACGAAATAGGTACTATAGTACTGTTTTTTAGAGGCAATAACTATTTTTATATTCTCTTTATATCGATTATTTGGGTGATAATCAATTGTTTCGTCTTGAATTTGTTCAAGAATGGCTTAGAATTCACATACGAAACAATACATTTATTTTAGAGAATTTCATGTCCGATTTTTATCAGGATTTTAATACAAGACGAACCTTTGCAATTATTTCCCACCCTGATGCAGGTAAAACTACTGTAACTGAGAAGTTGCTTCTATTTGGGGGTGCAATTCAATTAGCGGGTACTGTTAAAGGGCGCAAGGCGGATAGACATGCCACCTCAGACTGGATGGAAATGGAAAAGGAACGAGGTATTTCTATTACTACGTCTGTAATGCAGTTTATACATAATCATCACGTCATGAATTTACTCGATACCCCAGGGCACGAGGATTTTTCTGAAGATACTTATCGAACTTTAACCGCGGTAGATTCGGCGCTCATGGTGATTGATGTGGCCAAGGGAGTAGAGGATAGAACAGTAAAGTTAATGGAAGTCTGTCGTTTACGTGATACTCCAATTATGACTTTTATTAATAAGCTGGACCGTGAAGGTCGTGATCCTATTGATTTGCTCGATGAGGTAGAATCTGTTTTGGGGATTCAATGTGCCCCTGTGACTTGGCCTGTAGGTATGGGAAAGCGTTTTAAAGGTATTTATCATCGTTATGAAGATGTCGTTTACCTTTATCAATCGGGAAAAAATGCACAAAAACAAGATGCAGTGCAGATTAAAGGAATAGACAATCCTCAATTAGATGAGATATTAGGGGAGAGTGCGCAAGAATTACGTGAAGAAATTGAGCTTGTGAAGGGCGCCTCGCATGAATTTAATTTACAGGATTATTTGGCAGGAAAAATGACTCCTGTTTATTTCGGTTCAGCAATTAATAATTTTGGAATTAAAGAGCTCCTCGATGATTATGTGCGCTATGCTCCAAGTCCACAACCAAGAAACGCCCAGGAGCGTACTGTATCTCCTAATGAGGAGGCTTTTTCTGGGTTTGTATTTAAAATACAAGCAAACATGGATCCAAAGCACAGGGATCGAATTGCTTTTTTACGTATATGTTCTGGAGCTTATAAAAAGGGAATGAAATTAAGTCATTTGCGTATTGGTAAAGAAATACAAATCTCCAATGCGTTGACTTTTATGGCTGGGGATCGATCACATACGGAAGTGGCCTTGCCGGGAGATATTATCGGATTACACAATCACGGTACGATTCGAATTGGTGATACCTTTACCCAAGGGGAGCAATTAAAATTTACTGGAATTCCTAATTTCGCACCTGAGCTTTACCGTTTGGTTCGCTTAAGGGATCCTTTAAAGAGTAAGGCTTTATTAAAAGGCTTAATTGAGTTGTCTGAGGAAGGAGCAACTCAGGTATTTCGACCATTAAACAGTAACCAATTAATTTTAGGTGCTGTGGGAGTATTGCAATTCGATGTGGTTGCCCATCGTTTGAAACATGAATATAAAGTAGATTGCATCTATGAATCAGTCAATGTGGCTTGTGCACGTTGGGTTTACTCAGAAGATGATAAGGCGATGAGTGAGTTTCGCACTAAAGCACATGATTATTTAGCATTAGATGGAAGCGATGCCTTAATGTATCTTGCTCCAACCCGAGTTAATTTAACGATGGCTGAAGAGCGATACCCGAAAATTAAGTTTCATGCAACCCGAGAGCATTAACTACCTCCTGATAACGTTTCTCTTTGATGATATTAATCTAAAATTACAGTGGATTTTTTATGTTTTTTAAAAATAATGATGAGATTATATCTCATCTTCTTGAGGCAATTAGCAAAATTGATAAAACAAAAGTGCAAGTGATTCTTCAAGAAGGGGCTATAAAAAAAATAGACTTAAATATACATACAAATAGATTTGTTACTCCGTTACATTGGGCAGTTCTTAAGTGTCGTGTAGACACGCAGCAGGACATGCTTGAAATAATAGGACTACTTTATCATGCAGGAATAGACCTTAATAAACCTTCAAATGACAGTAAACAATATTACCCTCTTCATACAGCAGCTCGCCGTGGTTTACCGTTGGTCCTTGATTGGCTTTTAGAATATGGGGCTGATCCCTTGGCTAAGGACGCTGCTAACAAAATACCAATAAATTATGTAGTGACTGCTCTTAATGCAAAAATTGCAAGTAAAAATGCTCTAAATATAGAGCAAGATTATATTGATCGACTAACAAAAATAAATAATCGCTTAAATGACTATCAGATTAATACTTCGTGTTTCATCTTATAGAGAGCCACTCTACAAGATAACGTTATTGCGATAGCAAAGCGTGAGATATCTTTTATGCGGGGTTTTAGGGCTGAATTTTCGGACGTCGTCCTGCAATAGCGCTTAGATGTCAACTTAAGGAAAAATGGACTATTGCTTTCGCGACAGCCGATAGTTAAAAAGGTGTCGCGCTCTATGCAAGCAGGGGTCTATTGAAAGCAATGTCGCAAGATGAATCTTTGAGCAACGCTTATTGCTTTTTGAACCTCCTGCTTTTACGAAAGGCAACGAGATGCCAAATATTTGCAAAACGTCACCTTTGTAACAGCGAGGCGCAAAAAATAATGAGCTGGAAACAGTACGAAGTCGTTTCGAGAACAGCTCTTTGAATCTGTCAATTAGGTACTACAAATAGCTTTTACTGTATGCTCGCCTAAATTAGTGATTTTCACTTTTGCTCCTGAATCGGCACTGAGTTTCAGGATCTGGTCTGGGTGTACAGTAATTTGTAAAAAATGCCCTTTAGACAAAGGAGCGTCATTGACTTTTCCTTGTTTAGCTAATGCTTCTACTAAAAGATCATCATTTTCATCTTCTGTAATGATTTTACACTTGGCTTCTATTGTCCAGAACATATAATTAACGAATTCTTGGGGATCCTTGCTAGGTAATTCATATTCAATAGTGGCTCCTTGTTGAAGTGGATGCCTTTCCATAGCGTATGTATTAGTAGTTAAAGAGGTCATAATGCATAATACCCCAAGTCCAAGTTTTTGTAACATTAGCTCACTCCATAATGAAAATTAATTGGCTAAGATACCTTTATTTTGCTTGCATGGCAAATTAATATTCATTAAAAGATAGAAGGAAAAAATTGGTTAATATTTGGCACTTTAGCATTTGAAAATGATTCACAAAATAGGATTATAAAATCCATGATGGGTGGCTTATTTGATGTGGGCTAGAGCCTTGTATGAGCAGGCTAATCTCTATCACGACGTTCTGCGGCTTGTCCGCAGAATCCAGTAATTCGGAGCGTTTTCTGGATTTCGCGAACAAGCCTTATGACCTGGGAATAGTGTACAGATTAATGCAGTTAATCAATTTTTAAACAAATATTGGCTGTGTGAATTTAAGTCATTTAGCGTTTTAGGAGAGATCAGGATCTTTGCCATTCAACGCGTTTGTTCCGTAATTATGTTTATTTATAATGTTTCTAACGCCTTAGCAATAGATTCAGTCATTGCTTTAGCATCGCCAAAAAGCATGTAGGTATTGTCATGATAGAACAAGGCATTTTCTACACCGGCATAGCCAGGCGCCATACTTCGTTTCACGAACAAAACAGTTTTTGCTTTTTCAACTTCTAAAACAGGCATGCCATAAATTGGTGAGCTTGGATCTGTTTTTGCTGCAGGATTGGTTATGTCATTTGCTCCAATAATATAGGCCACATCACAGCTTGCAAAATCCCGATTAATTTCACTTTGTTCAAATACTCTATCATAAGGAATATTGGCTTCCGCAAGCAATACATTCATATGTCCGGGCATACGACCAGCCACAGGATGAATTGCAAAGCGAACTTTAATATTTCGTTGCTCTAATGCATCTACTAATTCTTTGACTGCATGTTGTGCATGTGCCACTGCCATACCATACCCAGGGATAATGATGACATCTTTTGCATTACTTAAAAGAAATGCCGCATCTTCACCATTTCCTTGCCGTACTGAGCGGGATTCAGTTGTGGCGTTGGCTGGTAATTGGGCTTCAGATGTTTGGATACCCCCGAAAATTACATTGAAAATAGAACGATTCATTCCTACGCACATGATGTAGCTTAGAATTGCTCCACTCGCACCAACTAGCGCTCCAGTAATCACCAGCAAATGATTGCTTAAGGTAAACCCAATTCCAGCGGCCGCCCATCCAGAGTATGAGTTAAGCATGGAAATTACTACTGGCATATCAGCACCACCAATAGGAATAATAAGTAATACACCGAGTAAAAAAGCTAAAGCAGCCATAATGCAAAAAAGCGTGAGCGTTTGGTTTATAAGAAATAAAACAAACAGAATAAGGATACCCAACGCGACCAAGAGGTTGATGAAGTTATGATTTGGTATTTTGATAGGGACTCCAGACATGATTCCTTGTAGTTTGAGGAACGCAATTACAGATCCAGAGAAGGTGATGGCCCCAATAATTAAACCCAGACTCATTTCCACTAAACTTGCTTTGGCAATTGCACCAGGGACGCCTATATGAAACGAATCAGGGGATAAGAAGGCGCAAAATGCAACCAGCACAGCGGCCATCCCAACTAATGAGTGGAAAGCGGCGACTAATTGTGGAATCGCAGTCATATTAATTTTAAGAGCGATATAAGTGCCTATTATTCCACCTGCGATGATTAAACTAATCAGTAGGAGTTGATGATATGTTGAGGGCATCATTAATGTGGATCCTACTGCGAGAACCATACCCGTAATTCCCAATAGATTTCCTCTTCTTGCGGAGGCAGGGCTTGCCAGCCCTTTAAGGGCTAATATAAAACATACTGCTGCTAATAGATAAAATAAAGGAACCAAGGTCGTCATGAGAAATCATCCTTAATTTACTGCACTGTTTCGATTAAACTGCTGTCATTATTCTATTTTTTATACATGCGTAGCATACGCTGTGTTACCACAAAACCACCAAAAATATTGATCGAGGTAATAAAGATTGCTACGCCGCCTATCCAGGTTATGTTTCCCATGAATTGACTTCCCGCAGCAATAAGGGCACCTAAAACAATAATACTGGATATTGCATTGGTGACAGACATTAAAGGGGTATGAAGTGCCGGGGTAACTTTCCAAACCACGTAATATCCGACAAAACAGGCTAATACAAAAATCGTGAGTATCGCAATATAGGGGTTTCCTAAAGTATTCATCTCATGCATTTTGGCTCTCCTTTATGACCTGAAACGGTAGGTATTGATTTTGGTGACAAAGCACTGCTTGTTGGATAATTTCATCGTTGGGGTTTAATGTGATTTCAGCAGGTGTAGAGGCCAAGAGATGAATAAGGTGAAGTAAATTATTTGCATAAAGTTCGCTTGCCGTTGCTGGAACCAGTCCTGCCAGGTTACTGAAACCGATGATGGTTATTTCCCCATGTTTAATCGTTTTATCAATAACGCTTACTTCGCAATTTCCACCCCGAGAGGTTGCAAGATCAACGACAATGGCTCCGGGTTTCATTTGCTCTATGGTGTGTTTATACAATAAAATGGGTGCTTTACGCCCAGGAATTAAAGCTGTTGAAATAACTATGTCAGATAGTTTAGCATATTGGTCAATAAGCTCTGCTTGCAACTTCTTATATTCTTCACTTACTTCAGAAGCATATCCACCTTTTGTTTCACTATCTTGCTCTTGGCTGACTTCTATAAATTCAGCTCCTAAACTTTCAACTTGTTCCTTTGCGGCACGTCGTACGTCAAATGCATAAACTACTGCCCCTAAACGTTTGGCGGTTGCTATGGCTTGTAAGCCAGCTACACCGGCACCAAGAACAAGTACTTTAGCTGGTTGAATCATTCCTGCTGCTGTCATCATCATAGGGATAGCTCGATGAAATTGAGTACTTGCTTCCAGTACAGCACGATATCCTGCTAAATTAGCTTGAGAAGAGAGGCTATCCATGCTTTGAGCACGGCTGATACGAGGAATAAGATTCATTGACAACAATGTAATTTGCTTTTCTTTACACCAAGAGATTAATTGACTGTGTGGATCATTATCAATATGACCAATGACAATAGCGCCCTGTGATAAACCTACCAGCTCTTCGGAATTGGGTTCATTAATGCAGAGAAGAATGTTCGCATTTGTAAGAATATTTTTCTTACTGTCGCTGATAGTTACTCCAACTTGTTCATAATCTTGATCTCTAAAACCCGCTGCTAAACCAGCATTTTTCTCGATATTGACTTCAAATCCAGATTTTATGAACTGTTTCGCTGAGTTAGGAGTAATCGCTACTCGAGTTTCATTTCCTGGTGCATGTAAGGTTGCAATGATCATGAGTAAATCCTTTTTACCTAGATAACCCTTATCGTATTGCAATTTAGAAATATTTTCCAGACTAAGGTATACAGTAATGCTGTAAAGTTAAGATTGGTATCTATGAAATCAATGTGCTATGTTTATAATTTTCATTTAACATAATAAGAGCAGGAGCGCACGTTATGACAAGCCAACCCATTAGAGATCCAGTAAATGATATCTTACTTACACCTAAAAATTCCGCTTTACTTATCATTGATTATCAACCTGTCCAAGTTAATTCCATTGCTTCAATGGATCAGAAGAAATTAGTAAATAATATCGTTGGCGTTGCTAAAACAGGTGTGGCATACAACTTGCCAATTATTCTTACTACAGTTAATGTGAGTTCGGGTTTGAATAAACCGACAATCCCTGAACTTACTCAAGTGCTGGAAGGGGTAAAAACATATGACAGAACCTCAATTAATTCATGGGAAGATACTGAATTTGTAAATGCAGTAAAAGGGACTGCGCGTAAAAAATTAATTATGACTGCTCTGTGGACTGAAGTATGTTTGACTTTTCCTGCACTTGATGCGTTAAATCAAGGTTATGAAGTGTATGTAGTTGCTGATGCAGTAGGGGGAACCTCAGTTACAGCTCATGAGTTAGGATTGCGTCGCATTCAACAAGCAGGTGGTGTACTTATAACTTTGCCACAATTATTATGTGAATTACAACGTGATTGGAGTCGAACAGCAACAGTTCCAAACTTTGTGGAGATACTTGGTAGTAGTGTAGGTCTTTCTCACTAAAAAATACCGGAAGCAAGTGCATCAGAATATCGCAAAGGGGTATTCTGAGTTTGCAAAAAGCACAATTTAATTTGCCTCTTACAATCAAATTTATATATGCATGCTATTACATGAATGCCTGGATTTTTATGCGTTGCTTTTATGGAATTCTTCTTGCAAGCCGTCTACTTCAATAGCTAAGGCCATTTGATTGGCACACGATTCTAAAAGTTGTATTTTTTCCGGCGTTGCCCAATCGTCACTATCAAATGGTTGAATTCTTAAAACACCTATCGTGCCTCGTGCACCGAGCAAAGGGATAAATATTGCATTAGAAAATGAAAGCGTGTCAGTGCCTAATCCTGCTTTTTGTCCTAACTCATATACCCATTGAGCAATACTGTATTCTTTGTCATCCAATTCTTGATGTGATTTGGAACGTGCGCGAATGACTAAACGTGTATCTTTAGGCAGTAGCGCGATAATTTCACAATGAAAAATTTCGGAAATATAATTAATTCCAGTTCTAAGTAGCCGGACTATTCCCCGTGTTCTCGATAATCTTCGACTTAAAGTATACAAAGTAGATGTTTGATATTCGGCAAGGCGTGCAATCTCTGATTGACGACGAGTAACCAATGTAAGTTGGCAAATAATAAAGGCGATAACGAGCATCATCACGAGATTGAAAATATAATCTGCATCATTTGGTAAAAAGCTATAGTAAGGAGGGACAAAGAAAAAATCATAAGCTAAAAGACTGAGAAAAATCCCGGAAATTGTGGGGCCGGTACGTCCTAGTGATGCAATAGCAATCATCCCTATTAAATAAACCATGATTAAATTCGCATCTGGTACTAGGGAGTAAAGTAAAAAATTAAACAGTGTTGTGACAGAAACAATACTAATCGATAAGAAATAGGGAAACCAAGAGGTAAGTGGTTTATTAAGTGTTTTCTTTTGTGGTTTCTTGACCATTTCCGTTATGGTATAGACATCAATGTCACCACTATAACGTAAAACCTCATCAGCCAAGCTACGAAAGAAAAAGTTTCTCCAGCGGGTTTGAATTCTTTTATTTATCATAATTAATGTAACATTTTGCTCCCGAGCAAAGTTAAGAATTTCTTTAACAAGATCGTATCCCATTAATATATGGGTTTCAGCACCTAATTGTTCGGCAAAAAATAGGTTTTTTATCGCTTGATTACGTTGTGTTCTCGATAATTGCGTTCGAGGAGAGTCTACATAAACAGCCATCCAATCTGCTTGAAAACTTGCTGCTATTCTTTTAGCAGAGCGAATTAATTTATGGGATTCTGGGCCTGGCCCTACACAAATGAGGATTTTTTCCATAATGTGCCAAATACTCTTTATCCCTTGTCCTTGCCTGTAAAGAAGTACTTGAGTATTAACCTGCTTTGCTAAGGTGCGCAATGCGAGTTCACGTAATGCCATTAAATTGCCTTTACGAAAATAAAATTCTGCAGCCAACTGGGCTTGTTTGGGGACATAAACTTTTCCCTCTGCCAATCGTTTTAATAAATCTTCTGGTGCCAAATCGACGAGTTCGATAGTATTTGCACTTTCAATCATGAAATCAGGGACAGTCTCCTGGACAGGTGCGTGAATAATTTGGGAAACATCATTATTTAAGCTTTCTATGTGTTGCACATTTAAGGTGGTATATACATCAATTCCACGATCCAGCAGCTCTTTAATGTCTTGCCATCGTTTCTTATGTCGTACACCGGTGACATTTGTATGCGCCATTTCATCCATAATTATTAATCCAGGATTTCTTTTTAGGGCAGCATCCAAATCAAATTCTTGTAGTTTTTTACCATGATAATCAATAGTTACTTTCGGTAGAATCACGAAGTTTTTCAGTATTTCCATAATTTCTGAGCGACCATGGGATTCAACAATACCTACAATAATATCTAATCCTTTTGCTTGCTCTTCTAATGCCTCATGGAGCATGGAATGAGTTTTTCCAACTCCCGGAGCAGCACCAAGATAGATTTTGAGTTTACCACGTTGTTGCTGTTTTTCTTCTTCGAGAACTTGTTGCAATAACGCATTGGGATTGGGACGTGAATCATTCATGAGTAGTCCTTATATGATCTAGGGCTAGGTTAAGCTCTAGTACGTTAATACGTGGTTCTCCCAAAAGATATAGAGTTCTTTTTTTTATGAGTTGATTTACCAGTGCTATTATTTCTTGCTCGGAAATATTACGTGCTTTAGCGATTCGGGGAATTTGATAAAAAGCCGCTTGGGGGCTTATTTCTGGATCAAGGCCGCTTGCAGAAGCAGTGACTAAGTCAACTGGGATTAAAATAAGTTTACTTTCATATTGATGAAGAGTTGCCACTCTCTTTTTGACTATCGCTAAAAACTCAGGGTTTAAAGGCCCCATGTTAGAGCCTAAAGAACTTGCTGAGTTATAAGGAAATGGAGTGGTTGCAGAAGGACGTCCCCAAAAGTAATTCGGTGCATCAATATATTGTCCAATTAATGCAGAACCAATGGGTTTATCCTGATAACGGAGTATGCTGCCGTTTGCTTGGTATGGGAATAATACTTGGGCAATAAGGGTGGTTACAACAGGGTAAATTAAGCCTGTAAGTAGCGAAAAAATGAGTAAAAAAAATAAAGATATTTTTATTTGTTTGAAGATTACTATCATCATTTTTATCCAGTTAAACCTACTAAAGTTAAAAACAGATCTATTATTTTGATACCAATGAAGGGAACAATTAATCCACCAAAGCCATAAATGATCACATTGTTTCGTAAGAGTTGTGCAGCAGGAAGACGCTTGTATTTCACTCCATGTAACGCTAAAGGAATGAGAAAAATAATAATAGCTGCATTAAAAATGACTGCAGAAAGAATAGCACTTTGAGGTGTTGTCAGATGCATGATATTTAAAATATTAAGTTCTGGATAAGTGCTAGAAAACGCCGCCGGTAAAATGGCAAAATATTTGGCGATATCATTGGCTATGCTAAAAGTAGTAAGTGAACCACGAGTCATTAGTAATTGTTTACCAATTTCCACCACCTCAATTAATTTAGTGGGATTTGAATCTAAGTCTACTAGGTTACCCGCTTCTTTTGCTGCCTGTGTTCCTGAGTTCATTGCGACCGCAACATCTGCTTGAGCAAGAGCAGGGGCATCATTAGTTCCGTCCCCTGTCATTGCTACCAGATGTCCTTGAGCTTGTAACTCACGAATCAATTTAAGTTTGTCTTCGGGTTTTGCATTAGCAAGGAAATCATCCACTCCAGCTTCACCTGCAATGGAAGCAGCGGTAAGAGGATTATCTCCAGTAACCATAATTGTTTTAATGCCCATTTGTCTCAATTGAGCAAATCGTTCTCGAATACCCCCTTTAATAATATCTTTAAGTCGAATAATACCGAGTACTTTTTGATTTTCTACAACTACCAATGCTGTATTCCCTTGTCGTGAAATAATTTCGACATTCTTTTTTACATTTTCAGGAATAATGCTACCTAACTGATTGATATATTCTTTGATTGCTTCAAACGAACCTTTACGAATTTGTCTATTCCCAACATTTGCGCCACTCATGCGTGTTTGAGCTGTAAAAGGGATAAAGGTTGCATTGAGTTTCCCCAATTCCCTACCACGTAACTTATATTTTTTTTTGGCTAAAATAACAATACTACGTCCTTCAGGGGTTTCATCTGCGAGTGAGGCTAATTGTGCTGCATTGGCTAATTCATTGATGCTTACCTCTTCGGCAGGGATAAATTCTGTAGCTTGACGGTTTCCTAAAGTAATGGTTCCTGTTTTATCAAGTAATAAAACATCTATATCTCCTGCAGCTTCAACTGCACGTCCAGATAAGGCGATAACATTCGCTTGAATCATTCTATCCATGCCTGAAATACCAATTGCGGAAAGCAACCCCCCGATAGTAGTTGGAGCTAAACATACAAAAAGAGCAATAACCACTGTTATGGAAATGACCTGGCCTGATTTGGTTACAAATACACTAAAAATTGAGAAAGACAGCAGGGTGCTACACACTACTAAGAATACAATGGTTAATGCAGCGAGTAAGATAGTCAATGCTAGTTCATTAGGTGTTTTTTGACGTTTCGAACCTTCGACTAATGCAATCATTCGATCTAAAAATGTTTCTCCTGGATTAGAAGTAATGCGAATAATCAACCAATCAGAAATGACTTGAGTACCTCCAGTTACCGCACTACGATCCCCTCCACTTTCACGAATAACTGGGGCACTTTCACCTGTGATAGCACTTTCATTAACAGAGGCAATGCCTTCTATAACTTCACCATCGCTAGGAATGAAATCTCCAGCTTCTACTAGTACCAGATCATCTGTACGTAATTGTCCTGAAGTAACTAAAGTAAATTTTGCATCTTTAGACGCTTTTGTTAATTTTTTTGCTTGAATATCATGTCGTGCTCGACGCAGTTCTTGTGCTTGCGCTTTACCTCGCCCCTCTGCCAACGCCTCAGCAAAGTTAGCAAATAAGAGGGTAAACCAAAGGCATAATGTCACTGCTAAAATAAAAAAGGTAGGTGCTTCTCCTTTCCCTAAGAGTGATTGTAAAAAAAGAATGGTGGTTATAATTGAGCCTACATAGACAGTAAACATCACCGGATTTTTAATTTGAGTGCGTGGCCTGAGTTTTAGAAAAGCATCAACTAAGGCAACTTTAATGATGTTAAAATCCCATATTGAATGTAATTTAGTAGCCATATTTTCCCCAAAGAATCAACTCTTCTACAACAGGGCCTAATGCAAGAGCAGGTACAAAAGACAGGGCGCCGATGATAATGGTGATGCAAACCAACAAAACAATAAAAAGTGGTGTATGAGTGGCTAGGGTTCCTGGGCTACTTGGAATATGTTTTTTCTTAACAAGAGAACCTGCGATTGCAAGAACAGGGATGGCAATCCAATATCTGCTAATCAACATGACTAAGCCCCCCAAATGTTGTAAAAAGGGGTATTCACATTTAAGCCTGCGAAGGAACTGCCGTTATTATTTCCCATAGACGTAAATGCATAAAGAATTTCTGTGAAACCATGTGATCCTGGATTGGCTATTGAGTTAATACCTGAAGAGGTTACCGATGCATAAGCAGTTGAGATAAGGACGATTAAAGGCATAATTAAAACAGCAATTGAGGCCATTTTCATTTCATAAGGCTCAATTTTTTTACCAAGGTATTCAGGAGATCTGCCTACCATAAGACCGGCAACAAATACGGTGATAATAATCATCATGAGCATTCCATATAATCCTGAGCCTACTCCACCAAAACAGACTTCACCTAAATGCATCATCCAAAGGGGAACAAGTCCTCCCAGGGGAGTAAACGAATCAAGCATTGAATTAACAGAACCATTCGACGCAGCAGTAGTTGCCGTAGCCCAAATTGTTGAGTTGACTATGCCGAAACGTGTTTCTTTACCCTCCATATTACCCGCAGGGTAAAGGCCAGATACAGGCTGCATATCAATTCCTATGGATTGGAACGCAGGATTGCCTTTTTGTTCCACTACGGTTTCAAGAATTAAAGGGGGAATAAATAAAATGAACATGGCAATTAATACCGCCCATCCTTGTCGTTTATCCTGAGCCATCATCCCAAAAGTAAAACAAAAAGCTGCTGGAATAAGTAAAAGGGCTACCATTTCAAGAAAATTTGTTAATGGAGTAGGATTCTCGAAGGGATGGGCAGAATTGACATTAAAAAAACCACCACCATTAGTGCCTAATTGTTTTATGGCAATTTGTGAAGCAGCAGGCCCCATAGGAATGGTTTGTTCTGTTATCGTTTTAGAGCTTACTTCGGGATTACCTAAGTTATCTAATAGGGGTTGTGTTTTTGTATCTGTAATGGGCTGCTGATAAGTAAACGGATGTAGAAGGCTAATTTTTTGATAGGGCTTAAAATTTTGTATTACTCCTTGTGAGCATAAAATAAGTGAAAAAATGAAAGATAAAGGAAGTAAAATGTAGAGTATGCCTCGTATAGTATCAACCCAAAAATTTCCTAAACCCGTGCTTTCACGTTTTGTTAAACCTCGAATCAATGCGATTAATAAAGACATTCCTGTTGCTGCTGAAATAAAATTTTGTACTGTAAGTGCAAGCATTTGTGTCAAATAGCTGAAAGTTGTTTCACCACTATAGGCTTGCCAATTGGTGTTTGTTGCAAAGCTAATTGCCGTATTAAAAGCCAGATCAGAGGAAGGAGCTGCAAAATTTTGTGGGTTTAGAGGAAGATAGTATTGAATTCTTTGCAAAAGAAAAACAGCCAATAATCCTAAAAAATTAACGAAAAGCATCGTCGATAGGTAGGTTTTCCATCCCATTTCTTCTTCAGGATCAATGCCGCATAGCTTATAAATAAGTGATTCAAAGGGTTTGACTAAGGAATTTAGTAAACAAGGTTGGCCTTGATAAACTCGGGCCATATACCAACCAAGAGGTTTGACCATCACGAGTAAGAAGAGCAAATAGAATGAAATTTGAAGAAAACCAAATTTTGTCATGGAGATCCATTCCTGTTTTTATTATTAAAATAATTCAGGTTTAAATAATACGAATAATAAATAAATTAACAAGCAGAAAGCGATGAGTCCACAGCCGAGATAGATGCTCATGATTCACTCCTTGACAAATAATCAAAAAAATTAATGAGCAAAAAGCACATGCAAAAAAATAAGGTAATCAGAAAAATTAATAAAATATCCATATAAGAGTTTCTTTCTCATTGATATATCTCTTTTAATTATAATCTTAGTCCATATTTTGGGGTTTGTTGACGATTAATTTTTTGAATACGAGCTAGATTTATTTAGGGTCTGTTGACAATTCACCTGCCGCCTACGTGCCGCGGCTTATCCGCGGCATCCATTCGATCTAAATCATTGGCAAATTTCTTGATACAGGTCACGCGATTGAGGGTTTAGTTTCTCTATTAAATTTATTTTCCATTGTCTTGGCCAATTTTTGAAACGTTTTTCACGTCGTGCTGCTTCAACGTATAATTCATATGCTTCATGATAGACCATCATATGTACGTTATACTGAGCAGTGAAACCAGGACTGACTTTATTTTTGTGTTCCCAAGTCCGTTTAATGATGTCTGACGTAGAGCCTAGGTAAAGAGTACCATGATGCTGACTCGCAAGAATAGAAACATAAGCCAGACTCATCGTACTTCCTTGAATGTTGTACAAACACTGAGATAATACCGGAAGCTGCGCTACATAGGTAGCCATAAAAATGCGCATGCCATAGCAACAAGAGAAGCATCGTTTCGCTTTAATTTATCAACTCTTGTGGCGATTGCACGAACGTGTTTTATTCTGACAAAAAAAGTTTTCAACTCGATGTCTGTATTTATAAATACCCCAATCCATATCTGCATTGCCAGTTTTAGAATTGCTCTTTCCTGGAATCACGGGAATGGATGATTTTTTTCGAATGGTATCTCGAACCTCTTCGCTATCATAACCCTTATCTGCAATAGTATGTTCTGCAGCAGGTACCTTTTCGATAAATTCTGGTGCCACTTTGCAATCATGCACTTCGCCACCTGTTATTTCAAAATCAATAGGTAATCCGTGAGCATCAACGTCCATATGAATCTTCGTTGTATTTCCAGCAGCCGACTTACCAATCCCTTGTTCTTCCTTATTAGGCACGCCAGCACTATGTTGATGAGCTTTGACAATACTGCCATCAATAAACTCCCATTCTAAATCGGGCTCTTGCACAAGCGTTTTAAAAATTTGAATTAACTTTTTTTGAGATGACCATCGATTAAATTGTTGATAAATTCAATTCCAGCATCCAAAATCTATCGGTAGGTCACGCCAAGGGCACCCAACCCGCATGCGATATAACATTGCCTCAACTATCCTACGAAGATTGGGCTTGTCATAAATTCTGTGCTGTAGCATGCTCTCCCTCAGCTTTGACCAACGCTCGTCATTGAGCATAAGTCTAAGCATTGCAAACTCCTTTTATACTTGGTATCTGAGCCATTATATTATGAGTGTGCTTCCATTAATCAATCAATTAGGTTGTTCAGCTTTTAATTTGACCATCTACTGGATGCCGCGGACAAGCCGCGGCACGTAGGCGGCAGGTGAATTGTCAACAGACCCTAGTAGAAATCATAATTTAGTAAAGGAATAAAAATTATGGAGCTTTTTACTATAAATGCTCTCATGAGAGATGAGGCTAAAAATAAAAAAGGCGTATTTCTAAAAACACGCCTTTTTATTTAATTTGCGATAGACAGTAAGATTGTATACAGTCCTAGTTACTATTATGGACTCCTCCGGAGCGTTTCAGGCTTCCTAGTTCATACCAGGCGTGCACACCGCACTCTCAATCTGGCTCCCAAGTAATGAATGTTGGCTGAACAATTTGTACTGTCTATGATCATATAATAGGCTAATCTTCACATTAATGCTACTTGATTGAAATTGTTTTTTGCAAAGATTGTGTTAAAAAATAGAGTATATAATGGATATATAGGGAAACCGAGGATCAGTGATGCGCGCGGTAAGGAAAAGCTTTATGCATAAAAAAATCGATTTTGTATCTTCCATGTTATCGGGAATAATCCTCAGCTTTTTAATGGTTATGGTTACGGTAAGTTTTACTCAATTTATTTTTCACGGTAAATTATCCAGCTATTTTCCAGTAGCAACTTATCTGATTTTAATCACTACGGTGGTTATCACTTTTATCACGGCATTGTTTAGTTCACTACCTATTTCTATCGGGCATCCTCAAGATGAACCGTTACCTATTATTGCATTGACCATATCATCAATTGTTGCGGGTGTGCAAAATCCTGACAATTTGTTTTCTACTACAATGGTGGTAATTGCTTTTTCTACCAGCACAACGGGCATTTGTTTTTATATGATTGGAAAATTTAAACTGGGTAATTTCATACGCTTTATTCCTTTTTCTGTCGTTGTGGGTTTTCTAGTTAGCGTTGGTTGTTTGCTGATAATAGGTACTACAAAGAATATAATGTCTATATTACCAAATCCTCTTATTTATGATACCAATTTTTTTAAATCTGATTTTTTCATGATATGGAGTAGTACCATTGCATATACATTATTATTTTTTATGTCATGCATCGTTTTACCCATAGGCTCATATTCCCTGGATTTTTATTATTCAGTATTGTGATGTTTTATATAATTGTTTTTATATTTCATATTTCAATCCCCATCTTAAGAGAGCATGGGTTATTATTTCAACCATTCCCACCACCAAATACTTTAATGAGTGCTCTTTCCCAATTTTCTTTTAGTAAAGTGGAATGGGACACTATATATCCACAAATAGGTAATTTAATAACCATTATACCAATTAGTACTATATCTTTTTTATTAATATTAGGTGCTCTGGATTTCAATTTAAAAAAAGAAATCGATTTAAACAGGGAATTATGTCTGACAGGTATCAATAATACGCTTATTGGATTTGCCGGAGGTATCGTTGGGTATACCGGTTTTATGATGACTATCATTAATGACCATTTGAAGTCTACAACCCGTGCGCCAGGCATTTTATCTGCTATTTTCACTTTAGCTATTTTGTTATTTGGTATGAATTTGATTGCATACATACCTAAAATAATTGTGTTTGGTATGTTATTATTTATTGGTATTAGTATTTTAAAAACATGGGGTTATGATATTAAACATGAGTTTTACAGTTCGGATTATTTAACGGTATCTATAATTCTCATAATGGTCTTAAGTTTTGGATTACTCGCAGGGGTTACTGTAGGAATATTAGTTTCTTTTGTTTTAATTGTAATTAATTACAGCCAAATTAGTCCAATAAAATATCGTCTTGAAGGGACAAATGTACGAAGCGGAACTCGACGAGATAATATAGCGAAAAATATTTTAAAAAAGGAAGAGGGATCTATACTTTTTTTAAAATTACAAAATTATTTATTTTTTGGCATCACAAATAAACTAATTGATGATATAAAGCTCACCATTAATAACCAACCCAATCGATTGCAATATATTATTTATGATTATGAACTGGTTATTGGTATGGATTCTTCTGCTCTTTATTGTTTCTCCAGAATAAAAGCTTTTATTAAAGAGCATAATATAACGGTTGTTATTACTGAAGTAGAAGACACTGTGCTAAAAAAACTGATGGATATTGGCTTTATAGATCCTAATGATCCATCCATTATCGTGGTTCCTCAGCATGAACAGGCAATTGAGTGGTGTGAAAAACAGATACTATATAAAAATAATTATGTAAAAAATGAGAAGTTACCCTTGGAAACCCAACTAACCAACCTTTTTCAGAACGAAACTATCGCACACGGCATTAAAAAATATTTTAAAAAAATAGCAATTAGTGAACACGAATTTCTTTTTAGACAAGGAGAGCCTGCATCAAGTTTATATTATTTGGAATCAGGTGAGCTTTCTGTGTATATGGCAACGCAGAATAAAAAGGAATTATATATTTCAACCATTCAAACAGGAAATATCATTGGTGAAATGGGATTTTATTTAATGAGTAATCGTTTTGCAACAATCATAGCAAATGAAAACAGTATCGTAGAAGAATTATCGGCGGAAAATTTTGCAAAAATGTGTACGGAAGAACCTGAAATTGCAGAGCAATTTAACAGAGTCATCGTACGTATTTTGGCAGAAAGACTGAATTATCGTAATCTTCAAATATAAAAATTCCCTTCTTAAGCTCCTGAAGGAAATAATTTCTCAATGAAGAGGAGTTATTTGAAAGCAGCTAAATTTTTATAATTCATCAAGCACCCTAGATAAAATAGAGTGCTTGATACAACAGTTTAATTTTTCTAGGCTGAATACGTAAACTAAGAGTACGCTGTGTAACCAATCCTAAAACAGAAAACCTCTAACCTTTTCTCATGATGCCGAAAAAAGGCACACTAAGCGTTGGTCTTTGAAATGCTGCATAGTTTCTACTATTTTTGCTGGTTTGCATAAATATTTGGGTATAATAAAGCTTCCCCTGTTTATCACGAGCAACACCGATGCCCGTCAAATTATAATGACCAACAATATTTCTTTTATGGCCTGGACTTCGTAACCACTGTTTTACCACTTCTTGAGCGCTTTTGTAGTTATAAGCAACATTCTCAGCTCCTCCTCCTGTGTTTTTAATTTGTTTGCGAAGCGTGGCAATACGTTTCCCAAAGTCTTTATGGCCAAAGGGCATGCGATGGTTGGCCATATCCAAGGAGTGTTGTTTGGCTTGAGTTACAATACGATTATCCATAGTTAGTTTAGATAATCCATGTTGTTGTCTGTATTGATTGATGTAGAATAAAACAGAATTTTGGATGGCAATATCACTTTCATTGCCACTGTTTTTTGGTATTGGTTTCGCATAAACACAAGACAAGAAACTAAAAAAAATAGAACTCAAAATAATAATTTTAATTTTTAAAGACATAATATTCACTAGAAAAAATCCACTTGGATTGGAATGATGACTAAAATAAAGTCAATTGTCTAGGGTCGAATAGATAAAAATAAGATCAAATGGATTTTAATAAGTCCATTTTGTTTGATGATATTATTTTAATTAAGGGGTTAAGTTGGTAATCGCATCGTGTAGATCCTCAACTTCACCTGAATAATGAAAGTAAATTCGTTTTTTTGTACAGTCTATAAGACATAAGGCTTCTTGAGGTTGATCACCAAATTGCTTAAATACCCAAAATAGACCATCATGATGTTGGTTTTCTATTTCTTTTAATAAATCCACCATTCTATCTTTTTCTAAGACCAAATGAGGACACGTTAAGCCTGATGTGTCGTGATTTATTTTATAGGCATAATGTTTTTCTTTCATGATAGTACTCCCTAATTCGATAGATAAAATTTCATCCATTTTGATTGAATTATAGCCCATAACAAGTAGAAGCCGTACTCTAAGGGTGATTTATTATTTTTCAGTTGAGGTGCTGGATCTTTTTTTATAAATTTACGGACAATCCCACTAATAGGGCATGTAATGTAGGTATATTTGATAATTGTTCTTTTTGATTGCTGGTATCTAAGTGAAGATTAGGGCCATTGCCGCTAAATATTCCCTGATATAATAAGCTTAAACTAGCCAGAGCCGTAATGGGATAACCGAAGCCGGCTTGTATTTCCCCTGCTAATTGGGAAATGTCATTCAATGGAACACGAGCATCCCGCCAGTGTCGGTATGCAAGTCCTCCTTTTAATTGGGCAAAAAAGTCACTGTTACCCAAAGGATCGCTTTTGGTTGTGATTAATAAATCTAAGGTAGGGGACAGGGTTGTTTGCATCGGAATCCATTTTCGTAATGCCTGAAAGGTTTCTCTTTGTATGTCCACTTTTATTCGAGTACCGGTTTGTAGTCCTAATTCCAAGCCTAAGGCAATATTGCCTGCGAGCATCAATTCGTTAGCGAGTGCTAGCCTTCCTATTGCAGTACTTTTATCGCTAGAATTTACTTGGTAATTGCCGGCGCCAGCGCTTGCAGAAACAGACCATGGCTGATCTTGAGATGTTTGCATAGGGAAATAATTGCCAGCGATTACATTAAATGATAATAAAATTCCTATTATAATTAATTTCATTTGCCATATCCCTAAATGAATTGTTCATAATCATACTTGGCAGCTTACAAATTAAGATGTGTTGTTCCATCACTGCAAAGTACCTGGGAATGTAAGACATAAAGGCAATAGATTCTCGCCATAATATCAACTACTTTATTCAGTAATAATCCAGCTTTCTCAGGAACGACCATATTTAGTACATCTTACGAGAAAACATCGCCAAAAACTACTCACATAAGACAACCCTAATGAGAGAGGCTTTTAGACTGTTTATGCTTGTCTCGGGCCATTAGTGCTAACATCAAGCAAGAGTCTGACTTATTACTTTTTTAATTTGGCGGAGAGAGAGGGATTCGAACCCTCGATACGTTGCCGTATACACACTTTCCAGGCGTGCGCCTTCGACCGCTCGGCCATCTCTCCCAATCGGGCAAGCTTATACAGGTCAGATGATAAAATCAACCCTTGTTTTATTTAAACACATAACTTTTAGATGATATTGTATATACTTTTAGATAAAGGGTTCCAAAGACGATTACAATTTCTTAGTATGAAACTTAAATTTTAAGAAAAAATGATCAATCGCGCTCTATATAAAGGATTTTAACATGCCAGTACGAATTTTACTTGTCGTTTTAAGTCTTATTTCAGCCAATTCAATATGGGCTATTACATGTTACTTTACTCTAGCTAAAGATAATTGCTGGAATAATTATACTGTAACAGTGGATGTGATGGATGCAGCAACAGCCAAAGTTTTAACCACTGCAGTAATACCTCCTGGAAAGTCTTGGGTACGCCAGATTTTTCCTTGTACCCCAAAAGAAAAATTAATATATCGTGCTCAGTTCTCACCTGTAATTTGGGAAAGGGAGAAAGGCCAAATTTATTATGCGAAAAATTATTGGTCTTTACCCAATGACATTAATTCTGGTGATTCGGCATGGAATGTTTCTGTATGTTATCCCTCAGATTTCTCACAAATTCCACTTCCTCCTGAAGCTACTGGAACATGTAAGTGTGATTTTGATAGCATTCCTATCATACCGCCTAAAAAGATATAAATAACATTAAGTTAAATATGCGCTGACTTTTTAGGATTCTTTTTCCTTTATAAAGCAGGGGGATAAATTCATGATTACTTTAAGAAATAAAATTGGTCAAATGCTAATTATGGGATTTGATGGATGCACTCTTCATGCTCAGAGTCCCATGGCTGAGTGGCTCTCTTCAGATGGATTGGGCGGTGTTTTATTATTTGATCAAGACGAATCCACAAAATTGTATGGAAAAAATTTAAAAAATGTAACACAAATAAAACAGCTGACCCATTCACTGAATTACTATTCTTCTGAAATCAGTTACAAAAATAATGGATTACCCCTATTAATCGCTATAGATTATGAGGGGGGGGCTGTCGATCGTTTGTCTAGAATTGAGGAATGCCTACCAACTATAAGTGCTTATGACATGGCGCATATGTCACCTGAAGCACTAGAGGCGGAATTGCTACAAATGGCATTAACTTTAAAATCTTTGGGCTTTAATCTTAATTTTGCTCCAGTTGTTGATTTAAATCTACAAGAAGAGCAAGGCATTATTGGGGCCCTGCATCGTAGTTTTTCAGTTCTTCCTGAACAGGTCATTGGCTTCGCTAAACAATTTGTTGATGTTTTTTCTCATCACGGTATCGCATGTTGTTATAAGCATTTTCCAGGCCATGGAAGTGCGCTTGGTGATACGCATAAGGGATTTGTTGATGTTACGAATACATTTCAAAAAGAAGAGCTAGAGCCCTATGATTCACTGGTACGCGAGATGCATCAGCCGACAATGATTATGACTGCACATGTAGTCAACCATCATTTGGACAGTCAGGGATTACCCGCTACGTTATCTTATGAGATTCTAACAGGCCTCTTACGTCAGTCTATCGGCTATGATGGAGTAGTTGTTGCTGATGATTTACAAATGCAAGCAATCACTGATCATTATTCGCTTGAGGACGCTTTATGTCTGACAATTAATGCAGGGGCTGATATGATTATTTTTGCAAATCAATTAGCCAAGGTAACAGCGCCCGAAATAATTGAAGTAATAGAACGCTTAGTCCTTGAGCAAAAATAGAATATCAACGTATTGAAGATGCTTATCGACGGATTATCCGTTTAAAACAACAAATTAATTGTATCGAACTCGTTGGCTAGGCTTGACGAATAATCAGGACATGTTAGAATATAAATCTTATTGTTTATATTTTAAACCTTTATAAGGGTTTCTATGTTAATTCCCTCTTACCATATGACTCATCATTCGACCCTCTCTTATTTTAAGCTTATCTGTTGTTGTTGCTGCTGATCTCATTTTCTTTTTCTTTGCCTTTTTTCTTTCAGTTTTTTAAGGATTTTAAATATGTGTGCAGCACATCAGCAACCGAAAAAATTCATTTTTAGTACCCCTTTAATTTATGCTTTGATGATTGGGTTGGGTATTGTCAGTGGTATGTCGGATATCAGTGTTTTAAAAGAGACCGGATTATTGGTTTCCGATTTGTTTATTAAACTTTTTAAATGCATCAGTTTACCCATTATTTCGCTATCGATAATTGTTACTTTGGCCAATTATAAAACTGATGGGTTTATGAAAAAAATTTGGAAGCGAACAATTACATACACTTTTTCGACAACAATAGTGGCTGCAATGATCAGTTGTTTGCTCTATATCGTTATTCATCCTAGCTCCGTCCAGGTCAATTTGGATTCTCATGAGGTGAAATCGGCTAGCAGCCTAGGGTATGTTGGTTACTTGGCAAATATTATCCCAACTAACTTATTAGCGCCATTCTTAGAACAGCAAGTCATGGGGGTATTGTTTTTAAGTATCATTATCGGCATTGCGGTACGTCAAATACCCGATGAAGACTCACGTGACATCATGGCTCGTTTTTTTCGAGGCGCCCATGGAATGTTTTTGGTGATGACCCGTTGGATTATTTCCGTCATTCCTTTGGGATTGTTTGGCTTTATTACATCCACAGTGGTTCAATTACGTTCTGGTATGGACATTAAAGGTATAGGTGAATACTTATTGATTGTTGTTTTAGCGAATTTAATTCAAGGTTTTATTGTATTGCCTTTATGGTTGAAGAAGAACAAAATCCAACCTTTTACAGCAATGCGTTCTATGTTACCTGCATTATCGGTAGCTTTTTTCTCTAAGTCTTCTGTGGGGACATTACCGGTGACTATGAGTACCATAGAGAAGAATCTACAGGTTAAGCCATCAATCAGTCGTTTCGTATTGCCGCTATGTACTAGCATCAATATGAATGGTTGCGCGGCTTTTATTTTTGCGACAGTGATTTATTTAATGCAAAACCATGGCATGCCAATTTCTTACAGTACAATGGGATTATGGGTTATCATCGCGACTGTTGCTGCGATTGGTAATGCCGGTGTCCCCATGGGATGCTTTTTTCTAAGCGTGAGCTTATTATCGAGTATGAACGTTCCAATTGTACTTATGGGGGTTATTTTACCTTTCTACGGTTTAATTGATATGCTAGAGACTTCATTAAATGTCTGGTCGGATGCCTGTGTTACTAAGATTGTAAATGATAAAGCAATCGCAGACGCGCAAGATGAATTAAGACCCAGGAACGTATCTGCTTATGAGCCAGAGCTCGGTTAAAAAGAGTATTTTTAAGGGCGTAAGGAGTGAAAGATGCATACGCTTACGTCCTTAAAGATTTAAAGTGTTCGCTATAACTGTTCTTATTTGATTTCAATTTCCTCTTGGACTTTTCTATTTAAGTTTAATATTCTGCCTGATTAAGGGAATGAAATTCCTATACAAATATAAGTAAATTTGCTAGTGTTTGCACCTGAAAAATTTAGGATACCATTGGTACTTGGCTTTCACTGTCCACGGGTGATGCTTTATGCGAAGGGCATAGCTTTTACTCACACCGTTTGTATCTCATACATAAAATGCGGGATACAGAAGCTTAGAATGAATGGTCCACTCCATTAAAAATCCGTATTAGAACTAGTCGTTTAATTTAAAATTTTAAGGAATAAAATGAAAAAGTTATACGCAATCATAAGCCCTGCATATACTACAGTTGGCGATAGTCTTAAAGATTTATCTTCCTTGGTAATTAATCCTTTTCATCAAATGGTGTATGAGCAAGTTTGTGGTTATTCATTAGGCCATGAAGTGGTATTTTTTGATAATATAGAAGAGGCTCGAAAAAGCATGGATGCTGGCATTCGTGGTTCAAAATCGGATTCTAGAGCCACAGCTCAAAAGGCGATTATTGAGTTAGATACTGATGATGAAAAAATAACAGGAATTCCAAAGCTGCATACTGCAGAGGTTCGTAAACTCTATGAACAAGCAGAGCAAGAGCGTTTTTTCAAATCAGTTCGTATTCCTGTCTGGAAAGAACAAGCAATTGATCCAGTAAAAGACCTCAGTGAGGGAGCATTAGAAGAGTTAAACTTACGTTATCAAGAAAGTAGAAAAGCTGTAACAGCTCAAGTATCGTAAAAAACAGGGTATTGAAAATATTAAAGCAAGTCAAAGCTCATATGACAAATCCTTTGGTTTGCTTTTATCTTATATCTGATGCAGCGTTACCACCTTATGTAAATGATTTAATGCACATAATTGATTATGGTTATTTAATACAAACATATGGAGTTTCATTATTGAGAATAACTCGGGCAGCAAGTAAATTTACTATTTAATTTGTAATAAATTTGTTTTACTATAGGGCAGATGTACTTTTTTTTTAAAGTAAGGAGTAAGTTTATTATGAAAAGAACAAGCTTTTTTAATAAGGAATTACCAAAAAAGTTATCCCCAGAGAGCGTAAGGCGTGCTGAGGAGTTTGATAAGCGTGAAAGTGGTGTGGATTATGAGAGAAATAAAGCAGATCATAAAAAACTAACTGCATCCATGGAAAAGCGCATAGAACAAGAAAAGAACTACGAGTGTGAATTAACCGAAGAAAGACAGTTAACCTGTAGGTAAGTAACACAGTTACTACCTATAAAGTGAAGGCGGTATTTGATGTATTTTCCGCCTCTCAATCACATTTTAGCCAACATAAGCATAAGTGTCCATGCCCCATGCAGCGAAAAACTGCGTTTTTTGGGCACATTTATGAGATTTGAGAAGATTTGGCATGCCCCAACTTATATATATCGAATCTATTCAAAGAACATCGCTCTGCGTCAGAATAAAACGGCCTCTATATAACTCGCCAACCATTAAGAGATATCTCTTGAAAAAGTTGGAGAGGTTCAACCTTTTAAGCGCATAGAAGTGTTAGAGAAGTCTTTTGTTAGATCACTTAATTTTTGATCTATATTAGGATAATTATCTGCTAATTGTAATAATGTTTTTACACCAAAACACTTTACCAAGTCTAACGTAAGAGCCGTCAAACCAGATCCTCGAATAAAACGATGACCATTTACAGAAACTTCTTTGTTTTGTTGTTGCAGAACTGTAACAATTTCATCGGGAATAGTATCAAGTTTGGAATTATGGTCAGTATGTTTCGTAATAAAATTTTTCAAGCAAGATACCGAACTTGCATCATCAAGCATATTGATTTGAGCTATATTATTTTCTTTTAATAGTTGAATTGCCACAATGGTGGTCGCAAGTAATAATCCATTTAATTCAATATCCAATTCTAAAGTTCTTACTGCATTTCGATTTAAAATGCTGATGCTCTCAGTTTCAATGTCAGAACCGTAATAAATTTGTTTCTTACCGTCAATAATTTGCTGAAGAAGGCTTTTATGAAAACTGTAAAACTCATGAAATGTATTCGCTAAGTCTTTTAGAGTGTATTGTTTTGTCAAAATTGAGGAGTTTCGCTCGAACATCATCCCCCATGTTTTAATATTAAAGTCATTGAGTGTATCTGACCCATATGCCCATTTATCACGATTAGCTACCCCAACAGCTACGTTATAAATTGTCTCTCTCTCTTGATCTGTAATCTCTAAAGAATGCGCATTAATAATTCGCGCCATTATTTTATTAAATTCTTTTTTGTCACTGTAACTACTAAATGGTATTGTACAATAAGTTGCCATAAGTATGGGTAGAATTAACTTTTTATCGATTCCCAGTTTCAATAACTCAAGCTCAGCAACTAAACAACTTACTTCCTCAACCACTTTGGTGGCTGTGTTTTTAATGAGTGTTGCACTTAATGGGGTAGCGATAGGGTCAATCCGATAAGAACCAGCTTCTTGTGTAGCGTAGGGTAGTAACGCTTCATGATAACGGCCTTTACGATGAATAACATCATGATAAAATGCCCCAATAATCCCTTGTGCCACAGCAATCTTCTCATTATCAGGAATGAGAGAATCAAATTGATTGGTTAATCGTTCAAATTCTTCTTGATTTTTTAAAAAAGGCTCAACACGACTAATAAGTTTGCAATAAGCCTGCTCAGCTGATTTAGGAATTAACTGGCGTGGATGCCCTAAGCCCCGATGGAAAAAACGAGCCTCATCATCATAACATGATTTCATTTGAGTAAAACATAACGTTGCTTCAGATTGCGTAATTTCGGGTCGCAATGCCTTTAATGCCCACTCGAAAATAATTTCATCAATCCAGGGATTACCTGCTTCCGAAATAGGTTGGTCAGAAAAAATTGAAAATTTACTTATAAGTTGTGGACTTAGCATAATTACCTTAGAAATCGAGCATTTATTTGCAAATAAAACATTATACATGATCTTTTTGTACACACAATGAATGTATATTGATTTATTTGCATATTAAATAAATATTAAAATTCTCGCTTCATCTACTATGCACTATTACTCATTATATAGTGAACCAGAGGTGTACAAAATAGTCTATTCACAGACTAATTCCTCGGTCTAATAATAGGAGTAGAATTTTGTTCTTGCTGTTGTTCCTCCTTTTGCAAATGTTTTGACAGTGCTTTATGGTTTATTTTATTTTCTTCAGCAATATATCCATTATCATGTCGATCATATTCCTTTTCAATTCTTTCAAATTGCTCCTTTTTAGGATTACTTAATTTATCTTTTGACTTTGGTTCTATCTTCGTGAATAAACGTTTCATTGTTATCTCCTGCTAATTTATTGACATGTTATTTATGACGGCGACGTCTGTGTTCTTCATCATCTCCTAGATGAGGTTCAGGATGCTTGTCTTTTTGTTTACCACTATCTTTAAATATTGTAAATTGAGTTCCTTTTTTAATGGAGGGAACGTCTTCTTCATATCGAATTTTGAGAAATCCCATTTCTTCTAATTTCTCATGGTACGACTCATCTATTTTATCTTGAGGTAGCATATATAGATCCTTTGAGCGAGTAGCAGTGACATCTATATTTGCTTTGGCTAAAAACTCACTAAATAGCTTTTTATCATAAATGGTAATTGATCTTCTTCCTAAATCGGCAGTCATTATGCGTTTAGGGGTGACACCTTTAGGAACATTAGTATCAAAAAGAATAATCTCTGCATTTTTACCCATAGCTGCTTCTAAATCCTTAAAGAAATTTTTACTGACCTGTCTATGTTTTGATAAATTATAAGACGTAGGCACAAATCGTCCGTCGCCTTGACCGCGACTAAATGCACGCTCGACTGAGATTTCAGGGGGAACTGTTACAACTGTGAGTAATAGTTTACCCAAGTTGGCCATGCCAAGCTCCATGCGTTCCTTAGACATGTTAACTCCGTCAATAAGGATATGTGGCCCAACACCTTTGTCCACTTTTTTCTGCAAACGGCTGTAAGCTAAATCGGTGAGTAATCCTGCCTCATGATTATTTAAGGTGCCAGAAAACTCACTACGCTCACCAGTGATAGATGAATGGCTTATCATAAGTCTATGGGTATCGGTATTCACTTTTACAGTATTATCCCACTCTATGTCTAAGTGTTCTTCAGCCATTGAGGAAACTGTTGCTACTGCTGAACCTTTACCACAAGCAGGCGCACCAGCCATCATGAATGTGACGCGATCTTCAGGATCAGGTATTTCTAAACGTTCGAAGCCACACTCATCAACGGCATCAGAAATAAGTGGCTCAACTTCTTGTGCAAAAAATTCATTACACATGTTTTGATAAGCGCGATCTGCAATTATTCTCTTTGCAATTTCTTCTATTGCTTGCTCCGGATCTCTTAGTATTATTTCTTCAGGATGCTTAGCATTAGGAATTAGGTTTTCTTTTCCATAACGAGTAACGAGATCATCTTCTAATTCACTCTCTGGAATTTTTTTTGTTATATAACGTGTATGATTACCAAGAATATATTCACCACTTTTATATCTTTGTTTGATTGTGCTAAGAACTTCTGCGTATTGTTCCTTATATTCCCCCATCCCTCTGGATGCACTTTCAGCAAAAATTTTAGATTCATTAGTGAACTCTTCCTGTTTCTCGCTGAGCCATTTGTTAAATTTTACACCATAGACTTCCGAATTTTTTAGGGTTCGGTACACATCGCGTACTTTCTCCACAATATCTTCATCAGTGTCTGTTTTTAGTTCTGTTTCAGCATAAACGATGGTGTGAAATAAATTCAGACGAGTCATAGGATAGGTGATTAGCTTTTGAATATCAGGAGCTCCAATAGCACTTGCCAATTCAGCTACTTCATACCCGCCTCGTAAACAATGGTGTAAGTTAGTAAAATTAGCATCTTCTGGAATGACATATCTATCTTCGTCTTTAGTTTTTGTCCCCAGTGTTTCTAAATGTTGGCCTAATGTTACCGAAGGAACACTCCAGGCATTATCACAGGTGATTGTACGATAATCTTGCGGAAAGAATGAGGATTTATAATGACGCAACCAACGCTCCCATTCTTTATTTCTTCTTGTTGTCAGTTCTCTTATTGCAAGATTTGAATGTTCTTTTTTATTTATAACAATATTCGTTGTGGGAACAACATCAAAATTAAAATAATTTCTTCGATCCATAGCAGGCATTGATTTAGGTGGAATTTTAGCTGCCATAAATACAAAATTAGCCATTAAAGCAGAGGTTTTTCCACAGCCATCAGCAAGAAAGTGATCCGTTAAATTAACCCGGTATTCACACCAGGCTGCCAGTTCAATTGCGGCATTTTCTTTTTTCTTAGGATCCTTAATTTTTTTTACGCTCTCTAATCTGTTTAGAAATTGTCTCGAAAAATCTTCCAGTTGTAACTCTAAATCTTTAACACGTGTATAAACCTTAAATTTTTCGCTGTCATGGGTTCGTTTCCAATCACCTTCCACAATTCCATTACCCATAATAGTGGCAATTTCACCTAAGAATTGCTTTACATCATCAACTGACTTGAGTAGGTTTTCATCAGCCACTTTAAATGCTAGATTCATTGCTTGGTTATAATTGGTTTCAATTATCTGAACAATTTCTGCTCGCGTTTTAGTAACCAGGTTACGAACATCCAGACAAGCCATTTTTTCGTTTTCTTTTAAAGTCTCGATTTCACTGCTCGTTAATTGCAAATCTTCATAAACTTCCTTACACAGAGGAGGCACTACACTTGGGTCTAAACCGTTCCTACTTAATTTAATCTGGAGACTTTCGGGAATACGACTTTCTGCCGCAGATACATCTATGGTTCCTGTAATTACAGTACGACTTAAAGCCCGCATATTATCAAGACCTATGCGTTTATATGATCCAAGCTCTCGAGTTTTCTCTATCAACGGTAACGTTTCATCAGCGCTAAGTTTTGTTGCCAGCAAGGCAAAGTTAGTCAGTAATACAGATAATTCAGTTTGTTTGTCATTTACCACAAGATCATGTCCATGGATGACTTCATGATCAATGTATTTCGCCAATTCAAGAGCCTTTTTTATCTTTTCTTCTCTATCCACTGTATTATTGATATCGTAAATATATATCAGTAGCTGTGCCGAAAAATCAGATATGGCATCTGATTCCATTGACAAATCAATATCAATATTTGATGCAATTTCTTTAATTAATTGATGCATCGTTTCAGAATCATATATGAGTCCTTGGCTTATTGCCTCGGCTGCTTCATCGAGTTTATCCATTGCATTATTGAAGGTTTCTTTGTCTGTTAATGTATAACTTTGTCTACTATTCTCAAGAACACTTTGCCAACCAGTCGATTTGAATCGTTCAATTTCTTCGCGAGCACGCATTATACTCTCCTATTTAGGATAGATGTAAAAATATATACAGGAAGTATAGCAAATGTTCTTTGATATAAAATTAAGACAATATTAACAAACACACTTTATATGATTGATCATTAATAATGATGCATTGAGAAATCAAAAAATGACTTAATGCATAGCAAAGCCTTCTTTAAACACGCTAAGAAAAGAAAAATTCGATGAGAAAACAAAAAATTGTCATTTGTATGAAGTCATATGAAGCATTTATTCTATTATATTGATTCAATACGTCTCTTCAGCGACATTTATGGAGTCACATTATCTATATGAGGGATCAGCTCTTTACAGTGTCTCATCATTCTTTGGTCTTCTGGAGGCAAGGTCCAATAATCTCCATATTGTTGAATGAGAAATGTTTCGGCATTTTTGGGAATATTAAATTCTTTAGTTTCAAATGTAATGCGTTGTAGGGGATAAATTTCTTCATGTTTTATCAAATTACTCCCAACACAATTATAACCACGCCCTATATAAGGGCTTTTACTGGTGTTGGCTTGACAGATAATTCTATTTAGGAAAAATTCAAGCAAAGATTTAGGTAAAAAAGAGGCTATAGACTTATAAAGAGTTGGATAATGACCTATTTTTACCTTACTGTATTTCGTGCTTAACAAACGCGAGATTTTTTTTGCATAAAATTTATAACGCTTGCGTTGTTTGGGATCTACAGGCATATTATCATAAACAAAAACATCAATAAAGATTCCTTGCACGTAAGGTTCATTACCTTTTTCATGTTTTTCAATAAAACGACTGAACCGATCTCTAATTTTTAACGGCGTGGCCATATTAAAATAACCAGGATCGCTGTGTATTGTTTGGAGCCACATAAAGTCGGGAATTTCTGTAGGAGCAATACGTAAAAATTTTTCGTAGCTTGCGCGAGGCATGGCAATATCTACATCATCATCCCATGGGATAAAACCTTGATGTCGTACAGCTCCTAGGAGGGTTCCTGCATCAAGCCAATAGTCCAAATTATGCTTAAGGCAAATAGAGTCAATGACCTCAAGCATCGCGAGCATTTTTAATTGTGCTTGCCTTAATCGGCCATCACTAAATGCGGTATCTGCAGTATATGGATTTATTTGCTGTGCTAATGTCATAAATTATTTTCTTCATTAACTTATGACAATATATTAACAAAATAATTTAAAATCATTAACAGAGAGTCATTAATAAATTTTATAACTTAAGGTACGACGAAGAGTAATCATTGATTTATCGAAGATTAAACATGAAAATGCACTAAAACAAAGTGCTCTAGGATTTGTTGGCAATTCGTTTCGCTCATTTACGTTTTATGCTTAGGAATCAATTACCAACAAATCTGAATGTAATTTTTATTGAAAATGGGTCATTTATGTCCGATGAATTAAAACATTATTATCTGCAAGCTATGGGGATCGATCTTTGGAAACTGCGTCAATCTAACTCGTGTCAAAAAGACCTGTCCTCATTAGCAAAAGAAGTTGCATCATGTATACGATGTCCGCTACATAAGACGCGTACACAAACAGTATTTTATCGCGGCGATGAGAAAGCCAAATTAATGATTATTGGCGAAGCCCCAGGTTTTTATGAAGATCAGCAGGGTTTGCCTTTTGTAGGGAAGGCTGGGGGGTTATTAAATCAAATGCTGCAAAGTGTTGAGATGGCTGAGAAGGATGTCTATATTGCTAATGTTTTAAAATGTAGACCTCCCAATAATCGTGATCCCCATCTGGATGAAATCGCTCAATGCAGTTCTTTTCTGGTTCGCCAAATTGAACTTATCAAACCCTATCTGATTTTGGCTTTAGGGCGTTTTGCGGGTCAATTTTTACTAAACAAGCCTCTTTCTTTGAAGCAACTGCGTAATACAATACATTATTATAATGATATCCCTTTTATAGTGAGTTACCATCCTGCATATCTTTTGCGTAATCCTGCCGATAAGAAAAAAACATATACTGATTTGTTGACAGTAAAAAAATTGCTTACGGAAAAAATGGGCTGAAGTACACGAACAAACAGTTTTAAAAATAATTTTTTGATATAAAATTGGCTCATTTGTTTAAGTTACTCATATGCCTCATCGTAAACCTATTTTCAGGCATTAAGCAGGAGAAGTTATAATGTACGATAAACACAACCAATTTTTCCAAAATCAAAAAGAGAAATTAGCCTCAGAGATTCGTTTTTTTAATGTGACAAAAACGTCAACAGCTACCCATGAATTGTATCGAGGTTTTGATAACCTTGCCTCTGTTATTTTTAGTTTCCCAACGTTACTTATAGGTATTTTTGGTAAAACTTATCCTGAAATGATTACCATGGAACAGATTAAACTGCATAAATTAACTAATTTATCTAATGATTTTCACATGGTTAGTATGTCTGAAGACATCGAAGTTGCCTTTGATTGGGGAAATGGGTGCTTTATTACAATTGATCCTATGCTTTTTCGAAGTTTTACTGTAGATGTTCATGAAACATATCGCAAAAATGATCTCAACCTTCCTGGTCGCATGGAACGTGAAAAAGAGCATGTAGCCTTAGTAGTTCCGTATTGCAGTATAAAAAAAGTAACGATTAACAATAAAGAAATAACTAATCCCTTTTATTTAGCAGTTTCTAATAATAATCAAGAGGCAATAAAAGCATTCAATGGTATTTACTGTCGCCTCGTTTCCCTTTTAAGAAATAAATATACCAAGGAGTTGGATGTTCATGAAGAGAAATTAGCACTCCAAGAACATGTGACAGCGTATCTTCAGTTTTATGAGAAACACAGCGGAAGTGATAATCCCTTTAACAAAACTCACCAGGAACTTGTGACGCTTTACCCTGAGTTTATGGAGTATTTTGTTCCATTAAATCCTCATCATCCAACATCCGACCCAATAAAAGATAAAGTGATAGCCTCTTCTGACAATCTTTTTAAAGAACATTATTATACGAAATCAATTGATGCATCTTTTATACATAGAACTAAAGAGGCTACAACTTGTTATGATGATGATTGGGCGCGACCATTTTATGAGTAAGCAAAATATGGTTTTTTTAGTTCTCTTTCAAGAAAGAACCATGGGGCAATTTTTCGATGATTTCAGTTTTTAATTGAATCGCTAACGTCACAATCGCACTTTCTACTTGTTCTGAAAGTATCGTGTCTAAGGTAATTGTATGAATTTCAATCCCATAAAATAATAAATGACTAGGTAACTCATTAAGTGCAGTCGCTATTTGTAGTGCTTGTAAAATATCTAGGTTATGAGTTGAGAATTTGGGAGCAGAACCAATAATGTCCTCTTTTGTAAACTGATGAATGGTTCCTAATGTACCACCTGATCTTACTGCGTCAATTAAAAAAACGGTGTCCGATTTTTTTATTAATTCAATAAGACGTATTCCTGGACGATCAACACTTTCAATACGTACGTATGCTGAGATGCTGGTACATACCGAAAGCTGTTGTTTCAATGCTTCTGCAACTTTCCATCCTGCTTGATCATCACCAAAAGGCGAGCCTATACCCAAAACCTTTATAACATTCATTCTCGATTCACTTTAAGTGTTAGAAAATGAGTGGAGCATGAAATGCATGGATCATAATTGCGAATGATCATTTCACTGTAAGAGCGTAATAAATCCTCATCTTTATCCAAGCCAAATTGATTCAAAGAAATACGTAAATCGTCTTCTATACGTGCTTGATTTTGACTTGTTGGGGGAACGATGCGTGCGTTTTTAACGTGTCCTTGTGTATCCAATTGGAAATGCTGCCATAAAGTTCCTCTTGGTGCCTCTGTGCACCCAAAGCCTTCTCCTGTACATGGGATGATTTTAGGATGCGCTTCTTTGGGAGTCTCATAGTGCTCTAAAATTCGAATGGCTTCTAAAATACAAAAATGAATTTCCACAGCTCGGGCAATAATACTGTAATACATATTATATGAAGGGAAACTAATTTTTAAATCCTGTAAAAGAAGATGGATTGAAACAGGTAAGTGGCCAAAAGAGTTATTGACGCGCGCGAGAGGGCCTACGAGATAAGGTTTATTTTGTAGCAAACAATGCAATGCAGTGGAATAGGGGACTTGTTTTTCTTTAAAATAATGATCAAACTCATCAATGCTAATATTTAAACCATGATCAGATACAAGCCTTCCCTCATTGAAAGGGTATTCTGTGGGATGATACAGAGAGACACAAGTAAATTCATGGGTGTTATCAGGAAAAGAAAATGTTGCCAGCCAGTGAATTAATGCCTCGCTATCTTCAACTCTTGCTTTTGCTTGGTCTAATAAAAGCTTGATTTCAGCCTGATTAGGCGCTTTATAAAATCCACCTACACAGGCGCCAACTGGATGTACGGAGCGGCCACCCAATAATTTAATTAAATCATTGCCAAAAGCTTGTAAGCGCATACCACGTCTTACTTCTTCAGAGTAGCGTTTTGCCATTTCAGGCACTGACTTAAACCCTAAAAAGTCGGGTAATGCTAAAAAGTGTATGTGCATACTATGGCTTTCTAACCATTCACCGCAGTAAAAGAGCCGACGCATCTCCCGTACCCAAGGGGAGGGGGTTATTGCGAAACAATGTTCAATCGCTTGAGTTGATGTCATTTGATAAGCAACAGGGCATATACCACAAATGCGGGCGACTAAATCTAAAACATCTGTGTAACTTCTGCCTTCTAAAAATTTTTCAAACAATCTTGGGGGCTCATAAATTCTTAATTGTAAGGAGGTGATTTGTCGATTGCGAATTTCAAGCTCAAGGGCACCTTCACCTTCTACCCGTGCTAAAATAGGGACATTGATTGAAATCGTATTACTCATGATTGATTTTAATCCCCTTAAAATAATTTCCCGCTGCGTTAAATGCCGTTGCTTGATTGTTAATATGTAAAAATTTTTGTGCTACAGTTTCTTTACTATAACCAAGCTGTACAAATCGATCTCCCAAAGATTGGGTGTTCAAATTTTCTTTTGGACCATAACAAGCATAACAACCTCGCCCCACTGATGGACAAAGTGAGCCGCATCCCATCTGTGTTACCGGTCCCATGCATGCTTGTTTTTTGGTTACTAAAACACAAACATTTCCTTTTCGTTTACACTCCATGCATTCAGAGTCTTTTTTGATAAGCGGTGTAGCATTGGATAATAAAAAGCGGATTGCTTCCAATACTTGATTGCTATTTACGGGACAACCCCATAATTCCCAATCTACTCTAACATGATGAGAAATTGGTGTTGAGGTATTTAAGCTTTTTATATGTTTGGGGGATGCATAAATACTACTTATCCATTCTTTAGCGTCAACACAATTGCGTAATGCTTGGATGCCACCTGCAGTGGCGCAGGCACCAATAGTAATCACATATTTACTGGTTTCGCGAATTTTTTTAATCCGTATCTCTTCCTCTGGAGTAGAAATACTGCCTTCAACAAAAGCAATATCTACTGGCCTATCAAGATTAACTGCTCCAGCTTCTGAAAAATGAACTATATCAACCAAAGCAGATAAACTCAGTAACGCTTCACCAGCATTTAAAAATGCCAATTGACATCCATCACAAGAGGTAAATTTATGTACTGCCAGACATGGCTTCATACTTATTAAAATCCTGTTTCATTGAATAATTCTTTAATTTCGGAATAAGCAAATATGGGACCATCTTTACAGATAAAAAAACCTCCATATTGGCAATGACCACATTGTCCTATACCGCATTCCATGTTTCTCTCCATACTCAAATAAATATCGTGCTCAGAAATTCCTTTTTTAGTGAGTATCTTGACCGCTGTATTCATCATCATTTCAGGGCCACACATCATTACTACAGTATTTTCAGGAGTTAGGTTAATCTTATCAATCATATCTGTGATATACCCTATAGCCCATGGCCATTTGGGGCCTGCCTGATCTGCAGCAATATGAATTATAGTATTAGGTGATTGTTGCCAAATTTCATATTGTTTTCTGAAAATAAAATCATCACTGTGCTTTACCCCTTGTAAAATACTTAAATGGCCATAATTTTCCCTCCGGGCCAAGATATAGTGAATAATAGACACTGAAGGGGCGCATCCCAAGCCCCCTGTGAGGACTATAATGTTTTTTCCTTGTGCTTGTTCAAGAGGCCAGCCGCGACCGAAAGGGCCCCGTATCCCAATCCGATCTCCAGGCTGTAGTTTTTGTAATGCTTTAGTTACTCTCCCGATGGCGCGTATAGTATGGGTTAATGTTTCTTTTCTTTCAGGATCAGAGACAATGGAAATAGCGACTTCACCTACTCCGTAAAGATAAAGCATGTTAAATTGCCCTGGGTAAAAGAGAAATTGATTATGAAGCTTTGGATCAAGAAAACGCAAATGTAGGCTAAAAATGGTGGCCGATTCTTGAGTTCGTTCTACAATAATTGCTTCCAATGGTAAATAGGGATCATAAGGAGGGCTAATCACTTTCTACAGACCTCACATTCGATTCTCCAGAAATTGCAGCTAATTCTTCAGTGAGATCAATCCCGACTGGGCACCAGGTAACGCAACGCCCGCATCCTACACAACCACTTGTGTCAAATTGATCGAACCAGCTGCCAACTTTATGAGTCAGCCATTGTCTATACCGCTTACGTGTATCATCACGAATAGTTTTTCCACTTAAATAGCTATGACCCGCAGTAAAGCACGAATCCCACTCCCGTTGGTGCTCACTATGTGTACCATCTAAACTGGGTTTTTCTACTTCACTATGACAAAAACAAGTTGGACATACCGAAGTACAATTACCACAAGATAAACATCGCTCTGCTACTTCGTTCCATCTTGGATGATTTAAATTAGCAAACAATAAATCACGTAATCCTCGCTTATTATCCAGGGGTATTCTTTTCGTTTGCATTGCTGCAGCGTTTTCTACATTTTGGTTTGCTTTTTTGCATTGGGTTTCTTTAGCTTTCGATAAATTCAACTGGTTAAGAATCGCCTCTCCTCGTTTACTTCCTATTCGGGTTACAAATCCATTGTCAATTTCAGTCATTAAAATATCAAAGGAATTGCTTACGTCAGGGCCTGCTCCAGCTGAAACACAAAAACAATTTTCCGAAGAATAAGAACAATTGATTGCAATTACAAATAATTGTTCACGACGTTTTTGATAACGAGGATCAGGGTGTTTGCTTTCAATAAATACTTTGTCTTGGATCCTCATTGCTGCTAAATCACAGGAGCGGGCTCCAATAATAGCAAGAGGTTGCTCTTCTTTGGGATGGGGTTGAAAGACTAGCTTTCCTTCGTTATCGCGTATTACCTTCCAGACAGTTTCTTGGGATTTAAATAAAAGGGGTTTGATCGCTTGTGGACCATTAGCGAAAGCGAAGGCTTGGTGCTCGCTAATTTTTTCTAATTGATACCCGCCTGGGGTTTGATGATCACGGACTCCCCAAGGTAGTTGTTGCATATGGTTTAACACATCATAAACTATGGCTCCATCACGTACCTGAGGGCCAATGCAGGAAAAACCAGCATCTTGTAGTGTTTGTAGTAGATTTTGTAGTTTTGTGTAAGGTAAAAAAAAGCTGCTCTTATTCGTTGTCATAAAAACCCCTGCGTCTAGATTCAATCTACATCCATGGATAGGTTTAACCTTAAAAGTGTGATTGTGGATCAATCATGATTGGCTATTGTATTCAATTCAAGCTGAATGCGTTTAACAAATTCGTGGCAATTGTTCCCCCACCAACCAATCGACAACTCTCGTTCCTCCTAATTTTGTTTTAAGTTGCACAAGATTGCGTGGGTCTTCAATGACCTCACCAATGATTTCTGCATGGATTCCTAAGGGATGAGAGCGCATTGCAGTTAATAAGGTATCTGCATCTTGAGGAGGGCAAATAGCAACTAATTTTCCTTCATTAGCTGCATATAGAGCATCGAGTCCCAATAATTCACAAGCGCTGGCCACTTCAGTGCGAATAGGAATTTTATGTTCATCAATAATAAAACCAATATTTGATTGTGACGCAAATTCATTTAATGTGGTTCCTAAACCTCCACGTGTAGGATCTCGTAAGCAATGAATATTAGGCACAGCATCGAGCATACACGAGACTAATGCGTGTAAGGAAGCAGAGTCTGATTCTATCTGAGTTTGAAAGCTCAAATGATTACGATGGGCCATAATCGCAACTCCATGATCACCAATATAGCCACTAATAAGCACGCAATCACCTGGTTTAGCACATTCACTGGAAATATGAATCCCTTCTGGAATTACACCAATTCCGGTGGTTGTAATAAATACACCATCTCCTTTCCCACGTTCAACGACTTTAGTATCACCGGTAATTATAGCGATATTGGCATCTCTTGCAGCATAGGCCATTGACTCGACAATTTTTTTCAAATCAGCGAGGGGGAATCCTTCTTCCAGAATAAAACTGGCGGATAAATACAGGGGGGTCGCTCCTGCCATCGCGATATCATTGATTGTCCCATGCACTGCCAGAGAACCAATATTTCCGCCCGGAAAAAATAAAGGTGAAATGACATGTGCATCGGTTGTCATAACCATTTTGCCGGAAGATACTGAAAAACAGGCCTGATCATTTTTTTGTGCTAACCAGTGATTGTCAAAAGCAGCTAAAAACAATTGATCAATTAATTGGGACGTAGCTCGTCCGCCGCTTCCATGAGTTAAATTTATTAGACCCTCTTTGAAGTTGAGTTTTGGTGCTTTTATTTTTGGAGTTTTTATTGCTTCTACTGTCATACATTTATCCTTCCATAAGCATATACTGCAGCACAGGCTCCCTCGGAAGAAACCATGCAGGAGCCAAGAGGATTTTCTGGAGTACATATTCGGGCAAATAATTTGCAATCGATTGGTTTTTTCACTCCTCGTAGTACTTCACCACAAAGGCATTGCTTGTGTTCTTTAGATCTACTATCTGGCAGATCAAAGCGTTGCTCTGCATCAAATCCAGCATATTCTGCTCTTATTTTTAAAGCGCTTTGTGGAATAATTCCCAGCCCTCGCCATTCAAACTGATCACGTAACTCCAAAACTTCTTCCATGATTTGTTGGGAAAGTAAATTCCCTAAACGATTCACAGCCCGTGTATATTGTATTTCTACTTCACATCGCTCTTCATTGATTTGTTGAATAAGCATCAAAATTGAATGCAATAAATCTAAAGGTTCGAAGCCTGAGATCACAATAGGTTTATTATATTTTTTACATACTGTTTCATAAGGTTTGCTGCCGATTACGATGCTGACATGAGCGGGCCCAACAAATCCGTCAAGCTTTACTTCATTAGCGCGCAATAAATGCTCCATGGGTATAGGTGTTAAAACATGATTGCAAAAAACGCTAAAATTGGGGATTTTTAAATTTTTTGCTTGTTTGATAATTAAAGCAGTAGGTGGTGTAGTGGTTTCAAAACCAATAGCAAAAAATACGACTTCTTTTTGTGGATTTTCCTGGGCAATTTTCAAGGCATCACTGGCTGCATAAATCATGCGGACATCTGCTCCAGATGCTTTGGCATGTAACAAATTCTTTTGTCCGGTTCCTGGAACGCGCAACATGTCCGCATAACTACAAAGGATAATATTAGGCATAGTTGCTAATGCAATGGCTTTATCAGTAATAGCCATAGGAAGCACACAAACAGGACATCCAGGTCCATGGATCATTTCCACATTATTCGGCAACAAACTAGGAAGACCGTAACGATGAATGGCGTGAGTATGGCCACCACAAAATTCCATAAATTGATAAAGACGATTCGGATTAACTTGTGAGTGAATTTTTTGAGCAAATACTTTTGCTACGTCACCATTTCGAAAATCCTCAATATATTTCATGCTACTGTATCCTGCATCATTTGGGCAAATAAACTTAATGTTTTTTGTGCTTCTTCTTCATCAAGTCGCGTTAAAGCATAACCTGCATGAATAATAACATAATCCCCAAGAATAACTTCTTCTAATAGTGCTGTAGAAATTTCTTTGCTGATGCCTCCGATGCTTACAAAGGCTCGGGAATCATCAAGAATTTGTGTAATTTGTGCGGGTAAAGCCAAACACATAGCAGTCCTCTTTGTAGAAGTAGGCTTAAGCGCAAAAGTTTTAGGGCATCAAGTCACTTTACCTAATCTACTCAATTGTTTTATTTTGTTATTCCGGCAATCCAAGCTTGTCCCAGGGAAATTCCGCCATCGTTTGGAGGAAGACTAATGGGTAAAAATGGAGTAATATCAGAGGCAATTAATGCCCTGGTTAACCCTTCTACCAATATTTGATTCAAAAAGCAGCCCCCACTTAATACTACCATATCAATTTTTCTTTCACGACAAATTCCTTTGATCCATGCTGTAAGGCCAGCTATAAGTGTCCCATGAAAAAGATTGGCTCCGGTTTTGGGCTCAGTTTCGTTTGTTAATACTTCAAGAGTCGGAAGCAGATCAAAACACTTGTCCTTGATGCGCCATCCATCAGGTAACGTTTGCACCTGAGTAACCAAGCTTTCTAAACGCATGGCTGCTTGTCCTTCATAGTGAGAAACGAATTGGATGCCTAATAATGCACTCACAGCATCAAATAAACGACCACAACTACTCGTAGCGGGACTATTAATTTTTTTATCTAATAATAAGTGCATTGTGTTTGCTTGTGGGAAATCTGCAAATCGCTTTGCTATTTCAACTCCTCGGCCTAACTCATTTAAAACACTAGCGGCCATTCTCCACGGTTCATGCACGACTCGCTCGCCACCGGGTTGTAAAAGAGGAGAAAACGAACCCAGATGAGTACTATTTGCATGTTCTAATAAAAACAGCTCACCACCCCAAGCCTCGCCATTTAAACCATACCCATACCCATCCAACGCTAAGCCTAGAACAGGTTTTTGAATACCATGCTCTGCAATTACTGAAGCTAGATGAGCATGGTGATGTTGTACTGCAATAACAGGCACATCATATTGTAGTGCTATACGTGTAGTGTAAAAATCAGGATGTAAATCGTGAGCAACTCGTTCAGGCCTTATGTCTAAAAAATGGAGCAAATAAGATAATGATTCATGGAAGAATTCAATAGTTGCTTTATTAGTTAAACTACCAATATGTTGCGATACAAAGGCTTCATTACCACGAGTAACACAAAAGGTATTTTTCAGATGCCCACCTAATGCTAAAGTTGGAGGGATTTCCTGTGGAAGTTGGATGGCTGTAGGAACAAATCCACGCGAACGACGGATAAAGATAGGCTTATTATTAACTAATCGTATTACTGAGTCATCCGCGCGAGTGATAATTTGCCGATTATAGGAAACTATTTTATCGGCGATATGGCTTAACTCTTGTTCTGCGCAATGGTTTTCAATGATAAGTGGTTCCCCACTAGAATTAGCGCTAGTGACGACTAAAGCCATCGTTTGAAACTCGTTCAGCCATTCACATCCATTGGTATTGCCGGCAAAGGCATTAAAAAGCAAATAATGCAAAGGAGTATATGGCAGCATGATTCCTAAAGTATTTAAACCTGGAGCGATTTTAGCACTGAGCTCACTAACGGTTTCTTTTTTCTTGAGTAATACAATAGGACGAGAGGAGCTTTCTAATAAATTTTGTTCTGGTGTGTCTATTTGAACAAACCTTCTTGCGCTTAAAACATTGGCAACCATTAGTGCAAATGGTTTTGCTTCACGATTTTTTCTTGTGCGTAATTTTGTTACGGCAGTTTGATTACGAGCATCACAGATGAGTTGATAACCTCCTAATGCTTTTAATGCAATTATTTCACCTTGGGTAATAGCTTGAGCTATTTTTTCAACTGATAATGAAAGTTGGGGGCCGCAATGGACACAGGAAGTAGGTTGGGCGTGGTAACGTCGATTTTCAGGATCAGTGTATTCTTCCTGGCATTCATGACATAAAAGAAAAGGTTCCATTGCCGTTTGACAACGATCATAAGGAAGACTACGCGTAATCGTTAATCTTGGACCACAATTAGTACAATTCAAAAAAGGGTATCGAAAATAGCGGCTTTGAGGATCAAAGAGTTCTTGTAAACATTCAGAGCAAATACACATATCAGGCGAAATAATAGTCTTTACTTTGCCTGCCTTACTTTTAAGAATTTCAAAAACCACTTCATTCTTTTGTAAGGGTATTGTTTTTAATTGCAGATGATTTATCTTGGCAATTGGAGGTAAGCTTTTTTGTAAATAGGTCACAAAATGCTGGGCTAAAATTCCTTGGATTTCAATCAATACCCCACAAGCATCATTTTGTATCCAACCGGTGAGCTTTAACTGTTGGGCTATACGATATACGTGGGGTCTAAAACCAACTCCCTGTACTTGTCCTTGAACCCTTATTTGTAATCGTTCCATTTTTTACTGATGCTTTTGTTTTAACCATTCATACCAACCGTTTAAGCCATCTCCCTTAGTTGTTGATAGGGTTAGAGTTTCAATATCAGGTTTAATTTGACGAGCATAGTCAATGCATTTATTCAGATCAAAAGTAACGTAAGGAAGCAAGTCCATTTTAGTGATAAGCATTAAATCAGCACAACGAAACATATCTGGGTATTTAAGTGGTTTATTATCCCCCTCAGTCACGGAAAGGATGACTACTTTGAAGGCTTCTCCCAGATCAAACATGGCGGGGCAGACGAGATTTCCTATATTCTCTATGAACAGAAGCGATCGTTCTTTTAAAGAAAGATCACTCAAAGCGTGGCCTACCATATGTGCATCTAAATGACACGTTTTTCCGGTGTTTATTTGGATTGCATGCCCTCCATTGGCTTTAATTAACTCTGCATCATATTGAGTTTGCTGATCCCCAACAACAACAGCCATATCCAATTCGTTTTTTAAATCCTGGATTGTTTTTGCTAAAAGAGTAGTTTTTCCGGAGCCAGGGCTGGACATGATGTTTAACGCCAGAATATTTTTTTGTGTGAGATAGTTTTTATTATAGAGCGCGAATCGTTGATTTTTGGCTAAAATATTTTGTTCTATATGAATTAAATGCTCTTCAGGCATATGATGCTCATGCTCATGCTCATGCTCATGCTCATGCTCATGCTCATGCTCATGCTCATGCTCATGCTCATGCTCATGCAAATTATTTCCCTTGTGATTCTCTTCAGAACAGCCGCATATTCCACACATTATTCCACCACCATCGATTTCACACGTAGTTCTTCACCTTGGACAATTTTTAATGCATGACTGCCACAAGCGTGGCACGCATCATAATATTGTTGTAAAGGTCCTAATTGTTGACAAGACTCACAAAACGCTTTGCCAGAGATATCAATAATATCAAGCTCAGCGTTCTCTGCAACGGTTCCTTCCGTAATCACATTAAAACTGAAAATTAAAGCATCTTTTTCGATTGCAGCAAGCGCACCGATTTCCAAAATTATTTTTTTTACGCGAGTACATTGAGTGCCGTTTGCTTTCTCTCTAATAATTTCTAGGATATTTTTGCACAGCCACAATTCATGCATATATAACTCGATGTTCAATGATACATTTTGATGCAATTAATTAAGCCAATGATTAAACTAAATGACGCAATCATGAGCCCCGCTAGTCTGGAAAGTAAAAGAGATCCCGCATTAGCACGTTGGATTACTATTGAAACAATGAATCCATTTAACCCATCGGATACCATCATACCACACATAAAAACGACACCCAGTAGTCCTGAAAATAGCCATCCCGCCATGGCTTGAGCAGAAAGAGAAAATAAGATGACCTGACTCACTGTATCAAAGGATAAGGCAAAGAGAGCTCCAATGAATATGATATAAAAAGGATTAAAATCCCTGTGAATGAGCTTTTTTGATATATAGTTCTTTAAGCTGATTGGCAAAGCGGAGTTTTGGGGTGATTGGAAAATACTATACAGATTTATTATTCCGAATACTAATAAAAAAAAGATGGAAATACTATTGCCTAATCCATCTAACCATAGTGGAACAGATGCAGGTTCAAATCCATAACCAATAATCAAACTGATTAAAATAACGACGAAGCCGTGCCCGAGAGAAAATAAAAGACCTACAATTTTTGCTAGCGCTCGATTCTCGCTGACTACCCTCGCTACCGAGTCAATTGTTGCTAAATGATCTAAGTCAAAACCATGACGAACACCAAGTAAAAATGCCATGATTATTAAAATAAATTCAGAATTTTCCATAGGGTACTTTTTAAACTTTGGAACGGTGAGTCATAATGATGTATCGATCTGAGGGTAAATTTAGAGGAAATATTTTGTTTTGTCGATGATTTTTTTCAATTTTTTAATGGGCTTCTTGTAACGATGGATCATGAATTTATCCTTCAAAGTGGGTTTTATAAGAATGAATGACCTTTTTTTCCTTAATTTCAGAATCAACAAATTTTTTTAATGGTCTAAAAAAGGTAAAATGACTGCTAGAGGCAATGAGCAGGTGCACTTCATGACCTAATTGAGAATCTTTATTTATAATATTTACTCTATCTTCAACGGGAATATTACATATTTTAAGTTCAATTTTATGAGCCTTGGACCTCATATTGTTCATACAATTTGTTTTTATCCGAACGTTATGAAGAATAGACTTTACAAAATCGATTGCTAGTTGATCCTTTAAAATGGTTTCTAAATTTATTTTTAATTTCTCAAGCTCTTCTGGATTAATACTCGTATTTATCAATTCTATTTTTTCATTGATAAAATCTTCCATATGCTCATCGTTATCTCCGAAGCTACATCTCTCGATTTGATTTAAAAGGAGAGTATTTTCTGTTTTAAGCTTATTGATGATTCTCAATAGTTCTTCTTTCTGTTGAATTAGAGACTCGATTCGATGCAATTGAACTTCAATTTCTTTGAGTGAGGGTCGCGCTTCAGGCTCATCTTGAACCAGTTTTTCAATTAATTTTTGTAATTCTGTACCTTCATTTGTCTGAAAAATAGGATAAATAAAATCATATTGTGACGCGTCAGTGATTTGATACAATTTTTCTTCCCCGCATTCAGTGACATATTGATACAGATTTTTTCCCAGCATGTGCGCATGCATTTTATCTACTGAAATGTATTTTTTTTGGGGTTTATGAGAATGGTTACTATTTCTGGAGGACTTAAATAAGAAGTTCGCAAGAGGGAGTTGGCCATGATTTTAGTAATTTTACCATCGATACATGGAACTAAGGATTTATTATCGGAAATTGCTAACTCACTATTCTCACCAACCAGCCAATTAGTATTCTTCATATCTGGAAATACATAGCCTTCTTGACCTAGCCTAATTAAAATGCTTAGCATTTGTTGATACATATGAAGAGCTGATTTAATACGCATCTTATCGTCAGAACCATGTTTTTTGCTATGAATAATGAGATTCCCATGTGGATAAAAGGGAGTCACCGAAAGAGATCTTGTCTCTCGGTATCTCGATATGCTTAAGGTGCCTGTTCGTGTTACTTCTTCCGGGATGAACGTATCTTTCACGGATGACTCCCTCATAAGATTGATAATGGGTTGTTTGGGGGTGCCCATTCGATTCTCAATTTTTAGAACATAGGGAGGATTGCCGTTTTTGGGATATAATTTGAAGTTTTTTGAATTCGCTCCCCCTAAAAAGGAAATGTCAGTATTTTTTATAAAATGATCAAACTTAGGGTTTTCCAATGGAGCATATAATGTTATCAATTTGTTAATATCAAAAAACTCTCCTCTTGATAACATATCAATTAAACGATTAACTTTTTCTGGTTCCATATCAGCTAAAATTTCTGCAAACTCATTTTTTGTTGGCGTGGAGGAATCAAACATTCCATACAAACTAAAAATACTATATTTTGCAAATTCGGCTTTTAGTTTGGAAAACAATTTTGTTTGTATTTCAATTGAAAATTCCGGACACATACTCACAAACTTATCACTGTATTTATTTTCAATAAATTGTTTATATCGAAGGACATATTTCAAGGCATCAATCGACGCTTCCTCACACTGCGCTTCATTATAAGCCTGAATGAGTTGATTAATGTTTTGTATGTCTTCATTAGCATGATTAATAAAATCTACTAACGATCTATCTGGGTTGCCGATTGAGTTTAAAGGGGAGACAAAAGATAAGTGATGTATCATAAATAACCGTAAAACTTAAAAAATGAATATATTTTATCTTTTTTGATGTATATATTGACAAGTGATTATATTCATATGACATATTAATATTTTAAATATTATTTATTTTTCAAAAGATTAATTATTATTTTGAGACTTATCCATGAAATGGAATTTAGTTTAATTTCTACAGGTATTTTGGTATCAAGCATTTCATATAGAAATAAAGAATTTTTATTTCTTAGGTTATTGGATTTTGAGTTGCAATACCCAAAAACTTGTTAAAAACTAAATGGTAAAATAATTAAAATTAAGGTGATATGAGGCTAGGATGTTTGCGCGCTTAATTAACTATAAAACGCGCTTACATTGTTAGATACTAAAACGAATCCCCGCAGCTCCCATATTGTAGCTTTGTGAGCCTAGTTCTACTAACCAAGGACTTGTTGGGACATGAGCTGGATAAACAGTTGAGCCAAATCTATAATCGCTATTGGAGACATACAGCCATCGATATTCAGCAAAAACATTTACATTTGAGGTTACATCAAAATTTAAACCAGCTTTTACTTGAGCCGCAAAAGTAGCGTCCTTATCGCTAGGATTTCCATTGTAATGATTGACGCCTCCTTCTGGTGGAGCAACTTGGGTTGAATCAGCACCTGAGATGGATAAAACTGCAGCACCAATACCGGCACCGACATAAGGGTGGACTCTATTTACATTGGAGAGGTCAAAGTTTGCTACCGCATTAGCAAGAAAAACTGCTGTATTCAGAGGATAGGATACTAAAAAATCATGCTCTGGCAGACTTGCTGTCTCATTATTTATATCGTGGCCCGTAAATGTGCTTTTTCCAACATAATATCCTTCTAATTCAACTGCGGGTGTTATGCCTGATAGTGAGTTGAATAAGTTCAATGATATTGATGACCATTGATAACCAACTTGTCCCCCAACAATGCCTACTCCACGGGTATCTGTATGACCAAATCCATTGACAGCCAAAGGTCCTATTGTATCTTCTGGAAAAAAAGCAGTTCCATACTGCGCGATACTGACATTTGTAGATGCTCCTCCACCACCGAAAACACCCACATAGATTTTTCCTGGCGTGCTTAAAGCAGTTACTGGGCCCATTGCACCTGCGTGCCCTTGAGCAGTGAATCCAAAGACCATCCCCAGCAGGGACATTGAATAACTTAAACTCTTGCCTAATCCTTTTAATTTCATACAAAACTCCATTTGATCATTTATTTACTAATTGCGTTTATGGGAATCATAGATTTAATGAATCAATAACCAGCGTACGGTTCTTTTTAATTGTTGTCAATTTGAAATATTTAGATATATAAAAATAGTAAGGTCTTTATTATTCCTATTTATTCCGTAAGCTATTGCTATTTTGTGTTAAGATTTCTTGCTGTAATGATGCTTCGTTCACCGGGTTTAGTTGCTGCTTAAAGAAACCTAACCGGGTTCGGGATTGCTCTGTAATATCTTGATTAATTAATTGATAGAGTCCGGTAAATTCATCCAGCTTCGTGGCATGGGAACGATTTGTAAAATCACTCTCATCAGTGCCTGTACTTAATTTATCGTGAACCAGTTCGTGAAATGGAGCATTTTGAGAATATTGGGGACCATATTTATTAGAAAGATACGCATCAAATTCTTGTATCTTTTCCTTAGGGATATTCAACGATAATAAAAGATCTTTAGTTTTTGCACTAAGTTCTTTGTTCTTAGTATGATAATAATCTTCAAAAGCAGCTTTTATTTGTGTTTGATTTTCTTTAGTAATTAGTAATTGGAAATGATCACGCGCAAATTCTTTTATTTCCTCTAAAAGTATATGTTCAGTTAGAGTAGTACGAGTAACCAATGCTTCCTTAAACCGTATTGTTTTCTCTATATTTTTTATTGATTGCTCCATGATTTTTTGGCGATAAATAGAGACTAAATTTCCCCCCGTTTTTATCGACTCTACAACACTAGAAGTAATTATTACCAAAAATTGTTTGAATTTTTTCAAAAATGAAGTTCCTGTATCAGCTGCTCTTAATTTTTGAATGAAGTGAGCATCATGAGGAAGAGATTTAGCCTTTAACGCACGCTTCTCTATTGGAATGTCTTTATTAATTAATATATTGTTGATTCTTTCGATATGATTTTTTAAATCTTTATTTTTTTCAGGAAGCTTTAAACTAAATTTATGAAGTCGGTCATATGCTTCAGAAACCAGTAAATAATTAGCAATATTATTTTTTTGAAACTGCTCGAGTGATTTAACTACTGCAGCAGAACATTCATCTACAGACAAAAATTGAGCCTTATTTTTAGTGTAATGTGCGCGAACTAATTTTTCGTACTCTTGAATGATAGGTTCTTTAATGGTTGTTTTAAACAGATGATCGCGAAGGATAACTTCAAATTGTACATCCAATAAAGCACTTTTTGTTTTCTCTAAATCTTGCTCTTTAAGTAATTCCACTTGTTGCTTTAGAAAAGCGACTTTATCTTTTCTAACACTAATATTTAATGATATTTCGGGATTTGATGGGTCTTTATTTAGTTTTTGTTCTAATTCTTCTATCTCATTTTGAGTTTCATTAAGAATAATATTTATATATCGTTCTTCATCAATAAGAGCTAATTTTTTACTGAAGGGCATATCCAACTCTAAAGCGACGGATAAGAAAAATTGATTCAAAGCAGCCATGGCAGGATTAATAAGAGTTCCAGGTTTTAAACATAAGTAATCTTCTTCTTGTGATAATTTGACAATTAACTCTTTGTAACTATCTTCTTTTATTTGAGGAAAATCATCTTTAACTAAGACATTTATCATATTCGCGATTTCAGCAGTTTGTGCGCCAACTCGTTGAACTTGTTTTAACAAACCGAGTAAAGCTCGTCCCGTAGTGATGTTCAGGCCATAATAATTATCTAATATTTCCTTCATCCGAGCCACTTCATTTTGCATTAACTCTTTATCGGCAAGTTCTTCTCTTGTATAAGCTCGAACAACCTCTGGTTGTTCTCCAAATACCTTTTTATATTTAGAGTTTAAATAAGATCTTGCACGTTCTAATTCAGGAGATGCCAAATGAGCATATTTAATACCAAGTTTTGCAGCTTTTTTACCTGCAGGTTCATTAGGATCGACATGTACTATCTCTTCACGAACTCCAGCGTCATGGAATGCTTTTTGAATGTATTCTTTTCTTGGTGTATTTCGTTTTAATAAAGTATCATGTGCGTTCCATAAAACAAGTTTAAGATCAGCCCAATCCTCTTTATTGTAATCAAATGATTGAATTGTTTTGCCAAAATCTACGACGGCAGAAACTAATGGACCATAACGCTCGATGAGTTCTGGAGTCATGCTTTCCATTGCCACTTTTAGTTGCCGCGCATTATCAACAATCTCTAGAAGCGCCTTGGTTTGCGATACAAGTGAATCGCTTTTGTTCATTTGTTCAAAGTGATGAAATGCCATTTCCAGAGAATATAATCCATTTTCGACTGCTTTAATTTGCCGTACCATAAGAGGATCATTTTTATGGATGACATGTACTTGTTCATCAGGTGCTTTTTTCAGATACTCTTGAAGTTGAACAGAGAAATATTCTTTGGTAATAGCAGAGAAGTCCTCCCTTAAATCAGCAACTTTGGAGGATACATTTAATTCTTGAATATACGCGATATTACCACGCACTGAATCAAGAGATGACGCGGAAACTTCTTTTAGTTCACCAGGTCCTACAATAGGCTTTTTGCTTTCCTCTTCTATAAATTGCTTTCGTAATTGAAGAATATTTATATCTTCTGAGGTGTCAAATTGAAGATCAAATGATTGAGATTTCACGTCCTCAATTGCACTATTAATAACATCAATTTTTAATTCGTATGATTTTCTGGAGTTTTTTAAATAAGCATCTACCAATGGTTCTAGCTTCATTAAAGAATCTATCGTAATTTTAGATTCCTTTTTCCCAAGTTTAGAAGTTTCAAGTAGATTTAAAAGAGCGATAAATTCATTAGTTAAATCTAAGTTAGTACTTGCCATAGCCGATTGGATAGTGACGAATGCAAGGCGTAATTGTGCCAGCTCTTCAGCAGAAATCCCTGAGATTGGTTGACCCCTGTTTCTTTTGAGACCCCCAAAAAATCAATAGCGGCTCGTTGTTGCGATTCAATTTGGAACAATTCTAAAAGATGCTCTTTTTTCATTATCACGAGCTCTTCCTTTCTGATTTTTCCCATATCAAAAGAAAGAGGAATTGGTTTTAATCGATTATTTTGTTTTGCTTCAATGATTTCATTTATTTTGTCATTGATTTTATTCAATTCAAGAGCAATGGGTTTTGATAAAAGACCTGGAGTCAAATAATGGCGAGTTTCAATTTTATCAAGCAGGATCATTAACTCGGGATATCTATCTTGCATCCATTCTTGATAAAACTGTATTGTGGTTTCCTGTAAGTTAATTCCTTCTTTTTGAATTTTTCTTATTAAATCGATTATTCCGACAATTGAGTTGATTCCTTTAAATACATTGCCGAAAGAAACATTTTCTTCGATTACCAGTGAGTATAATGCATTAATGTTATTGATACTTCTCTCACTAATTCTCAATCGATCAACGGATTTTTCTACATCAGGATCCATTAAACTGGAAAGGTTATTCATTAATGTTGGTAATTCGGTCATTAATTGAATAATTGCGGATGTATGTTCTTTTTCAGTTTGAACGGAGTTCGTCCATTGGCCAATAATACTACCAATTTTTTTAGTTACATCAAATGCATTAAATTGACTGGCCCAGCCATATTGCCTAACTAATTTGTTGGCTTCTAAAAAAACAGGCTTTATTAAATCATCATTCTCACGAACTAAATTCTGAACTTCTGATGAAGCCTCAGCGATTAACGCAATTGATTTGTATACTTGTGATAAAGCGGCTACCCCTTGGTGAGCGGCAGCAATTTTACCCAGTTGCGTACTTGTATCGATGCCATCCCACGTTTTTAGAGCATTTTCAGCATGATACATACTATTAATTAATTTTTTTATTGCAGCAATTTGAGGTGGATCGTTTTCTATATTGATAAAAGGTTCGCCACTTGGTTGAGGATGCAATTGTGATGCTAGGGGTGCCGATAAAGTCGTTTTAAGTCGTTGTAATAAAACCATTCGTGCTTGTGCGATTTTATTAGCATAATTTAAGATATCCTGAGACTTTTCTTTTTTAGGGCGCCCTTCTGTTTCAGTAACCACTTTTTCAGAATCTTTAGGTGGTTTTTTAGGTTCTCCGCCTTTCTGTGTTGTGGTTGCTTTAGGCTGCTCTGGTAGAGTTGATATTTCTCCTCCATTTTTTAATTGTTCTAATGCAGTGAGATCGGAATCCATGGAACTCATAGCTGAAAAGGATCTGCTGTAGGCTAATAGCTGTTGTAATATTGGCGCAAGTGTTTTTTGGGTATTTGGTGAGAGCTCTTCAATACTACTTTTTAATTGAGAAGCTGCAGAGGCTATTGCAATAAAATAGGTCAATCGAATCATGACACCATAACTAAGATCCACTCCCTCAAAATCTTTAAGTGCATTTTCCAGGGCAGTTAAGCTCATTTCAACTTTCTTAATTTGTTTCACTAAATCAGGATCATGTTCATTAATTCGATAAGGTAATTCTGTAAAAAAGGATTGGTATTCGGATAGATGGCGGTGGATGAGGGTGTCTAAACTAGTCCTTGTTTCCCTAACTGTTCCCGATAGTTTCATCTCTTGAATTGTAGTAAGTGTTCCACGTAAATTAACTAAATTTTTGGGCTTTACGGGAACAAGTTCTCGCGGTACAACCTCTGTTGGGGTAGGTTGCTTCATTAACTCAGTCTTGATGAGAAGGATGCGTTGAGACGCCTTCTTTTCAAGAGAAAGCTGTTCTTCCTTAACCTTATTAGGAGTTAGATGGTCACGAGATTTTTCTGCAATCAGGATCTTAAATTCTTCTGCAGCAATCTGTTTTGACATGAATTGAGCAATCGCGTTTTCTGCGCCTAATATCTTATCAATCTCAGCACTTACAATATAATTCGCTACGTATCCTACAGCTTTTTGCCACCAGGCTTTTGATTTGGGCTCGTATTTTTCCGGGCCAACTTTATTTAATGCTGCTGCTAACTGATTTTCAAGATTCAAGTCGGTATGTGCTAACGCCATTTGGATTTTAGGATACAGTTTCCGTAACAACACACGATCAGATTCTGGTATGATTTCTAAAGACTCCCCCTTATAGGTTTTGAGAATTCGAAAAAACTCTGTTGCGGCTGTTTGTTGATTTTCAATGGCTACAAGAGATTGCACACTTTTAACTTGAATGCTATTAAATTGTTGTTCTCTAAGAGCTTGCAATGATTCAATGGAAATAACTCGTTCGCTAACGCCAAAGGTATTCGGTACAGATAATAGTTGATTCGCTTGTTTGCTTAGGTGTTCTATCTGAGAACATAACTCTGTAGATAGGAGCCCAGATTTTAGGTAATTTTGTTGTTCAAGTTGATCGGTAAATAAAATTAATGAGGGCAAATAATGATTGGCCCAAGAAATATAGTTCTTCAAAGAGTTCTTAGTAAAGTTAAAACCATCCTCTTCAATGTTTTTGAACCAACTAAATAAATCTTGTATTGCTTTTGAATTTTCTAAATCAGTAAAATTTAATTTATTAATAAAGGGGTTTTTGTCTAAATCATTTAACATCGAACGAATAAGTTCTATGGCTTTTTCTCTATCTTGTTCTGCCATCTCCTTGTCTTGAAGAGAGGAAATCAATTCCACTAATTTCGCTATTTTTGTAAAAGCAGATATGAGAGGATGTTCATTATTCCATTGATTGACATCAGGACCTAATAAATCCATCCCTTGCATAATCACTTTGGATGCCTTGTCAGTGACATCCATTTCAATAAACTCTGACACCCAACCTGATTCTTTAATAATTTTAAAAGATTGAGTATAAATGGGTTCAAGTAGATAATAGTTATCTGCAATTACTCTTCTTATTTCGGGAGATGCATCATCAAGCATCCCGATTGATTTATAAATTTGAATCAATGCCTGGATGTACTTTTTGCACCTAAGGCTTTTCCCAGTACAGAGTTTTTATCAATGCTTTCGTAATATTTAAACCCTTCTTCAGCATGGTAGAGGCAGTTGATTACTTTCTTAATAGTGACTATTTGTGGCGGATCATCACCAAAATTAATGAAAGGGACTCCTTTTTCTTGTTCAACAAGCTTTGTGACTACAAGATCATCTAATTGATCTTTAAGTGTTTGTAGTAACAATTTCCTTGCTTTATTAATTTGTTGTGATAATGGAACTTCAGCTAAATCATCGCCATTAGGCATAGTAATACTCCAATAGGTATACTATATAGTATAATTTATTTATGAGAATACACATTGAATATTAAATGAACATTAAGGATGTACTATTTTCTTTAGGTAACATCTTTAATTAAGGTATCAGGACAGTTATCACCGGAAAAAAGAAAAAAATCATCAATAGGACTTGTGAAATAGATAGTACCTAATTTTACATTAAATTGATTTTTAGATAGGCATTCGCCAAGAAACACGATGTTAGTTTTGGTATGGCCCAAATGTGGTAGGTAATAGGTTTCAACGGACGAGAAAAACTTATTTTATGTAGAAGGGCTCTTATCTTTTATTTTTATCCACTGTGCATCTGCTTTTTTGATGTTACCAGGAATATCATTTGCCCAAATGTCTTGGATTTGTTGATTCAAATTAAGATAGAGCTTGTCATTCACTATCTTCCATGTCAGCGGATCACTAATCACTTTATGGCCGACAGATACTCCATAAGCACAATATCCTCCATAGGCAGGTAGATATTTTTCAGGATTTGCTGCAAAAGTATTTTTGTTTTTTGCAGTTGCAAAGATGTAAGCGACACCTTGATAGAACGCGACATAATTTCCATTTCCTCGTACGGGTCCACTTTTTTGTTGATAGGATACGAGATCATAACCTTGATTACCTACCAAACTAATGGGACTTTCTGCTGCAGATATAGAGGATTGAAGGAATAGAAAAAGCACAACACATAAAGAGAAACAGCGTGAAAGTAAGATTTTCATGTTGAGAACTCCATATTGATCCCTATTTTTATTTTCCCACTTTAAAAATCATTATAGTCCATAGCAAGAATTAATGATTTTTTTCTGTGATCTTCTGAGAATAGGATCGGTTCAGATAGGCTTTTTTCGCACCACCGAATGGCAGTAGTAAGTGTTATAGAGTCTTTACTTTTATAATAAGCCCATTGAGCATGCTCCAGCAATAAGCTTGCGGCAAAAGTTTGTGTTAAAGAATAAGCAAGCTGACGTGCACCTGTGTGTTGCTCCTCATCGTTTATATGAGGCGAGTGGATATAATTTTGAAGTTTTTGTGCCACATGTTGGGCTTTTACTTTAGATTGAATGAGATCTTGCAGCCTGATCTGTTGCAATCGTTTTTGTATGTCCTCGAGAAATGCTACAGCTGCATTTTCCTTATGAATTGCTCGCAAGACATCTAAGCTTAAAATATTTGTTGTACCCTCCCATATAGATAATACTTGGGCATTTCGTAGTAATTGTGGCAAGCCAGTATCTTCAATATATCCAGCACCACCAAATGACTCTAATGCTTCGCTAGCCACTGCAATCGCTTGTTTTGCTGAGTAGAGCTTTACTAGAGGGGTTAATAATCTTAATACAGCTCGTTCTGTTGGTGTTGCTTCACCTGATTCATCTTTTCCTAAAAGTTCAATGGCATGAAAAACTAGGTGAAAGGCAGCGGTAAACTCTATTTGCATATTTGCTAAAGTTTCTAGGTGTAGCCCATGTTTTGATAATGTATGACCAAATGAAACGCGTTTAGTTGCATAATCTCGGGCAAGCGCTATAGCCCGGCGCATGTAACCTACAGCGCAACATGCATTGTAGATTCGAGTGATATTAAATAAAGAGGAGATTTTTTTTACTCCATCACCTGCGCCTCCAATCAATAATGCGCGCGTATTCTTTAATGTGAGTTCCGCTGTAGGCAGGGCGCGCGTGCCTAGTTTGTCTTTTAATCGATTAATACGGATGCCATTGAGTTTGCCCATTTGATCGCGAAGTTCCAGATAAAAAAGACTTAGTCCTTTACTTCCCTCAGGAGCACCTTCGATACGCGCAAGGGTTATAGCGATTTGTGATGTTGTTGCAGAAGTAAACCATTTGTCGCCGTTAAGCAGAAAGCAAGCACCCTCAGGTGTAGCACTTGTCGTGGTACCACTTACATCCGAACCTCCTGTGCGTTCAGTCATCCATTGTCCAGAAGTCCAAAATTGAGTTGGGTTTGAACTAATCAGATGTGGAAGTACGCGCTGCTTTAATGATTTATCAGCATAAAGCTCTAATGCACGAGCAGCGCCATCGGTCATTGCAAGAGGACATGTATAAATGGCTGAAGAGGGGTGAAATAGATATAATTTTGCAAATTGATGGATGCGAGAGTAGGCACCATGCCGACGCTCATAGCCAATAGCAATTAATTTTTCTTCAGCCGAAATTTTATCGAGGTCTTTCCATGCTCGGGAGACCTCAATATGGTCGATACGCCTACCCCATGGATCATAGGGTATGTGTTTTGGAGGGTATGCTTCTGCTTCTTGACCTAGTTGATAGATATCTTCAATGACGCGTTGACCTAAATGATGCAATTCTGGTTGAATCTCAGTTAGCATTGGCGGTGGAAGTTTCCATTCAAGATAAGCCTTTAGTATTCTATCATCATCGTATTGATTGCCAAGACAAGGCGGAGTTTGAAAAAAATCACTCATGGATAACTTCCTTATGATTTTTAGTGACGCTCTATCTTAGCTGGATTAGAAATGAGGGGCAACAGAGAAAATTTCACTTATTTTCAACAAAAAAGAAAATACTTAATCAGGAGGTTGTCAATTAAGGAAAGCCGTTTTTGAATTTTATACACGTTACATTCATAACTCTTTTTGACATCAAAATCCATATCTTGAAGCTTTGCTTAGAATAGGCAGTCAAGTTACACTATAGAATTTTTAAATTAAGGTTTTTTTAGAATGAAGCGAAGATCGCATAACCTTTTAACTTGGGTACCTCATCTTTTTTTGTTTTATAAAGAAAAAGTATTTCGAAAATTAATGCCTGTCTCAATCGTTATTATTCTCTATGCTGTATTCATTGCTTATTTTTTTGAAAGTGCAACTCGTTATAATTTAGGCCAATTTCATCTTATTTTTAGCTTTATTCTAACCATTATTATTAGTTTTAGAGTCAATACCAGTTATGCTCGTTGGTGGGAAGGGCGAATTTTATGGGGCTCTATTGTCAATAATTGCCGTAATTTGGGTTTAAAGTTTGATGCGTTTGTGGGGTTGAATAAATATCCTGATTTTTATTTATTACTTCAGAGGCTTCCAGTGGTTATTAAATCACATTTACGTAAAGAAGGCAGTGCAATTCAAACAGAATTACTTTCATTATGTATTCATGAATTTGAAGGCAAACATCCTGTTCTTTTGATCACAAAACGTATGTATCGTATTCTTAATGAGTTGCGTCAAGAGGAAAAGCTGCAATTGGAACAGTACCTGGCTTTAGATGTTCATCTTGCGAATCTCATGGATATGCTAGGGGGGTGTGAGCGTATTGCTAATACTCCTGTGCCTCCCGCGTTTGCTTTTTTTGTAAAACAAGCGTTGCTTTTTTATGCACTTATGTTTCCTTTTGGTTGGATTGACACTTTTGGCTTTTTTATTATACCCATGATGGTTATGATTGTTTACATTTTACTGGGTCTAGAAATTTTATCTGAAGAGTTAGAAGACCCCTTTGGTAAAGATGATAATGATTTACCACTTAATGCCATTGCTAAAAATATTGTGCGGAATGTAGAGCAAATTGCGGAGATCGATGCGCACTGAGCACTTGAGAGCTGTATCAAGTATAAGTTAGGGTAAGTTATTGAATTTTTCCTTGAAAAGCAAAGATACATGGGGTACTTTTTATGGAAATGATTGTCCCTAAATGAATACCCAACTTAATACCTGAAGATTTTCCCTGAAGCTATTATGTTTATTAGCAGGAGCAGGCTTCATTTATTATCTGGGAAGTAGCAGCACATCTATCATTGAGATAAGGAGGGTTAAATGATAAGTAACAACGCGTTAGAGCATGAACATTGCCATATACATCCTAATAAGTGTATCTCTTGGACCGCTATTTTTATTGGTGCATTAATAGCTCTTGGGCTTGGCCTATTGTTTGGTCTTTTAGGTGCGGTTATAGGGTTAAATTCTTTGAAGACTGTAAATAGTGGTTCAATTGTATTCTCTCTTGGTGGAATGCTAGGAGTAATTGTCTGTGTGATTGTTGCTACAGCGATAAGTGGTTACATAACCGGTTATCTGGGACGTTTGCATTGTTCTAAACATCATCACTTAGGTATTGTGTATGGTTTTATTACATGGGTTTCTTCTTTGATTTTAGGTGCTATATTACTAGGGATTTTGAGTCAAAACGTAGTAGCTTATTCAAATATTGCTCGTACTGTGGTTGCTATTCCAGTGCCAATCACACAAATTACGACTCCAGTTGGCTCAACTAAGATTTCTTCTTCAACAGAAAATGGTGAAAAAGTCACTGTGGTGGAGGTTAATGTGACTCCTGCGGATCTTGCTTCAGGTGCTTTTTTAGCCTTCTTGTTATTTTTTCTTGGGGCATTGTTTAGCTGTCTTGGTGCTCATTGGGGAATGCATTGCAATAGAAATAGGTGCAATAGAAATAATGATAAATAAACGCTTATGCCTACATCAGAAACGATGTAGGCATGATATGCTTCTTAATAATTGCAATTAAAATCAAAAGGAAATACTACAGAAACACTATTTTCCGGGCCATTTAAAACGACAGGTCCTGCTTTTAAAACGCATTGACCAATGACAGGGGCTTGTAACCAGCCATTTGCTGGAGTTGTGTATACCGTAGCGCTTATGATTAAAGGCTCTGAAATACAAGGTAGTTTTTCAATATATTGTGGGGCACTTCCGCCGCTTAGTGTAATTGATTTATTCAATCCTAATTGATTCGTTACATTAAATGCAACATTTTGGTCAAAAGTTACGGGCGGTGTTGAAACAGCCACTTGAATCTTGCAGCTCATATCCGTGTTTGCATATGCAGGAAGAAAGACAGAAAAACTCATTATGGAAAAAGTAGTACATATCACCTTTTTTAACATAAAAAACTCCTAGATTAGTGGTTCAATTTTTTGTTATGGGATTCAGGATAAAAGCAGAAATAGAGTATCTTGTAATAGGAAATAAATCCATCAACTATATCAAAAAAAAGATCTATATCCTCGGCTTGGAATGTTTTTTGAAGCTGCTATATTAGATAAAATTAAGAAGTCATTTATAATGAAGGGATATTAATGGTCAAAACCATTCACAAACTAAGCCGATATATTTCACTTATTTTGGTAATTAGTGGCATGATGAGTGTGGCTTCAGCTCATGCATTTACCTCTGAAGCCAAACCGGATCTTCATACTCATAAAATGCGGGTTAAGCCACAACACTCTCAGGAAATAATCGTCTTGGTTCATGGTCTCATGCGTACTTCTTTAAGTATGTGGCCCTTAAAAAATTTCTTAAAAAGAAAAGGGTATGCGGTTTACATCTACAGTTATCCTTCGCATAAATACAGCATCCAAGAACATGGAACTTATCTAAATCAGTATATTAAAAATTTATTAGCAAAAAATCCCGGGGCAAAAATTAACTTTATCACTCATAGTCTTGGAGGAATTATTACTCGAGAAGCTCTCTCTCAACTTTCAAAAGAACAATTAAAGAATATTGGTTCTCTTATTATGCTGGCGCCTCCAAATCAAGGTTCAAAATTGGCAAAGATCTCAACCAAAATGTTTCCTATGCTTACTTTTCCAATTAAACCATTAGCTGAGCTTAGCTCAGATCAAACCTCATACGTACATCATGTACCTGTTCCTAACATTAAAATAGGGATTATAGCGGGGCGGTATGATGCGAAAGTACCCCCTGAATATGCACGTCTAGAAGGACAAAATGATCCTGTGATTGTAAATTCCAATCATACTTTTATTATGAACAATACACAAACTCGTGAATTAATCATGAATTTTTTAAAAAATGGGTCATTGCAATGATTGCAGTAAAATCATTCATATGAAGAAAACCCAGATGCCGAAAAATTATCAGAATAAAAAAATACGCGCTAAATATAGGCTTATAGAAATTTATTGCTTTGGAAAATTTGTTTCGAGATTATTATTTTGGGGGTGATATTTGGTATATACTCGCTGCATTTGTTGTTTCAATGATCAGGTTAGAAATTGTTTCGCTAAGCAATTCGCGAACAGAGTATTTAGTTCTAGATGAAGTGAGTGTCAGAGCACTGAATAAATCTTGATATACCTCATGTTCATCACTCAATGAGCATTTGCAAAAACCATTAATTTCACGAAGTTTTCGACATATGTAGTTGATTGTACTATTATTTTCATATTGAGGAAGCGATCTTTTAAGCTCATTTTCAAGTTCGGCAGAATCAGCATAAGTGGCCAAAAGTAGCAAAGTATCAAATATTTCCAGTCGGTTTTCTTTTTCAACTTTATCAGGGGTGTTGGAGAGTATTTGGCGCATTTGATTAATAAATTGCTCTATTTTATTTTTCTGTAATGCAATTTTTACCTGCAACTCGGGATTCATTATATAACCTCCTGATCTAAAAAACGTATTAATCATATTATATTGAGTTTGAGTTAAGCAAAACATTCCCCGTATTATTATCCTGTGTCGAATATGTATCAATTAATTGATCAACAACAAAATCAATATCATCATGTAATAGACACTCTTTTTGAACGGACTTTAGATTACCAAATTTTGCATATAATAAAAGCATTTGTAATAAAATTTTTTCAGTTTTATTTTCTTTGATTTTAGCTTTAATTTGTTCAGGGTCGATTATCTCCATCACCATTTGGCCATTACTTTCCTTTTTAACAGAGAAGCATGGTTTCTTATTCTCTCCATTCAATACAATTTTAAATCCATAATCTGTCACTGCAAATAAGGAGTCGATTTGGAATTCAGGCTGTTTTAAGCGCTTCAAAAAAAGATGCTTGTCACTTTTGGCGCCAGTATTTACTCGAGCTTTATTAAAAAAAGATGCAAGGCACATCAAGGAGCCTTTATCATGACTAATTGTTACTGTTTTTTCTCCATGGGTATCCACAGTGGCAATTAAAGGAGGTGTTGTGTTGCGAGGGACATTGGTGTTGTAAAATTCAATTGTTGTATTGGGATCACAATGAATTAATAGGCTAAGACTTGCCATTTTATGCATATGAATCAAACTTGTGGTATTTACATAACGCCCCTTATCGGCTGAGCTGCTTTCTTCTTGTCTTGCTCTTTCATAAGAACGTTTGACAACTTCTGACATATCATCCAGACAAGCACAAATGATTAAAGAATTATTATTTTTTGCAACTAAAGCTTTTTGTGAGGGTTTATAAGTTACTCCGTCAATAATGATATTGGGCCGTTTTTCTTTTTTTGCTTGCATGCGTTCTTCAACAAGTTCACTGATTAAATAGGCACTATCTTGAGTACGAATATATACTTGTTCTGTTTCCTCTTTTTCAAATTCTTCAGTAAAAGGCATAAAGATGCCTCGATAATCATCTGTTGCAAGTGACACGTAGTCTTTTTTATCTTCTTTTTTATGTATCTGCTAGAAATAGTACTTTTACCGCTGGCTGCTGGTCCTAAAAATACAAAATCATGATTATCGATTAGTGGATACACGGGTTTTTCCTCAAGCATTATTTCTTTAGTAAACTCATCTAAGTTTTTATCTAAAAATTCAGCCATAGTTTGATTAACCAGTTTTTTTTGTATCTTATTCATTTCCATGATGAAGCATGAATTAAATCTGGATTGATAGGCAATGCTCCCTTGATTGAGATTAGGATATAGTTTTTCCATGCGTTCATGAGCTTTTTTACTGCAGAGTTGTTCTGTGTTTGTCTCTTTGAGTGATATGTATATTTCTGACCAAGCGTCTAAAAGTTTATGGAACTTTGTATTTGATTTTAGAATATTATGAAATAATTGTTGTGCTAATTCATTGACGTCTTCGATGTCTACTCGATAATCAGTAATTAGTCTCGTGGCAAGATGAAGCATCAAAGTCGTTTGCATTTTAGGAACCAAGACATCAGTTAGCCATTCTTCATGAGCTATATTGGCGTGCATTAACTGATCCTGAAGATCACCTTCCATAAAATTAGGCTGGAATATGCGATTATAAGTTTCGTGTAATTTCCTTTCTTGAGTATTCCATCGACTCAAACCTTTTAGAGTTAAAATATGCCTCATATTAAAATAGGCAAGGGCTGTTTCTCTAACCTCGCTTAATCGATTTAATGGTTTTGGGAATGGTTGTTCAGGAAGAACCAAATCCTTACTTAATGGTTGAACCTCTTTTACTTCTGGACTCAATAGGTCCATAGCTAAAATTTTATAGCCATTGCGTGTGCTACGACTAATTCTTACACTGCCTTGAGAGTTTGAGGAGGGTACTTTCTTCACTAAGGACTCTGATTCCATTTGATGCATATGCAAGAGATCAAATAAGGATTTCTTTTTAGGTAATGGATTTGTTAGTTTCTGTGTTTGTGCTTGAAAATGAGGTAATTTTACTGAGGGTTTATAAAGCAAAGAGTGATCATGATGTTTATTATAAAAATCAATACCTGCGGCAAGAATCTCTTTGGCTTGATTGCCAATTCCTTGAATCTCACCGTTTAGGTTGCCAGGAATGACATCAAGTATTTCATGATTGTGATTATAGATAATCGCCATGACATAATCTTGAGGTTTTAGATGTGTATAAGCCATTTCAGCCAATTCGGTTTTGCCCATTATTTCTGCAAAAGTCTGTGCCTGAAATGCCTCTTTTCCGCGAACAATGTAGAGAATCTTAATATCATTCATACCACCAAATTTAAGAGCTATGTCAAATTTATCAGTCACAGTGTGGGTGCCTACGCCAGTAGCAGTTAATGAAGTAGCAGTTCCTGATCGAACTTCATGCTTTTTTAGGTTATTTTCTTGTCCTGATAGTAAATGACTATCGGTAGGATATTCTCCAATACGAGTCACTTTTTTAGCAAAAAATTGGGTTTTAGGAAATGAATCAGTTAAATGCCCCCCACGAAAAACAAGTGGAGCTTGAGTGAGATGTAATTTGTCATTTTTATAACTACGTACTGTATGATAGTGATGGACATCATTTTTTAGGGATGATGTTAGTTTATCTTTAAGCTGTTCTCGAAACACAATGGAGGGTGGAATTACTAAGCTTGATTCATCTGTTAAAAAGGAATGCTCTTTTTTATTTTCAACATCGCGTACGGAAACAAAATGTGTATCGTTCACCAAGCCGATAACTAAATCTACTAAATTAAGTTTCCATATTTTTTCTTTATCTTTGCTGTCTGGTACATATTGGGTAATTTTGTCATTTGTAGAATTAAAGATGACTTTTTTGATGAAGTTTTCGAAATTCCCTGTAGTGGATGGATACGTTTCATCTAGTTTCCACAGTGGAGTACTTTTATAGAATTCGTTAATACTTTTTAAATGCATAATAAGCTGTATTATTTTATTATCCAGTTCTTCATCTTTTGCGTGGGGATCCTCTTCTAATGCAGCGACTAAAATAACCATTTCCTTCATTAAGAGGCCTACAGTTTCAATTTCATTTTCGAATATTTCGTCGGCACCAACAATTTCTTTTATTTGTTTTATCTGGATATCGATTTCTTGGTTATAGTGTTGGCATGCTCCTGCTGCTAATAGATCTTTAAATCGCGGTAAATTACCATGATTTAACCATTGATAGAGGCTAAATTTAATTCCTTCATCTTTAACCAAGTCAACTGCAGGTAAATGTGATAGAAATAAACGTGCACCCAAATCACTGTCTAAAAAGGCAATTCCTTTATCTCTCAGTGATGCGGTACTATGAAGGGAAATATCTCCAGTATGTCCGCATTGTGATGTAATTTGCAAAATAGCTGGCAAATGCTTTTTTAAGTCTTCCTCAGAAATGGTTTTATCTAAAGCAAAATCAAGTTCACTAAAGTTAATTGTTGCATTGATTTCTTTTCCGTAGGGATCAATTACGCTATAGTTCAGTTGGCTCTCGGATAAATCTACATATAAAGTGTTTTTTTTCAGCAAATCTTTGTTTGGAATTTTGAGACACAAGTCATAGCTAATTGCACTGAAAAACTTAAGTAATGAGTTGTTATCAATTTCTTTAGGTGCTTCTACCTGCTCGCTTTTTATTCTTCCTTGATTAAATTCAGTAGCTAAATATTGAGTAAATGATAACAGAAATGATTCGTATAATGGTTCATGAGTCATAAACGTTATGAATTGCTCATAATCATCTTCTTCTCTGATCTTGTTAAAATCAGGAAAACTATTGGCTAGTTTGCTTTGCATTGATAAAAAATGGATAAAGACTTCATTAAATTGATCAATGGTATTAATTGATAATGACTTTAAATGCTCAAATGTTAATTCTTGAGATTTTTTATGGGTAATATGTAATGCAAGTTTTTGTAAGAATAAGGAATAATGAGGATTATTTTGTAATTTTTCTAGAGCTGATTTTAGACATTCTTGGTGAAATGCTTCGGCACCCATTGTTTGACGCACTTCATCTTGAATATCGATGCCAATTTTTTTTGCATCTTGCAAAATGACAAGGGCAATTTCTGGCGCAATATTATCCCATTGATATATAAAACCACTTCTTGATTGTTGTTTTGAATAGCTTGTAGCAGACAGTTCTATTGCGCCACGTAGTGTACGCTGATATTCATATCCTGGAAGTTCATTCTTATTGATGAGATCAAAATCAACGCATTTGTTTGTGTATATTTGTGTCATTATGTGTCATAGTTGTTTTTTTGGATAAAACTTATATCATATTTTGCTTAAGGATATATGATGCAACACTAATGTTGTTAATTGGTTTTTTGCTACTAACAAGGGAATTAAAAACGTATGTTCTATTTTTTTACTAACAATACGGGGATTTTGGCGATGCGAATTACTTCTTCAGCAACACTCCCGGTCAGTATATGCTGAATGCCACGCCGACCATGAGTACCAATAATGATTAAATCGGCAGACCAGGCTGATGCTTCATCAACAAGCTTTTCAGCAATTTGTGCTTTAGAAGGAGTGAGTTCCGCGAGTTTCATTTCAAACTCAATTTTTACGCGGCTTAGTTTTTTCTTTATTGAATTTAAAACTTCTTGTCCTTGTTTTCTTATTAACTCAACGAACGCCTCGCGATCTACATCCCCCTCATATAAGGTGTCTACGATGTGAATCACACAAAGTTTAGAATTTTGGTTTTTAGCAAGTTGAATCGCCTCTTTTAATGCTAAAGAGGAAGCTTTACTCCCATCAACAGCAATCATAATCTGTTTATACATAAGACTTCCTTGCCGATAAAATTAAATAATACATGAGCCTTGCGCACTTGCAATATATTTGCAATAAATATTATTGGTTATGATAACGAATGCTGTGTTTCAACAATTACTCCCTTAATAAAGTTTCAAGTTTGATGCTCGATCTCTACTCGCTTGCCTTAATCCGGATGTTTTACCTAATGGATAGGCCATAAGATAAATGTTCATTTTGGATTCTTTCCATGGTCTTGATTCTAAAAGCATGGACTTATTGATCGATAATTGTTTGTTTATGACATCTATATATTATTGAGTCTAGCAAGCTCCACAATTACTCCTTCTGCTCCTGAGTGCTCCTGATCACAATTTTCGCTTAAACATATTTTCAAATTATCAAGGTCTTTTCCAGTAGTTTTAAAGATAATTTTATTTTTTATTACAATTCTGGCTTCATAGGTATCTTTTTCATTCGATGAGCCCATGACTCTCTCTGATTTCTCATCATATATACAATTATAGTGCAAAACCTTTTTTAAAGTTCGTATAGTGAACTCTGGGCAACGTCTCTGAAGTTTTTGTACACACTACCGCATCTTAAATTGTTCACGGATTTTGCCTGGTCTTAAGTGATTTTAATAAGTGTTTGATATTTTTTATTTATAAACAAATTCTCTAATTGGATAAAAATTTATTGGCGAAAAGCTGAAAGCCTTCAACATTGCTTTGCTTTTCAATAACAGGTGCTATTAAATTGGTAGTATTTGTTTTTGATTTACCCCAAAAAAAACCTACAGTTTTTTCTTCTGTTTGAAAGCCATAATAATGTGTGGCATTTTTGGCAAATTTTTGTTCGTATTCTTTTTCTTTTCCATCTAGCTGTTCGATTTTTTTCTGATGCTTGAACAATTTATCACGAAGAGTTGCCATCTCGTCACTTTTAATCAAATTTTTATCATGAATAGCTTTCATCAAGGTTTCTGGTCTTGTGTAATCAGTTCGTGTTTGAGAGTCAAAAAGGGGCGCAAATATTTTATCACCCTTAGATTCATGGCAACTGATTTCTTTCATAAGATTGACTATAGAATCACAATTGATCAGCTTTAGCTCCTTATTCTTGCGCGCCTCCTCAAGCATAAATAATTGCAAACTATGAGTCCATTTTCCATGAGCAACTCCGGAACCAGGATCACAAATCAAATAACCAAACCCCAAAAAAACACGGGTAAAGAGAGAAGATGGAAGTATGCCTACTAAGTAAGGTATTTCTTTAGGCAAATGGAACTTACTTAGTTTGTAAATGTCGCCGGAATGTTGATATCTCAATGGACCTTGGGTGTTTTTTCGGGTGTCTCCTAGATTAAAACCATTTTCAGCGCCCCATTGAGTAAAGAAGAAACGAAAAGTTTTTTTATTATTCGGGGCATTAATTTTTTCGTAATCAGAAGCAAACTTCTGAATGTATTTATGGACCAGTTGCGTATTTAATAAAAAATCTAAAATAGCACCTAGATTTTCTTTTAAATTTTCAGAGAGTCGTTGATAAGTTTTATTTCCCTCGGGGTTATTTAAAATTTCTTGAAGTTTTTTTTGAATGGGATTTGGCATATTTTGTTCCTTCAATCTGATTGGCAAAAATTAAGTTGATCGAATGAGAAAGAGTTTTCATATTTTGAGCTTGAATGAAGCAATGACATAGTGGATCGGATCATACTATGATTCATCTTCATTATTTTCTTCAATCCAACAATCGCTTGGACCTCCTGGAGGTATTGGTCGTTTGGGTAATGGCGAGGGATGAAACTTTGCTCCTTTTCCATTGTCATCGGTGCGCTCAGATTTAGTTTTCCGATGAGTACAGATGATTTTATTTAAGGTATCAATCAGATTTTGTTCTTTGAAAATAAAAAAAAGATCATTTTCATTAAGCAGAGCATCACGGTTGCATTTGCTAATCACGAATAAATTAGCATTAATTTTATGAATAAAGTTTGCAATACACTTTTTATCTGTAGCATGCGGTGCTTTTATCATGACGTGATAAGGAAATTTAATAATATTGAAATCTCCATTACCATCAGCATATTTTGCATAAGCAACCGTACTATTATATTCATTGAATTCATGCAATAAATCACAGTCATCGTAAAGTCTAAAAATAATTTTTTGCTTCTCAATTCTGGTGTTTTCTTGTTTTTGGGCAATAAAAATTTTTGCATCATTTAATTCTTTAAATTCAGCAATTGCTTTTTCTTCGCCACGAGCAAATTGTTCTGAAACTTTATAGTGCATACATCGAATATCCAAAGTTCATCCTTAAAATAAGAATAGCATAATGTATGTTTGATCTCTTCAAATACAGCGAGTCATAAGACTTTGAGTGGCAAGGATATGGACTAAGTAACAATAACTTTAGTGATCTTAGATTTAGCTATAATGATAATATAGTGATCCATTTTTTGTAAAATGAAAGAAAAAGCTATGGCTCTAGGAAAAAAGATGAAACAAGTAAATGATAGGATTCAACGTTCTCTTTCTGGAGCAGAAGAGTTTTTCATATTAGTAGAGCAATAAAAGAGGAGTTCTCTAGGCGAGTAGAAAAATATAATAAGTTAAAAAAGAATATACAAGCTGAAACAAGTGAAACCTCAGAATTAAGAACCATCCAAAATCAGCTAAGCTGTCTGCATCCTAATAAACAAAAACTACAGAGCCTGGCTCCAATCATCCGAGGACAATGCAACTAAATAAGGTTTTACAATCAAGTGTCCCATGAAAATTGTCGTCTACAGAAGAAAGTGGTATATTTTTTTTATAGTTAATGGAAGGTGAAGAATATTATGCCCCGTATTAAAGTGAATGATATTTCTATGTATTATGAACGTCATGGTCAAGGAGAGCCTATTGTTTTTATCGCTGGATTTAGTGCTGATCATCTAGCTTGGGCTGCAATTGTTGAGTACTTTAAAGAAAAATACCAGGTGATTCTATTTGATAATCGTGGTATTGGTCAGACAGATATTCCGGATGGCCTTTATAGTATCGATCAAATGGCAAATGACGTAGCTGATCTATGTACAGCACTCAATATCCAACAAGCCCATTTCGTAAGTAGTTCAATGGGAGGGTTTATACTGCAATCATTAGCGTATCGCTATCCCAGCCTTGTTAAATCTGCAGTAATAGGAAATTCTGGCGCAAAAATACACACCACTTTTAATATTTATCTTCAGGCACAACTTGAACTGATGAAAGCTGATGCGCCTCTTAAATCACTCATTAAAGCTTCATGCAGTTGGTGTTTTTCATATCAATTTCTTTCTCACCCTGGAGTGCTTGAACAGCTCATACAGATTGGTTTGGATAATCCTTTTCCATTTACGATTAAAGGACATGAAGGGCAATATAGTGCTCTTCAACAATTTGATTCACAAAATTGGATAGGACAAATAAAGGTACCTGTTTTAGTCGTGACTGGTGATCAAGATATCATTATTAGGGATCGAGATTCTAAATATCTTGCTGATAATATTCCTGGGGCACGGTATTATTGTTTTACTGAGTGCGGCCATTTACCTCAATTAGAATATCCAGAAAAATTTGTTCAAATTGTTCAAGAGTTTATTGAAACATTAAAATGATTTCTCGAAAGGAACTATTTCTAGCTTGGAAATCCAGCTTCAAGATAAGTGTCTGCGTTTTTGCAGACACTTTGCTTTAATGAAATAAACTATAAAGCCCTGATAGAGTTTATAGGAGTCTCGTGTTCAGTACATGTACCTGTTTCCAATGACCATCCAAGTTTTTTCAATTCTGCATTGATTTCCATTTTTTTGATTATATTGATTAATTCCTCAATGATTGGAAACTCATCAGCTTCTTCAATTATTTTTAATAATTTTCCAATTTGATTAATGTCAAGCAATTGCATTCGACTTTTTACGTCATTGTGTTTAAGCGCTTGTAGTAAATAATCAATTGTTAATTTATCTGCTTGTAACAAATTGAAGATATCTTTCCAATCTCTTTGGATGTTTGGCACTGTTTTTACGCAAACACCTTCTACATGTTCACCAATTGGATATTCTGAGCAGTAAATGGTTCCACGGCTAAGAATCATCTCAGTGACTGAGCCACCATTTTCTAAGGTGGTGATAATTTCATTGAGTCCGAAGCTTTTAGCATCTTCGAGGCCATGATCTGCTTGGTTTACTCGAATATGGACATGGAGTGTTGTTGTCGCTTCCAGGTAAGGCATATGGAGATATATTTTTATTTTATCCTCTGGAGTAACACCATACACTGCTGCAAGATTTGCTAAAATATTGTCCCTAAGTGATTTTAAATAAATCAGTGATTGTGTTTTATTTTGATCTAAATCAAATAAGCAGGCCAAATAAACACTGTCACTTTTTGATTCTAACGAAGTAATTGATTCCTGACTTAAAGTTCGGGGTAATTTTGAAAAACTTCCATGCAACTGCAAAGGAGTCATTTCTTGCCCATAGCGATAATAGTCAAACGGTTGTTTTTCTTTTTTAACATCACAAGCTCTTTCTGCTTCACGCATTAATTGAGTTCTATGAAATTCTAGAACTTTGTGGGCTGGTAGTGTAGAGCGAAACTTAGCAGGTAATGCTTCAGGATGAATATACCAGGTAACTAAAGCCAAACCATTTTCTGAGTTTTTTAATTGTTTCAATGCATAGCTAGTGGATACTTTTTCACAGTCAGATAAAAATTTCTTGATGTCAAGGTATGCAGGATTGGTCATTAATATGGTTTTTGATTCATCATAAGGTGTATCAAAAATTGGATACATTTCTGGAGCTTGTACAAATAAAGCTCTTTCCAACGAAGGTCTACCCTGTAAAAAACGATGAACAAATCCAGGTAAACCATGAATCTCATGATAGGCATCGGTTAAGCACTTTGCACCTGTTTCATTAATATTTACTGCAGTGCACGTCGCTACATTGTATTTAAGTCGAGTTTTTTCACTTAAAATCAGTTCCTTTTTATCCCATGTATTGGTAGTTCCTGGTCCTATAGGTGCCAAGTGTTCATGAGAAAGTGCTTCGTCATCGGCTAACTGCAATGGATTAGTAGTAGAAAAAGTCTCAGCTGAAGGAATTTCTTCATTTTTAGTTAAAATTGGCTTGAATAAAGTTTTAATTAAAGCATTATCAAATACGTATTTAGATAACATGTAATTGTAAAAATAGTTCACGGTGCGCAAATATTACACCACGAGTCTTAAAAAAATCTTAAGTGGTATAAAAATAGATGCACAAAAATTATTCTAAAATTTGTGTAAGAATTGAGTGAATTACTAAACTAGGGTAGTTTCGAATTAACGTTAAACTCAGGACACTGCAATGAACTCAATGGTTTTGCCGTTTTGCGCAAGTGAAAGTAGAAATCCATCTTTATTTTAGCATTGTGTCTGAGTTGTCCGATATATTTGTTTTTTGATAGGACCAGCCTATTGTCTTATTTATGAGTCAGCGTATGTTTGAGTAAATTCATGAATTTCTGGAATAATAATATTGCGGAATTTTTTGCCATTGAATAGTCCGTAATGTCCAACTTCTTCAGCAAGAAAATATTTCTTCATGGAGTCAGGTAAGTTTTTACATAGACTGATTACTGATTTTGTTTGTCCAACTCCTGTTATATCATCTCGCTCACCTTCAATAGCTAAGATGGCTGTTTTTTGTATGTCTTGTAAACGTACATTATGGCCTCTGGATTTATAGCGGCCTGTTGTTAATAATTTTTCTTGAAAGACAGTGTTAATGGTTTGCATGTAAAATTCAGCCGTCAAGTCCATGGTTGAAAAATACTCAAGATAAAATTTGATTATTTTGAATGCAGCTTCTTTTTGATTTTCCGCATATCTGTCGACCGCTCTTTGTAGGGACTCCATATGTCGTTGCAAATTCATGCTCATAAATCCAGCAAGTTGCATAAACCCAGGGTATACAAGTCGCATTGCCCCAGGAAAACGAGATGGCACGATGGAAATTACATTTTGCTGAAACCAATCATCTCCTCGTGATGCAGCTAGATCATTTACTGTAGTAGGGGATTGGCTTGTATCAATTGGCCCACCTAGCAATATTGCTGTTCTTGGTAAGTTAGCTGAATGATTAGTTGACATTAATGCAACTGCAGCTAAAACAGGGACTGTAGGTTGGCAAACTGCCATTACATTTAAATTAGGCCCCAACAAATTAAAATAGGAGATCATATATTCTATATAATCATCTAAATCAAATGATCCTTCAGTTAAGGGAACATCACGGGCATTTTTCCAATCGGTAATATACACATCATATAAAGGTAGTAAGTTTATTACTGTATCACGAAGCAGGGTAGCATAATGCCCAGACATGGGGGCAACTAGGAGCATTTTAGGTAAATTCAAATGGTCTGCATATGTTTTTTTAAAACGAATCAGGTTACAGAAGCTTTGCTTGTCAATAATTTCTTCTTGAATGTCATAATACTCATCGTCAATTTTAATTTGATTAATATCAAATTTAGGCTTGTCATAAACATTAGTAATCATATGAAAAACATACGCATAACCTGCTACTCTACGATAATGACTTGAAGTTGCTTCTAATATTTTACGGAAAGAGTTTTGCGTATCATCGGAGGTATAAGGAATTTTATAGGGCAAATTAATGTTATCGGAAACTCTACGAAAACGCCTTGCCAAATTTTCACAATAATCGGAATAGGGTTGCAATAAACGCATATTAAAATCATAGATATTATAAAGATACCGATTATCAAGAGGATTAAAAAACATTGCCTATCTCGCTAGCATCAGGATATTAAAGTAATATACTCAAAACGATAAAATAGCAATATGCTCCTCTAAATATTGTGTTTATGGCATCGGGCTAGAGATATTAAAAAATATCAAGGTACTCTTATTATACTCGGAAACAACTATTTCATTTGTTTAAAATAAGATGATAATATTCTTTTTTTAATTAAACAGGCTGTAATCATGTCAAGATTTCCAAATAAAACTCACCATGAGCTTCGTCAGTATTTTAAAAAATTGAGCTTAGAGCAATTGAATGAGCAGAATTGTTTCTATGGTCAGCATTTTGAGAATTTAGAAGATAAGCTTGATGAATGCAATCAGGCTTTAGTCACCGAAATCAGACATAGGCATATCTTACAAGAACAAAAAAACAACCATGAACTCACTTATGATTCTGTGGTAGAAAGCGAGCAGGGTTTTAGGTTAAGCCTTGAATCGTTAAATGACATTACTGATCATTCAGAACGGTTTCTTGCAAGAAAATCGATTGGTATCTCTCCAATGGAGCTTTACAACCAAAAATTATCAGACATTAGCACTCCTATGTATCAATCAAATTTAATGATTGAACATCTGACAAAGAGGCTTGACGATTTAACAAAAAAGAAATCAGGAGCTATTTCTGAATTAAAAATTCTTAATAGTATTATTCAGGAGAAAGAACAATTAATCAGGTCATCTCAACTAGTTCGAGAATACTCCAAATAACGGGTAAAATAATTTTATTTAAGTATAAATAAAATTGCTTTTTGCCTTGTTCATTAAGGTATTGAAGCGTTGTAAATGTTTCTGGGTTGTTGTAGGCGAATGCAATACAAATTCAGAAACAGATAATGCAAAAAGGACCCTGCGTATTTCCCAAATTGTTTCTTGAAAGACATCAATTCGCTTTATAGTTTGCGGACTTACTCTCGCTTCTAATTTTAAATTTTGCGAACTAACGGCTATGGGGGAGCAGGTTTTTATAACTTCGGTACGTAATTTTGCGACAAAAATAGAAGAGTTAATTTGGTGGGTACGGGTTTGAGTGATTTGTTGTACCACCTCATTAAAAAAATTGTAAACCATCATCTGGTGAAATAAATAAAGTTTTTGTGAATAATGATAGGTCTGAAATAAAAAATAATCCCCAATTAAAACTATAGATACACCAAGCAAGGTACATATCCCTCGATTTAACATCATCACAAATGGACCTTCAGGAGAATTTATTTCAGTGGTCTGGGCTAATAAAAAGAACACGATGAGGGTAATAAAGAAAACGCTAATATCATAACGATTTGTATTAATTGAAGATACAGAAAATCCAATCACCGCTACAATGAATATAACCGGGATTAATCGATAGTTAAACTGTGTTAAATAAAGCAATGGAATTAAAATCAACAAAGCAGCAAAAGTACCACCAATGCGAAAAATGGCTCTTTTAACAATTAAACCGGGCTCTATTCCGGCGCTGATGACGATGACAGTGAGCAAAACCCACCATTTATGAGGAATATTCGAAAATAAGTAAATCAACATAGCAACCATAAACATAATTGCTAAATGAACAAATCGCGCGTAATCAAGCTTTCTTTTTAATGCATTTTGAGTAAGCATAATTTATTCCAGCTACGAAAAGAACGTTCGAGGCAAAGGGCAACATGGTGTTGTAACTTTGTTTTAGGTTCTATAGGAAGTTGAGGCAAACCGCATTGGGAATAAGCGTGCATCTGCAGCCTAAGCCAGAGTAGATTATTTTTAATTCCATACCAAAATGATTCATTCATTGTCTCATAATAAAGATTATCTAAAGAATGTTGAATATTACGAATGTTTACTGAGATACGATAGGCAGGCATCATATATTTTTTGGGAAGCATTTTTGTGTAATTTCTAACCATTCCTAAATGCATAATCTCTTCCCAAGTCGGTTTTTTATCATTTTTATTTATAGTGTAATCAATATCTTTTTCGAGGTATTGGATGAATTTATATAATGCTCTGTTCCAGACAATTAAATACATATTCGGAAAAATTCTTAAACAAATGAAAATAAACGTCATGGATAATGCAATGGACGAAATAAAACCATATGCAACCTCAAGATTGGCCGGAGGGTCGATACTTAAAACCAGTGCGCCTGATGAAATAAGTAACATCGTTAAATTTTTTAGCGTGTAAAAATACTTTAATACGCAAAAATAAGTGACTGAAAGAACAAAAACAGAAAAAAAGAAAAAAATCACGCGAAAGGGATATACGAGATAGAAGGTGATACTGATGAGAATTATGCCTATGGTAATAAAAATCAGTAATTGTTCTTTTTCTTTGAAAGTAGAAAGGACGGGCGCTTCATAAAGCGATGTTAATAGAAATGGCATAAAAAAAGCAATAAAGCTTACAGGTTGAAATAACCAATAAACATATACTTCCACAGTTGCAACAAACAGACATTTATAAAGTGTAATGCGTTGAAGGGCGTACGGATCAACTTCATCGAGCCATTGTTTAAACTTTAATATAGACATAAGCACTGGTTCCAACGCGAAGTGGGTAATGAGGATCAGGATCGGTGATTCGAATAATGACCGGAAGTCGTTGTGGTAACAAAATCCATTGATTTTCATTAATGACATTTTGTAATTGAGTCCGATTGTCTACTAATTGTCGATTAGCAGACCAATAATCAGATTCCACTACCCCATGAAACATTTTTCTACTTAGATACATCCTGGGGAATATTAAAACTTTTGATCCTTTACGTACATCCCGTAAATCTGTTTCATTAAAATTTGCCTGTATGTAAACATTATCGGTATCTACTAAAGAAAAAAGTGGTTGATTAATATTTACTGGGGTTCCAATAGTGAAAAACAAATTTTGGATAATTCCATTCCCTTGCGCATAGACATTCGTCAACTCTAAATTGACTTTTGCATTTTTTAATCGTGCAGCAATGGATTTAATTTCATTTTCTTGAGCTTCTATTTGATTTTTATCAATTTCTAATTGCTTTAGAGCCGCTTGCCATTTGTCTTTTGCTGCTTGTGTTTCTTGTTGCGAATTTTGGAGAGTCATTAAAGATACGGATTTTATTCTATAACCTTGACGGTATTTTTGATCATCTTGATCAAGCTTAATGTAATTTCTTTGCTCGTTTTCACTGAGCTTAAGATCGCGCTCATAAGTGGTTTTTAATACAGCCAATTGTGCTTGAGCGCTGGCTAAATCCGCTGTAAGTTGCTCAACTGCATAGATATAGGGCTTTTGAAACACGGTAAAAAGCTTTTGTCCTTTTTTAACAACATCACCATTTTGGACGTAAAGGTCAGTAATATAGCCATTAGTGAGAGCAGCGACGGGTCGTACATTGTTAACAATAAATGCATTATCGGTGAAAGGAAATAAATAAGAAAAAATATAAACAAAAGTCGTTAAAATACCTATAAAAATAATTGCATTAACTAAGGTAACCGAACGCTTTAAGCGAGTATACTTTTTTTTGATTTTTGTACGCAATTGAATGTAATTTTTCATAAAAACAAATGAGTTTAAATTTTTTTTCTCCTCAAAAGAGGAGTCCTGATCCTTATGATCATTATTTAGTTTGTCATTTTTTGGGCTTTGAGTGATAAGCATAACCCCCAGCCAAATCCTGATATAAAGCAACTAAAGACATTGCAAGTTCTAATTTGGCTTGATTGGTTGTAAGCGCCAAGTTATCCAAATATATCTTACTTTGTAATAAATCTTTATAAGAAATTAATCCTGTTTTTAACAAACCTTGTTGTAATTTATATTTGCGGCGATAATCTTCTTCTGCCTGTAAATATGCAGTAAATTGTTCATTCATTCGTTTATTAGCAGAATAATCAGTATCGACCTCTTTTAAAATGCGTTTTACTGTTTTCTCAAATTCAGCGACTTTTGCATGATAGGCGCCTTTGCTCGCGGCGACATTGCCTAAAACACTCGGTGTTATTGTCCAATTTACATAAGTATCTACTGATTGTGCAAAAGAATTGTGAGGTAAGCTAACGTCACCAAGAAAGTCATCTAATTGTAAGGCTGGAAAAAAATTACTGTATGTAACAGAGATTTTTATGTGTGATTCTTTTAACGCATATTCTGCCATTTTCATATCCGGTCGATTATTTAAGACTGTGGCAGGTAGGCTTCCTGGTTTAAAGCGAGTAAAGTTTAATGAGGCAAAATTATTCTTATTTTTTACTCTTCCGGGAATTTCGTTAATTAAAAAGCGAAGAGCGTTTTCACTAAATACAATATTATGCAAAATGGGTTTTATTTGCGCTGCAATTATTTGTTCATCAGATTGCAACTGAGCTAAATCAATTTCATTAACTAAGCCAATCTTGATATCTTGTTGACTCAATGCAATCAAGGATTTTAAATCTTTATCAAGTTGCTGCAGCAATCTTAATTGTTCCATTTGAGCAATTAAAGTGAAATAGGCTGAGGTAATTTGACCAATTAAAGCTAAGCGCACTCCATCAACAGCGGCTTGATATACTTGGAGATTATACGTAGCCTGCTTTTGCTGAGTATAAAGTTGCATAATATTTAAAACATAGTAAGGCCATGCGCCATAAAAAGCACCAGGAACACCTAAGGCCGGGTTAGTGGAATAACCAGCAAATAATTTTAAGGTTGGAATCCAACCGAGCTTGATTTGCTGTAATTCTCCTTGAGCTTGTTGGACATTTCCGATGGCGATATGAACATCCATATTATTCTTTAAGCCAGTTTCAATTAAGTGATTTAATTCTAAATCATGAAACTGCTGCCACCAAGCGGTATAAGGCAGGTTATTTACTGGTTTATATGCTTTTGTACTGGAAGGAAATTTTTGAAGGGGTGTAGAAACGTGTTGCTCAACATTTCTATGGCAGCCAGTTACTATTCCAATCAATAATAAGAAGATGGAAATCCTTTTTAGCATGAATAATTCATTATTTGAACATTATTTTTGATATTGTAAATTATTAAAGGTGGTGAAGACTATATTTATTCCTATTTATTGAGTTAGTCTTTTTAATCAAGATGATTTAGAGGTAAGGACGTTGTTTCGCAAATAGTTCTTAATATAAAACTCGATTGAACGCTTGATACACCATTGATCCGAGTAAGTTTATCTAATAAAAATGTTTGGTAAGTGTTCAGATCCGGTACTATGACTTTTAATAAATAATCTGCGGATTGTCCGGTAATCATATAACATTGAATCACCTCAGGAAGAAAGCGAATCTCTTCTTCAAAATGGCTCATCACGTTGGGTTGATGATTGTCTAATCCAACTAAAACAATCACTGATAGTTTTAATCCTATTTTTTCTGGATCAAGAAGAGCAACTTCTTTTTTAATATAGCCATGATCCTCAAGTAGTTTCACTCTGCGAAGACAAGGAGAAGGAGATAGTGCCACCATTTCTGCCAATTCTTGATTGTTGATTTTGCAGTTTGCTTGAAGAATATCAAGTATTTTTTGTCAATACGATCCATAAAAAATAAAAAATTATATAAATATTTGACATTATAGAATATTATTTTAATAAATAGTATTTTTTTAAAATAAAAAATTAAAAAAATCAATTTTCAAACATCATTTTGCAATTTAATTTCAAAGGTTTTGAATTAAAATATGTTGGTGATGGTTAATTGTACATCGTGAACACAAAATATTGTTTTCTTGTTTTTGAGGATATTATGTCTACTTCCCGCGTTGTAGCCTGGTTTGTTTGGGTTGTTGCCTCGATTTTTTATGCTTATCAATATGTCTTAAGAGTTATGCCCAATATTATGATGGATGATATAACTTCTCAATTTCACATTGATGCAACAGTATTCGGGCAATTTTCTGGTATTTATTATTTAGGTTATTCTTTAATGCATTTACCTATTGGTATTATGCTCGATAGATTTGGGCCCAGGAAAGTGATGACAGTATGTATTTTGCTTCCTGTTATTGGTTTGTTACCACTTATTTTCGCGGACAACTGGATCTATCCCCTTATAGGCAGGGCTTTGATCGGTATAGGATCTTCTGCTGCGATTTTGGGCACGTTTAAAATAATAAGAATGTCGTTTAAAGAACAATATTTTTCTCGTATGCTAAGCTTTTCAGTTATGATTGGCCTAATCGGAGCTGTCTATGGAGGAGGGCCTGTAAGCTATCTTTCTCATACTTTAGGTTATAAAGTGGTTGTTGAAATTTTTATTGTTCTAGGGTTAATACTTGCATGTATTACCTATTTGATTGTTCCAGAAGAAAAACCAACTTACCATTCCTCAGTCTTTACTAATGTGAAAACCGTTTTTTCCAATAAAAAAGTCATCTTGCTTTGTTTTTTTGCGGGGTTAATGCTAGGACCTTTAGAAGGCTTTTCGGATGTATGGGGTTCAGGTTTTTTAAAACATGTATATGGTTTAGAGCCTTCGGTAGCTAATTACTTACCTTCAATGATTTTCATTGGTATGTGCTTTGGATCGCCTGTGTTAAGTTTGATTGCAGAAAAAACAGGATATTACCTAGGCACGATCATTACTGCAGGAATAACGATGTGCTTGGTTTTTGTTGCACTTGTCGCAGGTGTATTAACTGTATCAAGTATAACAATATGCTTTATATTAGTAGGTATGTGTTGTGCTTATCAGATTTTGGCTATTTATAAAGTGTCTACGTATGTTCCTGATCATCTTGCTGGTTTGACTACTGCCATTGCGAATATGATCATTATGATTTTTGGCTATGGTTTTCATACAGTTATTGGTATGGTCATTAATGCCCATGGCGGGATTCGTGATGCAAGTGCTTTTATTTACGGAATAGGAGTTATTCCAATAACATTAGCTCTAGGTGCTACAGGTATACTTGTCTTGGCGTATCAGGACAAATTTGGGGCAAGAACATCAGCAATGAAAGAGCGTCTAAGCGAAGCTTAGATTGATTTTTAATATTAAAATAAAATACCTCCTACCAAAAGCACTAACCTTAGCATCCGCTGGTGGACTATTGATGACATGCAGTGATGTGAAGTTTCTATAGGTTTGGTGCTTTTTTAGGCCCTCCTCTGTTGTGGATGCCTGTTGAGAGGAAGGTGATGTAAGGGAAAACGCCACCCTCTGCGTAAGCAGGGGGCTGTTGGATCTATTCCTGCAAAGTAGAAACAAACTCAAAATATAGATCACGTAGTTATTACTAAAAAACTTAATGATAAGGTTGCCCCAGCATTATCCAATATTCAATCAGCATGTGATTTTTAGATATTAGAACATTATTTTGATAAAATAATTATAAACATAATAGTCGTCCACACATTTCCTTATCTCAGAGATGAGTTTAAGGAATAGATTTATTATGATTTAATAGGATTTTTTAAGTTAGAAGATGACAAGGTTTGTTTTAATAAGTTATTATTAAATATGTAATCGATATGTTGTTTACTCAAATATGGGCCGTTAGCTCAGCTGGTAGAGCAGGAGACTCTTAATCTCTTGGTCATAGGTTCGAACCCTATACGGCCTAATCAATGAAATCAATAGAGTATAGTTTTTATAGAAGGGTGCATTCTAGCTCCAAGTGCGACAATGATTTTTATACTGCTGTATAAACAGTTCCTTAGGCATTTTAAATCCCAAACATTTTCTTGGGAATAGGTTCATTTTATCAGCTAATAAATCAAGTTCTTTTTGTGCTACATGATCAATTGTAGCCGTTTTTGGTAAATATCGTCTTAACCAACCGTTCATGTTTTCATTACTTTCCTTCTGCCAAGGTGAATGAGTTTCACAGTAGTAAACATGGCACCTCATAGTATCGTCAAGATACCTATAATTAGCGAACTCAGCCCCTTGGTCGAAGGTTATAGACTTAAACATTTGTTGAGGTAAGTTTTGAAACTTAGCACTTATTTTCTCTATAACACCCTGGGAATGCTTGCTATTATTTTTAATAAGAAAAACCATTCTCGATTTACGCTCAACTAAGGTTGTAATCACTTGTTTTTTGTTACCCATAAATTGAATTGTATCTCCTTCCCAATGGCCAAAACGGGTTCTTGAATTAATATCAGCCGGTCTTTCTGTAATTAAGCGTATATCACCTCCAAAGCGACAGTGATGTTCTTTTCTTGAGTAACGTTTATATCGTTTAGGTTGTTTATAAGGTAAACAATGATAAAGGTCTTTATTTTTTGACTTGTATACATATTGATAAATAGTTTCTGGACAGACATAAATAGTCAGCCTGTGATATTTCATCCTTCCGGATATTTGCTCTGGACTTCAGCCCTTCTTTAAACTTCTGCATACATAGTCTCGTAAATAGCCATCCTTATCTAGTTTACTGCGACGACCATTGGATGCTCTTAATAGTGCTTTTTGATGGGCTATACTAGGCAAATATACTGCTCTTTATTACGACTAATCTCTATATAGTGTGGATGGATGGCGTGATAATTTTTTGGATATCGCTCTTATCGATAGACCCATATCTAGATAGGTATATAAACGTTGTCGATCACTCTTTGTTAAATGAGTATAATCCCTCATGTGACAGACTCCTTTGCTTTGATATTCTTGTATTCAACAACTTGAATATACAGCATTTTTGTCTGTCGCACTTCTAGTTAGAATTTGCCGAATCGTTAGACCAGTGGCCGGTTTAAATTTTTTTGGATATGTCCCACAATGGGCCGAAGTTTCAATCGAGTCTGCCCCTATTCATTCCTGAACTTATAATTACTGATTTTTAAAACTCCTAAATCAATAAGCTTTCATTGAATACCAAAAATTCAAATGAATACACTCAGATAAAAACATATTAATGGTAGTGTTCTCCGTTTTTAATTAAGCGTTTTGGCAACGTTCTTTATAGTATATTGTGTGCTAAAGCGCTGATGGAGAATGGCTGGTTTGAACCTCAGCCATTTCTCTTATCGAGCTTTCAATTACCAAAGAAATTGGAAAGTGACATTTCTTCTGAAGCTGAATGCGCATCTTCTGCCTCTTCTGGAATGGATTTTTTACAAGATGCGTTTTTGGCAAATAATCCAAATTTATTTTTCTTAAAAGAAATTTTATCCTCTGCAGTTTCAATTAAAAATTCTTCTTGTTGGGGATTTACTACACTCAAATTTTTAATGATTTTAGTATAATGATATTTCTCTTCATGTTCCAATACAAATATTTGGGTCATTTTTGTAATATAATCGTTACTATTTTTATAATTTAAAAACTTTTTAACATGTTTGGCAAACTCATCAAATTGGTTTGAAGTTCCCTGAAATTCAACATCTATGGCTCTTCCATCATTAGGAGAAATAACGCTATAACTTGATGGCGCATGAGTTGTGAATTTTTTTTTCTCAACTTGAATACATTCAGAAAGAGGTCTTTGTTCCTGTATAACTTCATCTGATGATACTACAGGAGATTTAGTCGCAGCGTGACATATTTGGACTCTTACATGACCATTATCTTTTAGATGAAGACTTATTGTATTTTTAATACAAGTAACTAATGAAGGGAAAAAATTTTTTCTTAATCCATTGATAGAAGCATAAGTATTACTCCCTTTTAATGGAACCCCCGAACCTATAATAACAATTTCATCATAAGAAGCTGCTTCTTCTAATGGATGCATTTTATCTTGAAAGTCGATTAAGAGCTTTTTTTCTCTAAGAGAGTCTTTAGAAAATAGTTCAGAGTCAACAAAATTATAATTTTTTACATCTAATGCTTCAACTTCTTTGGCTCCTTCTTTTTTAATGAGCATGACTGCTGAGTTAGTCGCATTTAGAGATTTGCCACGAGCCAAAGTATGATTTAGAAAAAGGCCTAATTTGCTACCCATCGCATCATTTTTAGTGGGATTAATTAAAATGATTAGCTGTTTTTTGGGGGGGATCGGATTTTCGGTGCGAGATAACATAATTTGTCATATAAAATAACTGCTACTATAAATAAAACCAAAAATACTGTCAACTATTCGATCTTTAAATATTTTTTATGGACAATATCAATCTTGAATTTTTAGTTGTCTTGTCATTGGAAATACAAATGAGGAATTTCTTAATTTATGATGATGTAATTCTTTCTCGTAAAAAATGCACTTTTTAAAAGATAAGTTAGTTGTCATGAATTCAGGACTCGAAAATTGGTTATATGGTAACCAATCTTATTCACAGCAGGGGGCTTTACGCCCCGAGAAAAAATAAGATCAATCTATATATTGAAGATATTTTCTAAATCCGATACATCTTCTTCTATGGTTACCTTATCCGTTGTATCTTTTGGGGTTACTTTTTCGTTAAGCCCTGACGTTTTCTGCTCCAGGACCAGGTCTGTCTCTTTTGTAGTGAAAAATGATGCATCGTAGGTGCTTCCTGCTTTCATACTTCGAATGATTCCTGTAGAGTAAGATAACGAAAGTCCCGACGGTTTCTCCATTTCCATCTTTTCTTCTTCCATATCCATGATTGTACGGGTTGTTAAAAACTCTTCTTCAGCGAGAGCATTTCTTATATCTTCTTGATTAAAAGGAGTATCAATATCATGATTAACTAATTTGACACTTTGCAAAACGTTTTTAAATATAACTTTATCGTCTTTTCCGGCTTGATTCAGGTACCGCATAAACTCATTTTGAATCTCTAAATCATCTTTCTTATTATTTAAGATATTTTTGCAAGGGCCACGCATTTTCATAAAAGCATTATTTTGAGTTGTTACATCAAATACCCTGGCATCGTTTGTAGATATGATACTAAAAGATTCAGGAGCACTTAAAGTGGCATTTTTTTTATTAATTGCTTTTGCTGTAATTCTTTGAGCAAAAGTAGTGGTTTTATCGAGATCTTTACATGTATTGGAATGACAAATCTGCACTCTAATATGGCCATTGTCTTTTAAATAGGAAGAAAGGATATCTTCTATTGGCTCAATCAAACTTTGAACTTTATTAATGCCGTTAATACTTTTATAGGCAGTTCTTTGAGAATTCGGAACTCCTGCACCTATAATTAGAATACTATCAAAAGAATTTGAATCTTCAATAGGTTTAATTTTCTTGATTCTCTTTTCAAAAAAGTTATATGATTTAACTTTTTCACCCTTGAATGCTTTGGATGGCTCTTCTTTCACATCTATTGCTTGTATTTGAGCTGGACCTTGAACAAGGGCTAACGCTGACATATGAGCTTTGCCGCCACGGGCAACAGCATGTCCTAGAAATAAACTTAATCTGTTATCCATATCTTGATTTTTATTAGGATTGATTAAGACGATTAATTGTTTCTTTGGTAATTTTAATTTTTGGCTAAACGGCTTTATGCTCTCGTCAAATTTGCTTTCCACTCTAATATCTCTCAGTTCATACTTTCCTTCGTTCTTTTTATTTTTCCCAGTCTAGAAATTCCTTATTACATGAAATAATAAGGCCCCTTTAATGTGGTGCTTAAATTATATCATATAAGTTCAATTTGAACAATTAATGTATTTGATCTAGTGCTGCAGAGAATCAATAGGTAACGCTTCTGATTTTCAAGCGCATTCGGCTAAATCCACTTCCGGTTTATCCATCGTGTTACTCGGAAAACACGTGTTGAAAAACCTCTTTTTTTGACTAAAGAGAGCTTTCAGAATTTATTAATGATGCTTTATCAATGTGTTTTTCAAGCACAACTTGGAGATCCTATGATGTGATTATATTTTGTGAGGATCTCTCAGGAACAAGTTGCGGCAGGTAGAGGGGGATCGTCAACACGACTTAATCTAAAACAACTACATTAAAAGAATTTATATTTTTAAAGCATAAGATTTTGAGACACATTCAATAAGAAGGAAGCTTGAAATAAATAGAGCAAGTTAGTCAAGACTTCTTGCAGTAGTTTACCGCACTTAGGGCAAAGGAGATCACTCCCTTTTTATGAGCCTGAAAATGAGGATTTATTATTGCACTCACAAATCTCTTTTACATCTATTTTATTAGAATGATTTTTAAAAAAGTGATATTGGGAGAATAAAGAGGCTGCTTTGTTGTACATATAATAGCCCCCAAATATGATTCCTGCTGTTGACATACTTCTAGTTGCATCGATTAATGATCTTTTCGTAGCAGTTTGAATTACATTGTATCCACTTTTGAAGAATAATGACATCATATATCCGTCCTGTTTAATAATTAATTAATCCTATTAAATATCAATCATTGATTCTAAATGAAATTTTTGCGAATGCAACTATAACTCATTAGAATGTATCGATATTTATATAGAAGTTAAAGAAAATAATAGAGAGATACAAAGCATTAAGTTTTCAAACAACATCCTTGTTTTTGTTGATTACATTCTTTTTGATGGATTATTTACTGACTTTTCAGTGTCATTTTCTTCAACTCTGGGCCAAACTTTTTTCAATGGTTCAGGTCCCATTAAATCATCTAGGCCGAAAATAATGCCGAAGGTTAAAGCTGACATAGGGCTTCGTACCACAACTTCTTTTAAAAAGTTGACTTTCATAAAGTGAGAAAGGGCTTCTTTCTTACCAACTGATTTGACATGAGCTTTCGCTTGGCTAAACATTGTGAAAGGAGATACAGTCAATAGATGGCCATTTTCAATTTTTGTTGCTAGAACTTTTCGGTCAGCATACGAGTTAGGAATCGTTGTAAATACTGTTGCGACTACACCTGCAGTTGCACCACCAGCTAACTTGTTATAAAAGTCGTTATCGAATTTATAAAAGGAGCTAATATAATCGCCTACAAAACCCAAAGCAGAAAAGTTAACGAAGCCTGCAAAAGAACGCGATCCCCAATTAACACCGGTTAATTTCCGATAATTTTCAAAAGACCATTTGAAATTTGTTTTAGTAATAATACCAGCATTTTCCAATTTTGATTTTCCACCTAATGCATTACTTATGAGAAGATCTGCTTGCGAAAAAAGGAATGTTCCCATCCAGCGTTGACGACCAGGTATTTCTATTTCTTCTTCTTCAATTACTTCTTTATTTGCTTGCTTTGCTGTTACGGATACTGCTCCTCTTTTTTGACCAGCAATAGCATAAGGTACAAAACCACGATACATGCTGCGAAAAAGTCCTCCATTAAATCCACTTGGAGAATTTACCTGAAGTCGAGTGAGTATCGATTGAAAAGGTTGTGTGAGCATTGAGACAGAAAAAGAAATTGCTGCTGTTTTAACCCCTAAGTTTGCCAAAAAATAAGGTGTTGGCGAGAAAGTCAATCCTGGATTACCTGAGTTATTTTCTGTTTTTTCTTGCATGGTAAATACCTCTACTAATTTTTTGTCGAATGGTAAATAAAATTTATTAAGGAAATATTAAGAAGGAAAAAATAAATATTGTTTCCAAAAATGCACATTCTCTGTTTAGTTTTTTATTTCTTTATCCGATATGGTTAAGGGTGAGATTTGATGGTTCATTAGCTGCATCTTCAAGAGATAATTTGTGTTGTTCCGTGCAGTACCCTCTATTTTTTATGAGTCGTTCTTGTCGGGCTTTGCTTTGTCTTTGGAGTACCTTGTCAATGCGTTTTTGTTTTGCATTTGCTAAAAATTCACGCATAGACCGCTCTTTTACAGTAAGCCTAATGTCCGCATCCATGGAGTCTTTTTTTTGATATAAAGTATTACGAACTTTGGATGTTTTATACCATGTACCCTGGAAAAGAGAATATTTTATTTTATCTTGCCATGGAGAGGTTATGATGCCTGCATAATAATCGATGGGTGAACTAAATAATATTAAATTTTTATTGAATCGCTCAGCGATGAGTTTTTGACTTCCTTTATTGTTACAGAAAAAAAGTTTAATATGATTTATTTTATGATGTAAATATACAAAATCAGAATTGAAGCGATCAGCAATTTTTTCAATATCAAGCTGAGTTGTTTTGCTGGTAATAATAGAATGACTTGCTAAATGAAAGGGTTGGCTCCAGCTGTCTATTCCGTGTGCAAGTACATAAAGAGTGATTGTTCCCGCTGCATTTTTTAGCACATTATAATCAATTGGCTGACCATGTTGTATAATAAGTATATTTTCCTCACTAAGCCTTCTTTTCCACAGAGTCGCAGCAATACATAAATCGTTTTCTTCATGGAAGGGTATATATAAAATTTTCATACAAACATTCTTTATTAAAGCTTTGATGCGCGATTATACAGTTAGTGCGCCTGTTTTTCAAAAAAAAGCTAATTATTATTCATTTGGTGTTTTTCATTATCATTGAGATCATTTAAGAAAAGGCAATTTAAGCATTTCTATAACAAATCGTTCACATCGATATAATTGCTCAAGATCGACAAATTCATTGGCGCGATGCGCTTGTTCAATGCTTCCAGGACCACAAACAATAGTAGGAATTTGGGCATTTTGGAATAGTCCCGCTTCTGTGGCGTAGGCTACTTTTGATTGTTTTTGATTTTGGCAAATAGCTTGTGCTCCTTGCACAATTGCTTCGGAAGGTAGTGTCTCAAGACCAGGTGCGTTAGCAATGTTTTCTAAAATTATTTGGGCACTTGGTTGCTCTTGATGCATACTGGGAAGTAATTCATTTTCGATGTAATCCATTATTTTTCTATGAATCTTATCTGAATCATCTATTGCTAAGTTTCTAATTTCGAAAATAAATTCGCATAGGCCTGGGATAGTATTATAAGCATTTCCCCCTTGGATAAGATTCGTCGATACTGTAGTATAGGGCACGTCATATGCTTCGTCTTTATGTCCTTCCGATTTAAATTGGTTTGCTAAATTACGAAGAAAACCGATCAAAGATGCGGCATGTTCTATAGCATTACATCCCTGAGAAGTAAGTGATGAATGAGCAGCAACTCCATGAATTTTGCAACGATAAGAGTGTATTCCTTTATGACCAATAACGGGTTGCATGGAAGTTGGTTCACCAACAATACATGCTTTAGGTTGGTAATTGAGTACTTTGATTTTATCAATGAGGTGTGGTGCGCCACGACAACCAATTTCTTCATCATAGGAAAAAGCAAGATGTATAGGAAATTCAAGTTTTAATGCTTTTAATTGAGGAATGAGGCTCATAACTACAGCGATAAAGCCTTTCATATCACATGCACCTCTGCCATAAATACGTTCATTTTTAATGGTGGCTTGAAATGGATTGCTATCCCAAATTTGTCCATCTACAGGAACAACATCAGTATGTCCTGATAAGATAATTCCCCCATCAAAACGATTATTATGAGCAGGAATAGTCGCTAATAAATTTGCTTTTAACTCTTTACTGTCATGAATTATAATAGGTTTTATTTGATAATCATTCAAAGCATTAGCCAGAAACTCTATAAGCGATAAATTCGAGTTACGAGAAGTAGTGTCAAAAGCGATGAGTTTTGTCAGCCAATCTATAATATTCATATGTTTCTCATAGTTAAGATGAAGTAATTAACCTAAAAATAATTGTTCTATACTTGTCATAGTTGCCAAATTATTTCAAGGAGTGAAGCATTATGAAAAAAAACTTTTATTTGCAATTTCTTTGTTTATAACTTTTAGTACCTGCTATGCAAGTAAAATTGTTATTGTTGGTAGCCCTGTTATTTTACAAAAACAAGGAAATGTTTATTATTTGCCCAACCGGTACACAATAACTACCTCTTATTACTATGTTATGGTGGATGGATCGAGACAAGTTTGTTATATGGATAAGCAACCCGCTTTATCTGTATTAAATACTAAATATATTGACGTAAATTACAAAGGTTCCACTATGACCTGGATTTGTTATCCTTTTGATAACAACTATTTTGAAACCCCATAATATGGGTAATGGATTGATTTTAATAATCGAAGTCGATAAAAGAACACATTGACAAGTAAAATTATTCAATAAATTTATTGGATCATTACATGACCCAATAAATTTATTTTCTGAATTCGCTATTACAAATTACGCTGCTTACTCTAGATTAATTTTGTTTGTTTTTAGGTGAAAAAAAGTCATTAACCACTGCTTGAAGTGCTTTTAAATGAATTGGCTTAGAGAGTACTTTATTGATACCCAAGCGAGAATATTTTTTTTCCGCTTCGATTGACGTATTTGTTGTTAATCCAATAATCGGAATAGATTGTTTATGTAATTGATTTTCCAGTTCACGGATGCAAAGAGCAAGATTTTGTCCTGAAAGATTTGATAAATCTGCTTCAGTAATGATTAGGTCAAAATCATTGGTTTCTATTAATTCTAGAGCATGTTCTCCATCTATTGCAGAATAAAACTCATAACCCGCTTGTTCTACCACATTTTCCATCATATGCAAGGAAAGAATATTATCTTCAACTAATAGAACAAGAGGTGAAAGGTGGGCAGTATCTTTCTGAGAATCTGATCCAGCAATATCATTGGACGATGGCTTGTCGTTATAGCCAATCTTCAACGTCAGTGTAAAATAGAAAGTGGAACCTTTGCCAATTTCGCTTTCCAGATTAATTTCCCCGCCTAATAGACTTAGATATTTTTGGGCGATATGTAAACCTACACCATAACCGCTATGAGTGCTTTTATAAGAAGGAACAGCACGAAAAAAACGATCAAAAATTTTACTTTGTAATTCCGGAGGTATGCCAATGCCCGTATCAATCACGCTAAAGCGAAGCTGGGTATAATTATTTTCGAGTGAAAGTGCTTCCACTTTTATGGTGACGACACCATTATCAGTAAACTTGATGGCATTGCCTACCAGATTTAATAAGACCCTATGGATTTTTGTAGCATCAGTGATTACGGTGTTAGGCACGGTCTCATCAATTTCAATATTTAATTTAATTTTCTTCATTTGCAACGTGGGTTGTACAAGATGAGCTATATCTTGAATATTTTTGCGTAACTCGAATAGTTCTTCATGGACATCATCTTCTCTTAAATTATCTGTAGCTACGATTTCCATAACACCATTGAGTAATTGGAGTAATTGCTCACCACTTTCATGAATCCAACGTGCGTATTGCTTTCTTTCTGGATTCTGCTCCTTTTCTTCTAAAAGCTTTGACATTCCTACAATCCCACTCAATGGAGTGTGAATATCATGGCTCATGTTGGAGATAAACTCATTTTTTGCTTGGTTGGCAACTTCTGCATTTTCTTTGGCACGACGCAACGCAACTTCCATTTTTTTACGTTCAGTTATGTCCAGCGAAATTCCTAAAACACCGATAACTTCATTTTTTTGATTACGTAAAGGGACTTTTTGTGAGTAGTAAATACCCATTCCATTCGCCATTACGGCATACTCTTCTGCAGTATGAGGTATACCTGTCTCCATTACTAATTTATTAACTTTGTTTAATTCTTCAGCCTGATCTTTCCACGGCATATCAAAGTTTGTTTTTCCTATAATATCTTTTCTTGACTTTAATTGGGCATTTTTAGCTTGCAAATCATTACATCCTAAAAAAACATTATTTTTATCTAGCCAATAAACATGTCCTGGCATTAATGCAATGATATTATCGTAATACTCATGAATAGCTTGTAATTCATTTTTAAATTTTGATCGTTCACCCTCTAGGCTTAGAGTGAGTTGATGAATTTCATTATTTTTTTCATCAATAATTTTTTGTAATTCATTTATTTCTTTTGAATCCATTTTTCACCGTGCTCGATGTTAGGGAGTGCATTTTAGAGTATCGCATTATAAGTAAATAGTGCCTCATATTAAGAGCAAATAACATATTAATGAACACCCTACGTATTGATTATAGTCAAGAGAAGTTAAAAATTCTTGGCTCCTAATTTTTAGATATCAGTGATTATAAACTAATTTATGAGAAGAATGTCTATATTTTTTGCAATTTGACTTATACTATGCAATAATCTTGATAAAAATTTTATACCTGCTTAGAGTTTTGTATTTATTCAATACGAGCAAATAGATAATAAATTGATTGAATATAAATTATGAGTAGCTAATTAAAAGTGCAGAGGATTATACAATGCCAAAAGTTAGAGGCCCTAGAGACGGTAAAGTGATTACCGCTAGTTTTGATGGAAAAGAAAAAAGTCTTTTTCCTTCTTTAAAGACTACAAAAGATTTAGTTTTGTTGAGCATTCGAGGAAATGAATATTGCACAGGTGACTATCTAGGAGCCATTGTGCAGCAAGCTGTTGCTACTCATCAAACACCTGTAGATCATTCTGGTGTGAAAGGAAAAACAACTTTCTTAATTGCTGATGAAATTTATTGGCATAATATCAAGCAGTTGATCTCTAGCGAACCAGAAGTTGAGCGATTGAAGCAGGAGGCTATAACGATAGGTGATGATTATTTTTTAACCAATTTAAAGTCTTTTTTAACTCCATTGAATATGACTATCGAGCAATTCAATGAAAAATATCCTGATCAATCGGTTAATGAAATGATTACCATTATTAATCAACTGGCTGAGGAACAAGGAAAAAACTTCGAAATTGTTCGTTGGAAAACTTGGGTTGCTCAAAATGAAGGCCAAGAAAAAATCAATAAACTGATGAATTTTTATGATTCGGTGGAAGGGCTTAAAGAATCGGTTAGTAAGACACAAAATGATTTTGTTAAGCGGCATGGCAAAGACGGTGATGAGGAGTTATGGAGACTTCGTTCCCATGACTATTTAACTGAAGAAAGCCCGGCGGTGATGTGGTTGGCAGCCTCTTTAGGATACAATTTTATAATCTATCCTGGTGAGATTTTACCTCCTTTTGAAGCAACAAAAGAGTTCTTTGTTGTACCAAAACATGTTCCGCGAATTTCACAAGGAAAGAATATCCTAGAGGAGTGTGAGCATAATGAATATAGCCTTCATACCGATGATCCCACTCGCTTAGTAAATTGGTTAGAAGTTAATTTTAAAAGAAGTCATCCACCAAAACAGCCTGTAGTTTCCGTAGAAAGCCATACCCATTCAGTGGATAAGTCATTGAGTTCTGTAGAAAAACCATCTACGCCTTTAGAGAAAAAAATGAGCTTTTTTTCTCCTTCATCACCAAGAAAAAAAGCTAAAGTTGGTGTGCTTGATACCCCAAGGGAAGAAACAGTAACAATGGATATGTCGTTTTCTAATCAGAATGTATTAATGCTTGGCTCCGCTCTTGAAGGAATAGGTAAAGCAATTATCAATACCTATTCAAATGGAAACAAGACACCAAACAATGCATCTGTTTTGTCCGATGCGTTTGCGGGAATTACTAAAGAAATACTAACAAGCGATCTTTCTTCGTCAGATAAGATGAATTTTTTAGTAGGTATTCTTAATGGCGTTATGAAAACAAATGGGACTTCTTGTACCTCTTCATCTGATACTCCTTCTGATAATATGTTGTTAGGATATCCTAGGCAATCGCGTTGTATGTAAAAAAAGAATTCTTAGTTTAGTCTGTAACGAGAGTGTTTTATAAAAATTTATGTACCATATGCTGCATGTCAGCATGGTACATAAAAAATGAAAACCAGGTTAGAGCCAACAAACTGTTAACTCTTTTACGTAGCGCCCCACTTTAGGCTCTCTACATTATTGGAAGCTCCTTCGGATAAATCCTCTACTTTTGTACTCTCCCTCACTTTCTATTCTTGCGTCTTATTTGAAACTTAGTGAATAACGCGACCTTATAATAAATTCTGAATTGCAATTGCGGCAACACCCACAGCAACAGCTTGTAGAGTATATCTGCTGGGTAGATTATTTTTAAAAAATCCATAATAATCATTGTTAGACGAAGTTTCTAAATAAGAGGATACTTCTCTCTTTTTAGACACTGATTGAAATCCGATATTTTTTTCTATTTTTGCATCGGTAAGTAATTTAAACTTTTGCGTCTGTTCTTTTTGCTGTTGTATTTCTTTCTTAAGGGCTATTTCACTTTTAAGGTTGCTTTGCTCATGCTCTAATTTTCGCAGCTGTCTTTGTAATTTGGTGCAATAGGATTTTGAGGTATTATTCTGCAGTTCTTGCTTCAAATCATTTTGGGTCTGAGTGAGGTGTTTATGAGCCGTTTTTAGATTTTTGATCTCTGATACTTCAATAAATATAGACATGAGCCAATAAAATGCCTTAGTAAAAAACCATTTATTTTTCCATTCTTTGTTTAATTGAAAATAATCTTGTTTTGCTTGTTTAAAAGCAGATAATTTTTGATCAATTAAGTCGGCTTTAATTTTTAACTGATTCCATTTATGGTTTAACAATTCAAGTGACTTTTCGAGAGTTGTTATCTCATCTCGTGGTGGTAGCTGGACTTTTATTTCATTCTTAGGAGGCTCAGCCTGGCAATCAAATGTTTTTATGAGTCTTGAAGTATACTCGATTATTGATTCCTCCTCTTGTTTTAAAAATAAGGACTCATCAACATTTAAATTTTGTTTCAGGTAATATTGGCGAATTTCTTGCAGTAGCGCTTGTGCTTGGATGGCGGTGGTGATTTTTTTTGATTAATACCATCAATTACTTTGCTTCGAAACCAATTGATAGTTCCTTGATAACTTACATTCTGATAATTGAGTAAATGTTGATAATAGATGAGGGCAAAAATAAAGCTTTGTGGACTGGTTATCTTGGGTAAATAAAATGTATGTTCGTGGTTATTCGTGGTATAGCAAATTTCATTTTGAAAAAATTTTGCTTTTTCATGTAATTGTTCTGACACTTGTTGAATTTCCAAGAGCCCAAGCTTTTCTATAATTAAGCCAGTTTCAATCAAATTTTTAGCTGTAGAAATTTGTCTTGAGTATTCTATGTCTTGAGTCGAAACTTGAAGATTCTCAATACACTCTTTGAATTGTTGCCAATATGTAGTCATTGAAATCATGATAAATGATTCTCCAGAATGATAAATATATTTCTAATGTAAACTGCTCATTTGAAAAAAGCTATCGTTCTCAGAAAAATTTATTTTTCGGAATTAATGACAATAAATATCTTCGAATTATTTTTATTCAGTCTTTGTTGGATATTAGATTAATTGATCCCGTGCTTGCAAAAGTTCTTGCAGGGATTTAGGTAATATTTTGCGTATTTCAGCGGTCATCTTTTGTTCGTGTTTCTGCCAAAGGATGCCTAAATAAATGATACCTAACCCAATAGCCGTAAGAATTATGGGAAAAAGATAACTGTCTTTAAATATATCATAAGCAAGATGCCCTAAATAAAAGCAAACGCCGATGCCACCAAAAACAGTAAATACTTTTCTACTCAGAATTATTCCGATTAAAATAAGTAATAGATTGATACATAAGTAAATAAATTTAGACAATTCATAGTCTGAATGTTGTGCGCTTAATCCGCCCCAAAATGTAAGTACACCAAATAGATACAACCAGTAAGCATAATCTTCGGATTGCCTGGATCGAAAATCAACCCAAAATCCAATGAGTAGCATAATTAATCCAAAATACATAGACACTTTCTCACTTAGATCAAAAGCGCTTTCTCCGCCAGTAAGCATGGCGGTAAGATCCATCGACATATACCATAATGTAACTGCTATTGGCATGATCATATACGGATAGCGGTAAATCCATGCCATAATAATGCCAACAGCAAGGGTACCCAGTTCCATGAATATCCAATGCCATTTTATATAGTAATTATACTCACGAAAAACAGTATCATCAGGAGGCCACCATCCCATTCCTTTTTGTAAACCATAAATCGCCAATGGTGTGAGGCATACAACAAATGTGGCGCATATTTCAGCGGGAACAATAAATCCTTTTTTGTTAAAAATATCGGATAAGGATAATCCTAATATGGCATAACAGATGCAGAGAAATAATATACCCCAACCCCCAAAAAGCTCCCATCCTAGAGTCATAAATAGGCTCATTGCACCAATTGCAATTAATCCTCCTAAATAATAGAGAACATTAGTTAACCCAAATCCTTTGTTTTGACCAGGTTGTTTTCTAACGAATTCGATAAGCTCTTCTGATTGCTTTTGGGTTATGATCTGTGCTTCAACAGCTTTATTAATGATGTCTCGAGTAATATTCATTGCTGCTTCCTTGAAGCATGTCTTTTATCAATTATAGCTTAGAAATTTAATTCAAAGCGCTTACAGAAGTTGTTCGAGAAACAAAGGAAGCTTATCGCAACATCTCTGGAGTAAATAATTTTCCATTCACAATAATCTGTTGGTTTTCTAATTTAAATTGAAGGATATAATCGTTGTCTTTAATTTTTAAAAAGCCTTTTTCGACCAAATTTTGTAATATCTGATTGGTTTGATTTTTTGCTTCTTCATCTAAATCGGGTGTTCTTGATGTTGGATTCGCAGGAGATTGAGCGGATGCGTCTTGGGTTTGAGAAGTCGGTTCCGTTTCTTGGCGACTGCTTAAGTCACTCCTGATTGATGAGGTTATCAGCTCTTTTACTATCGTAATTGGTGCTTTAAAATAACCTTGGCCTTGAGCTTGTTGCATCGCTTTGGATAAGTCATTTATTTCTGTTTTTGGAAGTGATATTTTAAAATTACCTACAATTTTTCCTTCAGGTAAATTGATAGTCATTTCAGAAAGTTCTAATACAGGACCTTTGCTAAGAAGCTTCGGTAATTGAGTAGCCAGGTCTAATGCCACAAGATGAGAAGCATCGGTTTGCAACATACTAAATGTTTGTTTATTCAGTTTCGCCATAACTTCTGGATCTAAGTTTTTTAGACTCAATTTCAACATGGCTGGACTGTAATTTTGATTGTTAGCCAATAATTTTTGCAATGAAAGTTTACAATCAAAATTTAGTGTTTCATTTTTGATGTCAGAACTTAAAATGAAGTCGAGTTCTTGCATGTCTAATATATTTTGGTTGTTTGAGGTTAAGGAAATAGAAGAAATATTAAAATAGGACTTCCCAATCCATAGCCACTCTTGTATGCGTTTAGAATTAAATGAATATGTTATTGCGCCTATTTTAAAGACAGAATTATTGCCATAACCATCCATTCCATAGAGTTTTAAATAGCTATCTAAGTTATCTATATTTGAAGAAAGACTAAGTAAAGCACTTAATCCCATCCAATTAAATTGAAATTCTTCATTATTGGATGCTTCCTTAACATGCATCCCAAAAGATGGGAGGTTGTATTTTATAATGATTTGGTTTAAATAATTGATGAATGCTCCATAATGAGTTTCTGGTTGCGTTGTAACTGCCCCAATTCCAAAACGTATTCCATTACTTGTAAAAAAAACAGGCCCATGTTTGATAGTAATAGGTAGCGTCATTTCAAAATCAAGCGGAGGTTCTGTTTGGGAGACGCCATTTTTATCCGTAATCGTTTGTGCGGGGATATGCAGTTTGAAGACCCATAAAGCCTCAGATGAGAACCAACCATGTTGAAATTTATCAATCTGAAGATTCATTATGGAGTTCTGGGGGATTTTATTGATGACTTTATTTAGGGTGCTTTGCACCATAAGACCCATGAGATCATAAGTAATAAGTACGAGTACTACTAGAGATATGGGAAATCCAATCCATTTTTTCATTATGATTTAACTGTATTCCGTTGCCTATGTTATTTAGTATTAGTCTAAAAAATATGTTTTGTAAATTTATGATACTTGCATGCAAGCAAGTAGTTCTTTAGTGAATTTGTAATGAATTTAGGATTTATGGACAAATTATAATATTCAGCTCTATGTCCGAGACCGAATAGGTGGAGTTGGAATATAAATTGTCAATAGGTCCTAATGTTGTTCAAAATAATCGGGTGGCACACCATAAATGGAACAAGCCAGGGCTTTACTGGATTTGTTCTCCCAATCAGGATTTTTTAAAACATCCATCGCATTATCATAACCTGTTTTCATACGATAATTGATTGCTGAGCGAACAAAGTTGTAATCTTTGAACGAATGGGCAAAAGGGGTTCCGCGATAAATGATATGTACCACGCTGAAGTGTTTGCTATGTCCTAATTCCAGTATTTTTTTACTTCAGGATCTTTTTTTACTTCTGGGCTTAATTTTTCACCTAAAAACTGTATGGCTGCCTGTAAGTTTTGGCGACTGGTGTAAACATTTGTAAGTCGTCTAGAATGACTTGCATAACGAATATCTTTTTGTCTTTCCTCAAGCTCATCCATGGTTTGCGGTAATCGTCCGCGTAGACTGAAACAATCGACTACAAAACATAATGTGTCCAGTTCTGGTAAGGCATCCAGCACGGTTACAAGGGGCGTATTCGCATAAATACCACCGTCCCAATAATAATCATCACCAATTTTAATTGCAGGGAAGCCTGGAGGAAGAGCTCCGCTTGCCATCACATGCTCTGCCGTAATGGTCATTTTTTGATTATTAAAAAACTCCATTTCACCGGATGATAAATTGACTGCTCCGAGACATAGGGTAATTTTTTATCATTAATGCGATCAAAATCAATTAAATCCTCTAATGTCTTTTTGAGAATAGAGGTATCATAATAACTAAGCTTATCAGGCGTATCATAAGTTATAGGGGTTGGCGGAATAACCCGTGGTTTAAAAAAACCATCTAGGCCATAGAGCACTGCATGCATAGCACCCATTTGATTGTGCATATGATGTAAAAAATTTGGAATTTCTCCATCATAAAATATATCTGTCCATATTTTGGGTACAATTGTATCCCAAAACGTGGTTAATTTTTCAATTTGCTTGTTTCTTGGATTACCAGCAATAATCGCACTGTTAATGGAGCCTATCGAAACTCCTGCTAGAAAATCAGGATTGTAGCCTTTTTTGTGGATAGCGCAAAATGCCCCGACCTGATAAGCTCCTAATGCACCGCCTCCCTGAAATACACAGGCAATTCTTTCGTAAGTTTGTTTGGTATTTTTTAAAGCGGTGGTAGGTTTATTGATACGGCATAAAGGGCCTTTATGATGTTTTGATGATGCTTCTTCTTTAATTTTTCTGCCCATGCTTATGATTCCTACTGTCCTTATTATTCATAATTATAACTGATAATTTTGGAGTTTTGGCAAAAATAAAGTTCTTTCTTGGAAAAAAGAGTCAACATCAAAAAAATTATTTGATTTAAAATTGAAAAGTCCTTTTATCAATCAAAGAAATGTCACACTCGTTAACAGCAAAATATAAATTAAAACTCTAGGGACTTGCCTAATATCGTGGGAAGATGCTCTCGAGTGGTGTTGACATGGTATTTTGTTGAAGTTTATTGGTGAGTTGCTCCAATCCAATAAGCGCGAATATTTTTACTGGTTCTAATGTAAGAGAACACTCAGTAAATAAGGGATCCAGGGTCGCTATATTTTTAATGTCTTCATTTATTTTTTTGATTAAACTCTCCAGGGCGTTTTTTGTCTCGATTAAGGTATGGCTCGGATGGAGTAATGTGATGCGTTTCGATAACTTATTTATCACTTTTAATAGTAAAACACATACCTCATTTACTTTATTGCCTACAGTTTCATCATTGTTAATAATTGTGTTAAGTACTTCAATCAATTGATTTGAATTTTTAATGGTTTTGCCTTCGATAATTAATCCAGCTTTGGTAATACCTGTTGAAGGCACACCTCCTTTTTTTGTAGTGATTTGCTTAGCGTAAAACAAACTTCATGAAGTCTATGGATAAATATTTCCTCAAGAATATGAGTACAAATTGAGTGGAAGAATGTGGTGCTCTTATCAGCCTCTTCTGCATATTTTTTCACTTCTCTATCTAATTGCTGAATTTTTTGTATATGTAAATCTTGGTGGTTAATTTTTTTCCATTCTTTGATCAGCAAGGGCATTTTAAGTAAATGTTGCATGGGGTGAATCAGTCCGTCTAATAGTGAGCTATATTGTATTGATTTTTTAAATTCATGCAGCGATGGTTGAAATAACCTCATGGTTGATTCGTAATAAACGCCGACCATTTTACTTGGTTCAAGAAACAATATGCCAAACTCTGCGTTGACTCTCGTTGCAAAATGTTCAATGAATGAATTGATTTTGTCTAACAATTCGTCTTCTTTTTCGCAACGACTTAGGTATTCTTCGTTAAACTCTAGGGTAATTGGAGTGCATTCTGCAATTTTGTTGTATTGTGTTATTTGGAGTTCCACGAGCATTTTAAAAGGCTCAGGGAGTTGATTGATATGTTGTTGTACCTTTTCATGTTTTACCCAAGTGCTAATCGATTTTGCGGATTGAATTACCGCATTTGTTGTTCTGTTAAATTCAAGGATGCTCCGGGCTAAATTAATGAGATCTTTATTCATCATTTCTCCAAATTAAAACGTGTTTAAACCAATTAAAGATTATACTTCACCTAAAGTGTCCGTATTGGATACATATTGAGTTTTATAAAATACTTGTTGTGCATGAAAAGTTAGAGTTGTTGTTTCCAATCTGAAATGTTTTCTGATTTTAGCTATTGGCAGGGCTTAGGTTGTTTTTTTCGAGTCCAGTAGAGAATGAATGCACTGGCAATTGCTGGAATTATTGCCAAGAAAGCAAAACCAAATAAATAAGAGAAAACTAGCTCAATAAAAGGTGCTAAGAAAATAAGGAAGAACTCGGGGAACCTCCACACAATCAATTGGCGAATCAACGCATCTAATATAAATAATATTAATAATGAAAGGTTACCTATATGAAATCCTAAAATAAAGTAGGGATAGGGTAGATCTGCAAGTGTTTGACTTTTGAATACAAACAACAATGCTGTGGCAATAAAGGTAGAAAGAAAAATTAAAGTGCCACTGAGCATTGAGTAGGGTGCGATAAGCGTAGAAACAGCTTCCCTATAACCAAAGATAATGAGCCAAAGCACACTGCCTAATAGCCAAAAAATAAGGAGATATAAAGCAAATAATCTAAATTTTTTCATGTAATTATTTCATCCTAAGTATAATATTTTTTCAAATCCTCTTGAACCTTTTATACGGATAAGTTATTTATCAAGATGATATCTAAATATCCAGCAATTTCTCAATAAGTCCGGACAAATACTTGCTTCCTACGTCCGATTGTGAGTAGAAGATCTCTTTTACCCGGATTATTGAGAAATTACACTCTCTAATAAAATTTTATGGGCGATCAAAGGGATTGACGACATGAAGAAATTAAAATCCACCTCACAAAATCCACAAGAAACAAATCCAAAAGGCAATAGAGCCTTGCCACTTCAATTGGTGCAAAATATTGAGCCGGATCGCACTTTTTATTTAAGAAGCACTGTGGAAGGAATAGGAAATTTTTTTTCCACACGAGTGAAAGAACTGTATCACACTCTAGCGATGACGTTTTCCTTAGACTCTATGGATTGGAGTAGTTTTAAAAAATATATTTGGCCTACGATTTCTTCTGGGGCTGCTTTAGTTCTTGGTCATTATCTCACTCAGAATCTGAGTGAATATCAAATGGGAAGTCCAGAATATGATTTTATTTATAAATTTCTTTTTGGTGCAGCTATCTTGGGTTATTGTGCTTTGAATCGTATTACCGATAAAAAATTTACATCTCAGGCAGAATTGTCTCTAGCGGTAGCTAGTGAGGTTATGGCAATAACTTATATGTATAGTTCAGTATTTAAAGGAACTACTTTCTTATTAAATAATACGGTATCTGATGAATATTCATTAATAGCATCACTCGGAACGAGCGCATTGGTTGTTCCAAGTGGAATTTCTTTTCTTGCACAAAAAGCACAAGAGTTTCTTATTCGATTTCAATACAGCCGTGGCGCTCAACGCTCAGATACAGCACTGATTTCTGGGGGACTTACTCCAATATCGAATTTGTATTTCCAAATCAATCATTTTATTGCGAATGAGCTTATGGTGAGTTCTCGTACCTTTCAACTGGGGCTGATTTCTCACAATATTCGCCATGCCGATAAAATAATCCAGAAATTTCGTAACTTGCCGGCATTATTAGCTGATTTGGCTCCATCTACCTTAAAAAAAATGAGTGTGCAGCAAGAAAAACTTGACCATGATTATGAGTATAACCATAAGTTACACCAAGTTTTGAAATTTACATCAAATGGATCAATGTTTGTTAGTGTTCCTAGATATCAATTACGTACGGGTGATTTGGTTTATTGTGACAACAGCATTGATTTGGCTTGTGTGCCTGTATCTGGTGAGCTCGTTGCTTTAAAACAAGATGGGAAAGGAAATTTCACTCAGGTAGTAGAAGAGAAAAAATTTAGTGTAAATCTTAAAGCACAAAATGGTGAAGATGTTTGGATCGAACATCAGACAAAACCTAATTTTACTTCAAACTATAAAAAAATAGATTTGTATGCGGTTAGAGAGGGGAAACAGGCAGGGGTGTTGGTCGGAGATAAATTAAATTTATATGGCAATGATAATATTTTTATTCAAATTAAACCTGAAAAAGAGCTTTTATTAAGTAGTAATTATGAGAAAAAGTCTGTGATCAATGAAGTTATTGCAGAACGTAAGCAAAGAAGTGTTTTATATTCTATTCTAGGTTCTATCATCATGGCGGCATTTTTACAAAGAGATATTACTTTAATGCCTGCGGAAACAATAAAACTTATGTTCACTCTTTTCCAAACAATGATTCCTTTTTCTGAAGCTTTTTTAAGAGAAACGGTAAATAGTCGCTTGATGAAAGCATTAAATAGTAATTTAGGAGATCAACCTTTAGAGACTATAGATGCGCTTCGTGTAGTGGATTTATGCAATGCATTAGGTGGATATTATCATGATCGCTTTCCAAATGGTGTCGCTGTAATTTCAGATAAGACAGGAACGCTTACTACTACTGGAATGGACGTATTGGGTTTATGGACTACTGATATGGCTCCTGATGTGCAACAGATATTGAAAGAGAAGGATGGTTTGCTTTTACCGCAAGAAGCACAATGGCTTAAGTCTCTTGAGGTATTTTGCGAAGCGTATACCAACAATAAAAAAGAATTGGAACCTGAAGAACACGCTATCTTGGATCTATTCGAGTCTTTGTTGAACAATCAACAATGCTTGGATGTGACTACTTATGGTACTAATCATTTTAAAAAAGTACTTACTATTAAAGACAAGAAGAAAGAAATGGAGACATTTCATTTGGGGTTATATCGCACCTTTGGTGGACGTTTAACCTTGGTAAAGGAGGGTAATGAGTATTTTCTAGTCTTTTGCGGGGTTCCTAATCAAGATTCATTTAAAGAAACTCCCGTGTTGCAGGCCTATACCATGATGCAAAGCCGTACTGAGGTATTATCCCGTGATTGGTGTATTGCTAGAAGTAAACTCCATGGCGATGAGTTTATTGCTTTACGCGAGTTAATGGATAAGGATGATAAAGAGCAAATCGAACATTTTATTTTAAAAAGACCTGCATTACTTAAAAATATGATGTATTACGGTACTTTTATTATTGATAATCCCATAAAAAAAGGTGCGGAAAAATTTATTGCTCAATGTCGAGAAGTATCCATTCCTGTATTTGTTGCCACTGGCGATACCGCTAAGGCAGCCGAAAATATTGCCAAGGTATTATGCCCGAAAAATGCAAAGAAGATTCTTACTATTCGTGCAAAGCAAGTAAAAGAAAATCCCCTTGAGTTTTTAACTGCGGAAAATTATCCAGCAGATTCGACGGTCATATTTTCAGGAGTTAATGAAGCAATCCTGGCGCGATTTCAGAAACTGATGGATAGAGAACCTACGAAGCGTCCCGTAATTATTTTTGCAGAAATGAGTACAGAGGGTAAAGGGATACTCGCTCGCTATCTTAAAGACCATCATTATTTTGTTGTTGCCAATGGCGATGGCACCAATGATGTAATGATGATGAAAAATTCAAACATGGTTATAGCACATCATTCAGATGATGGTGCTTTTGCTCCGGGGGTCGATTCTTTGTCGAATATAAGTGAAGAACAGTTAAGAAGATTGTTTGGTTCACAGAAAACTTTCTATGAGCTTTTTGATATTAATCTTCCAAAAAGTTTGTTTGTACAACAATTTGCTCCTTTAGCAAATTCACAAGAAAAACCAACAATGGCTTTGGCTCTTAAAAGTGGAAAAATGACTTTTGATTTAGCCAAAACTGTAGGCGCACATGTTACCGAAATGAATCAGCAGCATTGGTATAGTGTTGTCTTTGATTTACTATGGTTGTGGATTTCATTTTATGAAATTAATGAAAGTGCTGATTTACCTATGGATAATCGCAATATAAATGCCTCAAGGCTGATTTCCAATACCATGGCAATTGCCTTGACTATAGCTGTTTTTCAATCATTGGCGAATTATGCTCTTTTTAATGAGTCGACCAATTTAACCAGCATGTTGATTATGTTGAGCCTTTTGCCTCTGGTTTTGAAAAGTATTTTTTCAGGATTTAAAATGGTACAGGAGAGTGTGTATCCTCCATTGGAAACAACAGAAGTTGAAAAGAAAGACGAAACAAGCTCTAATCGTTCGTCAGTTTTGAGTTATTTAGGCTCTTTTTTTTCGCATAAGCCGGTGAGGCAACTAGAGGCGGTAAGTAGCATTCCCCAGCCTGACTAGATTAAAGTCTTTGCCTATTCGGTGGATGTTGTTTTAGATCTTAAGCAAAGAGTTATATTTAGATGCGCGTACCCAGTTTCGAAGCTTCAACACAATGTAACATTTTTGCGAAGCGGAAATCCATTTCTATCTATAGTCGCATTGGGCTTTCATCAACCAGGGTCTCGCTGACTATACGACCGATAGCGTATCCCATTTTTAGGCCAGGCTTATTACGATTACACCCGCGAAAATTAAAAAGCCACCAATAATGACTGAAGAATTCACATGGGTTTCATTAAACAAAAACCAAGTAAAAATGATGGTGAATAAAGGATAGATCAATTCCAATATACCTGCAATTGTGGCATTTTTTAGGTTAATTGATGTCGCAATGAAAAAGCTTGCAAGAAGTAGAACAGCAATTTCTGCAATCGTTAACCATAAAAGACCTGAGTCAGAGGCTAAAATCTGAACATCTTTTTTCATCGTAGTAAAAAAAGAAATACCGGTAAATAATAAAGCGCCAATGATCATTTCCAATGCTAATAAAGTCACGGGTGATATACTACGTAATACTTTTTCAGCTAATGCGTAATTGAATCCCCATAAAATGGCAGCAAAAATTGCAAAAGTAAACCACATTACTGTCTCCTTGGAAAAACATACGAGCGCACGAGCTGAACATTATATCATCAAAAAGATAATAATTCAATCTAATTGGGCGCGAAGTTCCTGGTTATGCCTGAAAAAGTGGAGTTGCATTTGAAGCATGTAACCACGTTGTCTTCTCGGAAAATGATGATATTGGGCTATATCAAGCAGCAATCGAAGTAAAACATTCAATGAGATTTACTATTTAGATTATATTGATTTAAGAGTGCATTTCATATTGACTCTGAATCACATGGTTGACCTCTACAATTCCAAAACCAAGTTCTTCATGTGTTGCAGCCCATAAGGCAAATTTATTTTTTGCTATTGACGTGGTTTTTGCATCTTTATCATTTAACCATAAAGCATGGGCTACTTTTTCAGGAGTTAGCGGTTTTCTTTTTGAAGTCCTTAAGGTGGATAAAAACTCAGGCTTGTCAGGCTCCCATAATTCGTCAAGGTTTATTCTTTTTTGAAGGTTTTGTTCTGCAATCTGTAATTGTTGATTATGTTCTAATGTGATTTTAGAAACTTTATCCTGATATTCAATGGTTTTTTCGGCATGTTCTTTTTCATTGATGTAAATATCAACAGCAGATAAGACGCCACCAATAACTATTGCTGTTCCGACAAGTATTAGAGCAAGTGTTAATGGAGGAAATAGCTCAAAGAGTATAAATCCTAGTGCAGCTGCAGTGAATAAACCACTTGACGCGCCAAATCCTAGCGAGAAACTGTTTCGGCTAAGGAAACTATTATTCTCAGGATTAGGAATTTGGGTAAGTTTTTCTTGTACTTTTTGATTTGATAGTTTTTTATGTTCGTAATATTTTTTTACGGTCGGATTAGTGGCATAAAATTTTTTTATTTTTTTATCTAATTGAGTAATATCCAGTTGGCTGAGCCATGTTATTTTATTTTCATCTGCTTGAGTCCCATCAAATGTCACGCTTGCTGTTTCTAATTTAATACGTTTTGCAAGTGCTTTATACGTGTTAGCCAATTCTATGTTTCTATAAGATTCTTCAGCAAGCATTTCAAAATGAGCAACACGTGCAGAGATGTTGTTTAGAATGAGTGTCAGTTCGCTAATCGTTTTGGTTATATTTGAATTTTGGTGCAATACAGCAGCAAGAGTGCCTAATTTTTTCTTTAAATGAAACTCATATATTCCATCTTGAAAAAAATCAATATCTTCCGTGGCGATATCAACTTGTAAGTCAGTATTGCTTCTTTGTTGTAACCATTCATGTAAGCAATTGAATTGAGCTTCTTTTCTATTGCGATCGTCAATATTGATGGATGAGTGAATTCTGGATTTTAATCGCTTCATCTCTATTTCATTGAGCGAGCCATCTGGATTAAAAATGCGCTTGATTAATTTAACTACTTTATCATTATGTATTGCATCTTTTAACTCAGTCTCGATACTCGTAGGATTGTCCATGGCAATCATCATAGCTGTTTTGGTGCCCACATAATTAGAGGATGCCAACACAGTGATCTTTCTTTTGTTGTACTGACCGGTGGTATTTTGAATTGTGGAGATGATCCAACCTTTATGGTTCCCATCCGCATCACCACTTGGAGAAGCAATTAATGAAAAACCAGCGGATTCTCCATTATCAGTTCGATAAGCAAAACAAATTCTTTTAGTAGACGTCATTAATTGTACTAGGGAGTCGCTCTTTTGTGTGGAAAGTGGTGATATCACTTGTATGGTATGGAGAATTTCGCTAATGCACGCACTCGTGTTATCTCCTTGAGTGAATGTTGGGAAAACTCCCGGGGTTATTCTTACTTCATCAGCAAGGTTTCTTGTTAACCATTCTGCTTTTAATTGAGATACTTTAAGACCTGTGAAGTCAACATAACATGTTCTGTCTGCATCCAGATCGATTTGTTTTATCGTCGAAGCTATATATTCTTTTTGCTCTGCGGTTTGTTCCAAAACATTTGCGGGAGTTGAGGAAGCTATTTTTTCGTAGTTTAGATAAAGTTGCTCAGGTAAAGAAAATACTTTAGGAATTAAATTATAAGTTAAAGTAAATTTTTTAATATTTGATGGCATAGTACATCATCACATGAATCAGTATGGTTAAATTTTACGCTTTTTATGTCAAAAATGAAACAACCATAAAATTTTGATTTTTAAATGACTCACTGAATGAGTATTTAGATTTTGAGTTGATCTGTTATAATTAAATTCTATTTGTTCCTATTTTGTTATTAAACAGTATCGTACAGGAATATCATTAATTGAATGTAATTCGTTGGACAGAAAGACAATGTCTTTTGCACTTATTTCCGTTGATTATTAGTATCTCTTTTGCTATGGATGTTTTTGTTCCTGCAATTCCGGAAATGAGTTATTTTTTTAAAGCGAATAGCGCTGTGATGCAGGCTAGTCTTTATGTATTTATGCTGACAGTCGCTTTTGGGCAATTGTTGGTAGGGCCGTTAGCAGATCGTTTTGGACGACGACGAATCGCTTTATATTCTGCATTTCTTTTTTTAATCGGTTCCGTTCTTGCGGTGTTTGCCTTATCAATACACTTACTCATTATTGCACGAATGATTCAGGCAGCAGGAGCCTGTGGCACCTATTTGCTTTGCTTTATTATAGTAAGAGATAATTACTCAACTACGGTTTGTGCACGCCTCTTTAGTGTTTTGTGTGGAACCAATTCATTAATTGCAAGTTCTGCTCCGGTCATTGGTGGGCTGTTACTGGATCAGACTCATGATTGGCATAGTGAGTTTTATTTTTTAATCATACTTGGCCTTTTTATGTGTCTGATTGCATTCCGTTATATTCCTGATTATGAGTACTGTAAGCAGAATTTATCTAACTTTTCGCTGGTTAATAGTACAAAAAATATCTTTAAACATCCTGGTTTTCGGCTTTACACCTTTATTGCCTCAGTAAACTTGCTTGGTCTGTATTTATTTTGTGCCCTTTCTTCGGGTATTCTCATGACCCAGCTTCATCTTAGCGCGACTGAATATGGTTTATGGTTTGGCCTAAATGCAATGACCGTATTTTTTACAAACCTTCTTGCTGCCCGACTCACTTATTCGTTTCCTTTAGAAAAAACAGTATATTGTGGCCTCGTTTTGATAATTATTTCATCCTTTTTGATGATAGTTCTTAATTTTCATGAATTCAGTACAGTTCGTTTCATGATGCCTATGCTTTCTTTGACTTTTGGTATTGGCCTTAGTATGGGGGCTGCAACTGCTCTTGCGTTAAAAGATTACAAACAACAAGCGGGTATTGCCACCGCTTTGTTGGGTGCTTGTCAGTTTGGCCTTTCGGGTTTAGTGGGTATTCTGATTACTCAATGGACTCCTGATCCATTGATTCTTGCTATACCTATGCTGTGTTTAAGTACATTAGCTTTAATCAAAATGAAAAAAGCGGATAGAGAGTCTGTTCCCTGTGAGCAAACACCGAGTGCAAACCTTAGTGACACATAGAAATTAATAAATCACTCACTAGGTATATGATATCTTGAGAAAATTTACTTTTTTATCTTAGATAGTACTATACTCAATTTAATAACAAAGGATCTGGTATTGAAATTGGAGTAGGCCTAAATGATGGATGAGTCCTCACCAGAGAAAACAAATCAATTCAACTTATCATTTGCGGCCCTGGGAGTAGTTTTTGGTGATATAGGGACAAGCCCTCTTTATGCATTTAGCCAAGTAATCACGTATTTACCAATTAGCGATTATAATGTTTATGGGATTTTATCACTCATTTTTTGGTCTTTGCTCATCATAATCAGTTTTAAATATCTCCTGATTGTTTTTCGTGCAGATAATGATGGCGAAGGCGGAATTATGGCCTTAGCGGGCATCCTAAGGCAGAAAATGAAAAAAACAGGGGCTTGGCTGTTATTTATTACCCTTATTGGAATAGGGCTTATTATAGGGGATGGAATATTAACTCCAGCAATATCCATATTAAGTGCGGTAGAGGGACTCGAACCATTATCTCCTCATTTAGCCAAGTACATTCTACCTGTTACTTTAATTATTTTAGTGCTGCTATTTAAGTTGCAACGAGTAGGCACTGGGATGATTGGCGTTTTTTTTGCCCCTATTATGTTGATTTGGTTTATCACAATAGGCACTTTGGGTTTTTTACAAATTATTCAGAACCCTGAAGTACTTATGGCAGTTAATCCTTATTATGCAATCCATTTTTTTATATTACATAAGCAGTTTGCTTTTTTTATGTTGGGTGGAATATTTTTAGTGATGACTGGGGGGGAAGCATTATTCGCTGATTTAGGTCATTTTGGCAAAAAATCTATTCGAATAGGATGGTTTTCTATAGTTCTTCCTGGATTGTTTTTATGTTACTTTGGCCAGGGTGCTCTTGTATTAATGCATCCTGAAGATATTAGCTATCCATTTTACAGTTTGTCCCCCCATTGGTTTTTGCCCATAATGGTGATTTTGGCTACGGCCGCAACGATTGTTGCTTCACAAGCAATTATTTCTGCGGCATTTTCTATTTTAAAGCAAACAGCATTACTTAACCTCATTCCAAGGCTTAAGATTGTATATACATCCAAAATTGAAAAAGGCCAAGTGTATTTGCCTTTTATAAATTTTATTTTAGCTTTGGGTACATGTGCGCTGGTGATAACTTTTAGATCCTCATCAAGCCTTGCAGATGCTTACGGAATTGCTGTTAATTTAGATATGCTGCTCACGACTGTATTAGTAGGTATTATCGCGTATCGCTGTTGGCATTGGAATGTGCTCAAATTAACCATTTTCCCTTTAATTTTGATTATTGAACTTGGGTTTTTGGCCGGAAACAGCTCTAAGTTTTTAACCGGAGGTTGGATTCCCATTTTTATCGCATTAATTGGTATTATTGTGATGTATACTTGGCATTGCGGTTTTGAGAAGCTACGTGAATTACATCATAGAGATGCTTTAATGGATGCATTTATCATTGATGAATTAAACCAAAATAAAATTTCAAGACAGCCCGGAACAGGGTTCTATATTATTGATCCTTATGATTATGAAGGAGAAAGTCTTTTACACCATTTGCGACTTAACCGTATTTTTTCAGAGAATATGGTTTTTTTAAGTATCAAAATTGAAAATAAACCTTATATTCCGCTGGAAAATAAATTTGAACTCATTACGAAAGCAAAAGGATTTTATCTCATCCATATTCATTTTGGATTTACTGAAAATATTAATTTACCTAATATCCTAGACGAAATGTTTCAAAGAGTTCACTTACCTTTTGAAATCAGTAAAAATAAATTACTTTATTTTATAGAGATTGTTTTTGTCGAAATGACAAGAGAAAGACTAAGAGGTATGTGCTTATGGCAGAAACATTTATTTTCTCTCATGATACGTAATGCTGTACCTGATATTCAGTTTTATTGTTTACCTTACAACAAAACGATTGCATTCGGCACATATTATCAATTTTAAATCCCATTGAAAATCGGTCAATGATGGATTAGCAAGAGATTAAGGATTGTCGCATGGAAGAATTTGATTTACACAATTGTTCCTTATTTAGAGGAGTAGATGAAAAATATATTGATGAATTTTTGGCAGGTTGTGAGCTTGTTGAACTTCCTCAAGGTGAGTTTCTTTTTCATCAAAATGAAATTGGCGATGCAATGTATATTGTGGAACAGGGTGAATTAGAAGTTGTATTGGATCAAGGCATAGTAAAATCGGACTCCCAGAAACCGCAAGTGATTGGCACGCGTGAAAGGGGGGCTTTAATCGGGGAACTATGTGTATTTGGTCAACAAAAACGTTCCGCATCAGTTCGCGCGTTGGTCGATTCTCGACTATTAAAAATTGAAGGAGAAGACTTTAGGATACGTATTTACTCAAAGGAACTGGATGCATTATTGATTTCTTATAATGTCGCAAAAGTACTGAGTGAACGTTTAATTACAACGAATACTCTCTTAACCATGTATCTTCCATTTAAAATATAATTAGAGTGATGACATTTTGAGAAATGTGAACAACTTACTAATTAGACTTGGCTTATTAACAATAAAATATCGTGCTGTATGGAATGCAAAAATTTATAATCACAAACGTGATGCTTTCTTGGAAAATGTAATTTCCACTCAATGCTTTCTTAATTTTCTCTTTTCATTCATCTTTATTATTTCTGTTGTAATAAGTATCAAGACAGTACCTATGGCTGCCCCAACAGCAGTTCCTATACCAAGCAACTTTAAGCTACCAATTACTGCGCCTACAGCCATGCCAATGGATAGTTCAATGCTAATTCCAAGTGCAGGAAGGAAAATATCGGCAATATTGTCTTTAGAAAGGGTCTCAATTTCACTTTTGTTTTTATAGATTTTAAAAATTGCTATGCTTCCGGTTAGCGCGCCTCCAAGGAACATTCCAATAATAAAACCAAAAGCGCTCCCAACAATGAAATTTACATCAATGCCAAACTGAAAATCTTTATATCCGGTAAACAATCCAAAAAGAGGGGTAATAAAAGCACCGGATAAAGCACCAACGGCACCCCCTGTAATCCCTCCTGGAACGGAGCCTACGACGGCTGCAACATATAAATTAGGATTTTTTAAAAGATTTAGAAGAAATAGAAAACCATTTTCAATGCTCATATTCATGATAGCTAGAAATCCCATACATTCTAATGTTATTAATTTTACGTGAGTTTCGGCTAAAGAATCTATTCAGATCCAGTCTCCATCTCGAACTATTGGGCTAAGCAGCACTGCGATTGACTCAATGGGCTTGTAGTCGTCCTCATAAAAGCGGTATCCAAGTTGATGGAGGCTCAATGCTCCCAAAAAATGGATTTCCGCTTTCATGAAAATAACGAAACTCTTAAGTTAAGCGCAGTGCTGTTTAGCCCTAATGGTTAAAAGTAAAACCACGTTCTCTTATACAAAGCTCACGTTAATTTAACAATAATGGTATCTATTGACAATCTAATCTTTATCGAAGTAGCTCTCTTGCTTTATTCAATACAAGTGGTGTTCTATACTTGACTGTATGTTCTCTGGAGATTGATGCATGATACAGGACAAATTGAGTTGTTCCACTTTTGATTTGTATTGTGCGCCTAGTAATAATAGGATATTTTTTCACCGTGAAGTGAGTTTGAATTTGTACTGTTCATACGAGGGGTTTTCAAATTTTGAATAAAAATATCATCATTCAAATGCAAATTATTGCAGTTTTGTTGGGTGCTCCTATTTTTGTATTTTTGGACAGCCCTTGGTTTGCAAATCATTTTTTTGTGGGACAAGATATAAATAATGTAATTATGTTCCTTATGTATGGTTGGATATTCTATTTTGCTGGTCGCAGATTACATTGGTTGATGTTAATTATGATCGTTGCGAGCTTTTGCGCAGAAGTAATTGGATCAAAAATATTAACTCTATATCGGTATCATTTGGATAATATTCCTCCTTTTATTCCTCTAGGACATGCAGTCACGTATGCCATCGTATTTCAAATATCTCGTCAACCATTTATATGGAAGTATCATGTGGATTTTGAGAATTTTTTGCGCAAATTTGCATTTATTGTCTGTTTTATGTCCCTAATTTTATTAAATGATGTCGCTGGTTTTTTAGGTTATTTGTTTTTTCTTGGTATTCTTAGGCAACGAAAAAAACCTTTATTTTATTTAACTATGTTTGCTGTCACTTATTATTTAGAGTTTCTAGGTACCGTTTTTTCAGCATGGTCTTATTATTTTGCTTTGGGTAATCATCCTAATTATATCCCAACATCTGTGACGCCTTGTGGCATTGCGGGTGTTTATATGCTTGTTGATATTAGCAGTAATTCAGCTTATTTTTATGTTAAAAAATTAAAAAAATACCTTAAAAAGGTACGAACTTCTCTGCATACCGTAACGCCAGAGAAGGAGAGCATAATACAATCTTTATAACCGAGCGTGGTAACCATCTTAAAGCGAGACTCTGCGTCTATCGATGCCGCATAAGTCTAAAAATGGTTATTTAGGATAGTATGATAATAAGCGGAACTAATTTGCACATCTTCATTGTACATAATATAATCATATTGACTCACATTGAGTCTTTTAATGTGGCAAGTGATAAGGAGATTTAAATGAAGATCAAATCATCTGCAGCTGGATTACTAATCGCTACTGCTATGATTCTAGCAGTAGGACCTACCCAAGCAGCATGTTATAAGAATCAACCGGGATGGCACATGGTTTCAAAAAAGTGTGGTATTAAACCCGCCGCGAACTGGCAACAATATGAGAGCGGAGTCTATACTCCACCAGTAACAGGTAAAAGCTTACTTCCCTCTTTTTAAATAATACGAGTAGCTCTTATTAGTTAGTGTAATATGAGCTACTTTTTGGTTAGAAATTTTCGTTTTTCATAATCATTTGAATAATGCAGATTGGCTCATGTTTATTTTGCCTCTGGTCATTGTACCTCAGCTTCTAAAGCGAGTAAGTTGTCAGTAGTGAGGCAACAATTAAAAAATTAATTTATTTTTGATGCACATATCTTCCTGGCGCCTCAGGAAGAGAGGGGTCTAGATCTGGTGGTGAGACGCGTTTATGGGAACTGTTATGTACTAACCAATCATGCCATGCTATCCACCACGAACCTTCTCTTTTTTTTGCTTTATTCAACCACTTTTTGGGGCCAATATACGGCATATTCTTTTTGTTTTCATGAATAAAATAAATGCGTCTAGGATGATTAGGCTCACTAACAATTCCTGCATTGTGGCCGCCATTTGTTAGTACAAAGGTGATATCAGTATGTATCATTAAATGTATTTTATATACAGATTCCCAAGGCGCGATATGATCTTTTTCAGGACTTACTGCAAAAATGGGCAAATGAATATTACTAGGTGCCACTATTTCATCTTCTACACGAAAATGCCCTTCTGCAAATTCGTTATGAAGGAATAGCTTATCAAGGTATTCTGTATGCATTTTATAGGGCATCCGGGTTGCATCAGCATTCCAGGCAAGTAGATCAATCATTCCTCGGTTTGTCCCTGTCATATAATCATCAATCATTTTTGACCATATCAGATCGTAGGTACGTAACATCTGAAAAGAACCTGCCATCTGTTTGGGATCCAGATAGCCTTTCTCCCACATCATATTTTTGAGAAAATTTATTTCGCTCTCGTTGATAAACAGCATGAGCTCACCAGCTTTCGTAAAATCTCCTTGTGCTGCTAGTAAAGAAAGGCTTTTAAGGCGATTATCATGATTTCTTGCCATGGCCGCAGCCACAATCATAGCGAGTGTTCCGCCAAGGCAATATCCCATTAAATGAATTTTTGTTTTAGGTAAAATAGCGTTAACCGTATCAATTGCTGCCATTGCACCTTGACGGTAGTACTCATCCATTCCTAAGTCTCGGTCATTTTCATCTGGATTACGCCATGAAATAATAAATACAGTATGTCCTTGTTCAACAAGCCATTTAACTAATGAGTTTTTTGAAGATAAATCTAAAATGTAATATTTCATAATCCAGGCTGGGACTATTAAAATTGGCTCTTTAAATACCGTGTTAGTTTGTGGCTTATATTGAATTAATTCAATCAGGTGATTTGTGAATACCACTTTGCCTGAGGTAATTGCAACATTTTTCCCTGGTTTGAATTTTTCAGCTCCTGGTGGAGGTAAACCAGCTAATCTTCTCAACAAATGTTCAAATGCAATTTGAGTACCACGAATCAAATTTACACCGCCTGAGCGAAGTGTTTCATTAAAAAGATCTGGATTAGTCATGACAAAATTTGAGGGTGATAAAGCATCAAGTAATTGACGGATATAAAAGGAAACGGTGCGCTCCGAACGATTAGATAGTCCAGGTACTTTTGTTGTAGCATGTTGCCACCAATCTTCAATATGGAGAAAAACTTCAGCATAGAAACGCCAGGGCAATAATTGCCAATTTTCCTTATGAAACCGAACATCTTTTCCTTGCGCGGGTTGTCTGTCATAAATTAAATGAGTCAAAAATTCTGGGGTATGCATTATTGGATAAAAATTTAGCCCTAAGAGATGTCCTGGTGATTGAGCTAATTGCAAAAGCCAAGCACAATGAGAGGTTCCTATTACTGCTGGACTCATCCCCATGGTAATCTTGCCTAGATTTGCCTGATATAATTTATTAATGTAATAAAAAAAATCATCAATTTTATTCATATACTCAGAATAACTTTCGGTATTCACTACATTTGTTTGGAAAACAGGTTGTTTATCGGTTGATGTATTTTTTTTTACAAGACCTTTTGTAGCCATTTGATTCCATCCTTTGAAGAGCGATTATCGCTTTAAATAGTTCATTGATATAAATTATAGTGTTATTTTTAAGGTTACGTGTGCATCAGCACTGGTAATTGTATTATTGGATGATGTGACAATCTCTTGTGAATAATCAGGGGTATTCGTTTTTCAGTTTTATTTGAGAACAGCCAAATGATTGTTATAAAATCTTTTTGTTAAGATTGTAAACCTTTATACTTGGCTTTACTGTTGCTATTATTTTATTATGGGTATTCTCTCTATTTTATAGAGAAGATCTAGAAGGTGTTGATCCATGAAATTATCTAAAAAATTGTGTTTTATGTTAGCTTATTTACTGGTACTACTGCCTTTTATTGGTTTTTATTACGGTAATTTTTATACATTTCTTCCTTTTTTTGTATTATTTACAGTGGTTCCTGCCATTGATTATTGGTTCGTTGATCCAAGTAATCCAAGCACTACTGAAGAACAAGAATTGCAACAAGAACGCTATTTCAAACTTCTTACGTGGTTCTACGTTCCCTTGCAATGCTGCGTTTTGATTTTTTCAGTTTATCTTGTTGTTCATTATACTTTAAGTTTTATTGAGCTGATTGGTTTTAGTGTGTCAATAGGTCTTTTGACTGGGGGAATAGGAATTACTCTTGCCCATGAACTGATGCATAAAAATTCGATCATTGATCAAACGCTAAGTAAAATTTTATTAGTAACTGTAGGCTATGGCCATTTTTTTATTGAGCATGTACGTGGGCATCATGTTCATGTTGCTACCCCTAAAGATCCAGCAACATCGCGATTAGGCGAAAGTTTATACCAGTTTTTGCCACGAACACTTGTTGGTTCATTTAAATCTTCTTTGTTAATTGAACGGAAACGTTTGGAACGTTTAGGATATCCAAATTATCATTTAAAGAATCAATTCTGGTGGATAATTAGTACCCCAATTATTTTGGCGTTGGCTATTTTTTGTTACGGGGGTTGGCGCGCTCTTTTTTTCTTTGTTCTTCAAGCGGTGACAGCGATTTTACTGCTGGAGATCATTAACTATGTTGAGCATTATGGGTTAGAGCGTAAGAAACTAGCAAATGGGTACTATGAGAAAGTTTCTCCGCAACATTCATGGAATGCGAATCACTGGCTCAGTAATATGCTTCTTTTTCATTTGCAGAGACATTCTGACCACCATACCTATGGTGCTCGTCCTTATCAGATATTAAGGCATATTGATTCAAGTCCGCAATTGCCTTCCGGGTATTTAGGAATGATGATTCTAGCACTTTTCCCTCCTTTATGGCGACGGATTATGGATAAACGGGTTATTGCCAAACGAGCAGAGGGGAGCATAAATAACTCTTTGTGAGTTAATTTTGTCTACTGCAAGGCAAGGGTGGATCTATTCTTTAGCCAGGTGAGACTCCATCTCTAGAGCTTTCACTGTCTTCATCTTCGGGAGTTTTAGGTGTTTTAATTCCATCTTGATGAGTTGCTTTGCTTTTCTCCAAAAAGCTATCCTCAGATGCTTCAATTTGAGGAGCTTTTTTGGGAATTGACGTCTTTTCTTGCTTCAATTTTAAGAGACTAGAATCTTTATCTTCTTTGCTAATCTCATGCAAATTAGATGCATTTTCGATTTCCTTTTGTAATGTGTGTTGAACCTTTTCACCTTCGGGAGTGAGAGATTGAGCAATAATATATTCAGAACTATGTCCTACGTTGGTGTCAATATTTTGTGCTTGATGTAAAGACTGTTTCGCATTAGCCTGAGATTTTTGGGCTTGATAATTTTTAATTCGGTTGACTGCAAATGAGCTGACAAGTGTAGTGACAGTGATAGCGCTCGCCGCCAACATCAATGTTGCTCCTATGGGGGCGGCAGGAGTTAACATTAAAATTGCACCTACTACGGCTAGAATACCCGCGCTAACATATATTCCTTTTCTTGCAAGTTCCCATCGACTGGTTCGTTTTTCTTGGAGTTCTAAAAGTTTAGAGCTCTTATTGGCAAAAACAATGCTTTTATTGTCTAACTCTTTAATTACAGACTCTAAATGTTCCGATGTTTTTTTGAGTTCTGTTTTTAGGCTTTCAATTTTTTTAGGATCAATTGTTAAGGGAGGCTGATCGAGCTCATGCATGAGTTTCTTTTTGAGCTTTGAAATCTTATTGACATCCTGATCAAGTGAGTTTTCTAAATCATTTAGTTGTTGTTCTAATTGATGGACTTCTTTTTCCAACGCTTTTCTTTCCCGCCATTCATGAAAATAATTAAATGCGGTTCTACCTAAGCCTATAGTAGTAATTGCTAATACAAAAGCACCTACTCCTACAGGTCCTCCTACTGCAGCAATGGCTAATGAGCCAAGCACAATAGTGGCAACAGAAAGACCCATAAGTATGGCCTCGTTAGGTTTAGGTTTTCGCTTTTCTAAAGCACATAAAAGAGGAATAGTGGTAAACCCAAGTATCCCTGTTACCAATGCGCCAATTCCACCACCATGGATCAATAACTTAGATGCTTCTTCAGGAATGTGAATGAGTGTATGGGCGTTATCAGCAATCTCACCGAAAAGTTTGGTAATTTCATTGCCCTGACTTGCGAGCTCCATAATTTGAGCAATTATTTCGACTTTTTTAGCACGACCAATTTCTTGTTTTTCATTATCGCTGACATGTTTTTGAAGGCGAATTGTATCCAACTCGGAGAAATAAGCCTGTACTAGACATTTAATTTTTTTTGCTTTTAAAGCGTTTTCGATTGATTCTATAGTTTGTTGATCAATGGTTAATTGTGTTTGTAAATTTTTTGTAATTGCAGACATTCTTCTCTTCTTAATCACAGCTTATTATTCAAAGTTTAGAATAAAAAAGTGTTTTTCGGGTATGAACATTGAAGAATGGTGGTTTTTGCCAGTTTGGCGCCTTAGTAATTCGTTATGTTCTACGAAAAACAACAATTTGCTAAAACAATTTTTAAGAAAGCATAATTTGTGGCACAGTGGCTATGCCTCATTCAGGAGATACCTCAGTTTGTTTGAGTTGCGGTACTTGCAGTTCTTTTTGGATACCTCAAAGTAAATTATTCCCATCGGAGTTTTGTAATTTTAAAAAAGGAATTTGCCCAATTAAACTAATCACCGCGATACAGATAAACGTTACGTGAAAGGAAGTCATAGTAAAAGAGCCAAATGAATAATTAAATAAATGCATGCTCCAAGCAGCGATAGAAATTCCAAGCGACACGAATAGTTGTTGGGTCGTGCTGTTTAAACTGGTTGCCGCAGCATATTTTTCGTTTTCAATGTCTGAAAAACATAATACGTTGAGTAATAATAGAATAATGGCAGAAAAAAATCCTAGTGAAATCATTATCGACCATGCAAACACATTCGCTTGTTCAATGAAGCATAACAGCACAGTAGCAAGACATGTTCCAAAGTTAGACCAAAGGAGTGTTTTTTTAAAGCCAAATCTTTTTAGGTATCGCGCAATAAAAATTCGGCTAAATAGGTATCCGATAGCCATAGAGGAAATTAATAATCCGCTTTCAGTTGGTGACATGGTCAATGCAAGCTGGAAATACAATACCATGATAAATGCCCGTGCGCCCAAAGTAATGCGGCTTATAGCACTACTAAAAAAACACAGCCTATAAGTTCTAATTTTAAATAATTTAAAATGGATTATCTGATGTGTTGATTTGCGTTCGATAAGCAGATAAATAATAAAACTGATTAGGATAAGTATGATCATTATCAACTGATCACGGATGCTGTTGATTTCGGAGGTAGTATCTAACCAATAAGCTGTAATTGCCAAAAATAGAGCTAATGGAATAAAAGAAGGCCAATTGAAGGGCTGCGTTGATTGAGTGTAATTGTCAACAAAGCGCAAGGTTGCAAACAACATCAAAAGTGCAAAGGGAATATTGACATAAAAAATAAAGCGCCAGCTTAAATGAGAGACTAATAATCCTCCAATATAAGGGGCTAATAAAGGGCCTAATAGCAAAGGCATAGAAATGAACATATAAACTTTGACTAATTCTTGTTTGGAAAATACTCGTAACATCAATAACCGGCCTACAGGGACCAATAAGGCTCCTGCAATGCCCTGTAAAGCACGAAAGCAAGTAAGTTGGAGTAAAGAAGTTGCCCAACCACATAATAAAGAAAATAAGCCAAAGGAAAAAATTGCAATCATCAAAATGATTTTAGTACCAAATTTATCTGCTAAATAGCCGCTAATGGGAATAAAAACAGACAAACTAATTAAATAACTCGTAATAGGGAGTTTTAAGCTCAGAGTGGGGACACCTAATGATTGCGCCATGGCCGGGATTGCTACATTTAAAATATTGGTATCAATGCTTTCCATCATCATCATGGTACCAATAATAACTACAGCAAATAATTGTTTGGTAGAATAGCTTGATAATTGCAACATATTTATAGACTCTCAATCGTACTTAAGTGTGACAGTTAGTTTTGACCATTTCTGAATAGAGACGGTTTTTAACTGCCTTGGGTTTCTGCTACTCCGTGTATGGTTAATGATGTTCCCTGAAATGGGTTGTGTTTGAGTTCTACCTGAATGCCAAACACTTTTTCAAATAATTGGGGATCGAGGTTAGACTGAATTGTGCTCTGATGCATCAGTCTGCCTTGATCAATAATTATCAAATAATCAGCAAATTGAATGACTTGTGGGATATCATGTAAGACAACCACAATAGTTTTCCCTAACTCCTTTTTTAATTTTTGCAACAGCAACAAAGTTTCTAATTGGTGGCGTATGTCTAAAAAAGCGGTAGGTTCATCGAGTAACAAAACATCACTATTTTGAGCAAGTGCCATAGCTATCCAAGCCCGCTTTTGCTGTCCACCGGATAATTTTGACAAACAATGATCACTTTTATCTTCTAAATTCACCTGTTTGATAGCCCAATGGATTTGATCCTGTCCGTTTTCATTGAATCCAAACCAAGTCTGATGGCTAAAACGCCCAAAACTGACTAACTCTTTAACGGTCATTGATCCGGGCGCTTCCGGGTTTTGCATTAAGAACGACATTTTTCGTGCTAATTGTTTGCGACTATAGAAATCGATTGATTGCTTATCAATGTATACCTTGCCACTGTGCGGTTTCATCAAGCCTGACAGTGTTTTCAACAGTGTAGACTTGCCAGAACCATTGGGTCCAATAATTGCAGTTACTTGGTTTGCAGGGATTTTTAGGCTTAAGTTTTTAATAATATGAGTGCGTTCTGAAAAAACATTAAGATTTGTTGCATTAATTTCAACCATAATAATTCCTGTGCATTGTTTTTAACAAATAGAGAAAGAATGGTGTCCCTATAAAAATTAAGACTATTCCTATGGGAATTTCTAAAGGATAGAACATAATGCGGCTGATTAAATCTGCTCCGAGGACTAAACAGCAACCGATCAATAGAGAACCATATAAGTTAGAGCGATGACTATGGCCAAAGAGAATTCGAGACATATTGGGCGCAATGAAGCCAATAAACCCTAAACTGCCGCAAGTGCTTATGGCACTTGCTGACATATACAACGCTAATCCAATGAAAAAAATTTGCCAAAATCTCAATGGTAATCCAACTGATCGGGAAATATCTGTGTGAAGCATGATGACATCCAGGTAGGGAGCACAAAATAAACAAAGAGTGATGCAAATTAGAACGGAGTAAGTCATAAAGCCGAGCTGTTGCCAACTGGCCTGGTACAAAGTCCCATTTAAAAAATGTAAGAGGGTATGAATGTTTTCCTTAGATTCAATCACTAAAAATTGACTCAAGGCTTTGAATAAAATGCTTAGGGCAATGCCAATAATAATCAAACGAATGTTATCAATTTGGCGATTGCTTGTACTTAGGATGGTGGTCAATCCAAAACCAAAGAGTGCTCCGATTAAGGCATATCCTAATACACCTTGTTGAGTATCAAAGACATGAGAAAAAAATAGAATAGCAAAAATGGCAGTAGCATTAACTCCTAAAATATCTGGAGATGCTACTGGATTTTTGTGTATTGCTTGAAAAATACTGCCTGCTAAAGCAAATAATATCCCAGTGTAAATACTCGTGATTAAGCGTGGAATTCTGATGTCAAAGAGGATGAAATAATTGCTTTTATCCAAGTGGTTCATTTGCCATAAGTCATGTAATGAGAATGTTGTCTTACCAAAGAGCAGTGTTGCAATTGATAAAGTAATAACGAGAGCAACTAATAGGACAATTTTAAACCGCATTTAGTGCAAACTCCTTGCTCGTATGATTAACAAGGGTACACCTAGTATGGCAATAAATAAATTAAGCGGTGCTTCCCAATCTGGATAAAGAACGCGCATACACAGATCACTAGCTAATAACAATATACTCCCCACACAGGCAGTGACTAAAGCAAAATGATGAGGCTTATTACTTGAAATGAATAATTTACTGCAGTGTAGGGCCAGAAGCGGAAAAAATAATAATGGCCCGACAATTAAAACTGAGCTTGTGCTTAGGATCAAAATGACTCCTAAAAATAAGCACAGTATTTTATTCACCTGTACACCTATATTTTTTGCAACATCAGTACCTAAAGATAAAAGATAACCTTGCTTCATAAAAACTATGGCTAACACACTTGTTAATAAAAGAACTGAACCAAAAGTTTCTAATAATGTCCAATTACTGTTCGCTAACGATCCATTCAAACTTACTAATAATGCGTCTGCATATTGGGGGGCAAGCATGAGCAATAATTGACAGAGCACATAACAGAACAAGTTGATAGCTTGTCCTATGAGTATTAATTTCAATGGAGAAAACCCCAGTTTGAACGACATGAGAAAAGTCACTAACCCAGCACCTGTTCCAGCTAGAATCCCACAAAGAAATAGATTCTTCATCATCATAGACTGCGTCAACACAACACTGGCGATAACTCCAACAAAAACCCCTTGATTAATACCAAGCAAACTAGGACAACCTAATTCATTACCTGAAATATAAAATAAGATTACCCCTGTTAATGCTAGAGCAGCTCCAACAAGGACTGCACAAACAGTGCGGGGAATACGTATGCTTTCTAAAAGAATCGATTCTATACTCATATCTTTATGGTGTATAAAATTGATGATTTTGCTTATAGAAATGGGGATAGTTCCAATGCTTAAAGAACTCAGTATCAAAGCTAGTAAAACCATTACCAACATAATATAAGTGCCAAATAGCTTCATTTTCTAATCATCTCTAAATGAGAAATATTGTAAATTATTGGTTAATTGGTTTTGATTTAATAAGCATATTTGTTGTTTTTCTAACCAACCTTTATCATAAATTTGATGTAAATAATTGATGCCACTGTCTGGAATAATACATACCGCTTTATCTGCATAATCCTGTAATAAATAGCTCATTGCGGCAAAAAGGACTAAACCACCGGAGCCACCGAGCAGCATTCCTGCATGTTTTGCCATTAAATGACACATTGAAATTGCATCTTGATCGCTCACATGACAAACTTTATTAAAAACATCTAAATCGACATTCGCACTTCTCCAAGACAAGCCAACACCATTTAATAAATAAGGTTTAAATGGCTTACCAAATATTGCTGAACCTATAACATCACAAGCAATCACTTCGACATCGGGTTTATGATATTTGATGTATCGAGCAATGCCTGTCATATGCCCACCAGTGCTGACTGCTCCAAAAATGCTATTCATCTCAAGATCAAGTATTTCTTTAGCTGTTTGGGAAAAATGAAAGTTTGGATTGGCTTGGTTGTCGTATTGATTGGGCCAATAAGCATGCTTGTAGTGTTCTAGCAATTCGCGTACCTTTTGAATTCTTGTTTTTTGATATCCTCCTTCGTCGTCGGTTTCTGTCACAATCACTACTTCAGCCCCATAAGCCTCACACCAATTTTTAAATGTTTGTGGAACCTTGGGATCAACGACTAATATTACTTTAAAGTTCATGACTGCGCCGAGCATGGCCAATGATTTACCTAAATTACCTGATGTCGACTCAATGACTATGCCTCCTGGTTGTAGTTTTCCTGAGGAAAAAGCATGTTGGATTAAGCCTAATGCAGTTCTATCTTTAATGCTAAAAGTTGGATTAAAAGACTCCAATTTTAACAAGAGTTGTTTTCTACTCGATAAAAGAGGGTGGGTGAGTTCTATGACTGGTGTGTTACCGATTAATTCATCTATGCGCTGTAATTTATTTCTCATGATTTCTATCTACTGTAGTAAAGCCAAAGGGACGTTGATTTGTGGAATACAATTAATGGTTATTTCATGTCGTGTTGATTTGCTATCGAATAATTTACCGCTTTGTCCGGCGTTGATGATTAATTGGTTATCTATTTCAGCGTTATCTTTATAGAAATAAACTTTAATATAAGGATTTTTATAGCTGGTCAAAATACAAGGAATATATTTCAGTCCTAATTTTTGTGCAATCTGATGACGATGATGGCCATCCATAATCACTTTAGTGTTTTTATCAACCAATAATGGATGTGTCCAACACTGCATGGACGTAATTTTTTTCAACCAATAACTAAAATTATTTGGGCAAAATTTTTCATGGGGTTTGAGTACTTCTATTGGTAATAAACGCACAGTTAATAAATCACCAATAAAATCGATGCGTTTACTGTTCATAAAATTTCTCCATTTCGGTTAAACCAGGAAAAGAGGTCGAGTATTACCGCACGACTTAAAATCTTACAACACACTGCTTTCCCGAGTTATGGTTTGAAAGGATTACATCATAAATGATAATGATTATCATTTGCAATATTAATTTTACTGATCTAGAATGCAATTTCATTAACATGACAAATGAGTGAAGTGATGTTCCAAATAAAACAATATTGGCGAGCAATCTGCCTTTCTTCCATTGGAATTCTATGTAATTTTGCTCATGCTAGCTCCCACTCTCACATGGACCAGACGGCAATTCCTAAGCGCATTGTAGTATTAGAATTTAGTTTGCTGGATAATTTAAATCAGCTTGGTTTAAAACCAGTGGGTGTTGGAACGAGTGGATTTTTATATGAGGGGGCAGATCCTGATTATTTAGAATCAATTATAGCGAAAACTCCGAGCGTTGGTGCACGTGAAGCACCTAATCTTGAAGCAATAGCCTCTTTAAAACCTGACTTAATTATTGGAGATATTGATTTTAATCAAGCGATTCAAGCGCAATTGGAAAAAATTGCACCTACAATTTTGTTAAAAGGAATTTTTGGCTTGCCGGAACAACAGATAGACAACCTTAACATCATCGCTCAGAAAACGAATACCATGTCTCAAGTTCCTTCAATTGTAGCAAACTATCAAAAGCAATATATAGTGGCCCAAAAGCTAGCTAAAAAAGGAGGGCACTCAAAAGTGCTTATCGGATTCCCTACGGCCAACAACAGCTTCAATGCTCTTGCTCATAACTCAATTACCAGCCAAATTCTCGACCAATTTGAAAAACATAACATGATTACGGAAGATACTTCGAGTCAATTGTATGAGCTCTCGCTGGAGGGTTTACTAAGAAAAAATCCCGATCAAATCGTTATTTTGCTGACAGGTGATGATCGCAGTGCTTTTGTCAATTTTCAAAAAAATCCATTATGGCAACAACTGAATGCAGTTAAAAATCATAAAGTTTATTTCGCGGATCGTAACATATGGGGTAAGTCGCATGGGCTTGAAGCTTTGACATTAATGTATCAAGAAGGAATTCAAACGGGGTTTCTAGGCAATACGCCAACTAAAGAGATCATTGCCATAGCTAATTGATATTGGAGATGCATATGAAAAAAATAGCAGTATTAGGTTGTGGTCATGGTGGTCAAGCACTGGCAGGACATTTAAGTCTTATGGGGCATGAGGTATCTTTGTATGCCGATCCGCAACATCCAGGCGCTTTTCATGCCATTTACCAGCAAAAAGGCATTTACTTAACTGGTGAAATAGAGGGGTTTGCACCAATCCATGCGATGCATACTGATTTGCAACCCTGTATAGAAAAAGCAGAAGTTATTCTTATGGCTTTACCTGCTTTTGCATGCGAGCAGTTAATGCCTGATTTATTACCCTATCTTCGTGCAGGTCAAATCATTGTTAATTTAGCAGGGTATTTTTCCTCTGTTTTTGCCCATCAATTGATAACCAATAGTTCTTACGAAAAAGAGATCAGATTAGCCGAGCTTACGTCTTTTCCTTACGCGTGTAGAGCAAATAATGAAGGTGGTGTACATATTGTCGCAACCAAACAATTTGTTGGTATTGCCAGTGTACCTAAAAATCAGATTTATGAAATAATCAAAGAATTATCTGATGTAATACCCTGCCCATTGTATGCCAAATCGAGTGTGCTTGAAGTGGGTCTTTATAATACTAGCGGTATCGGCCATACCCCAGCAATTTTGTTTAATGCAGCGAGAATTGGCAATCAAGATATGTTTTATTTTTATAATCAAGGGATTTCAGAAGAAACAGCCCAAGTCTTGATGCGTTTAGATGAGGAGCGTTTGTTAATAGGCAATAAACTAGGGTATGACATACCTCCTCACTATGAGGTTTTAAATAGGTATTATGGACATCAATTTACATCCATTTATGATTATTTTAAAAACTCACCGATTCATAATTCCATTTCATTTTTTCCTGCGTCTACAAAAACCCGATATGTCCAAGAAGATGTGCCATTTATATTAGTTCCTTGGTATACCTTAGGTGAGAGTTTAGGTGTTGATGTTCGTGGCATTAAAACGATTATCGATGCAATGTCATTGCTGCATAATACGGATTATCTTGCAATGGGTAGAAAATTAAATTCTGAGATCATCACGGCTTATCAATAATTCCTATCCCGTATACATAGTATTTATACGGGATAGCTACGCACTTGATTTGTTCTTTTTTAAACAGTCAAGGCTTAAAATCAAGTGCTATTTTTTGGTTACTAATATCAAATTTATCCAATACTTTTTTCACTGTACCTAATGGGAAACTTTGAGCATGAGCCTGTATCTCATGAAAGCTAATTGGCTTGCCTTTTAATAAATCAGAAACAAACTCACTTGTGCCAAAAAACCTGACTCTCATGCTGTCTTCTTGTGCTTGTGCAAGTTCTTTTTTGAATAATTCCATACTAAATGTGGGTTTTTTTCCTGGATTTTCTAGCTCTTCTTGTTTTTGGCGTAGTAAAGTTGTATGTTCATTGGAGGTCACTAAATTTTGAGTGATGCTAAAATAGCTATTCTTATCTGCTCTATATGCACTTCCGAATTCATTAGGAAGACTTTTAAAACCATCCCATAATAATCCTTCTATGATGGTTTCTTCAGGCAGATTTTCAATAAAACTAAAAATTGCAAATTTATGATTTTCACTTACAGTGATAAGTCCGATAACCAAGGGAGATGAGTCATAATCATCCTTTTTCTGCATGGCGAGTAAAAAGGTCTTTGCTTCTAAATTATAATTGATTGATGGAAATGTGTCTGTAAAATTTCTGAACTTTCTGATTGTAATATTAATACTGTCCTGGCTTTCGTTATATGATAAATTTTGCGCACTTGTGTAATAACCTTCTGGAAAATCAACCTCAAAACTGACGGAAGTATCACGTCCATGACAATGAGTTCTTGTAGCAACTCCCATATTGAGAAAATCAGGGGGAATATAAATATAGACTCTGGTGTTACCAAGTCTGAGATCTGATGCAAGCTCATTGGGTTTCAAGGCAGAGTATCCTCCGTCATTATCTTTCTTGGCTGAGTCTTTAGTGCCGTTATCTTTGTTGGCTTTTTTTGCGTTATGAAAGAACCGTTTATAATTTTCCGGACGCAATTTTTCATTACTGGCAATGGATTGATCATATAATGATTTTTTATCCGGATCGGAGAGAACCGTATATGCTTCATTAACTTTTTTAAATGCCTCAGTCCATTTTTCTTTTTCTGTTTGATGCTTGTCTGGATGAACCTCTCGGGATTTATTCTTATAGGCTTGCTTTAAATATTGACTATCATTAGCCTTTTCTTTGTCATCAATACCAAGAATTTTATAATAATCTTTGTTTAAATACTCTTTAATCACTTCTTCATTTGCAGCCATTATTAAACTCCAATTTATTGAAAATATTTCTTTATTTTATAATTGGATAATTAATAATTTATTAGGCTAACCTTACATGTTAAGCATAGGCCCAACATTAATTGCAGCCACACAAATTAATTATTCATGGGATTGAGGTTTTTTTCGTAGTATTTTTAGCTCACTATGTTTGGATTTATCATCTAAGATTTTTTGCTGGGCACGTCTTGAGCGCCTTTTCTTTTGGCGTTTTAATTTTTCAATTTTTTGCTGTTTTTGTGATTTTTCAAGGTTCAAAATCGCATTTAATTTTTCACAAAGCCGTATTCTTGCAAAATATCGATTGTCTTCACGGCTTCTTGATTCCTGGCATTTAATTTCCAAGCCAGAAGGTTCATGCTTTAAATAAACAGTTGAGGCAGTTTTATGCAGCTTCTGCCCCCCTTTACCACTGCCCAGTATAAATTTTTCAATGAGATATGCTTCGTTGATGCTCAATTTCATCATTAATTCTGCTAGCCTATCCCATTTCTCTTTATTAATCATACTTTGTGGACTATTTATGGCGTTATTTATTCTTCTTGGAAATCATCTGCGTTTGTTAAAAATTTATCTTCATGATCAAGAACAAAAGCGGCAAAAATTCGAATGATTCGATCATCAATTTGTTCAGGATAGTGCACAGTGACACTCCAGTTGTTGTCATGGAAGTTTCGATTGAACTCGGCAATTGGGTGGGGATTATTTATTGATGGTAAAATGACAAACCGGTCAAAGCTTGAATTGGCGTAGGCAAACCCGATTGCAGTAGCTTTTCCTGATTCATCATATTCATAAATAGTAAATTTTGCTGATTCAAGGGTCGCTAAATTTCCGTCTATAAATCCAATTTGTAAACCACGAGTGTCATAAACATCAATTTCTTTAGCCCAATTGTATAAAGAACCTAAAGAAATAATTCGTGTAATTCCAGTGGCTTGCCAGCCATTTTTATTCGATAAATCATAGTTCGTACGGATACGAAATGCACTCTTTTTTACTGAGCCTGGATAGGTTTCTCTTTGAGTGGATTTAATTTGATAAATTTCAGAAAGTTTATAAATATGTTTCGTAACGATAAAATCATAAGGATGATCTTCATGAACGCCATAACTATTAGCAGTCGCGTAGGACAGTGCAAATAGGAAAAAGAAAGATGACGCCAATAACTTTCGCATTTATAGACCCCTTAGTTGAAATAATATCAGGAGATGACAATATGATCATCAGTTGAAAAACGAAGTGTATACTAAATCAAATTGATTCATTAATAAATTAGTTTCAATGAGATGATGTATCAGGATGCATTGTCTTTTGACTCGTCCTGGATTGCATCATGTACTGTCTTAATTATAAGTTGAGTTTCTCTTGTGTCTGTTCTAAAATAAACCATTTTCTATAGGGCTAATATATGTCTTTGGAATCCTCGCTTCAAAAAGGTATTGCAGATTTTAGTTTAATCATTGGCAAAGGTTTAATTTATGGTGGAGGCGCGGGTCTATTCATTATGGCTGCGATAGGAACCATAGCGATTGATCTTGTATTACTCGCCTATGCTGAAAAACATCATAATGATTTTATGACTGGATGGATTTTAGGAACTATGTTTTGGGGGCCAAGAATTGATCCGGTACCACTTCTTATTGTTTCTCCTCTAACCTCATTGATTGCTGTAGGTTTATCATTGGCTTTAGGCGTACCTCAAGTTGGTGTCGCGATATTGGCTGGATGGGCTTTAGCTTCTACTGTTTTTGCTATTGGGTGTGCTTTAGTTTCTTTGTCGGAGCCTATGAATCTTGAACCTGAATATAATCGGGTTAGTCTTTTTACGTGTGCTTGATTTTCAAAGTATCTCATTAGAAATAAAAGAAAAGGAATGACGAAGTTGTAACCTCTATTCTGCTGCCCACAGAAATAAACTATAAGATGATTATTGTCACTAAGTTGGTATGGCCAAATCTATTATACCATGTCACACTTAGAAATAATCGATCGAGGGTTTGGGATATTTACTTATGTATTTACTTTTTGATTTTGATGGAACCATAGTAAATAGTTATGACTGTGTTATTGAAACAACCAACTTATTGGCCGAACAATTTAACTTAAGGAAGATCGAGAAACATGAAATGGAACATCTTCGTGATCTGACATTTCTAGAAGTAAAAAGTTTTTTGGGGGTTCCCTTTTATAAAATACCTTCGCTAATACGGGAAATTAGAAGGCTTTTATTTGATCAAATGATAAATATACAACCCGTCACTAATATTTCTCCAGTGTTAGAGACTTTTTATAACTCTGGATATTGTCTCGGGATCTTGACTTCCAATTCGATTGAAAATGTTCGTGTTTGGCTGGAAATGAATCAAATTCATCACTTTTTTAGTTTTATCCATGATGAATCATCTCATTTTTCGAAACGTTCTTTGCTGAAAAGGACATTGAAGAAGTATAAAATTGATAAAAATAAGGTTTTTTATATAGGGGACGAGGCTCGAGATATTGAGGCTGCAAAAAGGAATAATATTCAGTCAATTGCAGTCACTTGGGGCTATAATTCCGAGAGAATTTTATTACAGTATCAACCAACTTATCTTGTGAAACAACCAGAGGATCTCCTCAGTATATGTCTCCAAAATTCTGAGACTGATGATTAGAACATTTGCACGGTTTGGGATAGTTACAAAAGGGCGGATCATTTCTTTAGGGTTAACAAAGCCTATAACAAAAGGAATTATTGGTTGCTTTGTCAAACGCTGCGAGCCCTTACTTTCATTCTGACTATCCCCAAAAATTCTTAACTCATGATTAAGCGATTTACAAAATAATGTTTTTTAGTGAAAAGGCATGTTCATGCCTTTTCATCATCTCTAATGACACGAGTTTGGCTGACCTGTCTTATTACAGATAGGGGTATGGTGCTCAACACACGATTGATGTGTGGTGATTTGACAAGGAGGGGTAGGTTCGCTTTGGAAAATGGTTGCTAAACACTCTCCTTGATTCTTAAAAATTAAAGCTGAGTCGCAATGCTTGGTTTGTGATAAAGGAGTGCAAATGAGTTTATCGAAATCCAGGCAGTAAGGGTTATTTGCTTCCAAATCATCATACGGGATGCATGCACAGTATCGATAGATATCAGGAAAACAACCATTTTCATCAGGACCACAGAGAAAATAACGGTTGTTACTGTAACAAGAGAGGGTAATCATGAAATACAGGATCATGAAGAGATTTATTTTTTTCATTATTCTTATTCCTTTTAGTTGGACAGTTTATTTGCGTTTCTAGGATTATGATTTAACGTAATTTCCTTGTTCGTTAATCTCTTTATCCTTGTTTTATTCGAGATGCAACATCATTATTCGTAAGCAATAAACTAGAATAGGTTTGAACTTATTGATGAACTCTTGTTTTTTGCAAGTCAATATGGCGAGGGCATCTCATAAAACTTTGTATTTTTAACATAAAATAAAAATAATTGGAATTATTTATATGTTTCAATGGATTACATGTCTTGGGAACGATACTTTTTAGTGGTGTTTCATTCAAAGCCTAATTGCCTCCAAGCCTCATATAAAATAACAGCAACTGCATTCGCAAGATTTAAGCTGCGATTATGTTCACGCATTGGAATATAAAGGGATGTAAATTTCTCTAACACTTCTTTTGGTAATCCATTGGATTCGGGTCCGAATAAAAACATGTTTTCGGTGGCATATTGCATTTTCGAGTAACATTTTTCAGCTCTGGCACTGCACGCATAAATTGTTTTTTGCTGATGTTGCAGAATAAATGTTTCCCAATTTTCATAGTGTGAAATGCAAGCCCACTCATGATAATCTAATCCTGCACGTCGTAATGCTTTTTCCTGTAATGAAAAACCTAAAGGGTGTATTAAATGTAATTGTGCTCCTGTATTGGCACATAGGCGAATGATATTTCCCGTATTTGGGGGGATTTCAGGTTGATAAAGGGCAATATGAAGCATAAGTTATTATCAAATAAAAAATAGTAATGATATAACACTGCAGGCACGTTAAAAACCCTGGTTTCATTAATGACAAGCGAATAAAACGATTTGTTGCGATCCTATAAACCCACTGGTATATTGCAAAATGATGTAATTTTTCGAACTCCTTAAGGTGTACTATTCGCCCATGGATAAATCAACTTTGTCATCAAAATCGATTATTTATTAAGATGATGACCTTATGATAAAAATCACGATATTAAAATTTCGATTCATCATGGTGCGCTGTCTAGCAAAATTTAATCCTTTAATTTTTATAATTTTTCTGATAGGAATTGTTTTACAAGGCTGTCTCTCATCGCGACAGGATCAACCATCGCCTCAAGTTCCTAAAAAATGGCCTCAGCAAACCAAACAAGTAAAAATGGATGATCGCATCGACTTGCCTGACATGGCATGGTGGCGACAATTAAATAACTCTGAATTAGATCAACTGATCCAACAAGCACTTCGTAATAATAGTAACGTTCACATTGCCGCGGCTAATCTTCAATATGCACAAGCACAACTAAAGCAAGTTAAATTAAATTGGATACCTGGAATGAGCATCTTGTCTGGTTATAGCCAAATGCCTAATTTAGGAGATCCGGGTGCATTTGTGGCTTTATTTCCACAATATGTTCTCAATATTTTTCAACAAATAAAGCAACAAAAAAGTGCAAAATACCAGGTCGAAGCAAGTGCTCATGCCCAAGATGGCATACGGTTAGTCCTTATAGGTCAAGTATCAGCCGGCTATTTTACTCTTTTGGCACAGCGTGAGGCACAAAAAATATACCAACATTTATTACACGATGAAAATAAATTAATTTCATTATATCAAAGCCAATACCGTGCTGGTCTCATTTCGAAAGATAAAATAGATACATTAACCAGCCAAATGAAACAAACACAATCACAATACGTTATAACGCAGCACAATATCATTGTAAGTCAAAACACCTTACATTTTTTATTAAATCAAAATCCAGGCTCCTTACCTTATAAAGTCTCATTCAATCAAGTGCAAGATTTAAAAATAATCCCAGGGAATTTACCAGCCACAGTGCTTCAAAATCGTCCCGATGTACGTGAAGCAGAAGCAAAATTAAAAGCTGCGAATGTGGATATAGGCGTTGCGTGGGCGAATTTATTACCTTCTGTCAGACTTGACTCGCTCTTAGGCTTCAGTCAAATCTCAAACGGTGCTTTTGCTTTAAATGAAGCCTATATGAATACACCAGCGATTAATCCACCAGTCTTTGGACTCATTAAAGCAAGTCAAGCACGATCGCAAGCAATCTATTATGCATATCTGGATACGGTAAAAAAGGCTTTAAAGGAAGTGGATAATGCTTTATCTGCTTATTCGGCATATAGCGAACAATTATTCAAAAATCAATCTGGATTTTTGGATGAAAAAAAGCGTTGTGCTTTGGTTGACTCTCGGTATCGTCGGGGTATTGTCAGTTTATCTGAAGTGGTGTCTTGTCAGATTAAATTAGATTACTTCAAGTTGATAATTAATCAAAATAAATTGGAAAAAATGCTAACGCTCGTTGTATTATTTCAAGATTTAGGTGGTGGCTATCATGGGGTTTGATTCGCAAAAACTACTCCGTTCGATGCGCTTATCTTTGGCCTATTTGATTATATTTTGGATAACGACCTATTTGGTTATTCCAGAGCCTGGTTGGTGTTATGTAACCGCATTATCTGTTCTCTTTGAATATTCTACTGTAGGTGGAGTACTCACCAAGAGTTTTTTACGTATAACGGCAACATTATCAGCAGTTATTTACAGCATTGTCGTTGTTTATTTTTTTGCAAATATTGCGATTCTAAATCTGATTGCCCTAATTGGCGGCATATTTATCTATGCATATTTTTTCATGGGAAGTAAATTTCAGTATGGAGGTTTTTTAGGAAATTTAACCCTGGTGATGATGCTTATTAATTATAACAATCTTGATGTAGTTGTATTGCGACCATTTAATATTATTATTGGTCTTATCATCGCTTTAAGTCTTATGCGGTATTTCTATCCACAATACGCGCGCGATTTAGTCATCAAAACTCAAGCAGATATGCTTCTGCAACTTATAAATATCTTGAATGATTTTCTAAATAAATCTCAATCAGTACAAACAATTAAAGATAATTTTCTTGTACATGAAAATAAGTTTCTTGCTGATCTCACGAATTTTAATCGTTTTAATGAGGAAGCTCGATTTGAAACTCGAAAAGCCCCCTCGTTTACCAGTAAGAATATAAGTGCTCTGGGTTATACAAAACGTATTTATCATTTAGTCAGTGTGCTTGTTTTCCATCTAGCAAACGAGGAGCTGCGATCTTATGTTATTATCGATGATAATATTACGCAGGTACGGAATTATTTAAGTGTTTTGCGGGTAAGACTCCTTAATGTTGAACTTCCTGTATCCCCACAATTAGCACCCTTAGTGCTTAATAAAATACAAAAAGACTCTTTAAAAGAAGATGATCCAGAAGTATTCCTCGATATTATGTTTGTCGAGCTGGCCAAGGAATTAGGAGAGTTAAAACAAATAATCGATGACGTTCTTTTAATTCGCTCGAATAAATATTGCTTAACATAGGGTTGACTCATGTTATCTAAGATTTCATTTAGAATATCTAAAATTAGAAATAATTTTCCAATTAAAACAGTTGGTTGTGTTTTTATCGTGGTGTTCATTTTTTATTTTGTCTATTATTTTCCCTTCACTAATAATGCTTTTGTGGCGGCTAACATCCGTCCTGTTGCTGCAAATGTATCAGGTTATATCACTGATATTTATGTAAAAAATGAAGAGTATGTCAAGGTTGGCCAGCCATTATTCACAGTATTTAAGAAACCCTACGAATTAGCTTATCAAAATTATAAAGCTAGGGTCGCTAGCGCAAAAGCACAATTAATTTCCTTACAAAAGCAAGTTGAAATAACGCAACATAGCGTGCAAGCACAACGCGATGTTTATAAGAAAGTTGCCTTTGAATACCAACATTATCAATTGGCCCTTAGAGACAGCGCTGTGCCTAAAGTTACTGTACATAATTTGCTGCAAGAAAAAAATACAGCTTGGAGTACGTTAAAGGCATTAGAAAAAACGCTAGAAAAAGACAAACAAGATGTTATTGTGCAGCGGATGAATATTAAGTCTTTAATTGCGCATATGCGTAATGCTAAAGTAGATTTAGATGAAACAACAGTATATGCAAAAAATAATGGCATTATACAAAATATGTTTGTTGCCTTGGGGGCACCTGTTGAAATACGAAAGCCCTTATTTTCTTTCATTGATACGGATCATATGTTTATTCAGGCTAATTTTAATGAAACCGATTTACGAAATGTTAAAGCTGGCGATAAAGTTACAATTTATCCACGGATTTATTTTTGGAAAAAAGCCTATCACGGTGTCATTATTTCTAAAAACTGGGCCGCGAGTCGTCAAGTAACCGACCCACGCAGTCAAGAGCAAATTGTTACAAATAGTGAAAATAATTGGTTTTTATTACCGCAACGTTTCCCAGTTCAAATTATAATAACGGATTATGATCCTGAAAAATATCCGCTAAGTGTTGGATCTAGTGCGTATGTCTATATTCACAGTTAAAAGCAGACTATTTTGGTGTTATGTTGTCAATCTGCTGTGTAATCGAGTAAACCAGGTTATGGGTTTCTGAATTTTCCCTTAGTATACGTTTTAAAATTGTTATACTAGTACAATCAATCGAGCATGTTTTATTGAATTAGGAGCGCTTCATCATGGGATATATAGAAAATCGTACGTTCGATGAACTTAAAATTGGAGATTTCGCCAGTTTAAAACGAACACTTACTGAAAAGGATATTGAGCTGTTTTCAATTATGTCAGGTGATGTTAATCCTGCTCATGTGGATGCAGAATACGCGAAAGATACTCAATTTCATAAAATTATTGCTCAAGGGATGTGGGGCGCATCGCTAATATCTACAGTATTGGGAACTGAATTACCTGGACCAGGAACAATTTATTTGGATCAAACACTTAAATTTACTGCGCCGGTAGTTCCGGGAGATACGGTGACGATTACTGTGACTGTGTTGGAAAAAATAGCTGAAAATCATCGTATCAATTTGGACTGTAAATGTATTAATCAACAGGGACAAACAGTCATATCCGGGATTGCAACGGTAATTGCACCAACACAAAAAGTGAAAAGAAAATGTGTTGAATTGCCTAAGGTAATTTTTCAAGAGGCTAAGGACTCATGGTATAGGCAACTGATTAAAATGAAAAAAAATTACGCTCCTCTTAAAACAGCCGTGGTGCATCCAGTAGATGCGCTTTCACTTCGAGGCGCAATTGATGCTGCAGAAGAACATTTAATAGTCCCCATACTTATTGGTCCCGCCGAAAAAATCCAAAGTGCGGCAAAAGAGGCCAATATTAATCTTTCTTCCTATGAAATAGTACCAACAAAACACAGTCATGAAGCAGCGGAGGTTGCTGTTCAAATGATTAAAGAAGGTAAAGCAGAAGCGATTATGAAGGGAAAAATTCATACGGATGAATTGATGACTCCTATAGTGGATAAAGAAAATGGCTTACGTACGGGGCGACGAATGAGCCATGTGTTTTCTTTGGAAACGCCGAACTATTTTAAACCATTGTTTCTTACTGATGCCGCGATAAATATACAACCCAATTTACAAGCCAAAAAGGACATAGTGCAAAATGCGATTGATTTATTTCGTAGATTAGGTCTGGGACAGCCCAAAGTAGCAATTCTATCGGCGGTAGAGACAGTCAATGAGAAAATTCCATCTACTTTGGATGCCACCGCATTATGTAAAATGGCAGAGCGAGGCCAAATTACTGGAGGAATTGTGGATGGACCGCTTGCATTTGACAATGCAATCTCCATTGAATCAGCTCGAGAAAAAGGAATTTATTCTCAGGTTGCAGGTGATGCGGATATTCTTGTTGTACCCGATCTAGAAGCGGGCAATATGCTGTACAAACAAATGACTTTTATGTCGGGTATTGAGGCTGCAGGTATTGTAATTGGAGCACGAGTGCCTATCATTTTGACGAGTCGCAGCAGTGATGGGGGGTCTCGTATAGCTTCTTGTGCTATGGCTTTAATCTATGCACGAAATCAGGACCTTATCAATGAATAAGTTTATTCTGGTGATTAATTCGGGTTCATCAAGTATTAAATTTTCGCTTTTTGCTTGTGATAAGCAGGGTTTGAATTTGTATTACCATGGCCAAATTCAAGATCTTTATGAGTCACCTCAAATTAATATTTTTAATGCAAGCCAAGCTCAGGTACTCAATCAAGTAATTACTACACAAGGGCACGAAGCAGGTTTAAAGATACTTTTTAACTGGTTAGATGATTTATCTGATTCCATTACGCTCACGGCAGTAGGGCACCGAGTCGTACATGGAGGAACATTTTTTTCCAATCCTACGTTGATTACTGATGAGGTAATGCAAAAAATTGCAAGTTTAATACCGCTGGCTCCTTTACATCAGCCCCATAATTTGGAGGCAATTAAAATTATTAGTCAGTTATATCCAGACTTAGCACAGATTTCCTGTTTCGATACTACTTTTCATCGGACTCAAAAGAGGGTAGCTACTCTTTTTGCACTACCAAGATCGCTAAGCGATGAGGGGATCATACGCTATGGATTTCATGGATTATCTTATGAATACATCGCATCAGTAATCACCGATTATATTGGTGAAATAGGAAATAAACGTGTCATGATGGCTCATTTAGGTAATGGTGCAAGCATGTGTGCTATGTACCAGAGAAAAAGTGTCGCTACATCAATGGGATTTACCGCATTGGATGGATTGATGATGGGCACTCGATGTGGACGTATTGATCCTGGAGTGCTTTTATATTTACTAGAGCAAAAAAAGTATTCAACGGAGCGAGTAACTCAGTTGCTCTACAATGCGTCAGGTTTAATTGGTGTATCGGAATTGAGTAATAATGTACGCGAATTATTAAAACATCTAGATGACGAACGAGTATTAGAGGCAATTGATTTATTTTGTTATCGTGCAGCTCTGGAAACAGGCTCATTATTAGTGGCTCTTGGTGGTTGTGATGTGCTTGTATTTACTGCAGGAATTGGCGAACATGCTCCATTGATACGGAAAAAATCAGTGAGCAATTAAGTTGGTTAGGCGTTAAAATTGATGATGAAGCGAACATCAATAATGCAACAATTATTAGTGAAAAAGACAGCACTGTTTTAGTTGGTGTGATACCGACAAATGAAGAGTTGATGATTGCTCAGCATGTAAGATCACACTTGAAAATTTAAAAATGATGCGAGAAATTTTTAAAAATTTTAAAAGAAAACTGCATATTGTTCATTTTTGTGCTAAATTAAACCGTTGTAATTAATTATTGAGGTTTTAGTATGTTTATTACTCGGTATGATTTGTTATTTATCGGTGGCTTTTTAATGTTATTTCAACTGTCAGCACACAGCCATGGCTTAATAGAAAAACCAATGTCGCGAGAATATTTCTGTGGTAAAACAACTCAACCACATCATATCGAACCAGGCAATAAACTCCCGTATGAAGAATGTCGCCCTATTTTGACAAAGGAAGATGGGAGCTACAACAATGAAGTCTACCAATTTATGAGTGTATTAAGTCATACTCGAGGTTATTATCAAAATGCTAATTTACCACAACATGTTTGTGGTTTTGATAGTGAAACATTTAAAGGAAAAGCCTCTCCTTGGGATGCTGCGATTGATTGGCCGACCAATAAGGGAATGAACAATGCTCAAGAGTTTGTATGGGATGTTTCGTATGGCCCTCACTTCAGTGACACGGAGCATTTTCGCTATTGGATTACTAAATCCGACTATCAATTTAATAAAAATGAACCTCTCAAATGGAGCGATTTTGAAACAGAACCTTTCTGTGAATATGGATGGGATGATAAAAATCCATCTCAAGATAAGAATACTATTTGGGCAGATAAGGCCAATAATAAATTTCATATGACCTGCAATGTTCCAGAGCGTACCGGCCATCATGTCATTTACGCAGAATGGGGAAGAGACCAGAGCACTAATGAACGATTTCACTCTTGTATTGATGTTGCTAATTAATCACTACATAAAAGAAGTAAATCTTTTTCTATGTACAATTCAAGCATGAATACTTGGATGTGATAGGATTTGATTAGGGGCTGCGGAGCAGCCTCTGATATAACCACTTGCAAAGGATGCTTCATGTTAGAAAAAAATTCATTATCTTTAATACCTGAAATTCTTAATTGCCTGGAGTCTGGATTTGATCATCTACCTCCTTATATGCAAGAAGTAGATATAGAATCGATACGGGATGTGTTACTTACAGTAGCTGAAAAAATGCGCGATAATCTTCCTTATCCTCATCCTCTCTATGTGGGGCAAATGCTTAAACCGCCACATCCAATTGCCCGTTTAGCCTATACCCTTGCACTATGGATGAACCCTAATAATCATGCGATGGATGGGGGAGGGCCAGTTCACACATGGAAAAGCAAGCTGTTGCTCACATTGCCCAGATGTTTGGCTGGGAAACACATTTAGGCCATCTCTGTAGTGGTGGAACAATGGCAAATTTGGAAGCATTATGGATTGCCAGCAAACTTAATCCAGGTAAAAAAATTCTAGCTTCATCGCAGGCACATTATACACATCAGCGTCTTTGTTCTGTTTTAGGAATTCCTTTTGAGGTGGTCGATGTTAATGATAAAGGACAAATGGATTTAGTAGATCTTGAAAACAAATTGAAAGTCGGAGATGTAGGAGCAGTAGTTGTGACTTTGGGCACTACTGGCATTGGTGCGCTTGATCCGCTTACTGAAATTTTGAAGCTCAAGTCGACTTATTCTTTTCGAATTCATGCTGATTGTGCTTATGGTGGTTATTTTACTTTATGCAGTAATTTATCAGTTTCAGCAATGGAGCATTTTAGTCATCTGATTGAGGTAGATTCTTTAGTGGTCGATCCTCATAAGCATGGGCTGCAACCTTATGGATGTGGGTGCGTTTTATTTAAAGATACATCAATAGGGCGGTTTTATAAACATGATTCTCCTTATACTTATTTTAGCTCCGCTGATCTGCATCTTGGTGAGATCAGTTTAGAGTGCTCAAGACCCGGCGCTTCTGCAGTCGCATTATGGGCAACACATCAGTTTTTACCTTTAATACGGAATGCTCAATTTGCTATGGACTTGGAAAAATCAAGACAAGCGGCATCGATGCTGTATCATAATCTTGCGCATCATCCCCAGTTTCTAGTGGCAATGCCTCCTGAGTTAGATATCGTTGTATGGGCCCCTAAAGCATCGAATGTAAAAGCGATATCAGAGCTTAGTCAACAATTTTTTAAATTATCGGCACAATCAGATTTACATTTAGCATTAATTAAGTTGCCAAAATCAATATTAGAATCGCACTGGTCAGACTTGATATGGGATGATGAGTTTGTCACACTTTTACGCTCTTGCTTGATGAAATCGGAACATTTAGATTGGATGGATGAAATTTGGGGCCGGTTAAATCAGGTAATTGATTTAATGGATGTATCTTAAAATTTAGAGACAGCATATATTTAAATATGCCGATTTTTAAAGGATTAAAAATGAAAATAGCGATTATTGAACCAATAGGTATCACTAGCGAAGAAATTCATTCTGAGCTAGCAAATTACATGGTTATGGAGTGTGATAGTCGCAATTGGTCTGATGAGCAATTAATCGAGCATATCAAAGATGCTCATATTATTTCACTTACCAATCGCACTTTGTCTGCTGCCGTGATTCATGCAGCAACAGAATTGAAGTTTATTGCAGTTGCATTTGCAGGAATTGATCATATTGATATGGATGCTGCAAATAAAAGACACATTTTAGTGAAAAATGCTGCTGGATATGCAAATACCGCAGTAGCAGAACTTGTGTTTGGGTTCATGATCTCTTTAGCCCGCGATATTCCAGGAAATAACCAGAAGGTGAGACAACAAGCGACGACAAACACAGGGATTGAATTAAAAAATAAAACATTAGGTATTGTAGGCGTAGGAGCGATTGGTTCAGAAGTTAAAAAGCTCGCGCAAGCATTTCAAATGAAAATTATGGCTTATGGTAAAAATTCACAATTCACTTTAGACGACTTATTCTCACAATCGGATTTTATTACGTTACATGTTCCTCTAGTTAATGACACCCGCGGAATGGTTGATTTAAAACTTTTATCTAAAATGAAAAAAACTGCCTATTTAATTAATTGTGCCAGAGGTCCTATTATTGTAAGTAGTGATCTCAAACAAGCATTAGAACAAAAATTAATTGCTGGTGCAGCGATAGATGTGTTTGATATGGAGCCACCAATTCCCACTGATTGTAGTCTTTTTGATGCTCCTAATCTGATAGCTACTCCACATATAGGTTTTAATACTCAGGAAGCACTTAGAACAAAAGGGCTATTGACATTAAAAAATATTCAAGAGTTTCTCAATACCAAGAACTGATTTTGAAATTAATTATAATTTAATTTTCCAGGTGTTTTATAAATACAAGCCTGTAATATTGAAACTTGTTACACAGGCTTACACTACCTAGAGTTATTATTTTTCACCTTGTACTAAATAAACAGTAAAAATAAACCAATACTCACCGGCGAATTTTTCTTGGCATTCTTGTTCATAAACTTTCACTAAAGACTCATTAATAAGGGGTATTTGTTCATTAGGGGCTTGGCCTTGAAAAAAGGCAATACCATTTACAAATTTGCGAAAAATATCCAGATTAGGTAAACGGATTTGATGTTTTAGTCGTTCAAGTTTAATGTGTTTAAAAGGGAGCGCGTGTATTTTTTCTTCTAAGTTTTGAAAGTGGCTATACTCCACGGGTGGTTTAAATTCATTGAGACAAGAAAATTGGTTCGACTCTTTTACTAGATAATAGCTGAGAATAAAGGGGTCATCGCCAGCAGGAAAGAGTGTGAATACTTTTCCGTTCGTTTTTAATGCTCTATAGATATTTAGAAATGCTTTTTCTATGGCGAAGGCACACCATTGTAAACACCAAAAGGAGACAACATAATTAAATTCATTGGTAAATGGCAGAGTTAATGCATCGGCATGTTGCAGTTTAGCATTAGGATAATCAGCTAATTCTTCTCGTGCTAATGCCAACATATTTTCCGAAGCATCTATACCTAAAAAGTGGTTTTGAGGAAATTTATTCAAAATCTTGCGACTAAACGATCCATTACCACATCCAATATCTAGAACATAATCCGTTGGTTTTATATCTAAATATTTTAAATAGTTACTCGCTATACTTGCTTGAATATAGGAGCCAATTGCATAATCATGAGCTGGCCACTCTTGTGTTGGCATTTGATATCCTTTCTTTTACTGGCTTATGAGCATTAATAAACGATGCACTATCTTTAAAGAAAAAGCAAATTTCACATGGCAGCTTAAAATTCTTCTAGGAATTAGTGCAACCACTAAGTTGCCCCGTATTACAAGTACACCAACTGCCACCACCACAACTTAAACAATGAGACCTATCAATATTGCAGTAGTCACCACCAGTAGAGTTTCCTCCATCCCAACTACAAAAACCGACATCTGAACCTTTATGATCTTTACAATAAGAACTCTGTGGTGGTCCTGAAGTACACTGAGGTGAGGCAGCTGAAGGAGCATTTACGTTATTCTGTCGCGTATAACCATCTCTTTGGCAAGCCGGTAGTGGTCCTGAAACAGCTAAATCTTTAACGTGATCAGTCCATGATGCTGTGGGTTTCGCACAATCCATCATACGAGTCATTGCACAAGAGATGGAGTATTTATCTCCAAGGTTACAGGGTTTAAAAAGCGATAATTCATAACTAGATGGATCATCTTTACGTTTAAATCCTGTGAGTTGAGTGAGTTCATCAGGGCATTTTACTCGCTCTGGTACATATTTAAATTTATAATTTAAACCGTTATCGCCTCTATATTTATTGTCAAAGCCATATTTACACAGCATTTGAAGATTATTCGTTTGACCATTGCTATTTATTACTGTTGGATATTCCGGTAAATTGCTGCAATCAATTTCATTTTGAATGCCACCGTATACAAGACCCCATGCAAATTTATTTCCAGAATACATGCTAATATTGGGATCTCCTGCGCAAGCATTGAATGCGCCCATGCCACCAGCCCCCATTTGTAAATCAAATTGATTGGGATTATTCATGTCATATCCTGTATTTACTACTTGTGCTATGATGTCCTTTTGGCCATCTGTAAATACTAACCGAAAGCAACTCCCTAAATGCTTATCTGTGCCAACTTGATCGCCTTCTCCCATAAATGTTCCGACACCAAAATGCACATCTTGCCCTGTCTTATTTTTAAAGTTTTGTTCCGCTTGTTCCATTTGCGTGCTGCCTAAAGTCCAATCCATGCAGGCATAAGCACAGGAATTATTTTCTGGTTCAGCAAAAGCGGTATTGAGTGAAAAAAAAGATAAAACAATAAGGAGACAAAAATCTATTTTAAATCTGCTGAATAAACTTATTGAAGCTATCTTCATTGAGATCTCCTGAATAATGAAAATTGCGTTATTTATGAAAGTATAGAATAGTTTTAAGAGGCATTGATATTGTAGGCAGCTGAACTAATTTTATAATCAAATGATAAGGACTTTAATACATACTTGTACCGTAGATCAAAGAGTGAGTGGAAGTAATCAATTGGAATCAATAGAAAAAATATTGTATCTTATCTATAAAGCATCATGTACTTCATGATTTTATAAATTTTATCAATGAATGTGATAATGGACAAACAGTATTGGTTCAAATGGATAACTGAGCTGCAAGGACTTTGCCAAGCGGGCCTAACCTATTCGAAGAATAGCTACGACATCGAACGATTTCAGCGAATTGAACAAATTGTGGCACAAATGGCAGCTTACTGTTCCTCACAATCGATAAATGCTATCCAAGAGCATTTTCAAATAGAAAAAGGCTACCCTACGCCAAAAGTAGATGTTCGGGCAGTTATTCTCCAGGATGAGAAGATATTACTAGTCAAAGAAAGAACAGATGGACTTTGGTCCTTGCCAGGAGGTTGGAGCGATGTGTGTGAATCTCCTTCAGAAGCTATTATTCGAGAAGTCCGTGAAGAGGCGGGCTATGATGTTAAAATTAAAAAACTGCTGGCTGTTTGGGACAAATTAAAACATGATCATCCACCTCAATGGCCACATACTTATAAATTATTTTTTTACGCCCAAATTTTATCCGGACACTTTACGCCTAACAATGAGATTCTTGATTTGAATTATTTCCCTCTCCATCAGCTTCCAGAGCTATCTGTCCATAGGGTTACACAAAAGCAATTAGAACGTTTGTATGAACTCATTACTTATCCTACTGACACACAATATGATTAATTCGGCTATATCTAATCAAGTCTGAACAGGGATTTTCCATGCTTACAGCACTAGTTGTTTATATTTGTAATGGACGCGATTATCTAAATCAAGGATGTCTCTATATCCACTTAAACCGTTGACAATTCTGACAGAAGAAATGGGTTAAATTAATAAGGTAATACCTCTTTTAGCTGCTCTTTGTTGCCTCCATTTAATCGATATTAGTGCAATGTTAATTGCATTGTCATGGGATAGAAATCAATAGTAAGGATATGGCGTAAAATGAGATTTTCTCCTATGTTTAAATTTTGAAACATCTGATGTGACGCAACATACTAACTAATCATGTATCTTTGGTTTGATTTTTTACTACCCAATATATTGCTAATAAGCATCTTTAGATGCTGGGCTTTTATTATTTCCCCAATTTAATCTAAAATTTTGATACATCTGGTTCGCTTTATTTTATCTCCTGGTGTTAAATTTTCTTTAGATAACCTAATGATCGATGATTCAACATCCAGGCAGGAGCTAATGCGAGACTTGTCCAATTTTACATCATATTCTGAAAGATATGGGCCAGGGATTTTTATAAGTCTCTTGTTTTAGCTCAAAAAATGACAATCCCTGGCTTGAATTGAACTCAAATCAACTCAATTTAAAGCAGAATATGTGGAGAAAATTCATTTCTAAATCTGCTTGATGATTTAATAAAAACGATATTTTTTGAGTTCTTTTCAATTCAGTTTACCTTAAAGCCAAGTTGTCGGTCCCCTCTCTGTAAGTTTTGATTAGGCGTCAGTGTAAAAGGCTTTGCATTTGGATTGAGTTTACTGGCAAACAGGCGATGTGAGTTTGACGCGTTGGGTTGGCTGCTAACAGGCCGAAGGGACAACTCAAATACTCCTGAATTGCTTTTGTTTTCTTGACCAGAAATCCCTTGTCCTGATAGTTCACTGACCACACGCCATACCGCGCATTTGACTGGATGAATCTCTTCTCTTGAACTACTATGTATCCCTTTTCCATAGATTAAAGTAAGCCTTGAAATAAAATGGTTTGCATCCATTTCCTGCTTCACACGTCTTTTGAGTCCAAAATAAACCATGCCAAAAGACAGGCCATGCAAGTCTAGTATCATTCCATTCCTCATATCACGCAGTTTAAAGTGCTTTATTGCCTCATCAATCAATCCTTCTGCAAGCTGCGCATCAGGCTGCGCACTCTTGGCAAGTACATCCAGGGTGCTCTTGTAGGTAATGGCATCAGCCAAGCCTGCTTTCTTGGCTTCCTCAAGCAGCCTCACCGCAAGCTGTGTATCAGGCTGAGCGCTCTTGGAAAGTGCATCCAGGGTGCTGGCGTAGGTAATGGCATCAGCCAAGCCTGCTTTCTTGGCTTCTTCAAGCAGCTTCACCGCAAGCTGTGCATCAGGCTGCACGCTCTTGGCAAGTGCACCCAGGGTTCTGGCGTAGGTAATGGCATTGGCCAAACCTGCTTTCTTGGCTTCCTCAAGCAGCTTTACCGCAAGCTGTGCATCAGGCTGCGTGCTCTTGGCAATTGCATCCAGGGTGCTGACGTAGGTAATGGCATCAGCCAAGCCTGCTTTCTTGGCTTCCTCAAGCAGCCTCACCGCAAGCTGTGTATCAGGCTGAGCGCTCTTGGCAATTGCATCCAGGGTGCTGGCGTAGGTAATGGCATCAGCCAAGCCTCTGGTCACTGCGATTTGATGCACATCCAGAGAGAATTGATGTTGATGCAATTGAGCCAAACGTTTAATGAGTTGATTCAAAATCACCGTATTAGGAAACATATGATTATTCAGCATCTCAGTTAATAAAGCGGTAATATTACCAATGTTTTTGCCTTTCAACTGGTTGCTGTAGGAAATGTAAGTTGCTCTAGATGCATTTGCTTTTAAATCGCTTTGTTTCATACGCAGTATTACTGATTCGAATGCGCAGTCTTGATATGTAGTGCTTTGGCTTTTGTTTGCTGGGGGGCTCATAAATATCATCCAAAATCAAATTGGAATATATTAATCAAAATGATAAGGAGTAAATCCAATTAATTTTATTGATATCTTGTATTGAATAATTTGATATGTTTTTATTTTCAATATTTTACATATAGACTAGATGTTTGGTTATTCCTCTTCATGAGAGTCTAGTTTGTTCCAAATGCTTATTTAGTAGTTATTTGTCTCAATTTAATGGGAAATAAAAACCATACGTTTAGCAACGTACATCAAAAAGATTTAACGGTAAATCTTTTTGATTAGGCTTCTTTGCAAGGGCTAATGGAAGTTCACATTTTAATTCAGCATAAGTGCTGAACCCTTTATTATAAAGAAGATGTCGTATAAGCGTGACAGTTATTTTTATACGGACATATAAACTCTTCATTAGGCATTTTAAATTCCCAGTATTTTATCGTCTCAGGATGCATCTGATGTTTTAAGTGGATGAATGATAAATGAGCAGTGTAAGGATTTTCAGCTTCGTAGAGTGCTAACTTTACTGCCCTTATCCATAGGTAAAAATAATAATTGGCGTGTTAGATTGAACTGGATTAATAAAATGATCTTTTGGGCTCTACCCCAAATAAAGGGGTATTTTAATCAAGTTAGTCTAGACTAAGCTTTTGATTTGACGGTCAAAAGGAAGATTAAAATGCCTAAGAAAGATTGTATCCTAAATTTACCGGGATATTCTATTAAAAAGGTAAGTGGAGAGAACCCGGTTTATATCGAAGTCACTTATCGTTGTATTGTTCGATGCGTTCATTGTGGCAATAAGAAGTTACGTAAAAAAGACAGTTTCATAAGGCGAATCCGCCATGAGTCGATTGGATTGCGTCGCAGTTACTTGTGTATCAAGGCTCATAAGTATTATTGTCCTGCGTGTGGTCGCTATTTTAATCAGCGTTTCCCGGGGATTGGTAAATACCAAAGAGCCAGCGAGAGTTTACGAAAGCAGGTGTTTCACTACCATAGCAAAGGAGTGAGTCAAAAGGATTTAGCACGTGATTTAAAGCTGGGTAAATCCACTGTAGAGCGCTGGTATCATTACGGCTATGAGCTTCGTCATAAAAAGATATTAAACCGTTCTTGCCCAAGAGTTCTTGGTCTGGATGAGCATTCATTCAATAGGAAAGTAGGTTATGCCACAACCTTTTGTGACTTGGCCAAACACAAAATATTTGATGTGGTTGAGGGGCGTTCAGAAAAGGATTTAGAAGGCTATCTCAACACGTTAGAAGGAAAAGATAAGGTACAGGTAGTTTGTATTGACTTAAGCTCCAGTTACCGCAAGTTAATCAGGCGTTACTTTCCCAATGCGATGATTGTTGCCGATCGCTTTCATGTGATTCGTTTATTGAACCAATTCTGTTTACAGACTTATCAGCAGATTGACCCTGAAATGAAATATCAGCGAGGTCTCTTGGCCGCATTGAGAACCAATCCTAATAACCTCACTGTAAAGCGGCTCAATAGACGAGAGCGTTATTTGCAACAACAGCCTGTCATTGCTGCAATATATTACTTTAAACAGCGATTACATCGATTACTCATGCGAAAACATCGTACCGCAAAACAGTGTACGCGTTTAATCCCTCTCTTTCTTAAACTCGTTACCAGTCTGAAGGAAAGTCATTTCGAATCACTAAAGACTCTAGGTAAAACATTATATCAATGGCGGGAAGAAGTGGTTAGAATGTGGCGGTTTACTAAAAACAATGGCATTACAGAAGGTTTCCATCGCAAGATGAAGCTGATTCAAAGACGTGCTTATGGGTTTAGAAATTTTGAAAACTACAGATTAAGGGTTAAGGTTTTGTGTTCTTGATTAGTGCCCCCGGAAATGGGGATGAGCCTTTTTGATGTTGTTCGGATATTGTATCTTTAGAAATTTTTGAAATTACAGACTTTTAATGGTGGCTATGGGTGGACTCGAACCACCGACCTCAGCATTATGAGTGCCGCGCTCTAACCGGCTGAGCTACATAGCCACAAGACGCGTGATTTTGTCGCTTTAATGAGAGTATGTCAAGTCTATTAAGGTAATTTTTTATATTTTTATTTAATATGAGTTTAAATTCAGGAAATAATGGTAATTTTTGATTTGAATGGGTTGATTTTTAACCGGATCAAAAATGCTATTTAAAATGAGTTAAGGTAGATTTTTTATTGTAGGTGTCGAGTGTGACACTAATTAATAAAGCAATTTGAGCCTGGGTGCTTCTTGACCCAGGCTATAGAAAAAATTAGATAATCAATAAATACATTGCGCCAGGTCCTCGTAATATTTGAACCAGTAGCTCTTGTTTTTTCTGCAGTGCGATTTGTTGCAGAGATTTTACGTCTTTTACAGGGGCTTTATTTGCAGAAATAATAATATCCCCAGGTCTTAGACCAGCACGCCATCCCGCACTAGTTTCTGAAGCACCAACAACTTGTACACCTATGACATTACCATGAGGTGGGGTTTCTTGCTCAAAATTTCTTAATGCTAATCCATAAAGGAATGGATTTTCAGACTGGAGTTTTTGTTCATGAGATTTGATGTCAGTCACAACCGCATCCAGGGTAATGGGTTTTCCATCACGTTGAACGATCATTTTAACATTTGAACCTACACGTAAGAGGCTGATAGTTGTTTTTACCTGAGTTGCCTGGGTGATTTTAGTGTTATTAATTTGCGTAATTATATCACCTGACTTTAAACCAGCTCGCTCAGCAGGCGAGTTTGGATTGACTTGTGATACCAATGCTCCTTGAAAATCTTCAGAATAACCTAATGAGTGGGCAAGTTCTGGAGTTAAATGTTGGACATAGATACCCATTAATCCACGGTGTATAGAACCAAATTTAATTATTTGTTGTGCTACATCTTTAGCCATATTAACAGGAATGGCAAATCCTATACCTACATTACCACCATAAGGTGAAAGAATTGCAGTGTTAATTCCTATTAATTCTCCTTTGGTATTTACTAATGCCCCACCAGAATTGCCTGGGTTAATTGCTGCATCAGTTTGAATAAAGTTTTCTACGCCTTCAATATTCAAATCGCTGCGTTTTAAAGCGCTTACAATACCAAATGTTGCTGACTGGCTATTACCAAAACTATTTAGACCAAAAGGATTACCGATAGCAACCACAAAATCACCCACTTGTAATTGATCTGAATCACCTATAGGTAAAGATTTTAGATTTGTAGCATTGATTTTTAACACAGCTAAATCAGTTTCACTATCACTACCAATCAATTTTGCTTTCAATCGTCGGCCATCTTGTAGGGTTATTGTGATGAGAGTCGCATTACGAATGACATGATCGTTCGTGATAATGATCCCATTTTGGGCATCTAAAATAACACCAGAACCAATGCTTTCGAACTTACGCCCCTTTTCCGGAACAGCTTGATGGGGGCGACGAGTATTCAATGCTTCATCATCATTCCTGGATGAAGCTCCGGGTGGGGTGGCATCAGAAGGCAAATAACCTTGTACCGCAACATTTACGATAGCCGGCATTATATTCTTTAAAACTGGGGCAAGGCTCGGTATAGTTGAGGGAGCTTCATTAGCCGCATAGGTAACTGAGGCGGTTAAAAGAAGCAGGGTACTTATAAATAATTTGATACGTTTTATCATATTTTAGTCCTGAGGTTGATCATTAAACCAGATTAAGGTAGCTATTCTACCTGTTTGTGAGGTTCTTCGGTAGGAATAGAACTCATTTTTTAACTCAAAAGTACATAATCCTGATTGATATACTGTTTTAATTCTTTGAGCATTTAAAACAACTTCGGCAATTAAAGGTAAATTAGCGAGCCACTTTTCCTTCACGGGCTTGAACGCTTGTTTACTTAAAGGATAAGTGGTTATGAATTTTTGATAGACTTCATCACCTACTTCATAGCATTGTTGGCAAATGGATGGTCCAATCCAGGCCAATAGTTCCGATTCCAGGCTGTTCATTTTATTCAGCGTATTTTCAATAATACCATAAGCCAATCCTTTCCATCCAGCATGAATTGCAGCAATCTCTGTACCTTGGCGGTTACATAGCATGATGGGTAAACAATCCGCAGTAAGAATTACTAGAGGGTGGTTTTTCGATCGAGTTATTGATGCATCTGCATTTCTATTAGAATCTTCTTCGGCTATGACACAATGGGTACTATGTGTTTGCTTTAACCATTGAGGTTCACCAGGCAAGTGCAATCGTTCGATCAGTTGTTGTCTATTTTGCATCACGTGCACATCATCATCCCCAATGCCTAAGCCCATATTGTTGCTTTCATAAGGTGCTTGGCTAAATCCTGAAAGCCGAGTAGTACTCAAGGCTGTGATATTTTTTGGGGCAAGCCAATTCGCTAATTTAGTCTTCATAATGCTCGTCTAAAGTGTTGAGAAGGAGTTGAAAATCATCGGGTATAGGGGCCATAAGCGTCAACTCTTTTTCTGTTTTTGGATGATAAAATGAGAGTGTTCGTGCGTGCAGTGCTTGTCTTTTAAAGTTTTGAAATAGGGTGCGTAAGTGTTCAGATGCTTGCGTTGGAAAACGCATGCGTGTCCCATAAAGTGGATCACCAATAACAGGATGGTGGATGTATGCTAGATGAACCCTGATTTGGTGTGTTCGACCAGTCATGAGGTTAACATCCAACAAAGTAAAATCATGATACTGCTTTTTAACTGCATAATGAGTTATGGCTTGCCTTCCATGTTCTTGTACAGCCATTTTGAGTCTATTTCTAGGGTGACGTCCAAAACCTGTATCAATAATGCCGCCTGAAATAATATGGCCTTGCACTAAAGTAATGTAATGACGTTTAATTTCCCGTGCTTGCATTTGGCGTATCAACGAGGTGTGTGCGGCTAAGGTTTTAGCTACAATTAAAAGACCTGTTGTGTCTTTATCGAGTCGATGGACAATTCCCGCTCGAGGTAAATGAGTGAGTGAGGGTGCATGATGTAATAACGCATTTACTAATGTATGTTCTTTATTTCCTGCACCAGGATGTACAACCATATTTGCTGGTTTGTTGAGTACTAAAACATCCTCATCTTCATAGATAATATTTAAAGGAATTTCTTCTGGGGCACAATGATCTAAATGAGAGTCTGTTTTATTAAAATCAACATTAATCTCGATTAAGTCACCATCCTCAACTTTATCTTTAGGTTTACACGATTGGTGATTAAGCGTGATTGTGCCCGCTTTAATCCAGCTACTGATTTGCGAGCGCGAATAATCCGGAAGTAGATGTGCGAGTACACTATCTATGCGTTGATTATGGTACTCGCGAGGGATGGTTAATTGTCTTTGAATATGTTCTATCATTAAATCGTTTCAGTCTCAACGGCAATGAGGCGTCCTCGTAATGAGTTTGGTAGTGCATCACTGATCTGTGTGTCAACGAATTGGCCAATCAAATGTGCGGGGCCATCAAAATTGACTACTCGATTGCACTCAGTACGTCCAGAGAGTTGTTGTGAGTCTTTTTTAGAATAACCAGTAACTAATATTTTCTGTAGGGTGCCTACCATCGATTGGCTATAATGAGAAGCTTGTAACAAGAGTCTATTTTGCAAAATTTGGAGCCTTTGTTTTTTAACTTCTAAAGGTGTCTCATCGGGCAAATTAGCAGCTGGAGTACCGGGTCTTGGGCTATAAATGAAGCTAAATGAAGTATCAAAACCTATTTCGTGGACTAAATCCATAGTATCTTGAAAATCTTTATCAGTTTCGCCTGGGAAACCAACAATAATATCTGTAGATAAACGAATATCCGGTCGTACTTTTCGTAACTTTCTAATTTTAGATTTAAATTCTAAAGCGGTATATCCTCGCTTCATTAAACCTAAAATACGGTCTGAACCACTTTGAACTGGTAAATGCAGATGGTTCGCTAACTCAGGAACTTCTGCATATGCATTAATTAGGTTGTCTGAAAAAGCCAGAGGGTGTGATGTTGTAAAACGAATTCTACCTATACCTTCTATGGCGGCAAGATAATGAATTAAAAGTGCTAAGTCAGCAATATCGCCATTTTCCATTGTTCCGCGATAATCATTAACATTTTGGCCCAATAAATTAATTTCTCTTACCCCTTGCATGGCTAATTGATAACATTCTGCAAGTACATCATCAAAAGGCCTGCTAATTTCAGTGCCGCGAGTGTATGGGACAACACAGAAGCTGCAATATTTGCTGCAACCTTCCATGATGGAAACAAAAGCTGTTGGTCCTTCAGCTCTGGGAGGAGGGAGATGATCAAACTTTTCGATTTCTGGGAAGCTAATATCAACGACTGGTTTTTTCTTTTCCATGCGTTCATTGAGTAACTCAGGGAGTCGATGTAATGTTTGAGGTCCAAAAACAAGATCAACAAAAGGTGCTCTTTTAATGATGTCTGCACCTTCTTGACTTGCTACACAACCACCTACGCCAATCACAACATGCGGATTTTTTGCTTTATATTCACGCCATTGTCCTAATTGAGAAAAAACTTTTTCCTGTGCTTTTTCCCGAATAGAGCATGTGTTAAGCAAGATCACATCAGCATCTTCAACTTGGTCTGTTTTGACCAAACCATGTGACTGCAACAAAACCTCTGCCATTTTAGATGAGTCATATTCATTCATCTGACAGCCGTTAGTTTTGATATATAATTTTTTAGCCATATTTAAAATCTACTTTCAAAATGTACTCTTAGGTGCAAAGAGTAGAACTACATTTCTCTATTATTGGGAGAGACACTCTATTGCATCTAGGTTAGGTTATATAATCTCAGGGAGCCTCGTATTATTTCATTACTGTGCACTTTGGCAATAAGTTTCTTTGATTTTAGGCAAAATAATTAAAGCAATAAGCATTCCTAACGGAAGAATAGCAAGACCAGTATGATATGCTTCCAAGGGATAAACTCTGACATTACCATTAATTTCCCCTTCCCACATTTTATCAAGAATATAACCAATAAGTGGCTGCGCTAAAGCTATACCTATCATATTCATCATATTCATGAAACTTAAACCCGTAGCAACATACTTTTTATTGCATAACTCTTTAGCAACGGTAAATGCCGGCAAAAATCCTGCAGAAAAAATACCAAATGCGAACAATAGGAGCTCCATATATATTGCCCTATTAATTGGAACAAAAATAAAGAGTAAAGAACAAATTAGAGCGCCTACACATCCTATATACATAGGGGGTTTACGTAGGCCAATACGGTTAGAAAATATTCCCCATAAGGGGCTGGCGATTGCCCAGCCAACAAAGACTAGAGAAATATAGTTTGCTGCTGTAGTTTTGGTGATCATCATTTTGTTCATTAAAAAAGGAACACCCCATAGCCCACAAAAAACTGGAGTTGCCATGTACATGAGACCACCATAGCAAGCGACTAACCACAATTGTTTATTCTTCATTAACGCGAGTAAACTTGGTATTAATTGTTCTTCTTCAGTGGGGTGAGAGGTAGTAGCTTCATGACTTTTTGGAGTATCTTTGGCGATAAAAATGAGTAAAACGGCGAGTACGAGTCCTGTACTTCCCATGATCAGCATGCTATGACGCCAACCAAAGTTATCGATTAGTAGTGCTAAAGGAGCCTCTCCACCAATTGCTCCTAGCATTCCTAAGGTTACCATAAGGCCAGTTAATAAGGCAAAACGTTGGGCTGGAAACCAATTGGCAGCTAGCTTCATTGTTCCAACAGCTGCGAAAGCAGAACCAAAACCTATCATTAAACGTGCTACACAAGCCATAAAAAAGCTGTCAGTCATACCAAAAGCAATAGTACTCACAGCACAAACTACAGTAGCCAATGTGAGCAGGCGATGGGGGCCAAAATAATCCATTAATACACCACCTGGCAGTTGCATGGCGGCATAGGAATAAAAATAGATACCCGATAAAATTCCTAAAGTTTGGCTGGTGACTGAGAAGTCTCTCATCAGTTCGTGACTCATAACACTTGGAGATACTTGTAAGAGACATTCATAAAAATAAAATAAACAACCCAAGCCCCATACCATCCAGGGCATAATTGATTGTATTCCAAAATTTGTTATTGATTCAGGCTGTGTATTGTAATGTGCCATTCTTTTATCATTCTCCAGGTGTAAACCCTATTGATTTTGACGAAAATTGGGAGTAGCTCCATGCTTTAGGTTAATCGATATAAACTTTCTGATGCCTAATTATGCAGTTTTTTCGATCACAAATGTTAACAGACAACCTTATCACACTAATGTATAAAATTCACCTTTTAAAATATTAACAGCTTGTCTATTATTTGTCTATTGCTCGTTAGGGTCGTTTAATTCATCTACAACAACTCGAGTTCCTTTCATACCACCTCCAGGTAAATCAATAAATTCTTCGTTAAGCCAACGCGCATCCTCGATAAACATCCTGACACAACCATGACTTGCTCTATAACCAGGTAATTCATAACTGCCATGAAGCGCATAGCCCCTATAAAAATGCATACAATATGGCATTAAAGCACCACCATCGTTCCCATCAGATCGCCTGGGAAATACAGTTGAAACACAATCTATATCTTGTTTACGGATCACTCGAAATGAGCCTGTAGGTGTAGTACATCCGCCAAGAACGCCAGGACATTTTCCCATTCCTGAAGAAATTGGTCCCCACCAGAGTAACTCTCCATCTTGGTCATATGCTGCCCAGGCTAATTTTTTTGGCTGACATAAATTGTTTTTTCACCGTTGGACTCTATGTATCGGGGAAATGGAGAGACATCATAAATGGTTAAGCGATCGATATTTTTAGGCACAGCAATAGTTAATCCAGGACGTAAAGCAATATTCATACGATTAATTCGCTTCACCATATCTCGTTCTTCTTCATTTGGAAAAAGTTTATCCCAACTCTCACCACTTTTAATTTTCATACAAAAATAATCGGGTGAATTGCACAATGTTTCGCCATATCGACTATGAGCGAGAACAAGTTGACTAGAAACTAAGAAACAGATGAATGTTATTATTGATATTATAAGTTTCATACATGAATCTCAATTTAGGTCGCTGTATTTTCTTTAGCGGCATTTTAAGTAATAACTTTAAGTGTATTGAAATGAAACAATAATTAAGCTTTAAAACCTCGATAAGCTTATCGATAGTTTCTGTTAAAATATAAGAAGATATTATCACATGAGCAACATGTGGATTTAAGAATATTTTTTTCTGTGTATAATAATGAAATTTTTTAAATTAGGTTCCAATTATGAGTTGGTTTAAAAAACTATTGCCCTCAAGAATTAATACAGATACTTCTCAAAAAAAAGGGGTTCCTGAAGGCTTATGGCTGAAATGCTCTGGCTGTAATGAGGTTCTTTATAGTATCGAGTTAGAAAAAAATTTGATGGTTTGTCCATCCTGTAATTTTCATCATAGGATATCTGCTAGAACTCGAATTAAGCAATTTCTTGATGAAGGGAGTCAAGAAGAAATCGCTGCTTCGTTAGAACCTCATGACCGGTTAAAATTTAGAGATTCTAAAAAATATAAAGACAGAATCTCCCAGGCTCAAAAAGCAACTGGTGAGAAAGAAGCGTTAGTTGTTGTCAAAGGAACTTTATTACAACAGCCTGTAGTAGTTGGATCTTTTGAATTCAACTTTATGGGTGGGTCCATGGGGGCCACCGTAGGCGAAAAATTCGTTCGTGCCGTTCAAATTGCAACTAAAGAACAAAGACCATATGTTTGCTTTACTGCCAGTGGGGGTGCACGCATGCAAGAGGGGCTTTTTTCCTTAATGCAAATGGCAAAAACTTCAGCTGCTTTAGCTAAATTTGCAGAAACAGGGTTGCCGTTTATCGTAATTCTTACTGATCCCACTATGGGTGGGGTATCTGCTAGTTTTGCAAGCCTTGGTGATGTAATTGTTGCTGAACCTAACGCTTTAATTGGTTTCGCTGGCCCCAGAGTGATTGAGCAAACAGTCAGGCAAATTCTCCCAGAAGGGTTTCAGCGTAGTGAATTTTTATTAGAGCATGGCCATATTGATATGATTTTGGAACGAAAGAATATTCGTCCTGTTGTCGCAGAATTAGTTTCCAAATTAACACGTCAAGCCACAGGGGTTTAGTTGCCAAAATATCATTGCATTAATGAATGGTTACATGATTTAGAAACCAGAAATACTCAAGAGATACAACTGGGTTTAACTCGCATCAAAGAAGTTGCACAAGTTTTGCATTTGCAACTTCCTTGGTGTCGAGTGATTTCTGTTGCTGGTACTAATGGAAAAGGTTCAACTGTAACTGCTCTTGAAACAATTTATCATTCTGCTGGATATAAAGTAGGCTCTTATACTTCGCCTCATCTTATTCATTTTAATGAACGTATTAAAGTCAATTTGACGCCAATTTCTGATGAGGATTTATGTCAGGCATTTAGTGTTATAGAGAATGCTCGAGGAGAAACTCTCCTGACCTATTTTGAAATGACTACTTTAGCAGCTCTGTGGTATTTCAAAAAAATGAAGTTGGATGTCATTATTCTGGAAGTGGGATTGGGTGGGCGCTTAGATGCTACAAACATAGTTGATGCTGATTTATCCATTATTACAACCATTGATTATGACCATCAGGATTATTTAGGCGATACACTTGAAGCCATTGGTTATGAAAAAGCTGGAATTCTTCGTTCTGGTAAGCCATTCATTTTTGCAGATAATAACCCTCCTGTTTCTGTAACTAAGAAAGCGATACAATTAGCTTCTCCTGCATATATTTATGGTCGTGATTTTTCAATTAAGGAAAACGATTTTACCTGGGGTGTTCACTATGGAGAAAAGACTGGACTTTTTTCAATTGATGAATTACCTAAACCATCTATACAGCTTAAAGCAGCTGCAGCGGCAATCACTGCATGTTTTTTATTGAAGCAATACTTACCCATAGATCATACTCATTTGTACGCCGCAATGCAGCGTATTTTTATTCCAGGGCGTCTACAGTTGCATCGAGGTACTGTGGATGTCTTATATGATGTTTCTCATAATCCTCAATCAGCAAGATTACTTGCTGAAACTGTGCAAAAAATGAAAAAGACAAAGGTGCATGCGGTTTTTTCTGCATTAAAGGATAAAGATATTTATAATTTAGTGATGCCTCTAAAGAATTGCGTCGATTATTGGTATCCTGCACAACTGGATAATAAACGAGCTGCTGGAGCTGATTTACTGATTACAATTTTAAGAGATGCAGCAATTTCTGTGGAATTTTGCTATACTAGTCCTCTGATTGCTTTTGACGCCGCATTAAAGCAATCTAGACTTGGCGACTTAATTGTTGTTTACGGGTCTTTTTTCACAGTAAGTCATGTTATGGCCAATAGGAGATTCAATGAAATTAGTAATTGATGAAAAGCTAAAACATCGTTTGGTTGGCATGGCTGTTGTTTTATCCTTGGGGGCCATTTTTCTTCCTTCAATGATGAAAAAATCCAGCCAGCGCTTTGAAAATAATTTTAGTGTCAATGTAAAGTTACCTCCTAAGCCAACAGCTCCTAACGTGGTTATGTCCGATGAAAAAGAGATGTTTGAAACTATAAAAGTAGCTAAAGTTGAAATTCCTCCTGTTTTAGACCAAAAGGGATCTGATCTCGATAAAGAAGATTTTATTCAATCTGTTCAAGCTGTTGATGATGAAGGAATTCGGGTAGCTAAATCAGAACCTACACCGAATAGAGAGGTTGCTAAACCTATAGAACTTGCATTAAATAATGGCGCAAAAATTGCAGCAGAGAAGCAAATAAATGAGGTCGCAAAGAAACCTGTGAAACTGGTCAAACCCGTCAAAGTACAGAGACAAATGGCACCTAAAAAAGTTGTTTCTGCGCCAGTTATTGCTAAAGCAAATGAGAATCCTTCTGTAAGTCAAAAAAGTATTTATGCAGTTCAATTAGCATCTTTTGCAAAGTTTTCTAATGCTCAAGCTTTAGTTAGCAGGTTGAAAAGCCAAGGATATAAGGCGAATTACCTTAAAACAAATGGAAAGCGAGGCGTTATTTATAAAGTTTATGTAGGACACTCACCTGTTAAAAGTGATGTGGTAAGAGTACAAACTCAATTGGCAAGTGTGATGCAATTGAATGGTTTAGTGGTCAATACTGGAGTTAGCTAACGATGCAATTTCAATGGGTTGATATAATTTTTATAATAATAATTGGGCTATCCTCTATTACTGGTTTGTTAAGAGGATTTGTTAAAGAATTTATTGCAATAGGAGTGTGGATGTTAGCTGTTTGGGCGGGTTATAACTATTCGGGTAGCGTTACTCCCTATATACAACCTTACATACAGAATCCATCAATCCTTTCAATAGTAAGTTTTATGGTTGTGGTTCTTGGCGTTTTAATCGGCGGTGGTATTGCTAATTTTATCATCGGCCTCTTTTTAAAGGGGAGTGGTTTAGGTGCCATGGATAAAGTCCTTGGAGGTGTTTTCGGTTTTGGCCGAGGAGTGTTTATCTTGTCACTTATCTTTGCAATATTAAGCATGACCTCTTTGCCTTATCAGCAATATGTTCAAGGTTCTAGAGTGTATAATCAGCTAACACCAGTGATTAATTGGATCTCTGGATATTTACCGGGACTCCTCAATCAAGCGAAACAAATGGCCGCAAACAATAAATCTTTTAATCTTATTGATATAACCCCTGATGCTTAATGTATTCATAGACTGAATAAGGGAGCTTATTTTTAACGTCGGCTCCCTTTTTTATCGCTTCACGCAGTGAAGTAGATGAAATTTCATGATCACCGGCATTAAATAAAAACACACTCCCTGCTTGAGTGTTCAAAAGTTCCATTTTATTTTCACTCTGGTATTTCTTCAAAAATTCTTGCATGATTTCTGGAATAGGTTGCTTCGAAAATTCTGATCGATTGATTACCATGAGATGGGCAAGTGTAATTATTTTTTGCCACTCATACCATTGCGATAATGAAAGAAAAGCATCATAACCAATAATTAAAGTAATCGATGCTTCTGGATACTCTGCTCTAAAGCTTTCTAGAGTTTCAACCATATAAGAGGGAGTATTACGTTCTATTTCACGCAAATCCAATTTGAAATTTTCCTTATAGCGGTTTATTGCACGTAGAATCATTTCGATTCGTTGTTTGCTATTAGCAATAGTGGCTGGTTTTATTGTTGGTATTTTACAAGGAAGAAAAATATAAGAATCAAAGCCGAAATGCTTTTGTATGGTTAAGCTGGTTTGCAAATGTCCATTATGAATCGGATCAAATGAGCCGCCGAAAATAGCTATGCTGTACATAAATCACCTATTATGTTTCCTAGACACAATGAAAGAGCAATATTTTCCAAAGTATTCCATACTTGCGTATTTATATTTGATTTAATACGTTCATCAATAGAATAACAGTAGCTATGTAATTTTATTAACGTTTCTTTATTAAATCGCTTATAACATGTCTGATAAAGACTAATACGTTGTTGCCATATTTTTAATTGATCGCAAGCGCTCTTGATATCAATTTTATGCTCCAAGAGATGATGGAGTTGCATGATTATTCTGATTTCCTGGCTCAGTATCCATAATACCAAAGTAGCTTCAGTTTTATTATTCGCGGCATGGCGTAAAATTTGAATTGCTTTATCACTTTGCCCAAGTAAACATGCATTAACTAATTCAAAAAGATCGTGCTCGCATTGATCTGATAAATGCTCTTGTACTTGTAGGATATCAATCTTGTGATTACCATTATTAGAAAGTACTATTTTTTCAATAACTTGAGCACAAGCTAACATGTTTCCTTGAGTATAATGGTGGATTAAATCAGGAATCTGTGGGTCAAATTGGATAGCGTTCCTTTTTAATTGCGTGATTATCCAATGCTTCATCGCATCTGTATTAAGTGGATAAGCAATAGTAACTACAGCGTGCTCTTGAGAGGAAAGCCATTGTACTTGTTTTAGCGATAAATAAGGTGCTCTTATGATAATAAAGCATCTTGGATTAATAGAATTAAGGTATTCTACTAGAATTTTCTTTCCTAGAGCATCTATTGTTTTTTTATCAAAAAAAACATTTAAAAGTACAATATCTGAAAATAAAGAATAACTGTTTGCCTCTTCTTTTATGCTATTCCAATCTTCGGTAGACTGGATGGAGATGATTTTTTCATCATAATAATGTTTTTTTTTGATGGCAGATTTTATTGTAGCTAGAGACTCCTCTAATAGATAATTTTCCTGCCCAATAAGCATGTAAAGTGGAGCAATTTTTTTTTGGACTTGTTGCGCGAGCATTTGTTGTTTGATTTGCATATAAACAGGTCACCATTTGTTTTAGTTGCCGTAAGTAATCATGATCTATGCACATCTAGGCAAGTTTTGCGCGAAAATCTGATACTCATAAGCGTCATATACTGATGTAGGCAGTTAATCAGGAGCTCCATCCTCATTTTACTGACCAAGCTATGTTAGGCGTGACTACTCCGCTATCAGGTTAAAATGAAGGTTTTTGTAGATGACTCAGTCTATACAAGATTTGAGTCACGGCATCTTGTTTCATTTCTCCGATTAATATGCTTTCTTCATCCTTAGAACCAAGAATCCTATCATTATTCAAGGTAAGTTGACGGGATACACTAACCCTGCTAGGAGGTGTTAACTCTTGGCCTTTTCGAGTTTTCAACATATAGATTACGGTTAAAGTTAACGTATATTGTCTGGGATTGGTGCTCGCTCCTACACTAATAATTTGCTGTTGCAGATTCACTTCATTAACTAAAAGCCAATATTGAGCATGAGAAGGTTCATTAATTTGAATTTTTGAACCTTCCAATCGTGATTCTATTATGGAGATAAATTGCTTGTCGTTATTTTCAGAAATGAGCGCAATATTATTAAGCCAACTAGGTACGTTACTCACGCCACGCAGATGAAACCCACAGGCAGATAGAGAAAAAGCCAGTACTGCGGTAATAATACTTTGTAAAATCAAAGATTCAAACTTTGCGTAGCTATATTTCATCAACCCACAACCAAGTTAATTAATTGTCTGTGCGCAACAACGATCGATTTTTTAACTGTTTGATTCGCTATAAAATCTTTGGCATGTTGTTTCGCTGCAGCAATTAATACTTCTTCTGTTGCATCTACACTAGCAGTAAATTGTGCTCTAAGTTTACCATTTACTTGAACTACATAATCGACTTCATCTGTTTTTAACGCCCCTTTATCGACTCTTGGCCAGTTCGCATCAATAATTGCTTTTTCAAAGCCCAATTGTTGCCATAAGTAATGCGTGATGTGTGGGGTTATAGGAGCGAGTAATCGAAGTAATATACTCATTCCGGAATGAATAAAGAATTTATCCTCTTCAGTTTCTATAGAATAACTTGATAATTCATTAAACAACTTCATACATCCTGAAACAACTGTATTAAATTGATTACGGTCATAATCATGGGTCGCTTGGGCTAAAATTTGGTGCACAATATGACGTGATTTTTTTAAGCGACTTTCTGCTTGCTGCCAGTTTACATGACCGTTACCACTAAGGATAAGATCATTTATATCAATCAGTATATTTTGATGCTGATAAGCAAAAAACCAAATTCGTTTAAGAAAACGATGTGCGCCTTCGACCGCAGTATCTGACCACTCTAAAGATTGCTCAGGTGGTGCTGCAAACATAACAAATAGACGTGCTGTATCGGCTCCATAAGTATTAATCAGGTGGTTTGGATCTACGACGTTGCCCACTGATTTAGACATTTTATGCCCATCTTTTAAAACCATACCTTGGGTTAATAAAGCTTTAAACGGTTCATCTGAATTAACTAAGCCTTCATCACGCATTAATTTATGGAAGAAACGAGCATAAAGTAAATGCATTACGGCATGCTCAATACCCCCTACATATTGATCTACAGGCGTCCAATATTTTGCTCGATCATCGAGCATTGCATTTTCTTGACCTTTGCACGCAAAACGAGCGTAATACCAAGAGGACTCGACAAAGGTATCAAATGTATCTGTTTCACGATATGCATCCTGCCCGCATTTTGGACAAGAGATGTTCACAAATTCAGGACATTGAGCTAAAGGAGAGCCTGCTCCGGTAAACGAAACATTTTCTGGAAGTACTACTGGAAGATCTTCATCTGGAACAGGTACTGTGCCACATTGCTCACATAAGATCATTGGAATAGGCGTTCCCCAATATCTTTGTCTCGATACACCCCAGTCACGCAATCTGTAATTAATTGTGGCCTTACCCGCATCATGTTCTTCGAGGAAGTTTGTTATGGCCTCCATAGCTTGACTAGAACTTAATCCATCAAACTGACCTGATTGAATCAGAGTACCTTCCCCGGTATAGGCTGATAGGTTTAAATCGTGTACTACTTCATTTTCTGGTTTTATAACTGCTTTAATAGGTAATTGGTATTTTTTTGAAAACTCCCAATCTCTTTGATCGTGGGCAGGGACTGCCATGACCGCACCAGAGCCGTATTGCATCAGTACAAAATTCGCTACCCATATGGGCAGCTTTTCTCCCGTTATAGGATGAATTGCAGTCATTCCAGTATCTACACCGCGTTTTTCCATAGTGGCTAACTCAGCTTCAGCCATTTTGGTGCCTTGGCAGCTGTCGATAAATTCTTTTACTTCCTTGCGACTATTAGCTGCTTCTTTGGCTATAGGGTGATCTGTTGCTACTGCAAGGTACGTTGTACCCATGAGCGTATCAGGTCGAGTGGTATAAATTTTCAACCTTTTGGGGTGGTTATTGACATTGAAGTAAATTTCAGTCCCGGTAGAGCGTCCTATCCAGTTGCGCTGCATCTGCTTTACTTGAGCTGGCCATTCATCCAAACTATCTAATGAACTTAATAACTCATCAGCATAAGCCGTAATTTTAATGAACCACTGAGAAATTTCTTTTCGTTCAACCAAAGCCCCAGATCGCCATCCTCGTCCATCAACTACTTGTTCATTCGCTAAGACAGTTTGATCAACGGGATCCCAATTTACCACGGCATTCTTTTTATAGACTAAGCCTTTTTCAAATAGTCGAATAAAAAACCATTGCTCCCACCGGTAATAATCAGGGGTGCATGTGCAAATTTCACGTTTCCAGTCATAAGCATTACCAAGACGTAAAAACTGCTTTTTCATGGATTCTATATTCTTTTTAGTCCATTCAGCCGGAGGAATACCATTTTTTATCGCTGCATTTTCAGCAGGCAAACCAAATGCATCCCAACCTATAGGTTGTAAGACATTTTTGCCTAAAGCACGTTGGTAGCGAGCAATCACATCGCCAATCGTGTAGTTACGCACGTGCCCCATGTGCAATGTTCCACTCGGGTAGGGGAACATGGATAAACAATAAAATTTCTCTTTGTTTAAATCTTCCGAAACGTTAAATGATTGTTTTTTATGCCAATATTGTTGAGCTTGTTCCTCAACTTCTTGTGGTATATAGGTTTTATCCATGGTCCAATTTTTTAAGTGACTCTAAATCGCTAAGGATAACTCCTCTTGTGCTTGCCAGCAATAGATTATTGCTGGAATAAGCGACGAAGTTGAATAAAAAGTATAAAAATTATAAATAATGAGCAGAAAAGCAACGAAGGATACTCATACCAAATAATCCAGGGAGTAAAACCTTGGGCAGGATAAACTGTACCTTGTAATAATCCAGAACTAAATGGAGGAAGACTTTCTACTATATTCCCATGGGGATCAATTATTGAAGATAAACCATCGTTGTTAACCACCACTTGATATCTCCCAGTCAATAATGAGAGAAGTTGAGCCATTTGTAACTGCTGATAACTTGCTAGTGAATGTCCAAACCAACCATTATCACTGATAGAAACTATCCATTGGGCTTTGGGCATTTGTGCACGCAAAATATTGGGGTAGGCAATTTCATAACAAATCAGACTTGCAATTGGGTGTTTAGCGATTTTAATTAAAGACTGTTGTTTTTTTCCGGGTAATAAATTTGCTTCAGGTAAATTGAACCATTGATAAATCGTAATTAAAGGCTTAGGTATGTATTCTCCAAAGGGAACTAGTTGGCGTTTAAACTTTTTTCCTTTTGCCTGTCCAAAAGTGATGATGGAGTTATAATAATGGGTTTCACTGTCATTTGTTGGTTGAAGTATACCTAACATTAACGCACTGTTTGCTTTTGTGGCTTTTTTATTTAATTTAAGCAGATATTTATCCAGATAACTCGCAGGAAGTGGTATTGCAGATTCAGGTAAAATAATAAGCTGTTTTCCTAAAAGCTTGTTTATTGCGTTCTCATAATATTTTAACAAGTTCCAAAACAATGCTTCATCCCATTTATCGCGCATGGATAAATTTGCTTGAACTGCACCAACACTAATCGGTTCTTGTTTTATCTGTGACCAAGAAACATTTTTACACAGCGCAGGGCTTATCATGACGAGTATGAAAGCAATTAAACAATAATAACGTTTTGGATAAGTTGGTGAAACAGCCAAGGTGAGTAACGCAGAGATAAAAACACAGATTAAGCTTAACCCGTAAATTCCTAAAATAGGGGCAAGGAATCTAATTGGTGTATCAATAAGGGTTGTACCCACTAATAACCATGGAAATCCAGTAAATAATGTAGCGCGACAATATTCACTGAGGCACCATAGAGTGCTAAATATGAGCAAAGAAAGGAGTGTTCGGTGTCTTAATTCAAGTAGTTTGTATAAGTAAGTAACAAGAGCAGGAAAAAGCGAGAGATACATGATAAAAATTAGTGTGACCAATGCTGAGCCAAAATAATTTAACTGGCCATAATCATGGATGCTGATGATAACCCACGAAACCCCGAAGCCAAAAAAACCTAATCCATAAATGAATCCTAGATAGGCACTCTGTTTTATAGAGCAATTTTTCAGGCTGAAATAAAGAGAAGCCAAACTTAATAAGGTGAGGCCAGGCATGTGAAAAGGTGCAAAACCAAAAGGGGACAATAGTCCGGCTATAAATATAAATAGATATTTTGTATAGCCAAGTCGTATTGATGATTTAAGCGTTGTGCCATTCGCCAAAGCAGTTTGCTTCATATTTTATCAACAAATTATAAAAGGGTAAGATAAATGAGTACTGGATTTAGGTCAAGAATTAGTAAATTCTTTTCTTTAAAATTGAAAGATAACATGTATCTCTTGATATTGCACCATTGCTTACCAAGCAATTTCTTTATCTAACTCATCTATCCTAATCAAGGACCAAGAGCAATCAAGATCATATTAACTAAATGAAAAAAAAGATTATTTCCCAATTAAAGAAAATATTTCTGGGTTAAAAATTTGTTTTGAGATGGGCACAGCAGCTAGGAATTACAAGCTGCTAATTAAGGAAAAGGTGTTTTTAGGGGAAAATGTGCAGTGTCGTCATGATAATAAAACAGAGTTAAGTTTCGCTGAGCTCTTTTTAGGATGCCTCATGGAGTGGGGTATAAATGGAGTTGAACCTGGAACACATAAACAGACTATTGGGAAAAATGGTGTAAGCGACCATTTCAATTAAGCAGGGCTTAATCCTACTGAATTTATAGACAAAAAAACATATTCGACGCAGATAAACTACTTGCGCTTTTTTCAAGCTGCGAATAAGGCACAAAAGATTTTTGTTGAAATGATCTGAAGCGAGCAAAAATGAATAAAGATAATCCGTAATGGGGGGCTGTTTTTAGGATTAATTTATAGGGTGTTTGGACAATTGGCTGCTCATTGTCACCATACCCTAGCTCAAGAGATTTCATTCATATAAGTAGAACATTTTGAAATTCAAAAAGATAAAGTTGTCTTGATTGATGGAATTTTAATAAACTATATTGGAGTTGGGAACAAAGGGTCGATCTCTTTTATAAGCTACGCATTTATAGAGGGATGGGTGTTGCATAGGAAAAGTATAATAATACCAGAATCACTTCCTTTAGTTTATTCATGTACAAAATTTAGATTTAGAGAATACTATCCAAGCCTTAAGAATTTGTGTAGGATGATCCCGTTTTATAATGGGAGAGGGATTAAATGTATAATGTAATGATTACTGGCGCAGGGAAAATTGGTAGTTTAATTTCTTGCTTACTGTCAGAAAGCGGTTCTTACCAAGTCCATTTAGTAGATATAGACTTTAATGGATCAGATGTGAAAAGGTTATTGGATGCTGTACCACAAATAAAAACTGTGGCTTTAGATGTCCAAGACAAGGAATCAACCCAAGCCTACATGGAAAAGAATGGAATTGTGGCTGTCATCTCAAGCCTTCCTTATTTTTTAAATACGCATGTTGCTGAAGCCGCAAAAGCAGCTAAAGCACATTATTTTGATCTGACTGAAGATACCGCTGTTACCGAGGCAGTCAAAGCAATAGCTTTAGATGCTGAAACTGCATTTGTACCTCAGTGCGGTTTAGCTCCGGGATTTATTAGTATCGCTGCTAATAGCTTAATGCAAGAGTTTGAAGAATGCCATCATGTAAAATTACGTGTGGGCGCACTTCCTCAAAATGCAAACAATGCGCTGCAATATTCATTAACCTGGTCGACCGATGGGGTAATTAATGAATATGGTAATCCTTGCTACGCCATTAAATATGGAAAAGCAGTTACTTTAGCTCCATTAGAAGGTTTAGAAACGATTCAAATTGATGGTTGTGAATATGAGGCTTTTAATACTTCTGGCGGTCTCGGAAGTTTGGCAGAAATGCACGCAGGCAAAGTACAAACCATGAATTACAAAACGATGCGTTATCCAGGGCATTGTCAAAAAATGCGTCTATTAATGAATGACTTGCGTTTAAATGAAGACCGGCCTACATTAAAGCGGATCTTAGAAAATGCTATTCCTAAAACTTATCAAGATATTGTGATTGTTTATGTTTCGGTTGAAGGAATTAAACGTGGTGAGCTTACAGAAAGAAATTATGTAAAGAAGATTTATCCAGTCGAAATTTGTGGATTGGAGTGGTCTGCTATTCAAGTGAGTACAGCCTCAGGTGTTTGTGCAGTTGTTGATTTAACGCTTGGTCAAGCCAATGAATATAAAGGTTTGGTTTTACAAGAAAAATTCCAACTATCTGCTGTATTGGAAAATCGTTTTGGTCGTTATTACGCATAATCGATCACAATCACACGTTCTTATCCACGGCCGTTCATTAGCGGTCGTATCTCAAGTTGAATGATATAGTTTTGGGTTATTACGGAGATAATCAATGGATATATTAAAGCATTTAAAAATTCATGCTATTAACCCTGGAGCATTTAGTGGTCAGGGATGGCAAAGCAAGGTTCATGAGCATCAGCTAGTTTCTTTTAACCCTACAAATGGGGAAAAGCTTGCCGAAGTTGCAACGTGCACTATAGAAGATTATGAAGAGGTAATGAAACGTGCGCAATATGCCGCACATGAATGGAAAAAAGTCCCAGCTCCGAAGCGAGGAGAAATTATCAGGCAAATTGGTCAAGCGTTACGTGAACATAAAGATGCCTTAGGTAGTTTAGTTTCCTTAGAAATGGGTAAATCAAAGCAAGAAGGTGATGGTGAAGTTCAAGAAATGATTGATATCGCTGATTTTGCAGTTGGTCAATCACGAATGTTATATGGCAATTCTATGCATTCAGAGCGACCTCAGCATAGAATGTATGAGCAGTGGCATCCCTATGGAATTGTTGGGGTTATTTCGGCTTTTAATTTTCCCGTTGCTGTTTGGTCTTGGAATGCTTTTTTAGCCGCTATATGTGGCAATGTTACTTTATGGAAGCCTTCAGCAAAAACACCTTTATGTGCTATAGCTGTGCAACAAATTTGTAATGAGGTATTAAGTCGCAATGGCTGTCCTGAGATATTTAGTTTAATTATTCCTGAACAACACGATGTGGTCGAAACGATGGTTAATGATAATCGGATACCACTCATTTCATTTACTGGTTCAACAGCTGTAGGGAAACAAGTTGCTGCGAAAGTTGCGGCTCGATTAGGAAAAACTATTCTTGAGTTGGGTGGTAATAATGCAATTATTTTGGATGAAACAGCCGATCTTCATTTAGCGATACCGGCAATAGTTTTTGGAGCGGTAGGTACTGCAGGCCAACGATGTACTTCGACACGCCGTTTATTTGTACACCATTCTATGTATGATTATGTGATTGAGCGCTTACGTTTTGCTTATGAACAAATAACCATTGGTGATCCCTTGGATAAACACAATTTAATGGGACCTCTTATTGATAAGCAAGCTGTAGAACAATTTAACAAGGCAATGTCTCGTATTAAATCAGCTGGCGGCCGTATTTTATTTGGTGGGGAATCATTGCATCAACCAGGTTTTTTTGTGCAACCAACTCTAGTATGTGATGTAAAAAATCATTGGGATATTGTGCAAGAAGAAACTTTTGCGCCTATTTTGTATGTGATGCCTTATCAGACTTTAGATGAAGCCATTGCCTTGCAAAATAATGTGCCTCAAGGATTGTCCTCAGCGATGTTTACCCAAAATTTGAAAAATGCGGAACATTTTTTAAGTGCATGGGGCAGTGATTGTGGAATTGCCAATATTAATCTGGGTACTTCAGGTGCAGAGATTGGTGGCGCATTTGGAGGAGAAAAAGAAACTGGTGGTGGGCGCGAATCAGGGTCTGACTCTTGGAAGGCGTATATGCGTCGACAAACCAATACAATTAACTGGGGTAATGAGTTGCCCTTAGCTCAAGGTATTCGTTTTGATCTGTCTTGATAAAATTGTTGTTTGGTACTGTGAAGCATAGCTACCATTTAATTAAAGATATTTTACCTCGCTGTTCACAGCCATGTGACGGGGAGGTATTTCAATGTGTTTATCTCTAAATTTCATGGCGCTTACTCAGATAATATAAATGAATAAGGAAAAAAGAATGCAGGGATCTTTTTTTATAAAAAAAGCCGCAGTTCTAGGGGCTGGTGTTATGGGTGCACAAATTGCTGCGCATTTAGTGAATGCAGGTGTAGAAACCTTACTTTTTGATTTAGCATCAAAAGAGGGGAGCCCTAATGCTTTTGTTGACAAAGCAATAGCTCATTTAGGAAAACTAAAACCAGACCCTCTTGCAACAGCCCAAACTGCTGCTTTATTACAAGCACGAAATTATGATCAACACCTTTCGGATTTGTCTTCATGTGATTTAATTATTGAAGCGATTGCTGAGCGCTTAGATTGGAAAGAGGATTTATATCAACGTATTTCGCCTTACTTAGGAGAAAAAGCGATTCTTGTGAGCAATACTTCAGGGCTGAGTATTAATGCCTTAAGCTTCGTTTTGCCTGAGAGACATAGAAAGAATTTTTGCGGAGTTCATTTTTTTAACCCTCCACGCTACATGCACCTTGCTGAGCTTATTCCTGCCGAAGCTACAGATGAAGAGTTAGTGAATCATTTAGAAACCTGGTTAACTCGCTATTTAGGTAAAGGAGTAGTCAGGGCAAAAGATACTCCAAATTTTATTGGGAATCGTATAGGGGTATTTTCCTTATTAACAACCTTACACCATGCGTTTGCTATGGACATGGGGTTGGATGAGGTTGATGCATTAACTGGCCCCTTATTAGGCAGACCTAAATCCGCTACATTTCGGACGATGGATGTTGTGGGTTTAGATACGATGCAACATGTAGTAAATACGATGCAGCAGCAATTAGCTGATGATCCATGGCATCATAGTTTTCAATTGCCAGAATGGATTGTTCATTTAATTAAAGAGGGACATTTGGGACAAAAAACTGGCCAAGGTATTTACCGGAAAAATGGTAAAATAATTGAGGTTTACGATGTAAAGTCAGCAACTTATCGTCCAGCTGAACCTTCTGTGAGTGATGAATTAAAAGCCATCATGGGAAACCAAGATCCAGTTGCCCGTATGCAAAGTTTAATTACCTCTAAGGACAAGCAAGCACAATTTTTAGCTGCATGTTTTAGAGATTTGTTCCATTATTGTGCTTATCATCTTGCTTCAATTGCGGATAACGTAAGAGATGTTGATTTAGCAATTCGTTGGGGATTTGGTTGGATGCAAGGTCCTTTTGAAACCTGGCAACTCGCTGATTTGGCAACGATGACCCAGTATATTTATCGTGAAATAAAAGACAATAAAACTCTTAGCTCAGCGTCTTTACCCGGATGGCTTTTTGAAATTAGTCATTTTTATACTGAAAAAGGGGCCTACTCGCCACAACTTGATAATTACCAATCAAGAAGCCAATTACCTGTTTATAAGCGTCAGTTTTTCCCAGACAAAGTTATCAAAGAGTCTGTTCATTCAAAACCTGTGCTTTATGAAAATGAAGGGATTTGTTTGTGGCATTTACAAGATGATGTTGCTGTAGTGAACTTTAAGAGTAAAGCAAATACAGTAGGTCAATCGGTACTTGACGGCTTAGAAGCAGCATTGCATGTAGCGGAAAAACAATGCTGTGGACTAATTCTACATCAACAAGATGCCAATAACTTTTCCTCTGGAGCTGATTTACGCGGCGTATTAAAATTAATTCAAGATAATAAAATGCGTGATTTGGAGGCGATGATTGCTCAATTTCAGCATGTAGCTTTGCGCCTAAAATATAGTCCTATCCCAGTTGTTGCTGCTTTAAGAGGACGGGCTCTAGGTGGTGGTTGTGAATTAATGATGCATTGTGATGCTGTAGTCGCTGCTTTTGAATCTTATCCCGGCTTAGTAGAGTTTGGTGTTGGCGTGATTCCAGCTGGAGGTGGATGTAAAGAGATGGCAATGCGTGCAGCACAACTCTTCCCTCAAGGTGATTTATTGTCAGTGATACGAGTTTATTTTCAGCAAATTGCAACTGCTCAAGTGGCTAGCTCAGCTGCTCATGCGATGCAGATGGGCTATTTGCGCGATACCGACAGTTACATAATGCATGCGAATGAGGTGCTATATGTTGCGTTAGAGCAAGTAAAATCCATGCATGCAAAGAACTATCTTCCTCCATTGAAAAAACAATTTAAAATCGCTGGCATTGAAGGTAAAGCCAGATTGCAAGCAGGTTTAGTAAATTGGTTAGAAGGAGGATTTATTTCTCAGCATGACTACTTTATCGCTACAGAGTTGGCAACAGTGCTTTGTGGGGGCAATCTCAATCAAAATACAGTTGTTGATGAGAATTGGATGCTTAAACTAGAGCGAGAGGCTTTTATTAATCTTGCTTCGACACCGTTAACGCAAGCACGGATTAGTCATTTACTTGAGACCGGCAAGCCACTACGTAATTAAGGGAGATTGAAAATGACTAATGTATATATAGTTGACGTATTACGTACTCCAGTTGGTAAAGCACCTCGTGGTGTATTCAAGCACACTTTGCCTGATGATTTGCTGTCACATGTAATCAGAAATTTAATGCAGCGCAATTTGTCCGTAGAGAAGTCAAAAATAGAGGATGTTATTATCGGATGTGCCATGCCAGAAGCTGAGCAGGGTATGAATGTAGCACGTATCGCATCATTGCTTGCCGATTTGCCTCAATCAGTTCCTGCAATGACGATTAACCGTTTTTGTTGTTCAGGTGTACAAAGTATTTCTCTAGCTGCAGATTCTATTCGAAGTGGCGATGTGCATTTGGCCCTTGCTGGTGGTGTGGAAAGCATGTCGATGGTGCCTTTAGGTGGGAATAAGTACACAGCGAACCCAGCTATTTTTAATAATGAAGATATAGCGATTGCTTATGGTATGGGAATTACTGCTGAAAATGTGGCTAAAAGATGGGGAATTTCGCGAGAGCAACAAGACGAATTTGCTACTGAAAGCCACAAAAAAGCTGTCGCAGCACAGCAACGTGGTGACTTCAAGGCAGAGATTAGTCCTGTTGAGATCACGGTAAGACATGCAGATTTAGAGAACTCCACTGTATCAATTAAGAAAAAATTGATAAGCGAAGATGAAGGTCCACGGGCTGACACTTCGTATGAAGTAATTTCTAAGTTAAAACCCGTTTTTGCCGCAAAAGGAACGGTCACTGCTGGAAACAGTTCGCAGACCAGTGATGGAGCAGGCATTGCTTTATTAGCTAGTGAGCAGGCGCTGCATTATTATAAGTTAAAACCAATAGGGCGACTGTTAAGTTATGCAGTAGCAGGTGTTCCTCCTGAAATTATGGGAATTGGACCCATTGAAGCCATTCCTATTGCGTTAAAAAGAGCGGGCATTAGATTAGATCAATTGGATTGGATAGAGCTTAATGAGGCTTTTGCAGCTCAAGCTTTAGCGGTGATCAAAGAGCTTGATCTTCCACGTGACAAAGTAAATCCCCTAGGAGGGGCCATTGCCTTGGGCCATCCATTAGGAGCTACTGGTGCAATAAGGACAGCGACTTTATTACATGGGTTACAAAGAACTAAAGGCCGTTATGGGATGGTTACCATGTGCATTGGTACGGGCATGGGAGCTGCTGCAATATTTGAAGCTTTATAAAATTTTTTTATGCAATAGTGCCAACAACTTTGGCACTATTGTGTCATTAACATTAATAAATATAGATTTTGTCTTTTTAGAATTACCTATTTAGGTCTTCATCGACTCTTTCATTGATACTATCCAAAACGTTGAGAATGTTATGATAGAAATGGATTTCAGTTTTCGCGAAAAGAACATAACCTTAACGCTCTGGGGATTGGGCCTTGTGTGGCCACAATGAACACAGAGCATCTCCTTTAGTGAAAGCCTAGGAACCAGAGTTTCTTTTTCGAACACTAAGCTGCTATTCTGGAAAATTGGAGTTGATTAAATCCGTAAATTCTGAGGCAGGTTTAATCTAAAAATTTAGTTTGCATTACTAGAGGGCTCCTTCAAGGCGATGTGCTTGAAGGATGATATGATGAAGCCACAAACTAATTCTCAATTGGACTAATTTTTATCGCGGAAGATAATGCGGCCCTTAGTTAGGTCATAAGGAGTTAACTCAACCTTGACTTTATCTCCAGTCAAAATTCTTATGTAATTTTTACGCATACGACCAGAAATGTGAGCAGTAATAATATGCCCATTTTCTAATTCAACACGAAACATGGTGTTGGGTAGGGTGTCTATAACAGTACCAGCCATTTCTATATGATCTTCTTTTGCCATAGGTCTCTCAGTGATGTACCAAATTGATAAAGTTTATTATGCATAATTATACATGTACTTGCAGCCATGTATACTGCACTAAAATAAATAAAATGGCAATCTAAGCATATTAAATTTCATGATTAGAATCTATTTTCCTGTGTTAAATGTTTTCTAAATGTAAAAAATTTATCAAACATAGCCAGTAAAATGTTTTTCTTGGCTTGCTTGAGATCGTTGGGGTTTTATGAGTCCTTCTAAATTAAATTCGTGTTTTTGTAATTCTAAGATTAATGTTTTGAAAGGTTCCGCCGTGTGATGTTGTTCAAAAAGTTTTTTCGCAGTATTAATAAATTTTTTCATTTTTTTATCAAACTTTATTTTGTCTAAAGCATATTTTTCTTTAATCTCAGTTGAATCAGCTTTTAGAGGTTCTTGGGGCGGCTTGGGAGCCGTTTTCCATCCTTTCTCAGTGAGTCCAAATCGAATATGTTTCACTATATCTTGTTCTTGACAGTAATAGGAAACAGTAATTAAGCCTGGATAAGTGGAGCTGTCTCTAATTAAAAATACTGCCTTAGATTCTTTTGTTTTTGCATTATGCTGTTCTAGGAGATTATGTATTTGGTAGCTGTTGATTAATCCAAAAATAATCGGGATCTTGGAGTTTGGCTCATTTTTTTGCATTGCTTCCATAAAGTACTCCGGTTTATTAAATCATATTAAAGCTATGCCATAATCAGTAAGTTATGGCAAAAAGGCTGACTATTAGCTACCTTATACAGCCTTCTAATAGTATAGTTCTACTAATTGAAAATATTTGTCGTCAAAAATCGAAATCCCATAGGCCTTGTTTCGTAGGGTTTATTAAAGTCTTTTCTAATAAACATAGAAATGATTTGCGATCAATTATCTTAGCGCCTAAACTTTGTAAATGATTTGTAGGGATTTGACAATCAATAAAATCGAAACTCCAGTTTGTTAACGTTTTACATAAATAATAAAGGGCAATCTTAGAAGCATCCGTCATGTTATGAAACATGGACTCACCAAAAAAAGCCCGTCCTAAATTAATTCCATAAAGACCACCCACAAGATTATTTTCATACCATATTTCAAATGAATGAGCGAACCCTAAAAGATGCAAATTTGTGTAGGCTTCTATCATTTCTTCGGTAATCCAAGTGTTATTAACGCGATTGGAACAAGTAGCGCAAGCGGTAATTACTTGTTTAAATGCGGTATCGATGGTACAGCTAAATCCTTTTGTTAGAGACTTTTTTAAACTTCGAGATAAGTTAAATTCATTAGGAATTAAGATGAGTCTGGGATTAGGTGACCACCAAAGTACTGGCATTTCAGGTTCATACCATGGAAAAATTCCCTGCTTATAAGCCTGGAGTATACGTTGAGGAGATAGATCTCCTCCGACCATCAATAAACCATGATCATCACTATTTTCTGGGTTTGGGAAAGAGTATTGTTCATTATTACTCAACTTAATCTCCTGATCTTTGATTTCTATAAAATTGCATCTTACAGTGATTATAAGCAAGTATTAGGAAGAACACTCTATTGGCATTTTTAAGTACGAATTCGTTGAGTTGAAATGTTTGGTGTCAGATATGAGATCAAAATAATTTATCAGGATTAAGCAGTTACTTATCCAAAAATCAGAGCTTGGGCGTAATCGACCCAAGCTACAATTTGGTGTCTTATTTATTTAAATTTAAATCTAGATATTCTTCTGCATCAAGTGCTGCCATACACCCAAAACCTGCTGAAGTAATGGCTTGACGATAAACATGATCAGCCACATCACCACATGCAAACACTCCGGGGATAGATGTACTAGTGGCCATCCCATCAAGTCCTGATTTAATAACAATATAACCATTATTCATGATGAGTTGATCTTTAAATAAATCAGTATTAGGTGTATGGCCAATGGCGATAAATACACCATCTACATCTAAAGATTCTTTACTATCATTTTGTACATTGCGAATTAAGGCGCCAGTTACTTTTTTACCATCGCCAAGGACTTCTTCCAATGTTGAATTCCATATGATTTTGATATTTCCATTTTGAGTTTTCTCAAAAAGTTTATCTTGAAGAATTTTTTCAGCACGTAGACTATCGCGTCGGTGAACCAAAGTCACAGAAGAAGCAATATTTGATAAATAAAGTGCTTCTTCGACGGCAGTGTTTCCCCCGCCAATAACACAGACTGCTTTATTGCGATAGAAAAAACCATCACAAGTCGCGCAGGCAGAAACGCCTCGCCCTTGATAGGCAGATTCAGATTCCAACCCTAGGTAACGGGCGGAGGCTCCAGTAGCAATAATTAAAGCATCACAAGTATAGGTTTCACTATCGCCTTGAAGAGTAAAAGGTGCTTGTGCTAAATCAGCTTTAACAATATGATCAAAAATGATTTGTGTTTCGAAACGCTCTGCATGTTTTTGCATGCGCTCCATCAGGGCAGGGCCTTGTAATCCCTCAACATCTCCAGGCCAATTATCTACCTCTGTTGTGGTCGTTAATTGACCACCAGGTTGCATGCCGGTGATTAAAACGGGATTAAGATTGGCTCTTGCAGCATAGACAGCGGCGGTATAACCTGCTGGACCTGAACCTAATATGATTAAGCGATGGTGATTGCTTGCGCTCATCTCTCTGCCTTCCTTAATATTTTGTGTTAAGATGGCGAATATTATGATAAAAATAAAGATATGAAAATACCCATGGAAAAACAACGCCCCGGAAAAAAAAATCAAGGAACTAAAAAACACATGCCCAACTATGTCATGAAACGACTCAGTGAGGGGAGTTTTATACTCATTTTAACCAGCGCTCTTTTTGTTCTTTTGTCTTTATTTACCTATAAAATAAGTGATCCTGGCCTATCCCATGCCTCATTGAAGGGCATTGCTGTTGCTAATTCGGGGGGGCAGGTCGGTGCATATGTCGCAGATGCACTTTATTTTACATTCGGATATTTTGCCTATTTAGTACCTATATCTTTTGTTTACATTGCCTGGTTTATTTTACACGATTTCCGCGCGTTAAGAATTCTCGATAAGCGAGTTTTATTGTTGCGTTCTATTGGCTTGATATTTCTTTTTGCAGGTGGTTGTGGTTTATTAAGTTTGCAAGTGGAGATGAGCCAATTAAATTCTCTTCGTGGTCCTGGAGGTTTTATAGGACAGGCAGTAGGTGGTGGTTGGTACCAAATGCTCAATGTCTATGGAGCAAGTCTCGCTTTATTAGCAATACTTTTAGTGGGTACGACTTGGTTCACTGGTTTGTCTTGGATAAATGCGATTGAGGTAATCGGTTTTTATACGTTATTTGTCGTAAATTATGTGACCAAAATCCTACAAAAAGCAGGGCTGTTCATCAAATCGCAGATTGATAAAAATAAAACAAAAAAGGCAACAAAGATTCTGAATGCACCTCGTGAGAAACCTGCACCTAAATTATTTAAACCCAAAGTAGTGACTGAAAAAGAAACAATTGTAGCTACCCCTGTTTTAATGTCCAATGAAGCAAAGCCTGAAATTATTAAACCTACTAAAGAAATAAAAGAAATTCGGCCTCCTAAAGTGAGTACTTCAGGCGATTTGCCTTCGCTTAGCTTGTTAGATAAAGGGCAGCCTGGCAAACCTATGGGGGGATATACGCACCAGGAGTTAGAAAATTTATCACGTGAAGTGGAGCAACATTTATTAGATTTTGGCATTCAGGCGGGAGTGGTTGCTGTACATCCAGGTCCTGTGGTTACTCGTTTTGAATTGCAATTGGCTGCCGGAGTAAAAGTCAGTAAATTAACTGCTTTAGCTAAAGATTTAGCCCGTTCTTTGTCGGTAATTTCGGTACGTGTTGTTGAAGTTATTCCTGGTAAGACTGTAGTTGGTATCGAGTTACCTAATCATTCACGCGAAGTTGTTCGGTTGTCTGATGTTTTATCGGCTGATGTGTATCAGCAGGCGCATTCGCCTGTCAGCATGGCTTTAGGAGTTGATATTGCAGGCCATCCAGTCGTGGTCGATTTGGCAAAAATGCCTCATTTACTTGTAGCCGGTACCACAGGCTCAGGTAAATCTGTAGGAATAAACGCCATGATTTTAAGTATCTTGTTTAAAGCGACCCCTGAGCAAGTGCGCTTGATTATGGTTGATCCTAAAATGCTCGAGTTATCAGTGTATGATGGTATTCCCCATTTATTAACTCCAGTAGTTACTGATATGAAAGAAGCTGCTAGTGCTTTACGTTGGTGTGTTGAGGAGATGGAGCGACGTTATAAGCTAATGGCTGCATTAGGGGTAAGAAATTTAGCCGGTTTCAACGCTAAAATTAATGAATGTATTGCTAATGGTCAACCTTTAGTGAATCCTTTATGGAAGCCTACTGATTCAATGGATGAGGTAGCTCCAGAATTGGAACCCTTGCCCTGTATTGTAGTCATGATTGATGAACTTGCAGATATGATGATGGTTGTAGGTAAGAAAGTAGAGCAATTAATTGCTCGTATTGCGCAGAAAGCTCGAGCTGCAGGAATTCATATGATTCTTGCTACCCAAAGACCTTCTGTAGATGTTTTAACCGGTCTCATCAAATCAAATATTCCAACGCGAATGTCTTTCCAAGTTTCGTCAAAAATTGATTCTCGAACTATATTAGATCAGCAAGGTGCCGAGCAATTATTGGGACACGGAGATATGTTATACTTAGCACCAGGTAGCGGTGCTCCTTTACGGGTACATGGCGCCTTTGTTGATGATAAGGAAGTACATCGTATAGCGGATGATTGGCGAGCTCGTGGCGAACCTGATTACATCGATGCTATTCTAAAAATGCCTGGAGAAGGAAATGAAGGCGGTTCTGATGAAGAAGGTCAAGCAGAAGATGATGATCCTCTTTATGACCAAGCTGTAGAGTTTGTCATTCAAACACGTAAGGCAAGTATCTCTGCAGTACAAAGACGTTTGAAAATAGGTTATAACCGAGCAGCACGAATGATTGAAGAAATGGAGCGTGTAGGAATTGTTGGACCCTTAGAAGGGGGATATCGAGATGTCTTAGTGACATCAGTGACAGAGGATTAACTATGAAAAAAATATTGAGTGCATTGTTATTAAGTATCTCTACAGCGGTATTTTGTCAAACACCAGGCGAATTATTACAGGCGAAACTTAATGGAATTCGTGCAATGACTGCCAATTTCAAACAATCAGTGAAAGCAAAACATCGAGTCGTATCGCGCTCATCGGGTACAATGGCTTTGCAAAGACCAGGGCGATTTCGTTGGCAAACAGCGCAACCGATGGCACAGCTGATGGTTGCTGATGGTCAAAAAATTTGGGTTTATGATAAAGATTTAGAACAAGTAACGGTTAAAAAACAAAGTAAAGGTTTAGGGGGGACGGCTGCTTTATTCTTAAGTGGTTATGACGATACAGTCACTCGAGATTTTAATGTATCTCAAAATGAAATGGGTGGTGAATTAGTTTTTGATTTGAAATCAAAATCTTCTAAGGCAAGTTTTCAACGAATTAAATTGAGTTTTAGACAAGATCTCTTAACAGGATTAGAACTTTATGATCAATTAGGACAAGTAACTACTGTTCAATTATCTCAAATTAAATTGAACCCTAAATTGGCTTCCAATATGTTTCAATTCAAAACACCTAAAGGGGTGGATGTGGTTCAACAATGACTTTGTTTCAGGAAAAACCTAAACCACCATTGGCAGAACTTTTAAGACCCAAGAGTCTCAATGAGGTGATTGGGCAAAGCCATTTATTAGGCGAGGGTAAATCTTTAAAATTAAGCTTTGCAGGAAAAAAACCTCACTCCATGATTTTATGGGGCCCACCTGGAGTTGGCAAAACAACAATTGCCCGTGTTGCCGCAGATACTTTTGATTGTGAATGGATAGCACTATCGGCAGTTTTTTCGGGAGTGAAAGACATTCGTGCTGCGATCGAAAAAGCACAAGAAAACTTAATTTATGGTAAACATACCTTATTGTTTATTGATGAAATTCATCGCTTTAATAAAGCACAACAAGATGCATTATTACCCTATACAGAATCAGGCTTAGTTACTTTTATAGGTGCTACAACGGAAAACCCTTCGTTCGAAGTTAACTCTGCTTTACTTTCTCGAGCCCAGGTATACGTTTTAAAACCATTAACGGATGACGAATTACGGCAATTATTCCAAAAAGCGCATCAAGCAGTTTTATCCCTTCTTCAATTTGATGAAGATGCTATAGAAATGATTATCGGGTTTGCTGACGGAGACGCTAGACGATTGTTAAATACTCTGGAACAATTAGAAACTGCATGTACTGCAATGAATACTGAACATGTAACCAAAGAATTTGTTATAAACTCTTTGGCAAAAAATACGCGACGTTTTGATAAAGGTGGAGAAAATTTTTACGATCAAATTTCTGCATTGCACAAATCGGTGCGAGGTTCTCATCCTGATGCGGCACTTTATTGGCTATGTCGCATGTTAGATGGAGGAGTAGATCCTCTATATTTAGCACGACGTATTTTAAGAATGGCGTGGGAGGATATTGGTTTGGCTGATCCACGGGCAATACAAATTGCTAATGATGCTGTCACAACATACGAACGTCTTGGCTCTCCCGAAGGAGAACTTGCATTGGGACAAGCAGTTATTTATCTGTCCGTAGCCGCGAAAAGTAATGCGGGTTATATGGCTTTTAATCAAGCAATGGATTTTGTAAAACAGGACAAATCTCAAGAAGTACCTATCCATTTACGTAATGCACCAACTCGATTGTTAAAAAAACTTGGCTATGGCAAAGAGTATCGTTATGCACATGATGAGCCCTATGCTTATGCTTCTGGGGAATACTATTTGCCTGAAGGAATGGAAGAGCCGGAATGGTATAAACCAGTTGAACGCGGTTTAGAGATAAAAATCGCTGAGAAACTCGCTTTTTTAAGATCATTGGATAAAAAAAATAATTAAATACAGTAATATCGTTATTAGAAATAGTAGTCAATTTTCAATGTTGAACAATCAGTTGAATTTATACTTCCCATACAATTGTGTTGACAATGAAAATCATAATTCATTAAGGTTTGTTCCATGTCTAGGCATTTAGATATCCCAAGTTCCAACTCCTCAAAAGAACTCATAAAGCTAATTTTAAAATATAATGAAATTTCTGATAAAGAAGAAAATGTCGAATTAAAAAAGCTATTTTATCTACAAAAAATTAATTACTTAACTCAATTCAGTACAATCAATAAAGTAATTCAATGGAGAAATCAACCCGACAAAAATGGATTAGAGAGTCATTTACAAAAATATGGAATACATCGTGATTCATCAAAATTATTGCAAAGTATTGAATTTGCCAATGCTGTATATCGCGTTTTTTCTCCATTAAGTCCTTTACAAGCCACATCGCAAACAGGCTTCTATAAAGCAATGCAAGAGCGCGATCAACTATTTACAGACGATTCCACTCAGGAAAATATTGCGAAATATATTGAGTATAATCAAACCATAAAAGCTTATTATCAACAGAATCACCAATTACAAGAAAAAATTCAAAGGCATATGCATTATTTATCACTTGTTTATGCAAAAGTTGATGCCATACAGGGATTTGTCCATGAAGCGTTTGATGAATATGAAACCACAGCTCTTGGTAATTCCGAGAGCAACAATAAGAACTTTACTTTTCATATTGAAGGTGAACCAGTAAGCACCGTAATCCGAGTAGAAGATCGGAATACGATTGGTAAAGAACAACAATTGCAAACACATCAAGTAAGTGAATATTTCTCTGAAGATTATGTAACGATTATGGTTCCCTTTTGGAATGAGGATGACGAAACAATGTATCAACCCGTCGTGATTAGTGAGTTCGTAGCACAAGGAGATTTAGCTCGTTATGCTGAAAGACTGAAGGGTAGAGATCCAAAAGAAATTTTGGAGCAAACACGGAAGTTTATGGCAAAGCTCAGCGATTTTTGTGTCCAATTGATAGACTCAGGGCATTATCATCCTGATATTAAATTATCCAATTTCTTAACTGATGGTGAGCGACTTATTGTTAGTGATAGAAAAACAGTCACTGATAAAAGAGATCCAAAAGTAAATGAAATTTCCAGTTCTCCTGCTTATGGAGCGCCCGAGTATCAAAATTGTCTTAGATCGGCTAGTATCGGCCTCAATTTTAAAGCATTTATTACAAAACTAGATATGCCTTCTTATATGTCTTTTCAAGTAGGTACGGCTTTAAAAGAGTTTATGCTCAAAAGTAATCTTATACCTTATAACGCGGAAAGTGAAAAAGACTTTGAGGAAAAGTTTGTTAAATGGCAATTATTAAGTAAATTTGTAAAGTCTCAACCCGCAATATACGAGGCAACGAATCTATCATTACTTGTTCAAGAATTAACTCGAGAAAATTCAAAAGATCGGCTATCTATCAAACATTTTCAAACATTATTAGAGAAGGTAGCATTCTCACCCGATATGTTTCTACATGAGATAGAAAAATTATCTCCTGCACCTAAATTAAGCACTTATGAAGATATAAAATTAATTCAAACAATTTTAACTGCAGATAGTCTAAATATTAAATTAGAAGCAAAACTAGAGCAAATGGTGCCAGCTCATTTAGAAAAATCACTTCAAGATCCGAGGCTTAATTCAGCGTTATTGTTCAAAGGCAAAGCACTTACTCATGTGAATCAATATTTGAACGTTTTAGATAAAGCATTACTAGTCAAAGATTTAGAAAACGCCAATAACTTTAGATGGTTTCTTCATATAGTTTCTCTTGGATTTTTTAGGGTGCCGAGGGTTAGTCGTATTAATGATATGAAAGATAATTTACCTAAGATGACTAAAATAACGCAGGCATGTTTTCATTTAAGCGAATTGGCAGGTAATAAAATTTTTCCAGGGCTTGATGCAAACAAAAGTGCTTTATTTCAAGAGCTTCGTGTGTTTAAACAAAACGTGGTGAAACAAGCATCAACAAAGGTTGAGGAATCTAACCGCCACCACCTGAATAAATCAGAAAATAGTAATTCATATGGAGTTCTTGATGATATATGTGATGTGATAATTCATGATACAGATACAAATGAAGCGTGTGATATGCCTCTTTATGATATGGATGAAAAAAAAATAGATAAGGGTATAAAGAAAACAAAGACTTCGCTTAAGGATAAAACTTCTTTAGAACAGCCACTACCTGACCAATCTATTACTAGGGTACCTCTAAATGTAGACGACATAGTGAATACAATTAAACGAGGTAATAAAATTAAACATGGCTTAATTTCAATAAAAAAAACTGTTGTTCAAGAAGCGTTTGGAAAAGAGAATCGACGAAGCTTTAGTTGAAAAATACTGAAATATTTATGGATTATAATTAATTAGATAATTTTTAGATATTCTCATTTGGATCTAAATTTGTTAGAGTCAATCTATTAATTATAATAATTTCATCTAGCATGCATTATTCTAATTACCAAACTTGTGCTGTAAAACCGCAAATACCTCTTTCTGAGTGGGATATTCTATCGAGTTTGCCTACGGCTTTAGTCATTATTAATTCTCAAGGGCGAATTGTTTGGTTAAACCCACCTGCCGAAGCGATGCTAGGTTATGGGTTACTCGGTTCTTTATGGCTGGATGTGATTCTGCGGGCGTTTGTCCCGCGTGTTGATGATGGTCATGAAGTTTCTCTAGCGGACGGACGGCGCGTTCATGTAGCAGTTGCTACTTTGGATAGTTTGCCTGGTATTCTGGTTAGTTTAACAGATATTACGGCAACACGAGATTATGAGAAAGCAAAGGAAAATGAAAAGCGTTTAGTTTCTATTGGTACAATGACAGCTCAGTTAGCCCATCAAATCAGGACACCTCTAGCTTCCGCTATGTTGTATACAGAACATTTGAATAATCTTCTTGATTTGGATTCTCGTACTCAAAGTTGGATTCTGAGATTGCAAGAATGCCATAGTAGTATTGAACAACAAATTCAGGATTTATTATTATTTGCTCGCGGCACTACCATCGAACCAACACGCATGGATGTAACCGATTGGTGTTCTTTACTGGTTCAACGTGCTCAACCTTATGTTTTGGCCCGAGGAGTATCGTTTAATGTGAATAACCAACTTATCACATGTGAGGCATTAATCCATGGGGAGTCACTCCTTGGCGCAGTTTTAAACTTAGTGATCAATTCATTACAATCAGAGGCAACAGAAATTAATTTAACACTTGCATCTACTGACAATTCAGGTATACAAATAACTGTAGAGGATAATGGAAAAGGGATGACAGAAGAGGTGAAGAACCAGGCTTTTTCACCTTTTTATACTACAAAAGCTCAAGGCAACGGTCTGGGTTTGGCAGTTGTTTATGCCGTAGTAAAAGCACATGGTGGTCAAGTGAGTTTGGAGTCTACGGAAGGAATTGGCACACAAGTTAATTTGTTTTTACCCTAGGAGGGGTACTAACTTTTAGAAAAGGAAATCTTATGAGTCATGTTTTAATCGTTGAAGATGATCCGGTATTAAGGGAAGCTCTGGCTGAAACAATGACTATTTCTGGCCATACCTATATTACAGCCAAAAATGGAAAGGAAGCTTTAGTTCTTCTTGAAATCCATAATCCATCCGTTGTTTTATCCGATATTCGCATGGATGAAATGGATGGAAATCAGTTATTATCAGAAATCCAAAAAAAAAGACCCGGATTGCCGGTTATTTTAATGACTGCTTATGGTTCCGTTCAAGACGCAGTGACGGCTATTCATCATGGTGCTGTAGATTATTTACAAAAACCTTTTAGTGCCCAAGTATTAACTGAAAAAATCAATCAATACATTAAAGTTGAATTTGATGAAAATACTGGAGAACCCATAGCCCAAGATCCAAAAAGCCAGGCATTATTGTCTATGGCATTAAAAGTTGCTCAATCTGATGTAGGAGTCATGATCAGTGGTGAAAGCGGAACTGGGAAAGAAGTGTTGGCTCATTTTATCCATGATCATTCCCCGCGAAAAAAACAACCCTTCATTGCAATTAATTGTGCAGCAATTCCTGAACAAATGCTTGAAGCAACCTTATTTGGTTATGAAAAAGGTTCATTTACTGGAGCATATAAATCTACTCCAGGAAAATTTGAGCAAGCGCAAGGTGGAACTTTGCTTTTAGATGAAGTGAGCGAGATGCCTTTAAGTTTGCAAGCGAAATTGCTTCGTGTGTTACAAGAGAAAGAGGTTGAGCGCATTGGTGCTAACAAAACAATAAATCTTGATGTGCGTATTTTGGCTACAACAAATAGACTACTTAAAGATGAGGTGAAAGCCGGGCGTTTTCGAGAAGATCTGTTCTATCGTTTGAATGTTTTTCCCTTGCAATGGCATCCACTGCGGGAGAGAAAAAATGATATTATTCCTTTAGCCAATTATTTAACGCGTAAACATTGCCAACATAAGCAACCGGTAGTTCCGGTAATTAGTCCTGCTGCGCAAAAGCTGATGTTAGCTTATCCGTGGCCAGGAAATGCAAGAGAACTTGATAACGTCATTCAAAGGGCATTGGTGTTGCAAACACAAGGTATTATCGAAGCGGAACATTTACAATTATCCTTAAATGCCCCTTTGGTTCCAGATACAAGTTCAACAGCACACAGTAAAAACTTACAAGTCCATGAATTTGAATTGATCGAGAAAACATTATTGGAAAATGAAGGTAACAGACAAAAAGTAGCTGCTTTATTAGGAGTAAGCGAGCGAACTTTACGTTATAAATTAGCGAAAATGCGTGAGGAAGGTTACACTGTATAAAGCTTAAAAAGTAGTATGAGCAAGAAAGCAATGGTATAGTAAAACAATTAATGAGTAACCGAATCACAAGCGTGAGTAAAGTATTTAAACGAATCTGGATGTATTTAGCAGTCTTCATTATTTTTATGGCTGTTTTCTCCAGCATTTTCCGTGCACTGACTCCATGGGCGAAAGAGTATAAAGGAGAGATTGAACAACATTTATCCCTTCTTCTTGGCCAGCCAGTTACCATTCAGACTATAGAGACAGGATGGTATTGGTTTCATCCTGTACTTAAATTAAATCAAGTGACTTTAGGCGATGACGCAAATAATAATTTTCATGTCAATAAATTATTAGTAGGGATTAATCTATTCAAATCTTTATGGAATTGGCAAATACAGCCAGGTGTTCTTTATATTGATGATATGCATCTTAATCTCAGAGAAAAAGATGCTCATTGGACTATTGATGGTATTACTACTAATGCGCTCAATAGCGATATGACCCCCGAAAAAACCAAACAAATTTTAGTTTGGTTATCACAACAAGAACGTTTAATTATTAAACATGTTTCAGCTTATTTTTATTTTAGCGATGGGGGATTGATTCCAGTCGATGGATTAAATGTATCCGTTGCCAATAGCGGTGGACATTATAAATTTAAGGGAGGAGCTAGACTCGCCCAAACGAACAGTACTGATTTTCAGCTATTAGGAGATGGATATTTTGATCCGGATCATTTTGAGGAGATAAAAGGCCGGTTTTATTTCTCAGCTAAAAATATTGTACCTGCTCAATGGCAAAGTTTGTTTCCTCAAGCAACAGAACACTTGGAAGGGGGTAAAGGGAACATTGCTGTATGGGTTGATATGCGCCATGGTTCGATTACTTCGGTACAAGCACAGGTGGATTTTAAACGCTTGGCTTGGCGTCTATTACGTAATCAACAAAGCCAATTGGTTCAGTCTTTTTTTGCTAACTTATCCTGGAACCCTGATAATCTGGGATGGCAATTGCTTGCTGATCACATTCAATTGCGTATGGGAGGAATAAGTTGGCCTGAAAATCAGCTATTACTTAAATACAAGAAAGAGCAACAAAGTTATCAATTATTTGTGAAGTCAATTATTATTGAGTCCCTACTGTCTCATGCAATTGACTGGCCTAAAAGTATGCAAGCTCTGTTGGATATGAAACCTCAGGGAGTCTTGCACGATTCTCAGATCATGATTACTGCGAATGCCAATCTTTCAAGTATTCCTCCTATCCCAAATTTTAATACGTTGAGCGTAGGTGCAGATACGTTACCTCAAATAGAACTTGCAGGGGTTAATGAGAACAAGAAAAATACTCAAGATAGTTTACAAGAAGATGGTAATGAAATAGTTTTTAATGATTATTCCATTAATTATATTTTAACACGTTTCGAACAGCTGGGATGGAGTGCCAAAGATTCTATTCCTGAAGTACATAATCTTTCAGGCGTGATTAATTGGCAACCAGACGAAGGACGTTTAGAGCTTGACTCCGAGAACACTTCCATACAGGTAAATGGTTATCCAGAACAAAATTTATCATTACTCAATGGCGCTTTTGATTGGAAAAACTTGAATGACGGTTTGCGTATTAGCATAGATAGGTTTGTTTTTAGTCAGCCCGAGTTGACTATGAGCATGCAGGGCGTTGTCGATCAGGTAAGTCGTGAATCTATAGGTCATATTCGTTTGGGCGCCGAATTTTCTGGGAAAAATTGGCAGCAATGGGTTGCTTTTCTTCCTAAAGAATATTTAAAACCCAAATTATATCTTTGGTTAAAAAATGATTTAAAACGCATTTCTGAAGCGAGTGGTCAAATTAGGGTTAATGGCTTAGCGAAAGATTTTCCTTTTGATGATAATACAGGTGAATTTACTATAGACAGCTTTGCGAGTGGAGGAGAGCTTGCAATCAATTCTAAATGGCAAGTGATTAAAGACATCGATGGCTATATTCACCTCAATAAGCGTAATTTAAATATTGATATAGCTCATGCTAATTTTCAGGGTGTTGTGGCCAAACAAATGCATTTGCGTATTGATGATATAGGGAAGAATAAAGAAAATTTGATTGTTACTGGAAAAATTAATGCATCAGTTCAAAAAATGATGAATTATATTATGGCTTCTCCTCTCAAGAAAAAACTTTCTCTTTTGAAAATGTTGTCTGTTAAGGGAACTGCATTGCTTAATTTAAGGGTAGAGGCTCCTTTATACCCTGAAAATGATACGGTGCTTGCTCTGGGAAATGCGATTTTTAAAAATAATACCATCACTGTAAATCATAAATTAAGCAAGTTTACTGTTAAGAATTTATCAGGTGAATTAATGTTTAATGAAACAGGGGTCACTGATAGTTCTATGTCTGCTGACATTCTTGAAAATCCAATGAAAATTAAAGTTCAATCTATTAAACAGCCAAAACCAGCTACAACGATTACTGTAAATGGAAAATGTAGCGTTGATTCTTTAAAGGATCAATTTAAATTACCTATTTTTGCTTTAGCTGATGGTTCTTTTTTAGTGAATGCAGAATTAAAACTCACGGATAAACCTTCCGAAGCAGACAGTATTAATTTAAGCAGCTCTTTGGAGGGATTAGCGATTCATTTACCTGCACCTTTAGGAAAAGAGGCAGATGACAAAACCCCTCTAAACTTAAATATTGATTTTAATGAAAGAGAATCAATGCGTTTAAGAGGAAATTATGATGTACGACTCAGTGCCGATCTATTGTTTAAAAACGAAAAACAGGGGTTGGCTTTTAGTTCAGGACAGTTACGCTTGGGAAGTGCAAATGCGGTAAATCAGAATTTACCTGGGCTTTCACTAGTAGGTTCGTTAAAAGGTTTTGATTTACATGATTGGAAGGATATATATACACGGTTTTCTACAACACAAACGAATACATCTTTATTAAATAAACTACGTATCATTAATATAACCATTGATAAATTTAGCTTTTTAAAACAACAGTTCAATGCAATGGCTGTTAAAGCAAAAATACTGCCAAATAAGGATTGGTCTTTTAGTTTAAAGCAAAAAATGATTGCTGCCGATTTGGTTTATCATGCACCAACCGACGAGTTGAGTGGCCATGTCCAGTATTTGAATTTAGATAAAATCTATGTTGCTGATAAGGATTATGTTGATTCAGTACAAATTCACCCACATCAAATTCCAAATCTCAATTTGCGTATTGATAACTTATCAGTGAATAAATTACAAATTGGTAATGTTACTATGAAAAGTCAGTCCAGTGTTGGAAAATGGACAATAAATTATTGCCGAATTGATTCTCCAGTTTATCAGTTTGATGTTCAGGGCGAGTGGACCGAAAAAAATAAAGTTAATCAAACAAAACTCGATGTTAAATTAAACATGACGCAACTATCAAAAACTTTAGAGCGCTGGAATATTACTCCTGCAGTCCATGCTAAAAAAGGTTATATGGAGTTTCACGGGGGTTGGAAAAATAGAATATATAACTTTTCTCTTGCCTCATTAAATGGAGAGATGTATCTCCAACTTAAAAATGGAAGGATTACTCATTTAAGTAAGGCAACTGAAGAAAAATTAGGTTTAGGCAAGCTATTAAGTATTTTGAGTTTACAGACCATTCCTCGTCGATTGCAATTGGATTTTAGTGATTTGTCTCATCAAGGATATAGCTTTGACATTTTTCAGGGAAATTTTATCATTAATGATGGAATCATGAGCACCCAAGACAGTTATTTGGATGGCCCAGTTGCTTATGCCGGTATGAAAGGAGATTTAAATTTACCCAAGCATACTTACAATTTGAACTTAAAGATCTCACCCCATATAACTGCAAGTTTACCAGTTGTCGCGACCATTGCAGGCGGTCCTGTTGCTGGTGTTGCAGCATGGGTTGCGAATAATATTATAAGTCAAAGTATGCAAAAAATTTCTGGGTACAGTTATAAAATATCAGGGCCATGGAATGAGCCTGTGATTCAGCAGCTTAGCATGGTGAAGAAATTAATGAAGAGGGTTGTGGACTAACTTAATAGTAATAGGACGAATACTCTACCATTCAAAAATGAAGACATAATGTTTCATCTTATATTTGATCGTTACTGGGATATCTGTTTATTAAAGGAAAGCCCTGAAAATACTTCTTATTCTATTTCTCGAATGGTTTTGAGTGGTTTTTTTTTGGCTTTGCTTATCATGATTGAATGGGACCTTACTTCTTTTAAATCTTCCGATGATGTAGTGAGTAGTGCACTTATTTCTATCTTCTTGATTTTTTCTGACGTAATTTATACCTATCTGGTTTTGTCCTTTAAGGGATTTGCAGCAAGACTTGTACAAGTTGTTACTTCATTATTTGTTATCAACATTATCATTCATCTACTAGTTCTTCCATTGTTGTTGATTGCGCCGTATTTATCTCAGTTTCATTTAAGAACTCCTTTATTTTTATTTCTGGGCATTATTTATTTATTTTTAAGTTTAGGGTTATCAGTTTGGCAATTTGTTATTACAGCTAATATTTATAAATTTGCATTAAATGTGACGATGATTCAAGCTGTATTAACTGCTTTTGGTTTAGTTGCTGTTAATATTTTGACGGTTTCTTTATTACAATGAGATTAGGATTATTATGCATTTACATATATTAGGTATCAGTGGAACATTTATGAGTGCACTTGCTTTGCTTGCTCGTGAAGCAGGGCATAAAGTTACTGGCAGCGATGCTGATTGTTATCCGCCTGTCAGTGATTTACTTGCGGCAAAAGGCATAGATTGGACTGAAGGTTATGTGGATACGCGTTATGCATTGCAGGCTGATTTAATTATTGTAGGTAATGCAATTAAAAGAGGAATGCCTGTACTTGAGGCTGTTCTGGAGTCAGGAAAACCTTATACTTCAGGGCCTCAATGGCTCGCTGAAAACATTTTATCCAATTATCAAGTGATTGCTGTTTCAGGAACGCATGGAAAAACAACAACTACTTCTATGATTGCTTGGATTTTACATCAAGCAGGATTGAATCCTGGCTTTTTGATTGGTGGAGTATCATCAGATTTTAAAACCAGTGCGTGTTTAGGTCCAGGAAAATGGTTTGTTATTGAAGCAGACGAATATGACAGTGCTTTTTTTGATAAACGCCCTAAATTTATGCATTATCGACCAAGAATAGCTATTTTAAACAATTTAGAGTTTGATCATGCGGATATTTATCCTGATCTTGCCGCAATTCAATTGCAGTTTCATTATCTACTAAGAACGATACCTGCAAGTGGTGTTGCGATCAAACCTTGTCATGACAAGGCGTTAAATGAAGTAATTGCACGAGGCCAATACTCACGAATTGAAGAGCTTTCTTTGGATGGGAATGCTCAGTGGTCTGCAAAATTACTTGAAGAGAATGGTTCATCATTTAAAGTAGTGCATCTGGGAAAAGAGGTTGCGCAAGTGAATTGGCCCTTAATTGGCCGTTTTAATGTGGAAAATGGTTTAGCAGCGCTTGCTGCGAGCGTAAATGCAGGAGTGAACCCAGAAGTTGCTGCTGAAGCTTTGGAACGTTTTACGCCCGTGAAACGACGATTGGAAGTTCGTTCCACTAAGCATGGTATTACAGTCTATGATGATTTTGCTCATCATCCTACCGCCATAATGCGCACTGTTGATGCTTTAAAACGAAGTAATAGACATCAACGAATTTTTGCAGTTTTGGAGTTTGCCTCTTATACCATGCGTACAGGCGTTCATGCCGCAGAAATGGCACACGCTTTGGAATCAGTTCATGGTGCTTATGTTTTGGAGCCTCAAGATTTTGATTTACATAAAACCCTGGATCATTGGACCTGCCCTTATACCATTTGTAAAAGCCATGATGATATTGTTCATGAAGTCTCAAAAACAGTACAAGCAGGAGATGCTGTATTGGTTATGAGTAACCGTGGTTTTAACGGTATTCATCAAAAGCTAATTACGTCAATTGATGAGCGTTTTGCGATGTAGTGTTATTGGGGAAAATTTTAATGAAATGACACTTCATTGAACAGTTAAAACTCAAGCATTAATTGAGAAAAAGAAACGCTTAATTCTTTTTATGTTCAATTCGTTAAATTAATAGTTGCAATATTTTTTATTGGTTGTTATAAAAAATGGAGGCGTTTACATTTTAGGACATAAATGACGCGTTGCAGTTTTGCGGGTCACTATTTGCAGGAGGGATGCAATGACTCAGTTTGCCAAGTTTCAGCAAAAAGCAAAACGATTAGCAATGTGTCTAGCACGAACTTATGGACAACATGCGGGCTGTTTAAGTTTTTTTTCAATACTAATTCCTGATAATGCTGCCATGGATGATGCGGGTACAATAAGTCTCCTAGCTCAGAGTTTAGATGAGACTTATGAGTTACTCAATTATGTTAAAGACGTTAAACGGGATCCTAAGTTAACTCTCGATGAGTTCAATGAATTTAGAACCAAAGTTATTATTGGAATCTATTTGTTAAAATGGTTTCAATATAGCTCAATAATAAACAGTTATTTGCATCAACCTTTGATTGATTTGTTTCGCAGTCATTTGGGGGTACAGTCACTTGAAGAGATAGATAAGAGGTTCTTTGATTCGTGTCTGAGTGATCTTAGTTATTATTGCACTTTTGTTTATGAAAGACGTGAAGAAAAAACATATAGTGAATTAAATACACAATTAGGAGTAACAATTCAAAAAGACATTCATGAGGCTAAACACTTATCGTTTCATAATGGTTCTTCAGCGTTGTACGGGATTTATAGAGGGATCATGGGTTCCTTGGGATTGAATATGTAATAAGGAGGTTGTATGACTTATACCCCACCACCATTTGCGACATTTAGAGTCAATACTCTTAACCTGGATACTGCATATTCTACTTTATTAGGCAGATATAAAGTGGTTGACGCACGGAGTAGTGATTTAGTGCAACAAACTAGCCTTGAAGTATTAATAGCCAGAACAAATGAAGTAATAAAATGTAAGACGGATAGAGAAAGTCAGCGTGAAGTATTTAACTTATTAGTTAATGAATTACGGCAAATTCCTAAAGAAGATAAAGAAAAAACTACCCAAGGTACTTTGTTTTTATTAGGAGCATTAATTCATCGTTATTTTCGGCTAATCAAGGAGTATGATGATTACAATGGGTATGCATCCTGGACTTATTTTGGTACATGTGATGTCACTAATTGTAAATTGTTCCTGGCGATAAGAAGAGCATTACAATTTAAAGAAATAGAGTACATTCCTAAAAAGAAATTCAAAGAAGATGACTTAAAGATTCTTGATGTAGTAACAATTGTACGGGCATTAGAGGCCTTTCGTGACAATATGTTTGTCGAAGACAAAGAAAAAGTTCTTCGCTATATGAAATATCCTCATTTTGCTCAGGATACAAATTTCCAAAAATACTTGCAGGATATTATTGAGCAACAAACGAGACGTGGTGCTGCGATTTTGCATCGGTTTAAAGCAATTGCTTTTGTCCAATCTCTAATAAAGCAAATTGAAAATGAGCGACAGCAGCTTGAAAAAGATATAGAGAAATGGTGCAAAGCGGTGGCAAAAGATCACAAGGATTTTAATAATTTTAGGGCATTAAATGATGAGGCAATTAACGCCAGTATTATTAAATATGTTGAGTCAGAAAAATCAAGAAATATAATATATGATTTATATTACACACCATGGATTCAAGATAATCTTGAATCTACCGATTACAGCACTTTGTTGATCAAGATCAAGGAGTGTTATGATCAAAAATGCAGTTATAAACTTTTTGGCGGATATGTCTTATTATTACAGCAACCAAGGGGACTGGATGACAACTTGCTGTTTATTTTGCAAAAAGCATTAGGTCTTGAATGCTCTTTGGATGAATTAAGCAAAAAAGATATGTTTAATGGAGTTAGATTTCTCAAACAATTTCTTGAACATGAACCAGGCGTTGTTTTAGATTGTGAGTTTTTTGGGGGCAGAGATAAAATGGAGACGCTCTTGGCACGAGCAGAAAAAGAGTTGACCAAAGAGGCAGTTCTGGAAAGTTCTGAAAGCTCAGTCTCATTATCCTGTTAGGTTCCAAAAAACAATCCCGGACATCATGATCCGGGATGTTTACGAAATTGATTTTCTTGTTGAATGTAATGAAGAAACAAAGCCCAGAGTTTTAGAAGGAATATTGAATTGTATTCTCATTATTATTCGATTCACTTTGTTGTTCTCTATATTCCTTTAAAACCCGCCTTATTTCCTTTTGATTTAAACTGGGGTTGGAAATATCCTGTGCAGTTCTGTAAATATTAATGCTGATACGGATAGAGTTTACAATTTCTTTGATTTTGGTAAAAAAACTATCTTCTGGACGGTGATTTTCGGTATTCAAAATATCAGTGGATTGTTTTTTAAACTCATCCAAGGTTATTTTATTAGAAGAGCTTATGGGAGTGTGTTGATATTTTAAGATGAGATTATCTAAATTCTGCGCTTTTTGTATCACTTCGAATGCTTTGGCTATCTTATAATCTAGCATATTAATTTTATAGAGCTCATTATTTTTTCTAAAAATGATTTTAACTCATCTATGGTTATTTTCTTTTCTTTTAAATCAAGAAATTTCCCTTGCAGCTTTATAGGTTCCTTCATTGCAACAGAATCTAAAATTATTTTTTCTCCCAAAGCTCTTAGGCAATCGGTTTTAGCTTGAATTTTTTTACAATAAGCTAAATCCTTTATATATTCTTTATTGGGTATTTTTTCGTTACATTTTAATTCCGTATGTTTCTTGCTCAATGTATTTGCAACGTCAAACAGTCCATTTTCGAGCGCCAAGTCATAAAGTGTCTTACCCTCGGCAACACGTTCAATGGTTTTAGCATCTCTAACTTGTTTAATGAATATGTCTATTTTAATACGTTCTTTACTTGTTATAAGAGCAGATAATTTATCATGCATTTTGTTGTTGAAGTGAACATCCAGAAGTTGAAATATATCCCTATTGCCCTCGCAATCTCTTCTCATCGAGGTAACATTATTTAGGAGATTGAAGAACGTTTTATAATTCATTTGCCCAATATTTTGTTTTAAGTAGCTTGTTGGATCTGCAATCGCTTTATCTTTTTCCATAGTCAATGAATTGAGTTTTAGCGCAAAAGGAGCTCTTTTATCAACAAAAGCTTGAATTGCCTTCTTATCATTTAGCTGAGTTTCACTATCTAATTGGGTACAGTAATCTGAATCTTTTCTAAGAATTACTGCAAATTTCATTGCTATTTGCAAAGTAGCGATACAACTTAACATTGCTTGCGAATTTTCGAAACTCGCGTACATAATTTCTTCATAAAACTTCATTAAATCAAGATCTTTTTCCGTTACATCGGTTTTGCACAGCTCATAAATTATAAGCGGGGTAATGTCATCTGCTCCTAACTTACTAAATATTGGATCAGGAGTATTAAGTCCTTCCTTATTAGGTACCAATTTATTAACTTGTTCTTCTGTTAGATACAATGACCCAGAAGCCTGTTGATCCATTTCATTGAGAGTGCTCTCAAGTTGACTCTTATTGAAATTAGATACTTCTGCTGCAACTTTATCTGTTCCAATATAGTAAAGCTTATTCTGGCAATATATAAAGCCATCTGTATATTCATCACCATAATTGTCAGGCAACTCCTGCATTGAATGGAGGTAGCATCCACAAGCAATATTTTGATATTTGACTTGAATTTCCTGAGCTATATTATTGACTTTTAATAAATTACCATTTCTTAAATGGTCAAGATATTCTTGTATATTCATTAATGAACCCTAATTAACTTCGTATTTTTAATTTAATCTTTAGATTTATTTTTGTACAATGAGTTGTATTTATATATCATATACATTTTTCAAATATGTTTTACTTTTAAAGGAATTAACTCATGGAGTCTATGTGTTTATTAGGAAATATTTGGAGTAAATTGATTGGTAACAGTAATTGTATCCTACATCTTCATCAATAAAATGAAATAATGATAAAAAAAACCCGGTACAAAATATCATAGAAAGAAAATCTGCATCAGAAATATGAATACACCGCAATTGCGGTTGGCATTTTTAAGAGTTGATTTATACACGGAAATAATTTATTTATCTTCTTTAAGAAAGAATGTTTGATGTGTCTATTATGCCTAAAAGAAAACCACAGATCAGTGACTTGGAGCTTAAAACCCTTCGTGGTGAAACGATTCAATTAGAACCGCTTACTCTGAATCATTATGAGTTTTTACGATACCCGGCAAATGATGTGCGAATTTGGACTTATATGCCATGTAGGGCGGATAGCGACTTTTACGATTGTTGGTTTCAGGATTGTTTACAACAACAAGCGGCAAGCACAATGCTAACTTATGTGATACGAAGACTAAAAGATAATGAATTGATTGGCAGTCGCGCCTATTATGAAATCGAACTACAGCATAAAAAACTAGAAGTAGGTTATGGTTGGCTTACCCCCTCAACATGGGGAATGCATTATAATCATGAATCTTTGTTACTGTTATTTAAAAATGCTTTTGAAGAATGGCATATCAACCGTGCGCAGATTGCAACGGATCCTTGTAATATCAAAAATTACAATACCTTGAAGAAATTAGGTGCAGTACAAGAGGGTATTTTACGCCAGCATATGACTCATCATAATGGTCAGGTAACGGATACCGTTTTATTTAGTATTTTGGCAGAAGAATGGCCCGAAATGAAAAAAAGATTAGAAGCGCGGTTAATACAGCTGTATGTAAATAATCGATTTTAAACCTGTTCTGAAATTTATCTCAAATTGAGCTTTCATAGAGAGGTTAAGACTGGATGATTCAACCTTCTACGGTCATTTTTTCAACAACAGGTCCTATAGTATTATTCATTACCTATTGCCTCAATTTACTATGATAACCATGCATGTCGCAAAATTCATCCAAATACATTTTTTTACAGCACGATTACCCTGGCGATAACGTAAGCGCTGTGTTTTTAAATATAATGCCATCCTCCATCCTCCCATGCCACTTTCCTTCCTTAGGCAACAGGTAATTTGAGGTAACGCGGTATTTTGTATTGGAAGACTGATAATACTTGCTTAATGTATTTGAATTATAATTGGTGTTATATGTAATTTTTATTCATTTATAAAGCGTTTTTTAGTTAGGCAAAATTAATTTTAAGCTAAAAGGAATATGTATGTTTGATAAAACAAGTCCTGTAACCGATAAGGGTTTTCAAAGATATAAACAGGATTTTCAAAAAAAATTTCTTTTAAATTTAGAAAACCATCTGAAGTTGCCCTATGATCCAAAAGGAGCAGACAATCAACCGTATAGGGTCATAGAGAGAACAAAAAACACAGAGGCTGCTCTTTCTCGTATATTTGATGAATATAAAATTCCTTTACTCTCTTATGATGAGTTTAAAAAATATATAAAAGCACCAAGTTGTATTGGTGTGTATATGCAATCTTTAATGGATGAACTTTTACCTGAGCTTTTAAATGAAGATAAAACGGGTTTAAATCCCAGAATAATTAACGCGATTAATCACAATAACAAAGAAAACTATCGCCTTATGCTGGAAAGAGCAAATAATGACCCTCAACAACTTGCAAGATTCTTTATACAAGCAATAGTTGTGGGTTATAGTCAGCAAATGTTGGACAAAGTTAAGAAAGACAAAGATCCAACAGTGCAAATATCATGGTTCAATAATGAGGGGGCTGAGTTTACAATAGTAAGCAGACTAGTGAACATTAATGGACTTAGTGAGTTTGCGCAGAAACCCTTACCTTTAGATGAAGAAGAGCAAAGATCCCGTATGCAGAAGTTAATGAATGTATATGGAGGGAATGAGAATGCTCCTCAAGCACTGAAGAATAAGTTTGATGCATTTGGTGATTCTTTTGAAATAAGCAAGATACAAGCTCTTAAAACTTATTTAGATGCATTAAGCTGGGCATTAAAAGAAGAGAATTTAAAAGGGTTATCTAAAGAAAAGGCCGAAGAATTATATCAACTTGTTGAAGAAAATATTTCACTTGTTCCATTGGATGAGGATTTAGAGGCTCGAGTCAATGCATTACATATTGAGACGCTTTTCGACAAGGCTTATGAGGATTTAGAAAAAACCGATCCAAAAGTTGGAAACCTTTTAAGCGCTGTTAAAAAGCTTAAAGATAATGGTGATTTAAGTACAGCTGATTTGGAAAGAATAACTACATACCTTAATGATACAAAAGCTTTTATCCAGAATCCTACCAGGGAAGCTCGTGAAAAGCAGCATAACAACATGAGAGATGCAATTAGAAAAAACCAATCGTGGGGACCCATAGTTGGAGGCGCACTGCTCTTGGATATGAATAAAGTGGTTTATCATTCTCTGGATTTTGATGGATGTTATAGCAACGAGGCATCAAGCTTTAATCTTGGTAGAAACTGGATTAAAGAACGAACACTTGAAGAATCCAATAAAGCGTATCTAGAGGCAAATCGTGAATTTCTAGATTCTCTGAAAACAAAAGATAAAACAGTTCTTTTTATTGGCTCTAATCGCCAATCACCTTATATAGATTTTAAAAATGGAACTGGCACGGACTATCCGCCTGGCTCCGTTTACCCGAGAATGGACGCTATTGCTAAAGACTTGGGAGAAAATGCAACATTTAATCCTTTTCTGCTTCCGGATTTAGAGAGTGATGTGGTTGTGGCAGGAAAAACGCTTGAAAAATTCAATGAGAAGGGATATTTAAATGAGAATGGGAGTTATAAAGAGGGAATAAAATCAACTAAATTTAATGAGGATGGATTTTTAGAGTTAATGGATGATGAAAGTAAAGTCTCCTTGGCGCTGGCTCAAATGCATTATGCTGCCATGGAAAATCCTGAAGATATCATTGAATTTAATTTTTACGACGATCGTAAAGATATCGTCGAAAGTATGGAACATTTTTTTAAAGAGCATCCCGAATTAATTCCTAAGAATGTAATCTTAAACTTAAGGGGATATTCCGGACCCCAATTAACTCAAGAACAAGCCAATGAGAATCTCCTTAATTTTCTAACACACACAACAATAGATCTTGAAAGTGAAGAAACAAAGAATGCAATATCGGAAGCCAAAAAACACAATATTCCTATCCTAATTAAAATTCCAGGTGAGGAGGAAAAATTTAAAATATATCGGCGTGCTTCTAATGGAGACTGGGACTTCGCTGACTTTAATAGAAACATAAAGGGATTAGACCCCTCTAAATTTGATGAGGTTTTTCCGGAGCTTAAAGGGATTAAAGGACATAATACATCAAAAAAAATGGAAATTTTTGATGAGTTAAAAAAACACCATTTTTTGCCTATTCCAGTAACAAGAAGAGATAAAATCTATAATTATGGAAGTCCAACATTAATAGCCTCAATACCAGGCGAAGGTAGTATTCCAAAAGAAGTAGCTGATTGGAAACCTCTTTATGTAGCAGTTCGGGAAGCTTCAATGAGTCCCGATGCGAAGCATTGGAAAGCAATGAAAGTTGCTAGTGAGTTCAGTTTTACAGAACTTATATCGCAATCCTACTCCGACACTCACTTACCTGCTAAAAGAGTGAAAGAATTCATTGAGCACAATCTTTCAAAAATGGGAAATAAAGAGAGTGTTGAAGTACTTTCTAAGAGCAAAATAAGTAGCCAAGCGGTAGTTCAAATCCTTAATGGGAATGAAAATAAAGATAATATAATTAAACAAATCATAGAAAACAAAGTCAATCAGCTTAAAGAAGAGTTAAGTAAGGAAGTACGTCAGCAAATAGAATCTTTTCTTAAAGGTTTTACAAAAACTATTAATACCATAATAAATGAAAAATTATTGGAATTGAGCAATGAGAATGAGCTTGAAAAGAGAACTGCAATAGAGTCTTATTTAATTGATCTTTATAAGCTAAAAATTCGCGATGGAAATAAATCTTTAGCCGAGATGGAGATAAATAACGGCATAAAACAACCAAGAAATGCACTGTGTAGCACCATTAGTGATGCATTGAACTCACCTATAACACTACAAGATTGTCAAAAATTGAATAGTTTAGTAGGACATGCGAGAAATGCTGCAGCTCCTGATGTAGACCCTAAATCCAAATCAAAATCCCTGTGCGAACTTGCCTATCTTTCTGATGAGCTTGTTGGAGCAAAATCTGAGAAGTTGCAAGCAGTCTCTGCGGCATGTGGCGTATTTGCTGTTATTGCAACAATAGTAGCATTTGCTCTTGCTCCTACAGGTCTTGGGTTTATTATTGCTATGGCTGTAGCTGGGGCACTGGCAGCGGCTAGCATAGGAACGGGAATAGCAGCAAAAGTTAAAGAATCCGATTTGTCGGAAAAAACTCGGGACTTCAAGAAGGTGCTCGAGGAAAAAAGAGAAGTTAAAGTGGAATACGCTCCAGAGCCACCTCAATTTAACTTTTCGTGACCTAAGCAAGAGGTTTAGTCGAAACTAATTCAATTCATTGTGGCCTGGATTCCACTATGCTGGATCCAGGCTACCAATTCATTAATTTAATTGGATGATCTATTCGTGACCAGTAAACTCCATCTCACCATCTTGATAAGTTACATCAATGGTTTCACCTGATTTAAATCTTCCAGTTAAGATTGCTTGGGCCAGGGGATTTTCTAATTGTTGCTGGATGGTTCGCTTTAAAGGTCTGGCACCATATACTGGGTCAAATCCTGCTTCAGCTAAATGCGTTAACGCTTCTTGGGTGACCTCAAGATGGATGTCTTGTTGTTTTAGGCGTTTTTGTAAATAGCTGATTTGTATGGCAGCAATTTTTGCGATTTGCTCTTTGGCCAAGGCGTGGAAGACAACGGTATCATCAATTCGGTTGATAAACTCAGGACGGAAATGTTGTCGGACCATTTCCATTACTGCATCTTTGATTTGCTCGTATTTGAATTTATTACCCATTTCCTGAATCAGATTGGAACCAAGATTGGATGTCATCACAATAATGGTATTGCGAAAGTCTACAGTACGTCCTTGGCCGTCAGTTAAACGGCCATCGTCCATGACTTGGAGAAGAATATTAAACACATCGGAATGTGCTTTTTCTACTTCATCGAGCAAAATGACGGAATAGGGTCTGCGACGTACAGCTTCTGTTAAGTAGCCGCCTTCTTCATAACCGACATAGCCTGGAGGTGCGCCAATGAGACGAGCAACAGAATGTTTTTCCATAAACTCAGACATGTCAATACGCACCATTGCCTCTTCTGTATCAAAAAGAAATGTGGCTAAGGCTTTACACAATTCTGTTTTTCCGACACCGGTTGGTCCTAAAAACAAAAATGAGCCAATTGGACGATTAGGATCAGATAGGCCTGCACGTGAGCGGCGAATAGCGTTAGATACTGCTTCTATGGCTTCATTTTGTCCTATGAGACGATGATGCAATACCTCCTCCATTTTTAGTAATTTTTCTTTTTCGCCTTCCATCATTTTAGCAACAGGGATACCCGTCCACCTAGAAACAACTTCTGCAACTTCATCCTCAGTGACTTTATTACGGACTAATTTGGTTTCATGCGATTCTGCAGTTGCTACTTGTGCTAAGCGTTTTTCAAGTTCTGGAATACGTCCGTATTGTAATTCGGACATTCGACTTAAATCACCTGCTCGTCGAGCAGTTTCCATTTCAAGTTTTGCCTGTTCAAGCGCTTCTTTAATTTGAGTTGCTCCTTGCATAGTTGCTTTTTCAGCTTTCCATATTTCCTCCAAATCGGAATAATTGAGCTCTAATTCGTCAATTGCATGTTGTAAATCCTCAAGTCGTTTTTTAGAGGCTTCATCATGTTCTTTTTTGAGTGCTTCACGTTCAATTTTTAATTGAATCAAACGTCGCTCTAATTTATCCATGCTTTCGGGCTTTGAATCGATTTCCATACGGATTAAGCTTCCAGCTTCATCAATTAAATCAATTGCTTTATCAGGCAGCTGTCTGTCAGTAATATACCGGTGTGATAAAGTAGCAGCTGCAACAATTGCCGGATCGGTAATTTCAACGCCATGGTGAACCTCATAGCGTTCTTTTAATCCACGAAGAATGGCTATGGTATCTTCAACACTCGGTTCATCAACTAAAACTTTTTGAAAACGCCGCTCTAAAGCCGCATCTTTTTCAATGTATTGCCGGTATTCGTCTAACGTAGTTGCACCAATGCAGTGCAGCTCACCCCGAGCTAAAGCAGGTTTAAGCATATTTCCTGCATCCATTGCCCCTTCTGCTTTTCCAGCGCCGACCATAGTGTGGAGTTCATCTATAAAGAGGATGATTTGACCTTCTTGTTTGGCTAAGTCATTAAGCACTGCTTTAAGTCGCTCTTCAAACTCACCGCGAAATTTTGCTCCGGCGATTAATGCCCCCATATCCAGAGCAAGTAATCGTTTATTTTTTAGACCTTCTGGAACCTCGCCATTAATAATCCGTTGCGCTAATCCTTCAACGATAGCGGTTTTACCTACTCCTGGCTCACCTATCAAAACAGGATTATTTTTGGTGCGTCTTTGCAGTACTTGAATCGTTCTACGAATCTCATCATCGCGTCCTATGACAGGATCTAATTTACCTTGTTCTGCACGTGCAGTTAAATCCAGAGTATATTTTTCAAGTGCTTGTCGCTGTTCTTCAGCATTAGGATCGGTCACTGTTTCCCCGCCTCTTAACTCATTTATGGCTTTTTCTATAGCTTTAACGTCACCGCCAACTTGCTTGAGCATGCGAGAAAGAACACCTTCTTCACTTATTGCAGCTAAAATGAAAAGCTCGCTAGAAATGAAGTTATCTTTTTTTTGTTGTGCTAATTTGTCCGTAAGATTTAATAGACGATTTAACGCATTGGATATATGAATATCGCCTCCCATACCCGCTACTTTAGGAAGCTTATCCAAAGCCTGATCGAGTAACGTTCTTAAAAGAGGGATATTCACCCCAGCTTTGCTGAGCAAAGGTCTACAACTGCCTCCCTCCTGATCCAAAAGCGCTTTCATTAAATGTTCAGGTTCTATAAAACCATTATCTCTTCCTAAAGCGAGAGACTGTGCATCTGCTAAAGCGATTTGAAACTTTGATGTCAGTTTATCCATTCTCATAACGATTCACCTTATTTAATGGGTGTTAATTTTCTTTTATCTACCGTAAAATGAGGCTTAATTAAATAATTTCAAGTGATTTTAATATGACAAATGATATTTCTTCTAATTCGAGTCAGGATTCACAAGCTTTACTGAATCAAATCATCATTGATTATATGAAAGAAGCCAAAAGAAAGCGCAGATGGAAATGGTTCATGCGTGTCATTTATTTATTAATTATTGCTTATATTGTTTATCAATTTTCTGCAAGCTCAAATGAGGAAGTGGGGACCAATACCAAGCCGCATGTGGGCATTGTTGACATTAATGGTGAAATGGCTGATGCAAAACCTGCTAACTCCGATGATTTTGCGAAGGGGCTTGATACCGCTTATAAAAACTCAGGATTAAAAGCACTAATTGTGCGTATTAACAGTCCTGGCGGTAGTCCGGTACAGGCTGAATATATGTATAACACCATAAAATATTATCAAAAAAAGCACCCTGATATAAAAATTTATTCAGTTTGTGTCGATGCCTGTGCTTCTGCTGCTTATTATGTAGCTGTTGCTACTGATGCTATTTATGCAAGCCCCGCAAGTATGGTTGGTTCGATTGGCGTTTTATACAATGGGTTTGGAGTGGTTGATTTGATGAGTAAAATCGGGGTTTCGCGTCGCTTACAAACATCCGGTGTTAATAAAGGATTTTTAGATCCATTTTCTCCGCAAACCGATTTTGAAAAGCAAAAGTTACAAACGATGCTTGATATAGTACATCAACAATTTATTAACCGTGTGAAAGAGGGGAGAGGAAGCCGGTTACATATCGATGATGAAACTTTTTCAGGGCTTTTTTGGACTGGTGAGCAAGCTTTGACTATGGGTTTAATTGATGGGTATGCTAGCAGTGGACAATTGGCTCGTGAAATTATTAATGTTCCAGAAGTTATTGATTACACTCATAAACAAAACCTTTTTGATCGCGTCACTAAAAATATTGGTACTGCTATGGCGGACGAATTACCTTTAAGTTTTGGAGCAAGGCAAGGATTTAAGTAAGTAGGGTATTTTTGTGTACTGCTCCCGAACTGATTGAGATGAGATTAAAAGTCAGACTGGTCTGAGTTACAAAGGCAGTTCTATTAATAAGTGCTGCGTAGGATGGCTTCTCCCGCTAAGAAAGCAGGGGGTTTAATGGGTTTGATTCGTTATTACTCTATATTTTATATGAATTTTTTTACTATTTTTATTAAAATGATTTTGGCTTTTGGATAATGAAGATAGGTTTAAGTGCAACAAGTTAGCAAGATTAGGTTGTCAATAAATCCGAATGATAAAGAGCATTGAGGAAAATAACTACTCAGAACCACCATTTAAACCGAAACCCTGCTGGTGTGGGGTTTCGGTTATACTTCGTTTTGTAGGGGTGTGATTAATCGACAGTAAAGCTTTCTCCACAACCACATTGGCCTGTCTGGTTGGGATTATTAAATACAAATTTATGATTTAATCCTTGCTTTACATAATCAACATCCATTTTTTTTAGAAATGGGTAGCTGGCTTTATCAACACAGACAACGTATTGTTTATTTAAAGGGAGAATTAAATCCCCTTCAAGTGGGGCCAACACATAATCTACCACATAGGATAAACCCGAACATCCTGTTTTTTTTACTGACAGACGGATTCCTGCATGTCCAGGTTTTTTTTGTAAATAAGATACTACGTGTTTTAAAGCTGCATCAGTAAAACTGATTTCAGGTGTTTTATTTTCTGCATGATGCATGATGACGCTCATGATACTACCTCTCAATTTATGTGTTGACCTCTTTCATATTGCCTTTGATTTGCAATAAAGCAAAATTTACTGGCTATGTAAGAGGTTTATTTTTTATTAAAAGCATGACTTCTTTATAAATATCTAGGATTCTTAATGCTATAGGGTATTGGGCAATAGGTATATCCAAGTTTTTAATAATTAGCAAATGATCAATCTGTGGTACATTATCTATAGCCTTTCCTTCTAATTGCCTGCATAACCATTCCAGACCTGCAATCACGTATGGATTTCCATTGGTTTTAAAACAAGCACGCAGAATTTTACCCTCTGAGTCGCATTGCAGGTATAACTCAATTATTCCCTGATTTTTTTGACTATTTTTTACCATTACAGTAAGAGCATGATTGAGATCAATGACACCTACATGTTTTGGTAAAAAAAAGTAATCTTGCACTATTTTATTATACATCATGATGGTGATATTTCGTGTAATCGAGTGACTTCAGTACGAATTATATTAATTGCATATTCAATTTCTTCTTCTTTAGTAAAACGCCCAATGGTTAACCTCACTGTACTTTGTGCAAGATCATCACTTAATCCTAATGCCTTAAGCACATAAGAGGGTTGGATGCTTGCAGAGCTGCATGCTGATGTAGTAGAAACTGCTAATTCATTTAATGCTAAAAGTAACGAGTCACCATCCAAGCCCGCAAAGCTCATATTCAAATTTCCAGCAATTCGTTGATGTGCATCACCATTAAGCTGGATACCAGGTAAATGCTTTATACCGTCCCATAAGCGTTTACTATAACTTAAGATACGTGCCTGTTCTTCTTGACGCAAGAGTTCAGTTAATGCAAATGCTTCTCCCATACCGACGATTTGATGGGTTGCTAATGTTCCTGAGCGCAGTCCTCCTTCATGCCCCCCTCCAAAACTTTGGGGTTGAAGACGAATTCTAGGTTTATGTCTGACATACAATGCACCGATACCTTTTGGCCCATAATTTTTATGTGCTGAAAATGCCATTAAATCTACAGACAACTGGGTTAAATTTATGGGAAGTTTTCCCGCACTTTGTGCTGCATCCACATGAAAAATAATTCCTTTGTGGCGTAATAATGAGCCTATAGCCTCTATATCCTGTATAACTCCAATTTCATTATTTACATGCATAATAGATACTAAAATGGTATCGGGCCTTAATGTTTGGGCTAATTGTTCAAGATCTAATAAACCATTGGTTTTTGGCTTAAGATAGGTTACTTCAAAACCATCCTTTTCTAGGCGGTTAAAACTATCGAGTACGGCTTTATGTTCTGTACTCATTGTAATGAGGTGTTTTCCTTTATTTTGGTAAAATTGGGCGGCGCCAATTATTGCTAAATTATTTGCTTCAGTTGCCCCTGATGTAAAAACAATGTCTTGAGGTAAGGCGTGAATTGTTTCTGCAATTTGTGTGCGGGCATGTTCTACAGCACGTGCCGCGGTTCTACCATATTCATGAGTAGCTGATGAAGGGTTACCATAATCTCCATCAGGTCCTAAATAGCAGAGCATACGCGCTACAACACGTGGATCAACAGGTGTTGTCGCCATGTAATCAAAATAAATTGGTTTTTTAATGATCGTGTTCACTCCTGCCTCTTTTATTTGCCCATTCAATTGATTTTTGGACTTGGCTTAACATTCCTCTTAAAAGGTTCACTTCCATTTTCTCTAAGCTCACGCGATTAAACAATCGTCGGACACGTTGCATTAAACGTCGTGGATTAGACGTTTTTAAAAATTGAATTTTAATAAAAACCTCTTTGAGATGTTCATAAAACAGTTCGATATCTTCTGCGGTTGCATATTCATCTTGTCGTAACGCTACTTCTGCTTTAGGTGCTAACAATTTCATACGCAATTCATATGCAATGATTTGTACGGCTTGAGCTAAATTCAGCGAACTGTACTCAGGATTACTTGGAATATTTATATGATAATGACATTTTAGCAGTTCTTCATTAGTAAGACCCGCATGTTCACGCCCAAATACAATACCAATTTGAGTGTTATCTGCTTGTTGATTGACTAAATCAGCACAAGATGAGGGAGTTAAACCTGGCAAAGAAATTCCTCTAGGTCTTGCGCTGGTACCTAAAATGAGTTGACATCCCACCAATGCCTGGTCTAATGATTCTGTAACTACGGCACTTCTCAGAAGATCATCTGCTCCCGCAGCCATTTCTTGGGCGCGCAGATCAGGAAAAGATTTGGGTTTAACTAAATAAAGAGATTTTAACCCCATAGTCTTCATTGCTCGAGCTGTAGAGCCTATATTACCTGGATGAGAGGTTGCTACTAAAATGATGCGAATAGAATTTAGAGTCATAAAAAATAGTAATTAATGCATTTCGATCATGCGATCATAACATTTAACTCTCTTTGTGCAAAAAAAGTATGATAGAATCGCCAACTTTGTAGATTACATAGAGTATATTCATGGAACCACTTTTAAATATAGCAGTTAATGCAGCACGACAAGCCGGTGATATAATAATTCGTCATATGGAGCAAGTGGACCGTCTTAAAATTACCGCTAAAAATAACCATGAATATTTTAGCGAAGTAGACATTAAAGCCGAGCAGGCCATTATTAATACCATTCATAAAGCATATCCAGAGCATGGAATTTTAGCTGAAGAAAGCGGTATAAAAGAAGGGGATGGAGAAACAGTTTGGATTATTGACCCCTTGGATGGAACATCGAATTATTTACATGGGTTCCCCTTTTTTTCAGTTTCTATTGGGGTACAGATTAAAGGAAGAATAGAGCATGGAGTAATTTATGATCCATTACGGCATGAGTGTTTTGCTGCCAGTCGCGGGCGAGGAGCTCGATTAAATGACCGAAGAATTCGTGTTTCGAAACAAACTCAACTGATGGCCGCATTACTAGGAACAGGATTTCCATCCCGAGATGTTCATGTGGCGCAGAGATATTTACCTACATTAGGAGCATTATTGGGTAAGTGTGCTGGTATAAGAAGAACAGGATCTGCTGCTCTTGATTTAGCGTATGTAGCTAGTGGACGATTGGATGGTTTTTGGGAGATTGGTTTACGCCCATGGGATATTGCTGCAGGCTCACTATTAATCAGAGAAGCGGGTGGGTTGATTAGCGATTTACAAGGAGGAGATGATTTTATTAAATATGGGGATATTGTTGCAGGAACTCCTAAGGTATTTAAATCTTTATTGCAAACCATTTCTCCTGCTTTGAAATAAGACGAGGAAATAATATCTCTGAAGTTTTGATACATCCCCATACTTCTCAGAAATGATACAAAACCTAACGACTTTGCGCGCGACAGCGCGCTTTGTTCGATCTTTTTGAATGAGCATAGAACTTCAAGCATTAATCCGATTCACAAGACCTGTCTATGCTGCCGCAGAATATTTAAGTGTGTGACAAAAATATATTTCGAGGGTGCTTGTTGTACTTATATTTATGTCACTGAGCGAACCACAAAATGCAGCAATTTAATTAATTAATAAATTCACCTTGTCCATTTAACAGTTAAAATGGTAGAATTTTTTAACTTAATATTTCCTTAATAAATGAATATCATTAAAACAATATTTACACTCTTTGAGATGTTTGATACTATATAGACCATGGTGTTCGGTGAGTGTGTGTACTGGGCATAATTTTACTTATTAATTTGTACTAGGAGACTTAAATGAGCACAGAAACAATGGTGCAAAGCAGCGAAGCACTTTCACATCAAGTAATTCGTGCTGTTAAGGGGTATTTGACGAGTGTTAACAATAAAGATTCTAATTTGAATTTATATCAATTGATCGTTGAAGAAGTCGAAGCACCTTTATTTCGAACTGTTATGGAATTAACTCGCTACAATCAATCAAAAGCAGCACGTGTTCTTGGGGTAAGTCGTGGAACTTTACGTACTAAGTTGAAGCGCTATTTTGACGATGAATTTATTGGAACTCGTGATTTCTAATTAATTTAACCTAAAACTCTCAATAGCATTTTTCAATTTATTACCCCCAAACAGTGGTCTTTCGGTAGGCACTCTGCTACTATTGATAACAGAGTTGGTCAGGCAATCGCTCTTTGCTGATGCAAAGGGAGGAAAGTCCGGGCTCCAAAGGGCAGAGTGCCAGGTAACGCCTGGGAGATGTAAGTCTACGGAAAGTGCCACAGAAAATATACCGCCTATTATAGGTAAGGGTGAAATGGTGCGGTAAGAGCGCACCGCGCGATTGGTAACAGTCGTGGCAGGGAAAACCCCACTCGGAGCAAGACCAAATAGGAATCCATTTAGCTATAATGGCTAATACGTGTGGCCCACACGGGATTCGGGTAGGTTGCTTGAGGCGTGTGGTGACACACGTCCCAGATGAATGATTGTCCACGACAGAACCCGGCTTATCGACCGACTCTTCTTATTTCAAATGTTCTATCTTCAAATATAAAATGTAAGTTCTCATTTTTCAGTGTTTGCTAATGTGTAATTTTAATTTTGGTCGTGCACGGCTTAGCATCCTATTCGCTATTCGGAGTAAAAATGAACACCATATCCCATACAATACGGATAAATGCATTAAATATAATGAACGATAAGCAAGTTGAGCAACTTTGCCCCCTAGAAAGTAACGTACTTTGCCCATACCTGAAATATCACCATAGGCTCCATAACAACTTAGTGCAATTAAAGAACCTCGATCTTCATATTTAAAATCAAGTAGCTCCTTATTACTCAATTTATTCTTCAATGATTTTGCCAGGAGCTGAGCTTGCTGGTGAGCCGCTTGTGCTCGTGGTGGTACGGGTTTCCCAGTAGCAACATCTAGTACTTGAGCACAATCGCCAATCGCGAAAATATGTGCGTCATTCGTGGTTTGTAGTTTTGAATTGATCATTATTCTATTTAAATTATCTACGGCTAATCCGTCTAAGGTAGATAAAAACTCAGGAGCTTTAACTCCAGCAGCCCACACGCAGATACTTGCAGGTAAAGTTTTCCCACTTTTAGTGTGAATTCCTTCACGATCAATTTGACTTACAATTTCATTTGTTAAAATTTCAATTCCTAATTCTCGTAATTTTTTAGTAGTTGAAGCAGAAAGTAACTCAGGAAGGACTGGTAAAATCCGAGGAGCTCCCTCAATGATAGTAATTTTCGCTAATTTTCTAACCATATGATTAAATTGATATTTTTCAGTTTGATTGAGGGTGTGGAGTAATTCTGCACCTAATTCGATACCGGTGGCTCCTCCGCCAATAATTATAATATTAAAATCTGACGGGGCTTCTCCCTCAGGAGCATATTGTAGGGATAATAATTTATCTACATATTTTTTTTGAAAATGATTTGCTTGATCAAGATTGTCAATGCTTAAGCAATGCTCTTTAACTCCAGGAGTATTGAAATCATTGCTTTGGCTTCCTACGGCAATCACTAATGTATCGTATTTTAAGGTTCGTTCAGGCACGATAATATTTTGTTCTTCATCTACAAGAGCAGCAATATGAATGATTTTTTCCTTACGATCCAAGCCTATCATAGCGCCTGGTTGGTAGTTGTAGTGATGTGATACTGAATGAGAATAAAAATTAAGCTGATCCATGTTGGAGTCGAGTGAACCTGCAGCTACCTCATGCAATAACGGTTTCCATATATGGATTTCTTGCTTATCCACAAGAGTAATGTTTGCTAGTCCTTTTTTGCCTAAATCCTTACCTAAACGAGTAACTAACTCAACTCCACCAGCTCCTCCACCGACAACTACGATATGATGTAATTCTTGACTCATTTTAATTTATCCTTAATTAATACTCCATGGTTACCAAATTTCTGTCACTTACTTAGCTTTTTGTTTCAGTATAAAATAGCTAATGCCCAAGACAACACCATATACAATATGTCCTACCAACGCAGGTATGTTTTGTTTGATGCCTTCAGCAGTCCATTTGGCAAACAAAGATGCGCCTGAAGAAAGTGCAGGCAGTAGCGTCATAGGACCTCCTACCCATAAAGCAAAACCGAATAGTACACCAAGACCTATAGCCGAAATCCAGGAGTTAATTAACCATCCTAAAATTAAAGCAAATGCGATACCACCCCCTATACTTACGACAGCATGAACTAATAAACCACCTGTCACAGTAGGAAGGTTGATGATATTTCCTAATGTCTCGAGCATACCCGCATGAACAAGAAAAAATGCAAACACAATACCTGCAATGATTCCTGCAACAGCCCCTTGCCAAATCCAACGGAAATCCTTCATGGCTAACTCCTTATTAAATAATATGCTAATCAAATATAGTTGTGATTTCACCTATGATGAGCCAGTGACTCATCGTGCAAATGCATATCGTATAAAACCGCTCCTACATCTTTGGGTATCGATTTAAGCCAAGGGGATTTTTTAAGGGCCATTGCTGCTTGCTCGTACCCCATTTCAATACCTTCGCGTATTGCTGCGGGTGAAAAGGCATAGTCTTTGGAAGAGAGATCAGTTGATGTATGATGGCGATGAAAACGTACCATCAGCATTGTCGATTTACAGCCTAGTGCTCTTAATTGTCGAGCATGGGGCTCTTCTTTTATTTTATCTGGAAGCATATCATAAAGAGCAGAAATTGCATGCCGCATTTCGTGAGCTTCACTAAAGGATTTTATTACGCGTTTATAATTGCTCGCATAACTAATATCTTTATGCCTTAATAAGACTTGGTCTAGATTAGAGGGCAAGTCTCCATCCGGATCAAATAAGTGCACCATGAAGCACAAAGTATTTTTGCGTGGTAAATCATTCAAAATTACTTCAATTGGTGTGTTATTGACAATCCCACCATCCCAATAATATTCCCCATCAATTTTTACTGCAGGAAATCCCGGTGGTAAAGCACCACTAGCCATAATATGCTCGGGATATATCTTTTGGTTTTTTGTATCAAAATGGACTTCTTGCCCATTATCTACTCTTACTGCAGATAGAGTGAGGCGAGTTTTACCACTGTTTAAAAGATCGAAATCGATTAGATGTTCCAACGTAGTACGAAGCATGGAGGTGTCATAAAAGCTGATCTCCTCGGGGAGCGCTTGATGGAGAAAATGAGGGGATATCATGCGTGGCTGAAAAAAACCAGGTTGCCCCAAGAGTAACGTTGCATGAGCGTGCCATTGATTATACAATTTCCTTAGGATTTCTTCTGAACCCAAATGATGCCACCAATTCAAGGATTCAGGGGAGCTAATTATTTGCCAAAACTCTTTGAGTTTCTTCACCCGATCTTCTGGTTTATTTCCTGAAACAATAGCCGCATTAATTGCGCCAATTGATATGCCACTCACCCAATCAAAATGGTATCCTGCTTGTTGTAAGGCGTCAAAAACGCCAACTTGAAAAGCTCCTAAAGCTCCTCCTCCCTGAAATAAGAAGGCGACTCTATCCCATATTGGCTTCCCTTGCATCTTTTTAGCCATATTAACTTCTCCCAAATTAATACTGATCCATATTAAAGAGACACAGAATTTCTTTCCGCAAAATTAATTATTTCAGTCGGTTGGTTACTTGTTTTTTCTCAATTTATTGTGATGTGATTAATAATACTTAGTATCAAATTTTTATTATTTCAAGCAAATTGCTCACTATAAAGAAATTATTGGGGCTGGGGTGGTATTACTCAAATTTATTGGTTTGATCCTTGGTTTTTTGCAACACGGTTGATACAAACCCGGTTGCAAAAAACTAAGCATAATTAAGCGTCTTTGGGTTTTGCCATACTAACGAATGCTACTAATCCATCTCCTCCGGGGTTTAATTGTCCATCGGTTATGGGAATAGGTTACTTAATCGTGGCAGTATTCGCTTTGCCGACTGTTACTGCCGGGGGAAAATTGGCATCCGGTGTGAATGTTCAGACGGGAGAGCCCGCATAACTTATTCTCGTAGCTAAAGCAATTAAAACTACAATACCTATTTTATCAATTCGATGTCGCTCCATTTAGCAATCCTTATGCTATTTCATGAAGCTTATCATAAATTAAATCAGACAAATCAAGCAATTTTTCCCTGCGAGTGCTCTTGTGTTTTTAATATTCATTAAGATCTGTATTTGATAATAAACGCTTAATATTTATACACCATAATTAGAGGAGAAGCTGTATGTTCTGGGAGCCTTAATATGCCAAAGAAATTAAAAAATTATTCTCCGATTTTAGAAAATAAAAAAATACAAGAAAAACTGGATGCAAAATTAATACTCGCTAATGAATGGGGGGAGGAGCAACTGAAAAAAGCGGGTACAAAAGATCATTTGTCTGCAGGTATTATTAATGCTGTAAAAGAGGCTGTTCTAGTCCAAGAAAAATTTAGTGCTGATATGCAGCATGTGAAAAATTTATTAATAACTTTATCAGGAAACAGCTCACTAAATGAGAAGGAACAAAAAATTATCGACAGATATGTTGAAAAAATTGACAATTTGGTTCGATTGTACGATGAATTGAATCAGAGTCATCCATTAATTACAGATAAAAATACAAGTCCAGAGGAAGTTATACAAAGACTAAATGAAAAATACAATGATCCAAAATTTTATGAGATGATGGAACAGCTAGCTAGCTTAGAATATGACCGAGAAAAAGTTAATACTGTATGTAAAAAATATGAAGATACCTTGATAAGAAAAAATGCTGTGTATAATCAAGCAAGAACCACTTTAGATCCTAACTCCAGTCCCAATAATCCAATGAGAGGTACCCAAACAAGAGATATAACCACGTTTACAATTATGCCAGCGCAAAACTTGCCAAGAGTATCAATGGTAGTTAGAGCGATAAATGACCAATTAACAAGATTTAGAGATGCTGATCCAGCACCTGATTATCATCTTGATCAACAAGAACCTAACACACCAAATGTAGCTATTGAAAGTTTATTCGCACAGACTGCTGGATGTCTTGAACGTTCAGGACCTAAAAACTCTGAACTGCAAAAAAAGATTGGCGAGAAAACGGTTGCAAATCAAGCGGAAGCTCTATATTCCAAAAAAGAGTCCGGATCCAGTGTTGAACAAAAACAAGCTTTTTTCTTGCGAGAAATTTTAAATCTTAATTTAAACGCACCAAATACCAATACGGGTGAAGCTCGTGTTAAAGATTTTCCAGCTTACTTGGAAGCTGTGTTAGTTCAATGTTATCCAGATACTTTTGCACTTAATTCAAAAGAAGAACTTATTATAAAAGGAGGCGTGGATAATGATCGCACTAAAAATATTCATAAAGCTGTTGGTTCTGGTTTAGATGAGGAATCAAGTCAAATAAAATTAGATCCGGCTCAATTTGATGCTAAAACTTTAGATGAGTTATATAAGGCAGATAAGAATGCACTTTGGTTGGTGCTAAAAAGCGTCAAACCAATAGATGAAAATTTTAGTGCCCAGGATAAGGTTCAAGCCTACATTGAATTGGCTCAGGCATATAAAGCTCAAAAAATTGGTACTACAGATAAATATTTAGGTGCTTACAATATGGCACAGGCAGCGATTGAAATTGCTCAAAAACATCCTGAATGTCAAAAATTAGTTCATGATGCTTTTGGTCCTAAAAGTGAATTAGGCCAATGGATAATCTCAAAACATTCAAAGAAAGATCAAGAAAAAATAAGTGAGAATTTATCTCAATATTCACATGTCCAATATATACAAAGTGTAGAGCCACCTTCACATAAAAAACAAGTTATTTCTCCCTCACAAGCAATGCTTTTATTAATCGATCATTATAAAAATGACCCTGAGAAAGTAGCTGAGTTAAAAAAACTATACTTAGTTGGGGTAAGAATAGGTCAAGGGGATAATAAAGCGCGTAAATTTGAACCAAACGAAGAGGATTTAAGTAAGATGAACAAGTATCTGTCAGATCCTTGTTTAGCAGCTTATGAAGTTTCAAGAGATAAAAAAGTAATCAATAATGATCCTACACGCAGGTATTTTGAAACACATCTTGCTTATGAAACTGTTAAAAATCAAATTGATGGTATTGACAAAGCACTTTTACAAAAGCAAGTAGAGCTTCTGACTGCGGCACTAACGAAGAATGATCCAGAATCGAAAGATGCGAAAGATTGTATGCGAGTGTTTTCCGGAGACATTCATAAAGAAGACTCTAAACTTCACAAAGAGTATGCTAATTATATTGCAAAAATTAAAAGCAAAGAATTGTATGGTGATTTAAATGATGAGCAAAGGGAAAAAATCATTTTGTTGGTACAAAGTTCTCTATTAGGGGTTGCCAATGCACAAGCAAGACCTAAAGAGCTACCTATAGATATTTATAAGACTGCACCACTTTATTCTGACAATTGGAAAGGAAAAGAACTTGTTCAAGATCAAGATTCTACTGCTAACGCGCATATGGGGTTGATGAAAAACTATATGCCTGTTGGTCAGCACGATATTGCCACATCCACTAGTGCAGCACCACCTGTTAAGCCTTCAGATCAAGCGACTTATAAAGATGATGGGAATTATGCTAAATGGGTTGAAATGAATTTTGCAGGATTAGTTCATCCATTTTCTAACGCGATTTCAGGAACAATGCTTTGCCAATTAAGAAATTTAGCCGAACAACAAAATGGGGAGAGAGCTAATGCATCAGGAATAACGGATTCAGCAGCAGAAATGGAAAAATACTCTCGAGTATTTATTGCTGCCATGCTTTATGGAAGCGGCGGACATTCGCTCAATGAGTACACTTATCCATTACAGTTAGACGAAGTACGTAGTGAATTTTCGGGAGTGGATGGGTTTACGGAACTTGATCTGGGCACAATGTTCCTTGATCATAATGCTAAAGCATTTGATGATGCATTAAATGATGCGATAACATATAACGCACAATTTTTACAAAGACAGAAACTGAACCAAGACATCAAATTTGTAGGATCATTTCAAGATAAAGTGTTATTGGCAAAAGCTATTAATGATATATCACAAAAAGCAGAACAATATGAAACTAGTGTTGGCAAAATGTTTTTTTCCAGCCATAGAACTGCAAGTGAAAAAGTTGACAAAATAAAACCAGCAATAGAGGAAATTATAGCGGAGTTAAAAACAGGAAATGTAAAAGATGCTCTGAGCATGTCTGAGAAACTCATGAATAAGTTAGAACAGGACTATGGAAAAAAAGGATTTACTGGTGGAGAAAAAAAATCATACCAAATGGCCAAAGAAATACATGAGATACTTTCAGAATTAGACGGCAAATTTGCAAAAAAAGACAATATAGCCAGCGCCAATTTGAGTTTTAAAGAACGACTTCAACAGCTCAGAGCACCAGTAATAGAGCAAAATGAAAACGTACAACAAATTGCTTCAGAAAATATAGTGCTTTCTAAGCCGAACTAGTATAAAAAATAAAGGCATTTTTTATCTATGAAATGCCTTTATTTAATTAAGTGAATTAGTTTATTGTCTGACTGAAAAAACTTAAAATGATAGCAATATAAAAAGATTAAACACTAAATTAATTTAATTTCAATTTGGACTCTTCACTTGCTTCATTATCCCCTTCATCAGTGGTACTAAAACATTGAAATAATGTGAAGCGCTTCGGAGTGAATGGATTTTTTTTACCATCCCAAGGCACAAATTTTTCCATATTTTTGAAATAAGATAATTGAGGTGCATCTAGTGTAATCGAAGGGTGCTCATCAAAAAGACGTTGAATTTCTTCTTCAAGATATTTTTTAAGTTTTTCTCCATCAGCTCCTGCCACCAATTTATATTGATAGGCTAGGGTAATATGCATCTCTTTAGGAATTTTATGGGCAATATTAAATAATTCTGCAATTGCTTCAATTGTTGCTCTTTGTTCTTGGGGTATTTCAACTTGAAGCTGGATCACACTGGATGTACGAATAGATTTAAGCTTAATCTGAGGATAAATTTTGTTTTCCTCTAAAACAGTATATAATTTTCTAAATGCACTTAATCGTTCGGTTATAAATTTTCCCCAGTTATCGCCTCCATCAGCCATCTCGGTATAAAGATCCATTGCGGTCATATGATAACTCTTGGGAGGAAGGGGTGCAAAATAGCTAGATACTAAGTTTGAATTAAGAACATTATGAATTTTACTCCAAAAAGCACTGTCGCTTTTTGATGCATTTGCAATTACTGTAACCCCAGGAAACTCTGTGTATTGACCCTGAGCGTTAATTTTATCTAGATATCTTTTCATCACCTTATCCATTAAAATTGTGATATAAAATTATAATACAAAATGACCAAATATGAAACTTTTTTTGATAAACATTCAGCCAATGGTGTCATGAAAAACACCATTGTTTGAGCATAAGTGGAATTAAGTTAAGTGAAATATCCAATAAGCAGCAAAATGCTAAATTCTTAACACCTCAAAGTTATTTAGTGAATTTTCAATACCGCGATAAATGCGATTAATTTCCTTTTAAATGTTTCTTCAAAAGAAGATTAATTTGCTCAGGATTTGCTTTTCCCCTGGTTTGTTTCATTATTTGCCCAACAAAAAAGGCCAATAATTTTTCTTTTCCTGCTTTATAATCGGCAACTTGCTCTGGATATTGATTTATTAATGCCACAATCATATCTTCCCAAAGGGCAGTGTTATCTGATTGACGAAACCCTTCACGTTCAATGATTGCTTCAATATCTTTTTCACCAGACCACAATAATGTAAAAATGGTGCGTGCATTATTTAGAGAAATAATATTATCCTGCAACTTATTGAGTAGATTTGCCATAAGATTTGCCGATACACGTGGTGTATCGAAGGCTAGATTTTCTTCATTCAATGCCGCAGCGTATTGTCCTTTCAACCAATTGATGATCATTTTTTCAGAGGCATGGCATTGTGTCTTTATTTCTTTATAAAAATAATAAGTAGCTGGCGAGGAAAGAATAAAATTGATGTCGTTTTCATTTAATGAAGGAATATTTTTTAATTCCAGATGAATTTTATCGGGAAGATCAGGCAAATTATTTTTTACTTCAGCGATAAGGGAGGGAAGGATTTGAATGGGTAATAAATCAGGATCGGGGAAATAACGATAATCATTTTCATTTTCTTTACTGCGCATTGCATGAGTAGTATGAGTATCAGGGTTATAAAGACGAGTTTCTTGGATTATTTGTTGCCCACTTTCCAATAAATCCATATGTCGTACTTGTTCATACGCGATTGCTTTTTCAATAAAGCGAAAAGAGTTGAGGTTTTTTAATTCTGTTCGTGTTCCTAATGCAACAGATCCCTTGGGTTTTAATGAGAGATTCACATCACAGCGAAAACTACCTTCTTGCATGTTTCCATCACAAATATCCAAAAACTGAACTAATTGGTGCAGTTTTTTGAGATAGCTAACCGCTTCATGACTTGAAGATAAGCAAGGAGTTGTTACGATTTCCAACAATGGTGTGCCTGCACGGTTCAGATCAATTCCACTATAACCAGAACACACGCCATGCAATGATTTACCCGCATCCTCCTCTAAATGGGCACGAGCAATTAAAACTTCTTTTTCGCTGCCATCATCCAAAACGACGGTTAATTTACCGTTGCTGATAATTGGTTTTTGAAATTGACTGATTTGATATCCTTTGGGCAAGTCTGGGTAAAAATAATTTTTGCGCTCAAAAACGGATTGATCCTCGATTTCTGCTTGGATGGCTAAACCAAATCGAATCGCCATAATTACCGCTTCTCGGTTTAATACGGGCAGAACTCCCGGAAGTCCTGCATCAATGAAGCATGTTTGTGAGTTAGGAGTGGAGCCAAAAGCGGTAGATGCGCCAGAAAAAAGCTTAGATTTCGTTTTAAGCTGAATATGAACTTCAAGCCCAATGACAGTATCCCATTCCATAGTTCACCCTTATTGATTTGGACTGGCTAAGTGCCAGTTGGTCTGTTGTTGATAATGATGAGCAACTTGCAGTAAACGGTGTTCGCTAAAATGCTTGCCCATAAGTTGCAGTCCTACGGGCAATCCGTGAGTAAATCCTGCGGGTATGGAAATTGCAGGCAGTCCAGCAAGATTAGCAGCTACAGTAAAGACATCAGCAAGATAATTTTGAATGGGATCTGCAGTTTTTTCCCCAATTTTAAAGGCACATGTTGGAGAGGTTGGTCCTAAAATTATATCGACCGTTTTTAAGGTAGTAATGAGTTCTTCTTGAATTAAACGACGAATTTTTTGTGCTTGTAAGTAGTACGCATCAAAATAGCCGGAAGAAAGTACATGAGTTCCAGTAAGAATACGGCGTTTCACTTCAATACCAAATCCTTCACTTCGTGTGTTGCGAATTAGATCGGTTAAATTTTTCGCTTTATCACTGCGGTAACCAAAACGCAGTCCATCATAACGCGATAAGTTAGATGATGCTTCAGCGCATGCAATCACATAATAACAAGGCACCCATAATGGTTGTAGTTGCAAATCCAACTCAATAACTTCTGCCCCCATTCCCTCAAAAACGTTCACTGCGCTACGAATTGCTTGTTGTACTCCTTGCTCTACTTGGGGTTGAAAGAAACATGAAGGCAGACCAATTTTTAGCTTGGTCAATGGCTTATTGAGTTCTTCATCATAATTAGGAATTGCTGATGCAACGGAAGTTGAGTCTTTAGGGTCATGTCCAGCTATAGCTTGGAGCACTAGAGCTAGATCTTCAGCACTTCGGGCCAAAGGTCCCGCTTGATCCAGGCTGGATGCATAGGCAATCATTCCATAACGAGAAATAAGGCCATATGTGGGTTTTATTCCACTTATTCCACATAAAGCAGCAGGTTGTCTTATCGAACCACCGGTATCAGATCCTATCGCAAAAGGCACTAGGCCTGCTGCCACAGCAGCCGCGGAACCTCCAGAAGAGCCTCCTGGAACACGTTCTTTATCCCATGGATTTTTGACGATACCGAAGTAGCTGTTTTCATTGGATGAGCCCATGGCGAATTCATCCATATTGGTTTTACCAAGAAGGATGGAACCATGTTCTAAAAGTTTATTCGCCAGAGTTGCTTCATAAGGAGCTCGGAAATCAGCAAGCATTTTAGAAGCACAGGTCGTTGTCATTCTCTTAGTACAAAATAAGTCTTTCAGGGCCATTGGAATTCCAGTGAGCACTTTTCCTTGACCATTTTTTAATTCTTGATCGGCTTTTTGGGCTGCAATTAGAGCATGCTCTTCATCAAGGCTAATAAAGGCATTTAAATCGCTTTGTTTTGCAATTTGAGCAAGATAATGTTTCGTTAATTCAACGCTAGAAAGTTCACCTTGACGCAAAGCATGAGCACATTGTTTTATAGATAGGATTTCCATAGTTATTTACTCTGTTCTATTACTTGTGGTACTAGATAAAGGTCATTTTCAAATTTTGGGGCTAGTGCTGCTAATTCAGTCACGCAGGTTTCTTCCGTAATTACATCAGGTCTTAGGCTTTGATTGAGAGCAAGTGGATGAAAAAGTGGTTCTACTGCTTCAGTATTAACAGCTCGCAATTGATCGACAAAGTTCATAATGGCATTAATATCTTCGATAAGTTTGTGTGAATGCTCTATATCCGTATCGAGATAGGCTAGTTGAGAAATCTTCTCTAACTCTTTTACTGAGATGGTCATAAATTAGGTACCTTGCACGTTGAAATCTTATTATATCTAGGATGTAAGAACTTACAAATATAATTATATTGCTGGTGAGATGAGCTCATTCATGTAATCGTAGGATAAACCATGAGGCCAGAAAGTAGAGGTTATCAGTTCCTGGAACGGAGTTCTGCTCACAAAATTAAATTAAAAATGATTTTAATCTATTTTCTGCGGGATGTAGAAATAAGAAAAGATTCTTTAAGTCAATGGCAATGTCTCGGTTCTGCAGAGAAATGGACTTCTCATTTTTAAGTTTCTTAAGATGAAATTGTGGCTAATGTCTCATCAATTATCTTTTTAAATAAGGAAATTCATCGTATAGCAATTGGACTACAGTAGGCAGTAACTCCTTATTTTTTATGATGAGAAGCACTGTATCATCACCGGCAATAGTCCCTAAAATCCCCGAGTTTTGTGTATTCTGAAGTGAAAAAGAAACATATTTTCTATCAATATAAAAAGCAAGACTGTTTGCGTTTCCGGGATGAGTATGGAGTATTATTAATCCATATTCTGAAATTTGCAGGTTCAGAACCAAAGGTAAATTAGGTAGATTAAAATCGATAACTTGATAAGTGCCACCAATTTTCGCAATTTTTAATTTTTTGAGTCGGCGTGATAAAGTTGCTTGAGGAATCGTGTAACCTCGTTTTTTTAAAGCATTTTGTAAATCTATTTGTTCTTCAATTTGTTCTGTCTGCACAATATTTAATATATGTCCATCCAGAGCTGGATCTTGGCTCATAGTTCGCTCCCTTTCACGCGATATTTTGAATATATAGTCATTTTTAAGAAATTATATTCACAATTTCTTGACAAAACAAGTAGGTGTTGTTAAATTTAAAAAACGAATAAAAACTGGATTTAAATTCAAATGAAAATAATTTACTCTATCTTTTTAGCAAGCTTAATTTGTGTTATGACCCTATGCTATGCAGGTTCTTCTGATGAAAACACAAAAACAATTCACTTTGCCGTAGCCGCAGAATATCCACCATTTGAATATAATGATTATGGGGAGATTAAAGGATTTGACATTGACCTAGCACGTTTAATCGCTAAAAAATTAGGTAAAGAAGCCTACTTCGATGCGATGCAATTTAGCGGTATTTTACCTGCATTAAGCTTGGGACAAGTTGATGCTGCTATTTCTACAATTACGATTACCCAACAACGACAAAAGAATTTTGATTTTACAGACCCTTATTATTTCGAAAGCATGGCGGTAGTATTTCCAAAAGAAAAACCCATTAAGGATGTAAAAGAATTAACTGATAAAAAAATAGCCGTGCAATTGGGAACTACGATGGAAATTTGGTTAAAAAAGAACGTGCCTAATGCCAACATACTGGTGATGGATAATAACAATCAAACTATAGCCGCGTTAAAAGCAGGTCATGTGGATTTGGTCTTGGTCGATGGAGTACAAGGGGCTGTTTACAGCCAAAAAAATCCTAAATTGTCTTTTTCTGTTATTGCTCAGTCAGCAGATGGATATGGTATTGCCCTAAAAAAAGGATCACTTTTAACGCCGCAACTCAATAATGTTTTACATGATTTAGATCAAAGTGGTGAGTTATCCCAACTGAAGAAAAAATGGTTCGGGGGTGACCAATGATAGAATTAAATCAAGACATTTTCTATATTGGTGAAGGGATTTTAGTGACACTAATCCTATTGTTTGGGGGGCTGTTGATAGGAACTTTATTGGGGACTTTGCTGGCGCTATTACGTTATCAAGGAATAATGAAACCCCTTATTAATGGATTTATTTCGATAATGCGAGGAACCCCGGTAATTTTACAGCTAAGTTTTATTTATTTTGCAGTACCTGCATTAATTGGAATTAAAGCAAATATTATGGTGGCAGGGTTAATCACGTTTGGTTTGAACAGTTCTGCATATATAGCTGAAATTTTACGAGCAGGGATCGACCATTTACCAAAGGGGCAGTTTGAAGCGGCAAAAACATTACACATCCCCAATTTTTATTTATGGAAGGATATTGTTTTACCACAAGTAATTAAAAATGTTTTGCCTGCATTTATTAATGAAATGATTGCGCTGCTCAAAGAAACTGCTTTAATTGCGACCATTGGCGGTATGGATTTGATGCGTAGAGCACAGTCTGTTGCTGCGGAACAATTTACTTATTTTATCCCTCTTTGTATTGCGGGCTGTTATTACTATGCGTTGGTTCTCCTAATTGAATCTTTAGGCAAAAAAATAGAGCAAAGGGGGCTTTATGTTAATTATTAATAAAGCATGTAAGTACTTTGGTGAGTTACCGGTATTAAACAATTTAGACCTTCATGTTAAAGCGCACACTGTTCTTGGTTTGGCTGGACCATCTGGAAGTGGGAAATCTACATTATTACGTTGTATCCAACAACTAGAAACATTGGATTCTGGAACAATTGAAGTGGTAGGTAAAAGTGGTTTCATGTTCCAAGATTTTCAACTTTTTCCTCATATGACCGTAATGCAAAATTTAGTATACGCACCACAATTACATCATAAAAACGTAAACCATGAAGAGCAAGCACATGCGTTCTTAAAAAGTTTGGGTATTAGTGATAAGGCCTATGTTTATCCTCAACAGTTATCTGGTGGACAAAAACAGCGCGTTGCTTTAGCACGAAGTTTGATGATGAAACCGCAATTGCTGCTTTGTGATGAACCTACATCAGGACTTGATTTGGCAACAATTGATGAGGTGATTAGTTTATTAAATTCAGTAAAATCCTTAGGAGTTACGATGATCATTGCATCGCATGATCTTGATTTCTTAAGCAAGATGGCTGATCGATTAATTATTCTTAAAGACGGCCAATTAGTAGCAGATGTGGTACCTAAAGAATTAGCTGAACCAATAGCACATTTAAAACAATATTATCAGGAGTAAACGATGACTGAATCCATAAAAAAAATTGTTCTTGCTTATTCAGGTGGCCTTGATACTTCAGTGATGATTCCCTGGCTTAAGGAGCATTATCAACAAGCAGAAATTATCGCGATGGTTTGTGATTTAGGACAAAATGAGGATTTATCTTCAATTAAGGAAAAGGCAATTAAAAGTGGTGCTACAAAAGCCTATGTGATGGATGTTCAAGAAGAATTTGTAAGTAACTATCTATGGCGCTTAGTAAAATCAGGAGCACTTTATGAAAATCAATATGTTTTAGGTACTATTTCTCGACCTTTAATCGCGCAAAAACTAGTTGAAATTGCTTTGCAAGAAAATGCAGATGCAATAGCTCATGGAGCAACTGGTAAGGGTAATGATCAGGTGCGCTTTGAATATACGATAAAAGCTCTAGCTCCAGAACTTAAAATCATTGCTCCATGGCGAATTTGGACGATAAAGTCAAGACAAGAAGCAATAGAATACGCCCAATTACATGGAATAGAAGTACCGGTAACGCCTAAATCTCCTTATTCGCGAGATCATAATCTTTGGTATATTTCCCACGAGGGTGGTGTATTGGAAGATCCAGGACTCCCTAAACCGAATGATCTGTTGTTAATGACAACCGCTTTAGAGCATACGCCTAATCACTCAGAGCTTGTATACATCGATTTTGAACAAGGTATACCTGTTGCACTTAATTCTAAAAAAACAACGCCAGTTAAGTTGCTGCAAGAGTTAAACCAAATAGCAGGAGCACATGGAATAGGTGTGGCGGATATTGTCGAAAATCGATTGGTTGGAATGAAAATCAGAGGGGTGTACGAAGCTCCTGCGGCGGCAGTGCTTTACAAAGCACATCAAATGCTAGAAAGTTTATGCTTAGATCGATCAACATTGCATTTAAAACAATCCTTGCAACACACTTATGCCAATCTTGTTTATGAGGGACGTTGGTTTTCTCATGCTAAAAAAGCATTGGATGCCTTAATCGATGTGACACAACAGCATATTACAGGTACTGTAGCTCTGCAGTTATTTAAAGGGAATATAATTCCTGAGAGTATGCATTCACCTTACAGCCTTCATGATCCAGCTTTAGCTACTTTTGAAGAGGATAGTGTTTATAATCAAAAAGATGCTGAAGGGTTTATTAATTTATTTTCTCTGTCAGCTCAGGTCTATGGTAAGGTACATAATAGCAAGGAGAGCTGCAATGAGTCATAAAACGTGGGGAGGACGATTTAAGAAAGCACTGGATCCCAGAGTGATGCATTTTAATGCGTCATTACCTTTTGATAAGATACTTTTTAAGCATGATATATTGGGAAGCCAGACGCATGCAAAAATGCTTGCTCGTCAGGGACTAATTACTCAAAGTGAAGCAGACTGTATTTGTAGCGCTTTGGAAGAAATTGGTCAGGAGCTCGAAAATAAAATTCACGAGTTTGATGAGACTTGTGAAGACATTCATATGCTCGTTGAACAATTATTGATTGTTAAAATTGGTGAAGTAGGTAAAAAGCTGCATACAGGTCGCAGTCGTAATGATCAAGTTGCTTTGGACTTAAGGTTATACTCGCGTGATATGGGAATGCATATCAGTAAGCTTTTAAATCATCTACTCTGTGTTTTAGAAGATCTCGAAAAATACCATGCTCAGGATAAAATGCCTGGTTATACTCACTTGCAACAGGCTCAGCCTATTTATTTAGGTCAATTTTTTGCAGCTTATAAAGCAATGTTTCATCGAGATTTAGACCGCTTAAACGATTGGCATGAAAGGATGAATTATTCTCCTTTAGGAGCAGGGGCTTTGGCAGGAAGCACTTTACCTCTCGACAGAGTATGGGTAGCGCAAACGTTGGGATTTACAGGGATTATTCAAAATACATTAGATGCAGTAAGCGATAGAGATTTTATTATTGAATTTTGCTCCGTTGCTGCAATAATCATGATGCATTTATCGCGTTTATCTGAGGATTTAATTCTCTGGGCGACACAAGAATTTGGTTTTATCACACTTGATGATGCATTTGCTACAGGCTCTTCTTTAATGCCCAATAAAAAAAATCCTGATGTTTTAGAACTTATCAGGGGAAAAAGTGGTCGTGTTTATGGGCATCTAATGGGTATTTTGACCGTAATGAAAAGCTTGCCCTTGGCTTATAATAAAGACATGCAAGAAGACAAGGAATGTTTGTTTGATACTGTAAATACTTTGAGTGTTTGTTTGGAAATTATGATTCCTTTCTTACAAAGCCTGCAATTTAATACAAAGGTGATGCAATTAAAGGCAAGTAGTGGCTATTTGGATGCTACGGCACTTTTAGAATCATTGGTATTGCAGGGAGTACCCTTTAGGGACGCACACCATCAAGTTGGATCGTGGGTTAAAGAAGCAATAGAACATAACTGTTCCTTGAGTGAAATTATTAAAAATCAATGAAATGCTTTTTGAGTAACTCTTTGGCTTATTCGCTGTATATCACGTGTAAAACGGGATATACAGCCTTTAGAGATTTTGAAAAATGGTTCCATTAAGTTCACGCTTTTTGAAATGAGTTACTGAAAACCTGGTTGAATAATTGGAGGCAGTTTTTCATGTCGTCTACCACCACGGTGATGTTGTTACAGCTTTTAAGAATTGCTTCGATATTTTCCTATAACGCGTCGCTTTGCACCATTTATTTATCCATGCAACAATGCTCAGTGAGAATGAGGAGAGGCGCTACAAAGCACTCCCCAAACGATTAGAGAAATACGGACTAAAGCTGCGCGAAGATAAATCAAGGGAATAATGAAATGAATAATTGGATGATTTACGGAGCAAATGGATATACTGGGGAATTAATTGCCAGAGAAGCAAAAGTTAGAGGACTTAATCCTATCCTCGCCGGGCGCAACCAGAAAGCACTCTTATCATTAGCAAAAGAACTGGGATTTAATAGCCGTGTTTTTGACCTCAGTGATCAGAAAAATATAATTAGCCAGCTTTCTAATGTTCAATTGGTTTTAAATTGCGCAGGTCCTTTTTCTGCCACAAGCCAGCAAATGATAACAGCATGTATTCAGTCTGGAAGTCACTACATCGACATTACTGGCGAAATCTCAACTTTTGAATACGCCCATAATCAAAATCTGCGAGCAGAGGAGTCTAATATTGTTCTTTGCCCAGGAGTTGGATTTGATGTGACACCAACGGACTGTATCGCAGCTCAATTAAAACAAATGCTTCCTGATGCAAATTATTTGGCTCTGGGATTTGATTCGAACTCCGCCATGTCACCTGGTACAGCAAAAACAGCTGTAGAAGGTTTAGCTCTTGGTGGAAAAGTTCGCATTAACGGTCAAATAAAAATAGTCCCTCTGGCCTGGAAAACTCGCTTCATTGACTTTGGTAGGGGCGAAAAATTAGCCACCACTATTCCTTGGGGAGATATAAGTACGGCTTTTTACACTACAGGCATACCTAATATTGAAGTATATGTCCCAATAAGCCCTAAGAGATTATCTATTTTGAAACGAGCCAATTATATACGATGGCTTTTAGGTTTGAGCCTGATACAAAATTTTCTTAAAAAGAAAGCTGCTGGGCAAAAGGGGCCTAATACGGAACAATTTAAAAGCCAGCTAACGTATGTCTGGGGTGAAGCAAAAAACGCACACGGCATCAGCAAAACAGTTCGGATTACAACTGCTAATGGCTATGCTCTCACTGTAGCCAGTAGCCTAAAGATTGCTGAGTATTTGCTAAAAAACAAAGTAAAAGGTGGTTATAGAACACCTTCGCAATTAATGGGGGCAGATTTTATCACGAGGCTATAGATAAATAAATTCAATCCTCGGAGTAGTTTTGATTTTTATTAATAAAATGTATAGATTCCGAAAAGGATGGAGGTAGACCAAATAGTGGGAATGATCAATTTATCATTGAGTTGATTTTGATTGTATAGTTCAAATGTTGGTCTGTTTTTCAAGGAAAATTTTATGGTAGTATTGTAAATTTTAAGGAGAATTGATGAGCTATTTTGGGTTGTAACCACGAATTATCCATCTCAATATTGTCGTGATGATACAAAATAAGCGTGTGCCTTTTGATGGTTTATTGAGTAATTTTATCGTGAAAACAATTAATTTGTGTTGAAAATGTAAGTTTCGTAAACGACGTATTCAGTGAAATTGTATCACTTGTACTTGTAAAACCCAGTTTTGCCCTCTGAGAGATTGAGGTATCAAGAAAATAGATTACTGTTTCAAATGTAAAGACTGGGTAGATTAAAATATAAAGATAAGGAACGTTTCAAGATGGCGTTTTCTATCGCCACTTGTATTGTTTTCATATTTTGAGCCATATAAACTGTAGAAAGAAAGCATGAAAAAAATCTGGCAAAAGGAACCTGCTGATGATTCGCAATCGACTGTTCAACTTTCAATTTTGGCCCCAACTCTTAACCGCGTTGATTGTTGTTTTAGCGATAGCTGGTTATCGATATAATACTTACTATGATACACACAGTTCTGATGCGTTTGTGGCAGGAGCAATAACTCATTTATCAGCGCTGGTTCCAGGCTCTGTTGCAAGAGTTTATGTGGAAACCAATCAGTCCGTCAAACAAGGCGACAAACTCATCGAATTGGACAAATCTCTCTACCTTTATGAACTGGAACTTGCGAAAGCTCAGTATAATCTCGCTAAAAACAAGCAGTCCTCATCTGAAAATGAACTTAGTGTGACTAAGGCAGTCCTTGCTCTAGCTCAATACCATTATGACCATACTACCTTGTTGGCTCCTACAGATGGTATCGTCGGTGAGATTCGGGTCCTACCTGGACAATATCTATCTCCTGGAGACAGAGTATTGGTTATTATCAAGCCTCAATCCTACTGGATTGAGGCGCTCTATCGTGAAACAGCCATCCGTCTTATAAAACCTGGTGATAAAGCTAAAATCAGGTTAAGTATGTATCCGGGAGTTGAGTTTTCGGGGCATGTGGAGCGTATATATTGGGCAGCTGGTGCGTCTGGCGGCCTCTCACCCCACACACAATCGGCACAAAACTGGATTAAAATAGCCAAACGATTTCCGGTACATATCCGTGTAGACGCTGTCGATCCCGCATACCCATTGCATTTGGGAGCAAGCGCAACAACGACTGTATATAGGCCATGATGTGAGTTCATTAACCATAGAAAATAGAGCAGCACTACGAACCGCTCTAGCAGCTGTAACTTCACTAATCATCGCCTTTATATGTCATCTGGACAAGCCATATTGGTCTGGGATGACAGTCGTGCTTGTAGCTAATCTATATACGGGAGATATTTTGGTTAAGGCGTTAATGCGCATCTTAGGAACTGTGATTGGCGCATTAATTGGTTATTTCTTGTCAGCTTTTGTTGTGGACAGTTTGTTGCTGTATTTTTGCCTGAATTTTTTCATTGTTGCGATTGCTGTTTATTATTATAACTGCAGCAAGTATGCCTATGCTTGGTTGTTGGGGGCTATTGCTGCATTTATTGTGATTTCGGGTGTGGCCATCACACCCGAGGACGTTCTGAGTTCTACTATTTGGCGACCTATTGAAATCGCATTGGGTGTAATAGTATCGTCAATATTCGCCTTTTTTGTTTTGCCAAATCGGATTACTGATAAAACAGTGCATGATGTAAACCTGATATTTGCGACTGTTGATGCTCTCTTTGTTAATCTGGATCGGTTATTGATGGAGCAAGATCGTTCAATAATACAGGATATCAAAGATCAAAATTCTCAGTTGAAAAACCGGGCTCGCCAATCCCTACAAACGATCGTTTTAATACGCTATGAATTTGAGCTCGATGAAACTCAATTGAATCAATATCGTTTTTTGCTTGATACTTGTCTCATATTTTGTCGTGCCCTAAACTATTTTTTATCATTAAATACCTTTGCAGCGATTAGCACGTTGCCCATCAAGGAAACCATATCTGCCATCAGATTCGATATTTCAAATTTACAGGCTAATTTTTTTAACATTTCCCCCCCCACAACGTTGTTAACAGAGTCTGCGTTAAATAAATTTGACCAACAATACTCGTGGGCAGTATGGGCAACCCCTAATGATTTCAAATCAGCAAAAGCCTGGCGTCATTTTTTTTATCAAACAAACCGAATGCTGATTGGAATTCAAGTTTCGCTTCAAGGAAGTTATAAGCATTCTAATCTAGATTGCATCAATACAAGCCAGCAATTAAAACATGACTACAATGTGATTACCCACAGTATAAAGGCTGGATTAACTACAATGCTGGCATTAGGTTTATGGTTATTTATGATTCTGCCAGGTGGGTTAAACGGAATTATCAGCAGCATTGTCATTTCAGCACGACGAAATCTGTATGACATGCAAAATACTGGAACTATGCGCTTGTTAGGATGTTTATTGGGAGGCGGAACAGGTTTGTATTTCATAATGACCTTTACCATGAGCCTCTACCTTCTTCTTGTTATTATTTTTTTTACTGTTTGGGCTTTCAGTCTATTTTCTTTCAGGCACATTAATTATGCATATTTAGGAATGCAGGCGAACGTTGCCATCATTCTGGTAATGGCTGAACATGGAGCGTCAGTGATGACGGTCTTGCCTGCAATAGAGAGAATGGCAGGGATTGTGATTGGTATAGCCGCAAGTTTTGTGGTAGCTAATTTAATTTGTAGGATGAGTTTGACAGATATGATTTGCCGATATTTATCCAAATTACAATTAAATCTTGCCCATAATGTAGCGTGCTTGTTAGCAGAGAACGATAAGAAAACAAAATACCTTGATTTGATAGATACCTTTTGGACCTGCCGTGAGCTTTTGAGTAATGCGACACAAAAATATGCTTTAGTGCATACACCAAGAACACAATGGACCCCACGGCAATGGCAAATTGACCGGGCAATCGAAATGGAAAGACTGCTCAACTCCATACAAGTTACCCTTAATAATGTACGGGAAAGTATGGATCGAAAACGTGCTATAAAATCAGCAAGTACATACGGTATAGATTTGTCAGTGCTTGAGCGCAAGATTCTTGAACTGTATTGTTCCAAGCCTAGCTGCTCTATGTTGGTTCCTGATCATCTTTACGCCCAACAGGCTCTGGAAATTTTGATGGGAGTCAAAGGATTATCCGAACCCAATCATGTAGAACTTGAAAATTGCGCCGCTTATGTATTAGCGCTGGAACAACTCGAAGTAAATGGTCGAAAAATGTTATTAAAGATTCAGGAGAAATAATATGACAAAAGCTGAGGTGCATGTGGATAAAAAACTGCAATCTATTCGGGCGATTGTTTTTGATGTACAAGGTACCTGCGCCGACTTTTATCAACCACTTTCTAGAATGGGTGAGCTATTTAACACAATAAAACAACTGTCAATTGATTGGTCATTGGTATCAAGAGAATGGCGCATGCTTTATCGTGATATTCTTAATGCCATCATCCAGGGAAAAAGGCCCTGGAAGCGGGTAGACAGAATATATCGGGAAGCTCTGGATATCCTGCTTAACGAGCAGGAGTTATCCACGTATTTTACTGCACAAGAGCGCGATGAGTTGAATACTATTTGGTTGAAACTTGATCCTTGGCCGGACAGCATCGAAGGGCTGGAACGTCTACGGCAAAAATTTGTAACAAGCACCTTGTCCAATGCAGGCATGGCGGCTTTGGTATCTATTACCAAAAATGCCAAACTTCCTTTTGATGCAATTCTTAGCGCTGAGCTTATCCAAAATTACAAGCCGGCACCCGCAGTTTATCAATTGGCGGTAGACTATCTGGGGTTTAATGCGAATGAGATACTGATGGTTGCTTGTCACAAATATGACTTGTATGCAGCCAAAGCGTTTGGAATGAGAACGGCCTTTATTAGTCGACCATGGGAATTGGGACCAAATAGTAAGCCAGACACAGCCCCCGAGAACTTATTTGACTTGAATGTAGACAGTTTCATTACATTGGCTGACAAACTGGCAGTCAAGCCTCTGATGCGATGAAAACTTAGCTCATGGGGAAATTCACCAAGTAGTTCCTGGATGTTTTCATTAGAGTTATTTTCACTAAATCCAATCCTGTTGGACCAAAAATGCTACCTGTGTTACGCGCGTATTTTCAATCCGTGTAACTCATTTGTCTGTAGATCAAAAAACAAACATATTAATCTTTATTTAATCTTAGTAAGGTAAAATTGATTAACAACATTAAAATAAAGGCCTAGAGATGAACATACACGCATATGTAAATGGTAAATACTTATTTACAATTAAAAGTGATGTAGCACATGAAAATGTGCAGAATAAGAGAGATACTCGAGATTATATAGGCGTCCGTGGTTCTGAAGAAATTGTATCTATATACAAAGATGTAGAAAAGAAGCTCTTGGAAGGCAATTATGGAATAACCCCCAGCACTCAAGATGAGCTCGATAGCACGTCCTTGGATAAGGTAAGCATCAGTGAATATTTAGCAAAAAAATACCCTAACCTGGAACGATTAGAACTTAGAGCAGATGACGATAGTTATACCTCTAAAATATCAAACACGATGGGTAAACAATATGGTTATCCTTTAGTATGGCTCAATTGCAATAAATATAATTTCAACAACGTTAATGGGACGCGTGAGCATCAGTGGGAACGATGTATTTTTCAAACTAAAGATGATTTAAATAAAATGAATTCTTTAATTGATTATTTTAAAGAACATAAGCAAGAAAACGAGCAAGGTTTATATCAAGGAGGACTTTCTTCTACTCTAGACTGCTTGAAAAACTCAGCAACAGATAATCTACTACTTACAGACCGAAGGATTCCCACATCGGTACCCTATGAAATAGGACTTATGGAGGAATATGATCATCAAAAAGGGTTCGCATTCTATGAGGGCACTTCACAGGATACTTATATAACAACTAATATAAATTCTTGTTTGAAGGATATTATAGATCAGGGACTTTTTGATAACTATATACTTCAACATTTTGGTGAAGATGGAGAAATAACTGGTGGAGTATCAAAAACAATAAAAATTTTATCCCCGGTTACAGTAAGAAACCCCTCCTACAGTCACGTAACTATGCAAGCCATTACCTTGACTATGGTGGATAATAAAATAAACTGTGATGTGACTTTATATGAAGGATTAGTAAGCGATCCCTTTAAAGCTCAAGAACTGGAATGTGTAGCACAAACAAAACAAACAGTTAGTGATTTCTTCGCTAGCAAGGGCTTAGAGATGGAGCCTATTTCAACCAACGTCCGTAACCTAAAACTGCAATTACCCTTACAAACTCACTGCGGCAGATTTGTGATGACTTGGATGGCTGCAGAAGTAGCTGGCGTTGATATCACCAAGTTGAGTAATTACAGCGAGCCATTTAACCAAATTTTTGGAAAAATTGATAAATATGGCGACAAAATATTTCGTTCTGGAGATGAACGAGTAGCTCCAGAAAAGGCGCTTGGCCATTTTCGCGAAAATTTAGAAAATTTTTTACAAATACGACAAGAAGAATTTAAAAAGCAATACCTTAATACCGGAAAAGAAGAGATTGAGCTCACTAAAGAGTTAATTGCTTTGGTCCATAAATTACAAAATGCAAATACGCCCGACAATTTACTGGCAATAGAACAAAAAATGGCATATTTGAGTGACAGCCGCTTGAAAAAAATCATTAATGAAGGAATGGCGAATCTAGGTTACGGATCGCTAAGTACACTGATTACTCAGAATAAATCACCAGAAAATATTGAAATTATTGAAATTGAAGATGATTTATTCCTTGTAGAGGACATCACTGGTGATCAACTGGCGCAAAACAGACAGCATCCAATAAATAATTCAGGAGTGACCCAAGACATAAAAGATAGATTAATAGGAATTAAAAAAGAACAAGAAGAAGTGCCCAATCATAATGTTATATCAGTGAGCGCAGGAAAATAAGTGTTATTGTTGCATTAAATAAACACTAATGCAGTGAGTGCTCAAACAGCACTCACTGCTGAATTTTGCTGAATAAAAATATCGAACAAGCCCCCAATTATCACTTGCAAAAAACTTATTTTGTAAAACTTTTTCAAGCAGTATGAAGGAGCTAAATTTCTTCAATTTAGCTCATTTTTGCAGTAGCAATTTTTTCTAAACTTTGTTTCAACATGTCTTCGAGAACTTCTTTTGCTTTCGCTGGTGAATTAAGACCAAAGGAATTGCTAAAACCTAGCCCTTGGCCAAAGCTGGCATTATGAATTGAATATTGGCTTTTATCTAAATATTTCGTGGCATTATCGCAAGAGGCAATAGCTGCTTGTAACGCACGACGATAGGTAGTAATACTTTCATGCTCTTGAGCCCATTGAGCATATTGATAATATGCTTCAGCCAATAACATGTACGCATAACTACCATAAAGCTCCAATAGGGATTTTGCATTATTAATAGCCTCCATGAGCAATTCTTTAGCGCTCTCGTCCTCTTCTAACTGCTCATGAGTCACTTTATCGAATAAAACAACATTATATCGTTGTACCGCATGAACTGAATTAAAACGAATTGCTTCCTTCAAAAAGCGAAGTTCACTGTATGAAAGCTTATTTGGCAATGCTGCTTTTACTTGCTGGGAAAGATAGAAAAAATAAGTGCCTCGTAGCAAATCAAAACTATCAATATTCTCATGTTCGTAAAAAGTAATTTGTTTTTCGGTAAAAGCAGATACAGACAACCCAAGTTGAGAATATAAATCACTCCATAATTGCCGATATAGATCTTTTTTACACATCGTTGCAAATTCAGAACTTGCATACGACATTTTGGTAATAAAACCAATATCCGCTACAGATTTTGCAGAGGAAAAAAAGGCTGACTCATCAAACGATCCCTGTTTAATCTTCTTAAGGGTCATTTCTTCTAAAAAATTTAACTTTAAAAAGTCACTTAAAGTAAGAAGAGTAAAAATAGTTCTGCGTGCATGGCTCATGCTATATTCGTATTTTATTTAATCATATAGTACTTTATCAAGGCATCGAGAAAAAATCAACATCATTTGTTAGGAAAAAGATAATTAAGCAAACTTTTTTAACCTAGAAAAAACAATTGAATGGTCCAGTTTTTTCTAGGTTTGTGATTTAAGCACTATAAGCATTGAAATCCAATTTTTTGATTATGGAAAACACCTCATACCATCATGAACGAGCCCTAAAGAAGAAGTATCATCAATTTGTTGATGTGGCGCAGTAAAAAATCGATTGCTATGGCTTGCTGTACTCATAGAGGGACTTACTTGTGGATCTAAAGAAGGTAGAGAGGCCGCCAATCTTTTGTCAAGTGCACGTTCAATAACTTGCTCATAATTTGACGGCAACAAAGTCACTGAACTGAGATTTTCTCGAGGTTTTGTACGAAAACTATATATAGGATACTCACAGGGAGCTTTTCCCCAAAGGATGTCTAAATTTTTTTCCCAATTAAATAAACCACATCCGGTTGCTGATGGTGCAAATGGATTGAGTTCTATTACCATCAGGATATAAGTGTTTTCGCCCAGCTCAATTTTATTTTCATCGGTTACTTCACCATGATATTCGCTTATAGGGACTAGGGCTAAATCAACAATATATTCACGAATACAATTTATAGAATTATCATCGTCTTGTTCCTTTGAAAAATTTAAGAATTTCGCAACGGCAGGATCTATGGACTTCAGAACATAATTTTGAAATTTTAAAATAAGACTCTTTTTTATTGATTCATCTAAAAAATTAAAGCAATCTCCAGGGGCTTTATCAAAATACAAAAAGTGAAAATATTGGGATACAGCCGTCACAATACTTTCTTCACGACAACGTCTTGATACAAAAAGCCTAAACTCATGATCGGGACGTATATTATGCCATTCACGCAAAACAATATTCGTTTTACAATCAGAAGGCGATTCTGAATTAAGAAGCGCAAATAAATCGTTTTGGACTCTAGGACTTTCTTGAATCATTTGAATTATTTTCTTGCCGTTGTTAATTTTCATTGATTTTGCCATTGATGCGACAAAAGAAACGAGTTGTTGATTCTTGTTGTCTGTATCTTTCCAATAAGAGAAATCATGACTCATCATGGTTGCAGCTTCATCAAATAGATATCTGGAATCTTTAGGGCTGCGCGTAGACAACCTCATAAATACTTCTTGATTGTTGAATTGGGAAAGGAGTTTGTCAAATTTCTGCTCTAATTTGGTACTCTGGTATTCGGAGGAGCCGTTGCCGAGTAAAAACTGAATGTCAGCATGGTCTAGTGTGAAAAAGCAAGATTCGAATGTATACTTTTTCAAATGTGGATACCAATTTTCTACTGAAAACTTATCCACTGCTTCCCATCTGGTTAACGAAGTCGGATTCGTGTCTTGAGTTGCGGGAAAATACAAGGGATGAGAGGGGTTCAACCAAGGGTAGCTTTCGTAATCAATTTCTTCTTCTTGATCTCCATTGCTGTCGACAAGAATAAAATCATCAATGTCAGTAAACTCTTCCTCCACTTCATCGAGTGACTTAGTGATTTGCTCAGAGCTCTCTACTTCAGTCTTATTTGCAGCTAAATTTCTCACGTACTCTTCAAATTGCGGAAAAATTACCTCTGATAGGAATTGATCACTGAGCTCTATTCTGTTTTCGATTGGCAGAGTACTTTCTGGAAGATTAAAAAATAACAACAGCTTCGTTAGATCCGTTTCTGAAAGGTGGTTCACCTTCAATAATAATTGATGATGTGCTTGCTCAATAGACACAGTATCTTCATCAAGTTCCAATTGAACTTGTTTCATAACCCAATGTATAAAAAGATTCCGATCCTTAATTCCGACATCGTTTAAAAGTAAGTCTAATTTTTCAAAAAAGTTCATTATTGCCATGCCTCTCAAAAAAAGTATAAACCAGCGTTCATATGATGAGCCACCTATTTGTATGGCCAGACTCGACTAATGACTCGGTCTCTAACTTTATAACAGAAAAAAATCTGATTCACAATTTTTTAATCTATCTGATCGTTATTTGGACTTTAAGTGCGGCTAAAATTGCAGGCAGAGTTGGAAAAATCTTGGCATATAAGTGATTAAATTAGGTACAAAATTGAGATTCTTGCAGAACAGCATTTTTAAAGTACAATGATAAGTCATCCTAATCATTCTTTGAGTTTGCTATTTATGTTGCAACAATATAAAACCCAAGGCGGTGTTGAGATTGAGTGTACTCAACAAAGCTTAGATTATGCCCAAGGTATAGGAAATCTTCTTGAACACTTAGACACGCAACGAGGCGCTTTATTTGCTTCAAGTTTTGAATATCCAGGACGTTATACCTGTTGGGATATAGGTTTTTATAATCCTCCCTTAGTTCTTGTCTGTCGAAAAAACTTAGTGCAAATCGATGCATTGAATCAGCGGGGGCATATATTGTTGGCTTTTATTGTTCCTTTATTGGCAAAAGAGAATTCTTTGCAACTTGTGACGCAAAATAATTCCTCCGTGCAAATTAAAATTCAAGCTTCTGAGCAGGTGTTTCGTGAAGAAGAGCGTAGTCATCAACCCTCAGTTTTTACTGTCATCCGTTTGCTATTGGCTTTTTTTAAAATGGAAAATGAATCTTATTTGGGATTATATGGATCTTTTGGTTTTGATTTAATTTTTCACTTTGAAGATTTGCAAAAACATAAAGAGCGAGATTTATCGCAAAGAGATATGGTTCTTTATTTTCCTGATGAAATTTTTGTCGTAAACCATCAAAAAGAAGAAGCCTTTGTACGTCGTTATGAGTTTCAATTTCAAAACTTATCTACTGGATCTTTAGTGCGAGAAGGCGTTTCTGTGCCGTATGAGGCTTTGCAAAAACCTAAAACAACCTGTGATCATTTGCCTGGAGAATATGCAAAAATAGTCAATATCGCTAAAAATCGTTTTGCTTGTGGTGATTTATTTGAAGTAGTTCCTAGTCAAACCTTTTATACACATTATACCGAGCTGCCCTCTGCTTTATTCAAACAAATGAGGCAATTAAATCCTTCTCCTTATGGTTTTTTTATTAACTTAGGTGAAGAGGAATATTTGGTTGGCGCCTCCCCAGAAATGTATGTACGCGTGCAAGGAAGAAGAGTAGAAACATGCCCTATTTCGGGAACAATTAAACGAGGTGCCGACGCGATTGAAGATGCCCAAAATATTCAGGCTTTACTCGACTCAAAAAAGGAAGAATCTGAATTGACAATGTGCACGGATGTGGATAGAAATGATAAGTCGCGAATTTGTGAAGCAGGTTCAGTGAGAGTCATTGGACGAAGACAAATTGAAATGTATTCTCGGCTCATTCATACCGTAGATCATGTAGAAGGAATTTTAAGACAAGATTTTGATGCGGTTGATGCTTTTTTAACTCATATGTGGGTGGTAACGGTTACCGGTGCTCCGAAAATCTGGGCGCTTAATTTTATTGAAGAGCATGAAAAATCGCCACGTAAATGGTATGCGGGTGCGGTGGGATGGTTTGGTTTTGATGGCAACTTAAATACAGGTTTGGTATTACGAACCGTTCGCATAGAAAAAGGAATAGCAGAAATCCGAGTAGGAGCTACTTTGCTTTATGATTCAGTACCTGAATCTGAAGAGCAAGAGACCCGTTTGAAGGCATCTGCTTTTTTAGACATACTGCAAAAAAAGGGAGTTAATCCGCAAGTTAAACCTTCTTTGCCCTTAACTGGAAAAGGGAAACGTGTTTTACTTGTTGATCACCAAGACTCTTTTGTTCATACCTTGGCAAATTACATCCGCCAAACAGGCGCTGAAGTAAGCACCATACGATTTGATAAGGCATTACATTATTTACAAGAACAAAATTATGACCTTGTTGTTTTGTCTCCCGGCCCAGGTAAACCCAGTGATTTTCATGTTTCAGAAACAATAGCTGCAGTAGTTTTTCGAGGTATTCCTTTATTTGGTGTTTGTTTAGGCTTACAAGGTATTGTGGAACATTTTGGTGGTGTTTTAGATGTACTTGATTATCCTATGCATGGCAAAACATCCATCGTTAAGGTGACGCATGATTCCCGTTTATTTTCAGGTTTAGGTGAGAGTTTCAAAGCGGGTAGGTATCACTCGCTTTATGCTCGGTTAACAACTATGCCTGAAGTATTGAATGTTACTGCAGTGAGTGATGATGGTATTGTGATGGCTGTCTCACACCAGAGTTTGCCGATTCATGCCGTGCAATTTCATCCTGAAACAATATTATCTTTAGTAAACCAGGCAGGAATAAAAATTATAACAAATCTGATGGGGATGATATAAAAGAATGCGCAATAAAATATTGATACTCTATGTTGTATCTGTTGTATTGGGCATCGTAGTTGGTTTAGTGGGATCAACTTTTCGTTTATCCATTGATGTATTGAGTGCTTTATTAGATCACTTTTATCATTTTCTAAGTATCAATGGATGGCCATCAGGACTAATTTCTGGATTAGTTTCTATGATTATGGTTTATGCTGCTTATCTTGCCGTGAAGCATTTTGCCCCCGAGGCTTCAGGAAGCGGAGTTCCAGAAATAGAGGGGGCATTACTCCATGTAAGACCAATATTTTGGCGACGTTTATTACCCGTAAAATTCTTTTTTGGTATTTTAGCGCTTGGCGCAAAAATGATTTTAGGCCGGGAAGGACCTACCATTCATATTGGTGGTAATTTGGGAGAAATGCTTGGTGGTTTATTTAATTTGGCTCGACGGAGAAAAGATAGTTTGATTGCAGCAGGAGCTGCTGCGGGTTTGTCTGTTGCGTTTAATGCTCCATTAGCAGGAGTAATTTTTGTTATGGAAGAAATGCGTAACCAATTTAACTATTCTTTCACAAGTTTCAGTATGGTAGTTATTTGTTGTATTACAGCCACAGTAATTTTAGATTTTATAATTGGACCGCAGCCAACTATTCCAATGAATGTCTTTGAGTTCCCACAGCTTGACGCTTTATGGCTATTTGCTTTATTTGGTATTGTGGTTGGTTTGCTAGGACTTTTGTTTAATCTCTCTTTAATGAAGACTTTGCAGCTTTTGGATAAATTAACGTCAAAACAGAAATCATGCTATGTTTTAATGGTAGGATTTTTAGTCGGTTTTCTGGCAGTACATCATCCTGCGTCGGTAGGTGGTGGAATGGACATTATTCATCAGGCAATCACATTATCGCCAAGCTTTAGTCTGTTGTGTTTTTTATTGATTGTCCGATTTATAGGTATGATGGCGTGCTATGGGACGGCTGTACCCGGAGGAATTTTTGCTCCTATTCTTTCTTTAGGCACGCTTCTTGGATTAGCGATGTTCCGTATATTAGAATTTATGCACATTGATTTTTTAACAGAACCAGGTATGTTTGCTATCGCAGGAATGGCAGCGCTTTTTGCTGCATCGACTCGCTCTCCTATCACTGGAGCAGTATTAGTGGTCGAAATGACTCATAATTATTATCTTATATTTCCTGTAATGATGGCTTGTATTACAGCAACTATTGTGTTGCAGCTGGCTCCGAATGGCCCAATTTATGAGCAGCTATTGCATAGGACTCTTGTAAATAAAAAGATAAGATAGTATCGCATCGTCTACTAAGTTCTATACATGTTGTAAGGTTATTCAGCACAGTCATGTACTTTTGATATTCATTTTACTTGCGCCTTGTCTAGAACTTAGTTTGGTGAGGCTATTAGAGCAGCGTTGTAATAATTTTAGCCTACCAGTGCCACAATTTTTCCAAAGTGAGCACTTGATTGCATGTATTGATGAGCTTCTTCAATTTGCTCCAGATTAAATTTGGAATCAATAATTGGAGTAAGTTGTTTTATTTTGAGGGGCTCAAGCCACATCTTATGGGCATCATCCCATAGTTTCGTTTTTTCTTCGATACTTTGAGCGCGAAGTACAAAACCTATAATTTTCAGCCTCTTACGCATAATCACTGCCAAATTGCATTCAACAGTGCTACCTTTAAGACAAGCAATCTGAATTAATTTGCCTTTTGGTTTAAGTAGATGCAAATGCTTATTAAAATAATCGCCGCCAATAAAATCAACGATTAAATCAATACTGTGATCAGCAATTAAATCCTCGAAATCGTGTTTATTATAGTTGATAACTTGGTTTGCACCTAATGTGATTGCTTTTTCTACTTTGTCATCTGTTCCTACAGTTGTGATTATATTTCCATGAACAAGTTTTGCCATTTGAATTGCGAGTGAAGCGATGCCGCTTCCTGCACCATGAATAAGTAGATTTTGTCCCGATTGAAAATTTCCCAGATCAAACAGGGTAGCATAAGCAGTGGTTAATGCCTCAGGCAGGGCTGCGGCGAGCATATAATCCCAGTTTTCAGGAATGTGGCGTGCAAGCGATGCCTCTACAGGACAAAACTCAGCATATGCTCCACTACCCACTAATCCGTAGACTTTATCCCCAGGCTTGAATTGGCTCACTTTTGTGCCAACCTCGATTACATCCCCTGCTAACTCCAAGCCGGGAATTTCGGATTCTCCTGGGGGAGGAGGATATTTTCCATACCGTTGCATAATATCTGCTCGATTCAGGGCTGTTGCTTGAACCCGCACCAGAATTTGTGAGTCGCTGTATTCAGGCTTGATGCCGTTTTCAATAATTAACCGACTATGTGACCCAGGATTGTCTATGTGTACGTAGCGCATATATTCCTTCTTTACCATAATCTGGGCGCAGCACGCGAATCCCAGGACTCTTATACCAGTTAAACCTGGGTTTCGTTTCGCTGTACCTAGGTTATGCCTGATCCATTAAATTGCAATTTGTCTTCGCATTCCATTCTCTTAGATTACTAGCGAGCTTATATATCTCTGTCAAACTAAGTGAATCTTCAGCACCGATTCTCGCATGGTTTCTTTTGCCGCGTGTTGATTTGAAAATCAATCATTCGGATTTGAGCAAGCAAAATGTAAATAACCCCCACTTTACTTCAATAACTATCCCTATATAATGCTTATACCTACCTTTTTATTCGTTGGGCAATGGCTAAATTCAATCATCAACGTCTCTATGCTTGGTTTTTTATAATTCCTCAACTTATTGTAACCTTGATGTTTTTTATTTGGCCTGCATGCAATGCATTACTGCACTCTTTTTTTTATACAGATGCTTTTGGTCTACATAAACGTTTCGCTGGGCTTGCCAATTTTTTAGATCTTTTTCGAGATCCAAGTTACAGCAAGGCAATTGGGGTTACATTTAGCATCGCTTTTAGTGTCACGTTTCTCACTATGAGTTTAGGCCTTTTTATTGCCATATTAGTGAATAATCGAGGTAAGACGCAAGGGGTTTATAAATCTTTATTAATTTGGCCTTATGCTGTAGCGCCTGCAGTTGCTGCAATTTTATGGCGCTTTTTATGTCACCCAACTTTGGGTTGGGTGACTCATTTTTTGCAATCAATTGGAATACATTTTGATTATGTTAATCATGTAAACCAAGCACTTTTAGTAGTTATAATTACAGCGAGCTGGCAGCAATTTAGTTATAATTTTTTATTTTATTTCGCCGCGCTAAAAGCGATACCACCCTCGTTAATTGAGGCAGCAATTATTGATGGTGCTTCTGTATGGCAACGCTTCTGGCAGATTATTTTTCCTCTTTTATCTCCAACAACATTTTTTTTACTCATTATGAATTTAATGTATGGTTTTTTTGAAACTTTTGGCATTATTCAAGTCATGACTCATGGTGGTCCTGGTAATAGTACGACTAATTTAATTTATAAAGTATATCAAGATGGGTTTGAAGGGATGGATTTAGGAAGCTCATCGGCTCAGTCAGTACTACTAATGGTTATTGTTACCATTATTTCTCTGCTGCAATTCAAATACCTTGAAAAGAAGGTTCATTACGCATGAAACGTTATTTCACGTGTGCTTTATCTCATGGCTTTTTATGTATTTTCGTACTTTTAATGTTGTTGCCTGTATATTTGGCACTTGTAGCCGCCAGTAATGACGGTAGTATCATGATGCAATCCCATATTCCTATGGTTCCTGGGTCGTTATTATTTAAAAATCTGAAAACGGTACTGACAAAAGGTCTATCTGTTACGGGAGGGGAACCGATAACTTTCATGCTGTTCAATAGCTTATGTATGGCTTTAGCAATCGCTTTTGGCAAAATTATTTTTGCTTTAGGCTCTGCGTTTGCATTGGTTTATTTTGATTTTCCCTTTAAAAAACTGTGTTTTGCATTAATCTTTACCACGATGATGTTACCCATTGAAGTCAGAATTGTCCCAACTTTTCAGGTGGTTGCTTCTTTTGGATTGTTAAATTCATTCACTGGGTTAACTTTACCTTTATTTGTTTCGGCAACGGGTACATTTTTATTTCGTCAATTTTTTAAAACTATCCCTGCAGAGTTGGTTGATGCCGCGAAATTGGATGGAGCAGGGGCGATACGTTTCTTTTTTGATATTCTTTTACCTTTATCTAAAACACAGATTGCATCACTATTTGTAATTTTATTTGTATATGGTTGGAATCAATATCTTTGGCCATTAGTGATCACTACAGAAACGAAAATGGCTACCGTAGTAATGGGGATTCGCTATCTTGCTGGAGTCGCTGACCAAATTCCTCAATGGCATTATATTATGACTATTGCATTAATTGCATTAATTCCACCATGCTTAGTTGTGATGTTGATGCAGCGCTGGTTTGAAAAAGGGTTAAAATAAATATGGCAACAGTCAATTTAATTGAGGTATCTAAACGGGTTGGACAAACAAATATCTTAAATCACGTTAATGTAAGTATTAAAAAAGGTGAGTTTATGGTAATTGTTGGTCCTTCCGGATGCGGAAAGACAACTTTATTACGCTTAATTGCTGGTTTGGACGATCTAAGCTCAGGTACAATTTTAATCAATGATCACTGTGTGAATGAAATTCCTGCCGCAAAAAGAGATATGGCTATGGTTTTTCAAAATTATGCACTTTATCCCCATATGACTGTATTCGAAAATATGGCTTATGGATTAAAAATGAGGGGATTTAAGAAAGCAGAGATTCAAAAAAGAGTTCATGAGGCAGCCCAATTATTACGTTTAACTCCTTATTTGGCACGTAAACCGCAAGCACTGTCTGGAGGGCAAAAACAAAGAGTTGCTATGGGAAGAGCGATGGTGCGATCTCCTGCTGTTTTTTTATTTGATGAACCTTTATCTAATTTAGATGCAAAATTGCGCACTGAGATGCGACATGAAATTCGACGCTTACATCAACAGTTGAATACAACGAGTTTATATGTGACACATGATCAAACCGAAGCCATGACTATGGCAGACCGGGTAATGGTACTCAATCAAGGAGTTGTTGAACAAATAGGAACACCACAAGAGTTGTATCAAAATCCTGCAACGTTATTTGTAGCAGGGTTTACAGGTCATTACCCTATGAATCTTGTACCTGGTTGTTATGATAAAAACAGCCATTGCGTACAAACTGAATTAGGATTGAGTTTTCCTGTTCCTTATTTGACTCAGAATTTACAAGATAAAGAGGACGTCATTTTAGCGATTCGAGCGGAGCATGTGTTACTTTGCTCAGAAAAAGAACCACAAGCAATACCAATCCAAGCTGAGTTTGTGGATGATATGGGAGCCGATAAATTAATAAGAGCTAAAACGAATAAAAATGGATTGATTTTGAATTTGCGCATTACAGCTGATCAATTTCTTCCTAGTGGACAATTTTATGTAGCGCTACCTAAAATAAAGATACATCTATTTCAGCATCAATCGGGAAAACGAATTGGAGATGTGATATGAGTAAAGAAAAAAACAAACTAAAATCAATTGATACGCCCAATTATCGCTATTGGTCTGCGTTGTATATGTCACTTTACTCCAGACTTCTTTATGTCGATGTCGGAAAGCGTTGGAAGGGACTCGGTTTTCTTTATCTTTTATTGGCTATAGCTTTGTTTTCAATTCCATTTGTTATAAGAATGGATTTAAGTTTCAATAATTCTTTTAATGAACAACTTATTAAACCTTTGGAGGAAATTCCGATTTTTTATATCCAGGAGGGGAATGTTGTTTTTGACAAACCTATGCCTTATTTAGTCAAAAACGATAAAGGACAGGTGAATATTATTATAGATACTACAGGACAAGTTAATGATTTTTCTAAATATCCCTCGCTCGCTATTTTGGTCAATAAAAATAAAATCTCTTTAAAAATACCTAACTTACAATTATTTAATATGCCTCAAGCTCAATTTAGTAGTGGGCCTCCAATGGTGCAAGAGTTTAGTAAGGAAGATAATGCTGTATTTGATGGTAAAATGATTGCAAAAGAAAAAACAATAACAAATATGAAATACTTTGCACAAGTATTGATGTATCCCATGATTGTTGCGGTACTTTTTTCAATGTTTATTACGTTTTTTTTAGTATTTGGATTTTTAGGACAAGTTTTTTCTAGTGTATTTTTTTCCTTTAGTATTACTTTCAAGCAATCTTGCCGACTTTTAATTGTTGCAGCAACACCAATGCTGATCGCGCTGATTCTTTTATTAACATCTAATTATATATTTCCCGGCTCGGGATTTATTTTATTATTTTTGCTGATTGGGTATTTCAGTTATGCTCTATTTGCTCTGCGCGCGGAGAGTAAAAAAGTTGTTAGGACATGATTGAATTAAAATGTTTCCACAATCATAAGAAGAAGTGGTGACTTTATGAAAGAATTGATTCATTTTGCTCATGGAAATGGCTTCCCAGCTTTGTGCTATAAACAAATGCTGGATTGCCTAGAGACTCAATTTGATTACTGTTATATAGATAGGATTGGACACAATCCGTTATTTCCAGTGGGTGAAAATTGGCACAATCTGGTGTTGGAAGTTATTGATAGCGTAAAAGACCAGGCAACTCGCCCTGTTATTGCAGTTGGTCATTCTTTAGGGGGTGTTTTAAGTTTATTAGCCGCAATAGAACAACCCGAATTATTTAAAGCGGTAATTATGTTAGACTCGCCATTACTTGGTACTTTTAAATCAAGTATGGTTCGTCTTGCAAAAACTTTGGGGATTATTGATAGGATAACACCAGCACAAAGGACACGAGGACGCCGGATGTATTGGAAAGATAAGGAGCAATTAATTAGCTATTTGAAAACAAGAGATTTATTTAAAACATTTACTGATGAGTGTTTAAATGATTATATTAGTTATGGACTAGAACATATGGACGATGGCTATTATTTACGCTTCGACAGACATATTGAATATCAAATTTATCGTACGATCCCTCATGTCATTCCTAATTTTGAAGGTAAGCTTTTCATTCCAACAGCATTAATTTATGGTGACAAAAGTACTGTGGTTGGTAAAATGGATATACGTTACATGAAAAAATATTTCAATGTAATCAACCATCGGATTCAAGGAACCCATTTATTTCCTATGGAGCATCCTGAATTGGCGGCAAAGCAAATTATAAAAATTGTCTCTTGTTTCAATAGACCTTTACATGTACCAAATAAGATCAGTTTGATATAACTGGGCGTCATTTTTATATCAAACGTTTCATTAATTAAGGAGAATACTGTGCTACATGCTATTTTAGTGCTCATAATCGTTGGAGCAGCAGGAATTTTACTCACGAGACAGGCAGCCATTTCGGTTTGGGCTATTAGCTTTGCTTTATTTAGTGCACTTATTTTTTCCTATGGTTCTCCCGGTTTATTCACTAAAATGACCCTTGTTATTATTGAACTCATTTTAATTATCAGTTCTATAAAGCCTTTAAGAAGAGAATTATTGTCTAAGTACTTTTTAAGAGCGGTTAGTAAAGCAATGCCTTCTATGTCTGTCACAGAAAGGGAAGCTCTAGAAGCAGGGACAGTGAGTTGGGAAGGTGATTTATTTAGTGGTGCTCCTGATTTTTCCGCACTTAGAAATGCTCCAGTTGTGCATTTAACCGCTGAGGAACAAGCATTTCTTGACGGGCCTGTGAATACTTTATGTTCCATGATTGATGATTGGAATATAACTCACAATCTTACCGATTTACCTTCTGAAATTTGGCAATTTATTAAAGAAAATCGTTTCTTAGGTATGATCATCCCTAAGAGTTATGGTGGTCTTGAATTTTCTGCCACAGCTCAAATGTCAGTTTTAGTAAAAATCTATGGACGTTCCATCACTGCAGCAACAACTATTTCTGTTCCCAACTCACTGGGACCAGGTGAGCTGTTACTGAAATATGGAACCGACGAACAAAAAAACTATTATTTGCCACGTTTGGCGGATGGACGAGAAATTCCATGTTTTGCACTGACTGGCCCTAATGCAGGCTCAGATGCTGCGTCGATTCCAGATAAAGGAATTGTCTGCCATCAAGAAATTAATGGCCAAAAAATATTAGGAATACGCTTAAATTGGGACAAGCGCTATATTACTTTATGCCCAGTAGCTACAGTAATCGGTCTGGCATTTCGATTATTCGATCCTGAGAATTTATTAGGTCGCGGCGAAGATGTGGGTATTAGTTGTGCATTAATACCAGCCAATACACCTGGAATTACTAAAGGACGCCGGCACTTCCCATTAAATACCGGATTTTTAAATGGGCCAACTCAAGGTAAAGATGTATTTATACCTATGGATTATCTAATTGGTGGCGCTGATATGGCAGGATGTGGGTGGCGTATGCTTATGGAGTGTTTAAGTGCTGGCAGAGCAATTTCTTTGCCCTCAAGTGCTAATGGAGGTGCCCAGGCAGTAGCTTTGGTCTCAGGAGCATATGCACGCATACGAAAACAATTCAATCAACCTATAGGGAAATTTGAAGGAATTGAAGAACCTTTAGCACGTATTGCTGCGAATACTTATATTATTGATGCTGCTTTAACAATGGCTGCTGCGGCTATTGATCATGGAGCAAAGCCCTCTGTTGCTGGGGCTATCCTAAAATATCATACAACTGAACGTGCAAGACAAATTGCATTCGATGCTATGGACATTCATGGCGGCAAAGGAATTTGTCTTGGTCCTAATAATTATTTAGGCCGAGGTTACCAAGGATCTCCTATCGGAATTACTGTTGAAGGTGCAAATATATTAACCCGAAGCTTAATTATTTTTGGTCAAGGTGCGATACGTTGTCATCCTTATGTGTATCATGAGCTAGAGAGTATCCGAAATAATAATCTCGTGGATTTTGATCAGGCTTTTTTTGCACATGCAGGTTTCTTCCTGGCTAATTTGACTAAGTCCATTATTTTTGCTTGGACGGATGCTTATTTATCCAAAGCACCTGCAAGTAGCGCAAAACGATATTATCAATTAGTCCATAGATACAGTACTCATTTGGCATTTCTTGCCGATTTTTCAATGACTGTCTTGGGGGGGGCTTTAAAGCGTAAAGAAAAATTATCTTCACGGCTTGGGGATATGCTGAGTAATTTGTATCTAGCTTCGGCTGTTTTGAAACGCTTTCATGAGGATGGAGAGCCAAAAGCTGATTTTCCTTTGGTTGAATGGAGTTGTCAGCAATTATTGTATGACTGTGAGACAGCAATGCAGGGAGTGATCGTTAATTTTCCTGCGCGTTGGGCTAGAATTATCTTACGCTTGATTATCAAGCCATTAGGTAATCGTAGAAATAAACCAGATGATCAATTGGGACATCAGTTAGCACGCCTTTTAATTGAACCTAATGAAACTCGAGCACGTTTAACCCGGTTAGTTTATAAAAAAGCTGGGGAGAATTGTCCCTTAGGTCGTACGGAAGAAGCATTCCTTAAAATTTGTGCTGCAGAAGAGTTAGAAAGAAAGGTAATGCGAGCAGTAAAAGAAAATGTTTTAAAGTCTCTTACTTTGCTTGAACAAATCGATGAGGCTTTGGCTTGTGGGGTACTCAGCGAAAAAGAAGCAAACCAATTAAAAGAAGCTGAATTGGCTCGTCAAGAAGTAATCAAGGTAGATGATTTCAATGATGAGGATCTGCGTCGTCCTATGTCAACAAAACCGGTACAAAGCAAAAAAATTAAGGATGGCATGGAGTCAGAAGTTATTTAGCCCATTTTTTTGCCAGTTTACTTAAATGGTGAAAAAAATTTTGCAGGCTTTTCTAAGGTGTGTTGGTACTCTGACACATCTTAACCTCAACATTTCAGACAAGATATTATTGCTATGATAACTGATATATCCCCACGAAAAATATGAAACAAAGCGAATGAAGGATATAATGATCTAATTTATTTTTCGGGCTTAATTCAAGATGTATGCCGCAGAAGGCTGCTCATTAATTCATGAAAATGTTATAGATCCATCATGTTGAAAAGTTGATCAAGTGGCTGTACGATACAAACAAGGATGCTGTAATTAATCAGCAAAACATATATATCGGATAAAAATGAATATCGTTGAATTAAAATCATTTCTTGCTGTTGTTGAATATCACTCCATTTCTTTGGCATCTAAAAAAATGAATGTTACTCAGCCTGCAATCACCAAGCGCATACAAAAGTTGGAGGCAGAGCTTGGAGTACAGTTATTCAAAAAATCAGGCATGAGAACGGAATTAACTGACAAAGGTAAGCTAAGTATTCCTTATATTAGGCAATTACTGCATACCTATGAGGGATTAATGTTTCAACTGGCAGGAAAAGATGACCATTCACGTTTGCTTAGCAATATTGGTGCTTCAGTTTATATCGCACAATCGGTACTTCCTGAGATTCAAAAATATATAAGTTCTCTTAATACTAATTTGCTCATGAATGTGAAATTAATTCATGAACGAGATGTTGCCGATGGATTATTTAGCGGTAATTTTGATGTGATTATTTCTCCTTTGTGCTTTAGTTTTCCAAAAACGGTAGCTTCAACTCCATTGTGGAGAGAAAAACTTATAATTGTTGCTGCTGATGATCATCCTCTCCACCATAAAGAAAATGTAACACTGGAGGAACTAGCTCTCTATGATGCTGTTGTGATGGAAAAAGAAATAGCAATACGCCAGAAAATTGACGAGCTTCTATGGAGTAATAATTTGAACCTAAGGGTGATATCTGAAGCCAATACTATCTATAATAATATCGCCATGACCCAACAAGGATTGGGGTGGTCAGTGATTTATGAACGTTTATTGACGCCCGGCTTATCGCCTATTAAGGTTGAAGGCAGTGATTTGTATATCGACTTTCATGTATATTTTTTAATGAAACGCAAAGAAGAACGAATGCTTAGGCTACTGATAGGGTATTTACAACAATTTATCAATGCATCTTCCGGATGGAAACAATTCGCTATCAAAAGTTCATAATTGATTCTGATTACATTAAATAATGTCCCTAGGATAAAACAATGCGTATTTTTTTGATTTAATCAGACGCATGACATGAAAAGATGAGAGTTTCCAGTTGATAGAAGTGGTAATCTTTAATCAACTTAATAAGAAATCTCTCATAGTAGATAATACCGTTAACCTCGTTCTTTTTAATGTTCGTTGAATGTAACTTTTAACGACATTGAGTGCTTACCTTTTCATTACAATAGCATCATTTTTTTAATGAGCTCGAGAATCTTAATTAGGATATCCATAAAGTTTCGCTATTTATGTTCTTTATGTAAATTTTAAATTATTTAATGATATAGGGTCATTTGACTTACGAATCTCTTTGATAGTACCCCGCATTGATTGTTGTTTATGATAAAGTCCCATGGCTGCTGTAGCTTGCTCTTTGTTCTCTATATTTTGAGTAGCTTTTTCTATGCTTACTCGTTTAGGGAACGCTGAATTAGTAAATACGTCAATCTCTTCACTAGATACAGCAGCATTTTTAATAATCCTAGAGTTTATTAATTTTTGGATCCCACTATTGGAATTTGAAATACCTTCATTTATAGGGCTTTGGATTGTAAATTTAAGTAAATCAAATGTATTCAAACTGTTGCTCGGTAATAAATGGATAGAATGAGCCTGAAAGTTATTTAGCTTTACAGTAATTTTGTTTTTAAATTCTGAGACAATAAAATTGAAAATACTTGGATTCATTGCCTTTTCATTGGTTAATGCAATTAGGGTATTACTGATCTCGTGTTTTAATCCATTGTATAGTTGCAGGAGCTTTTTGCTTGGGTTGGTTTGAGGATTGTTTTGATGTAAATGATTCTCTAGATCATTAACGAATTTTAGAATTACATTAAGATACTCTTTTGCTGACTCTCTAGTTATCTGAGTTTGTGGTTGATTTTTATGGTAATCAGGAAAAGTTATACTTTGTTTCATATCAACGTAAAAATTTTCCTCGATGTTCGTTTTATCTATTATTTGGCTTTTAGAAAAATAATTGTCGATCGCGCATTTGATTTGATAAGAAATTTTATTTTTATTATGGAATAATACTTCATAATTGCTCCTTCCAAGATCATGAGTATTATCAACTTTCCAACGTTGTATTACCTCGGATAAAGGCTGTTCATTTTTGAGGCTGTCATATACCCTACCGATAAGATCGTTTAAAGTCACAGTAACATCACTATACTCATTCTTTGATTCTAATTTAATTTGATAAGAGAAATCACTTAGCTGATCAATCAATTTCCTTTTTATATCTTTCTCCCAAAAATAATCTAAGTATCTATGAAGGTTTATCGATAAGTTGTGGTTCTGTAAAATGGTGAAGCGAAAATCGTGCAACCCCTTTAATATATTTTCGTCAATCAGATTGGAGGATAGCGTTGCATATTCTTTTTCACTATTAGCAGTGCCTAGCAATCTAATTGTTTCCCCTAATTTGCCACTCGCATCAATATCGTTCCCTAGTGAAATCATCTCCATTAAAAAATCGTTTTTCCACGTTTGACATTCATACACAACAATAGAACTCTTTGAAATCGCTTCACTATAGGACTGATCCCCCGTTGCGCCTCCAAAATCACCACATAATTGACGTAGCGCAAGCGATTCATCAGCTGAAACCATGCCTGTATGGACCACTCGGTAAATGGGGCCATTATTATTGGTTTCGGCAATAAGTTCTGAGCCATTTTCTACAGACGCATAAATGACCTTAGAAAAACCTTTCTGCAATAGCATATCTGATTGTTCTTTTAATACTACTTTGTCAATTTGATTTTTATCGCCCAGATTAATTACATCGACATTTGTAACAGGAATTGCTGTTAAACTATGCACTATTAAAAATCGACGAGCATTATTATGACTGTAATTAACAGCAATATTTGTGTTATTTATGTAGTCGTAACTGCTTGATTTTCCTAGTATAATTTCACTTGACAGGGGCATTCTATTAAAAATATTTTGTCGCGTTTTGTCCTTCTTTAAATCACAATCAACAAGTGAGTTTTCAATAAAAATGCCGCCAGGGTTATTGATACCCGTCGGTAAACAAAGAATCGAACCGGAAAATCCCTCTTGTTGTATTATTCCATCTATTAAATCCCTCATGACCCAATCAGGAAAATTATATTCAGTCATCAATACAATAGGTACCTTAGGATTATTGTTGATTAAAACATTAATCACTAAATCTACCTTAAAATTTAAAACAGGGCCTATGATGATTAAATCAGCAGGAACATCGTATCGATAATTTTGTTGATAATCATCAATTGGTACTAGAGGAAACTCTGAATCTTTATTGATTTTTTCAAGATGGTCTTTGGCTTGTCTTCCTTTAAGACTTTCTTTAGAATCTGTCACTAGAGAAATTTCTGTCTCTGGATATTTATCCCTTAGTTTTAATCCAATTTTTTTACCAAACGCTAGATCGCCAAAATTATTGCAGAAGCTACTAAAAACTACAATTTTCATTTTATACCCCCAAACTATTATTTAAATAACAGTGATTTATGTTGCTCATTTTTTATTCTATCAATTGGTAATTAAGGGAATCTAAGCGATGCATTTCTATTGTTTATCGGATATAACTAGCTGTAATAAGCCAGTGGTGAGGAGACGAAAGTATCCTTTTCAATATAAAAATGAGGTCGGGTCGAATAAAATACAGTTTTACTGGGGGAACAGCGGATGGCTAAAAACTAAGTGCAATCTCTCTTAACATCAATACATTATCTTTTTATTGAAAAACTTTAGTTGGTTGAGAAGCCATTTAAAATAGATGAGTTGTTAAGTCGCCGACTTCGTGACGGAGAAGAGTTTTGATTTTTAGCTATAATTAATAGATAAGATAGAGAAGGGGCTAGGCTCATTTTGTTTCTGGAGTAGCGTATGGAATTTGGAACCATAAAATATAATATGATGTGGACTTCTCTCCTGGGAGGTTTCGCATGTTTCATCTCTACCATGACCTTTGCAGCATCTTTCTATCAAACAGTAAGGCTTACTTCGATTAATGGAGGGCTAAGTTATCTACCCTCCCCAAAAACTCATTGGTCGGATGTATCATCGAATCAACCTTTAACTATCAACGATGTATTTCAAAAGGATGAACCTAAAGATAAAAAAAATTTCGATGATGTATTTCAAAAAAATGAACCTAAAGATAAAAAAAATTTCAATGATGTATTTCAAGTAGTCGAACCTAAAGATAAAAAAAATTTCAATGATATATTTCAAAAAGTTAAGCCTAAAAATAAAAAAAATTTCAATGATGTGTTCCAGAAAGTTGAGCCTAAAGATTCTAATCAATACCCATCGTCTGTCATTAAACAAACACCACCAGGATCTTCTCAAGTGCCTGATGCTTCACCGTAATAGAGGCTAAAGTTCAGCCATTTCTTATTTAAAGCTTTATCATGGACGTAAAGTCAAATCTAACGTCCAATCAAGGTATGATTAATTCCGTATCTAATGTAAATTTTGATAACCACTAAATGTGGGAAAAGGATAAAAACTATCATTTAACAAATCATTTTGAATCGTATTTACCTTAAATCACGAGTTATTTGTCTTAGCATCGATTTGTCCATTTCCTCTCACTAATTCTTCTGCTGCCAAAAGCATCATCATACCACTTAAATTCATAGCGCAGGTGAGGGGGTAGACCGAAATAAATTCAAAATCGGTGGCAAATTGAAGATGCAAAAGTGTGTCAAAACTTCAGGACCAAAAACAATTTTAGAAAATATACGTGCGGCCAAATTATGAGATTGATTAATCCAAGAATTTCTTAAATAGTCATCAAATTTTGCGTGGTAATTAAAAAATTAATTGTTATGCGCTTTCTAAGGCATCATCCGGCATAGTAATGTTTAATTCAAGCACGGAGTTATCACCCATACGTTCAAGGTTTACACTGACCTGATCTCGAGTAACATGAACGTATTTGGCAATTACCGCCAAAATTTCTTCTTGAAGTTTGGGTAAGTAATCAGGTGTATGTCGTTGTGAGCGTTCATGAGAAATGATTATCTGTAAACGTTCTTTAGCAACGGATGCAGTAGCACTCCTTCTACGCAAATAATTAAAAATACTCATACGGTTACTTCCTCCTTGTTTTTACCGAATAAGCGACGCAATAATCCCTTACGATCATTACTTATAAAACGCATTGGTTTCTCTTCACCGAGAAAACGAGCAATTGCGTCTTGGTAAGCAATGCCGGCATCACTGGTTTCGTCAAGCACTACTGGGGTACCTGTGTTTGAAGCTTTAAGCACTGATTTTGATTCGGGAATGACACCAATTAAGGGAATAGCCAATATTTCTTTTACATCATTAACTGATAACATATCGCCACGTTCAACACGTTCTGGATCATAACGGGTTAACAATAAATGTTCTTGTATTGGTGTTGCATTTTCAATGGCTCTTTTTGTTTTGCTGGCAAGTATTCCTAAGATACGATCAGAGTCACGTACAGAAGAAACTTCTGGATTAGTCACTACGATTGCATGATCAGCAAAATACATAGCCATTAATGCACCAGTTTCAATTCCCGCAGGGGAATCGCAAATGATAAAATCAAAATCTTTAGAGAGATCTTTGAGTACTTTTTCAACGCCTTCAAGAGTCAATGCATCTTTATCTCGAGTTTGAGATGCAGGAAGAATGTAAAGGTTTGCAATGCGCTTATCTTTAATTAATGCCTGATTAAGACTTGCTTCACCATTGATAACATTAACAAAATCATAGACAACACGGCGCTCGCATCCCATAATGATATCTAGATTTCTTAGACCAATATCAAAATCAATGACAACTGTTTTGTGCCCCAAAAGAGCAAGACCCGAAGAAATAGCGGCAGAAGAAGTAGTTTTTCCTACTCCACCTTTACCTGATGTAATAACAATTATCTTAGCCAACGCTGAACCCATCCTATTTTTTGATTCAACACAATATTTAACCAACAGTGTACACGTTAATCAATAAGTAATTCAAGTGCTGTATTCGGATCTATGAAAAACATTTTTTAATGATTTGCCTTGGCGGATTCTAATAATCATTTATAAAAAATGATTCTGATTTTTGTAGGCTCATTCTACAATCGTGAGTATTTTTTGAATTTTTTAATCTGCTTAACTTAGAGAGCAAAACAATTAAAATTATAACAAAATATCAGCCGATAAGCCTATTTACTGTTAATTATCTGTTTAATTTGTCTACTATTTATGGTAAACTACTCTGTTAATTTAACTCCGTAGTGATGAGAATAAAATGGCTCTTTCTATTGTGCAGCAATCATTAACTTTTGATGATGTTCTTCTTATTCCCGCCCATTCTTTGGTACTTCCTAAAGATGTTTCTTTAAAAACAAAACTGACTCGAGGTGTTGAGCTAAATATCCCTCTTGTTTCAGCTGCTATGGACACTGTAACTGAAGCCCGTTTAGCGATTGCTTTAGCCCAAGAAGGGGGGATTGGTATTATTCATAAGAATATGACAATTGCGGCTCAGGCTGATGAAGTTAGAAAAGTGAAAAAATTTGAAAGTGGTATGGTTAGAAATCCAATTACAGTTACTCCCAATATCACTGTTAGAGAGTTATTGGATGTGATGGAAAAATATAATTTTTCAGGTGTCCCAGTTGTCGATGGCGAAGATTTAGTAGGTATTGTAACCAGCCGAGACATACGCTTTGAAACAAATCTGTCTTTGAATGTAGAGCAGGTTATGACGCCTAAAACAAAACTAGTTACTGTTAAAGAAGGTGCTAGCCGCGAAGAGGTTTTGAGTCTATTGCATAAGCATCGTATCGAGAAACTACTCGTGGTTAATGATGCTTTTCACTTACGAGGATTGATTACTGTAAAAGACATACAAAAAGCAAAAGAAAATCCTTATGCATGTAAAGATGAAGCAGAGCAATTGCGTGTTGGTGCTGCTGTTGGTGTGGGTGAGGGAACAGATGAGCGTATTGAAGCATTAGTCGAAGCGGGTGTTGATGTTCTTGTTGTTGACACGGCACATGGACACTCACAAGGCGTACTCGATCGCGTTAAATGGATAAAAAAATTCTTCCCTGATGTACAAGTAATTGGTGGTAACATTGCTACTGCCGCTGCTGCTCGAGATTTGTATGCTGCCGGCGCAGATGCTGTAAAAGTAGGTATAGGCCCAGGTTCTATTTGTACTACAAGAATTGTAACTGGTGTAGGTGTTCCTCAAATTAGTGCCATTGCGAATGTGGCGCAAGAACTTAAAGGTAAAATTCCGATTATCGCTGATGGAGGTATTCGTTTTTCTGGCGATGTTTGTAAAGCGCTTGCAGCAGGGGCAGATACTGTAATGTTGGGCAGTATGTTTGCTGGAACAGAGGAGTCTCCAGGAGAAATAGAACTCTATCAAGGCAGAACATACAAAAGTTATAGAGGAATGGGATCCATTGGTGCGATGGCGTTATCCCAAGGATCAAGCGATCGTTATTTTCAGGATGCATCATTAGGCTCTGAAAAATTGGTTCCAGAAGGGATTGAAGGACGTGTTCCTTATAAAGGATTAACTCAAGCAATTATCCATCAATTGCTGGGGGGATTGCGTTCTTGTATGGGTTACACTGGGTGTGAAAACATTGAGCAATTGCATACTAAAGCTGAGTTTGTACAAGTGACGAGTGCCGGGATGCGGGAGTCGCATGTTCATGACGTAAATATTACAAAACAAGCACCAAATTATCAGGTGGATAATTAATCATGAAAGATTTAAAACAGCATCCTTTGCTAATCCTTGACTTCGGTTCTCAATATACACAACTGATTGCACGACGTGTTCGTGAACTAGGTGTGTATTGTGAAATTCATCCTTTTAATATGGATCAAGAAAAATTTATTGCACTAAATCCATGTGGTGTGATTTTATCCGGGGGCCCTGCAACAGTAACCTATGATATGAACCCGCGTGCGCCTGAATGGTTATTTACTACTGGGATACCTATTTTAGGAATTTGCTATGGAATGCAAACAATGGCCGTTCAATTGGGAGGAGAGGTTCAATCTTCTTCACTTAGAGAGTTTGGTTATGCGGAATTAAAACTACATGGCCACAGCCAATTGTTTTCACAAATCGAAGATCGTATCAATTCTGAAGGTTGTGCGTTATTAGATGTTTGGATGAGTCATGGTGACAAGGTAACGCAATTACCGCCCGGTTTTAAGATTGTTTGTGAAACACGCAATGCTCCTATTGCTGGAATGGCAGATGAAAGTCGTCAAATGTACGGGGTGCAATTTCATCCTGAAGTAACACATACTTTACAAGGATTGCGTCTTTTGCATCGGTTTGTGGTGGATATTTGTAACGCTTCGACCAATTGGACTTCTGAGCTTATTATCGATGAAACGGTTAGTGAAATAAGGTCTAAAGTAGGAACAGAGAAAGTTTTACTGGGATTATCTGGGGGTGTAGATTCTTCAGTTGTTGCTGCTTTATTACACAAAGCAATTGGAAAGCAATTAATTTGTGTTTTTGTAGATACAGGCTTATTACGTATTCATGAAGCAGATGAGGTTATGAATATGTTTGGCAAGAACATGGGAATACAAATTATTGCTGTAAAAGCTGAAGAAAAATTTTTAAATGCATTGAAAGGCGTCACCTGTCCTGAAGAAAAACGAAAAATTATTGGTCATACCTTTATTGAGGTATTCGATGAAGAAGCGCACAAAATTCCTGGTGTTTCATGGCTCGCTCAAGGAACTATTTATCCTGATGTCATAGAATCTGCCGCAACAAGTACAAATGGTGCTTCAATGGTTATTAAATCTCACCATAACGTCGGCGGGTTGCCTGAAACGTTAAATTTGAAATTATTAGAGCCTATACGTGAATTATTTAAAGATGAGGTTCGTAATATAGGTCTTGAACTGGGTTTACCTCATGATATGATCTATCGTCATCCATTTCCAGGCCCTGGTTTAGGGGTACGAATATTAGCTGAAGTGAAAAAGGAATATGCTGATATTTTACGTAAGGCAGATGCCATTTTCATCGATGAATTGAGAAAAGCCGATCTTTATTATAAAGTGAGTCAGGCATTCGCAGTATTTTTACCCGTTAAAAGTGTAGGGGTAATGGGAGATGGTCGTAAATATGATTATGTCATTTGCCTTCGTGCCGTCGAAACAATTGATTTTATGACCGCACATTGGGCACAGCTACCTTGGGATTTTCTTGGCCAAGTATCTAATCGTATAATCAATGAAGTGGATGGTGTATCACGTGTTACTTATGATATCTCGGGCAAACCGCCAGCTACTATTGAATGGGAATGACATATACCGCGCACGGCTATAACTTGCGTTTTTTTAAAGTTATCTAAATTGTCTTTATGAAATGAACGATCAATACTGGATGTGTCAGGCCTATGAGCAGGCACTTCTCGCTCAAACTGAGGGAGAGGTGCCTGTAGGCGCGGTATTAGTGAGTAAAGAGAATCAGTTATTAGGCGCGGGGAGAAACCTTATCCAACAGAGTCATGATCCATCAAGCCATGCAGAAATTCATGCTATCAGACAGGCATCGCAACGCTTACACAATCACCGCTTGTTGGACACAACTCTATATGTAACATTGGAACCTTGTGCTATGTGTGCAGGACTTATGATTCATGCGCGCATTAGTAGATTGGTTTTTGCAACACGTGATTTTAAATCAGGAGCAGCGGGTTCTGTTTATAATTTATTACAAGGTTATCCGCTCAATCATAAAGTTCAGGTCGATGAAGGAATAATGCAAGCTGAGTGCGCAAGTTTATTAAGCGAGTTTTTTAAAGCCTGCCGATAAGTTATCTTTTGTTTCTATTTCTTAAATAAGACAAGGAAACTAATTAAAAATAAGGTTGTTAACTTATGCACACAATGAGTTAATTGTGTGCATAAAAAAGGGAGTAAGAAGTTTTTTTAATTTTTTGATGAAGTTTTTAAATCTGCGCTAGGCGTATGCTTTAATGAAAGGGAATCGAGTAACTGGTCATGAAACTCTGCAAAACCTGTCCCAGTTTTTGCAGAAGTAACTATCAGGTCGGTAATATCATTCTCTTGATGCTGTTTATCCGCTTTAGTCCCCACCAATAAGGCATTTACATCCTTATAATGTATTTTTGCAAATTTGGTATAAAACGCCAGATCAGCCTTCGCAGTTGAAGAAGAGAGATCAACAAGAATAAGCACAGCATCCACTTTCTTGTGTTTATAGACTAAAGATGGAATTAGGTTATCATTTGGATTATTTAAGTCAAAACTTATAAAAGTAGGATGTGCTAGACCATTTACCATTCTATAAGAAATATTATTAAAGGGTGGTATATTTCGATCAGCTGCATACTCTCCATCTTTATAGAATAAGAGAAAAGATTTTTTACCACTATTATTATTTCCTAAAACAATTACATGCCTTACATCATCTTTATTTTCTAATTTAAAAAATTTCATCATTGTTTCCTTATTTTTAATAACAACCCTATATGATTTAATAGGTTAGTGTGAGTAGGTAATCATCGAATTTTCTTGTTCCTCGCTCATCTTGGTTTCTTCTTTCATCGCCTTTAGTTGTCCTTTAAAGCGTGAGGTAACGCTTGGAGTAATAACATCTCTATTTTTATGAATTAATTCATCTATTACTGATGGTGTTTCTACTTTTTCAATCGCTTTACGTTCTGATAAAGTCTTAAATAAGTGCTCCGGAGTCATTAACTCTAGTTTATCTCGTTGGCTAATAGGAGATTTTATAAGCCGATCAGGAACATTTTGAACTCCATGAATGTCACGTAACTCTTTAACAAAACAATCATTTAATTCTTGTATGGCTGCAATTAATGTTTTACTTATAAATTCAGAGCACAGCACTTTGCTTTGTTCACGATTTTCGTCTGTAATATTGTTTCCCATAATATCGTCTCTAATTTCAGAGTTTTTATGGTCATGAAGTATAAAGTTTTTATATCCACCATGTAACTTGTTTGTTCCTATCGATGCAAATCTTGCCACCCCACCTTCGGCGCTTATATGCACATGCTTTTCACGGGCTTGGTGATGTATTTGGTGTTCTATTTGCCCATATCTTTGCTCTAATATTTGCAACCAATTTTCACCTAGACTATTTTGTAGTAATTTTTGATTCACTTTATCAATTAAATTTTCAAGCTTAATTTTGTATACATCACTATATAAAAAATTACGAAGAGAGAATTGTTCTTCTTTGTATCCAGGATTAATATGAGAAATTTCATTCAAGTGGTTATCGTTAGCGTCTGTTATCGTTATTGCTTTTGATGCATGACCATATTTGGTTACCTTTGCAACCACTTGTTCCATAAAATTCAATTTTTTTCCATAGATTTCTGATTTATCCTTAGTGTGATCAAATACGACCGATCCTGTTGGCGCGCTAAATTGCTGATTAAATTTAGAATCCAGAAAATAAATTATCGCGTGAGCTTCTTCAGCATAGGTATAGATTTGCTCAAGTTTTTCATTACCCTTAATTAATCCTATTTTATCCAAGTCCCACATGACCTCAGCGTATAAATTGGATAAATCATAAAGCATCCCATATTCTTTAAGTGAGATTTTTTGGTTCGTATCTAGCCTTCTCTCCTTTTCTATTACATCATTGATGTTGTTTAAGAGTAAATTAATTCTAGGAGCAATTAATTCAAGATTTCGCGTCCTAAAGGAGAGTGCTTTGATGTCTTTGGTGGTCATCGCCCCAATCCCCGAAACGCGTGACTCAAACTTATCAATGAGTCCCATTTTTTTATTAAGATCCATATTTCCTATAGAATCAGCAAGCATCTTTTGAATAGAGTCTCGCTGTTCAGGCACTACATTATTATTTTTTTGCTTTGGTGTAAAAATTGCATAGCTTCTAATACAGTTTCGCTGATCCCTGTGGTCTTAGATAGATGCTGTAAATTTGCAGTCATGATAGTGCCTCTTTTACGTTGATTTGATCTAAAAATGTAAAAATATTTGTTGAGTATTCTCACACTTTGCTTTTGTTATTATGCGCACTTTGCGCAATATCTGTCTAATTGGATGTTTTTATAACTAATATAATTAATTTAAATATTAGTTATTATTCAAAGTGTTACATGAAAATTTATTTAAGTTTCGGGGATTAAAAATAGATGAAGATCAACTGTAAGTCCTGGTGAATACGTCAGACTGGTTTAGCGACAAATTTGTTCTTATTTTAATTTTGTAGTTGTCCTGATAAAAATTTCATTTAATACTTCCTCCTAATAACGACTAATAGACGCTATATTTAATGCGTGGGAGATTATAATTTTCTCATCAAAAAAATGAGCCATAGAAATGAAAAAAATTAGGACATAATCACCACATAGTTACATTTTCAAAAAATGAGGACTACCCGAACAAGCTGAGTATTTTATAAAAAGTTATTAAGGCGGTTATCTGTTATCTACGACAGCGAGTTATAAAAATATAAGCTGAGGAGAAAATTATGTTAGTTGTTGAACCATTTAAAGATCAATATAAAGAGCAGGTGATCAACCTGATTTTAGATATTCAAATTAACGAGTTTAGCTCACCAATTGGTAGAAAAGATCAGCCAGATCTTGAAAATGTCAAATCATTTTATCAACAAAGCAAAGGAAACTTTTGGGTAGCTAAACTAGATAATAATATAGTAGGAACAATAGGGCTAATTGATATAGATCATGATCAAGGCGCCTTAAGAAAAATGTTTGTATCAAAAGATCACAGAGGAAAAGAAAAGGGAGTGGCTAATGAATTGCTTGGTGTGATGCTTCAATGGAGCAAGGTTAAAAACATCAAAGAAATTTATCTTGGCACAAGATCAGTGTTTTTATCGGCACATCGATTTTATGAAAAAAATGGATTTATCGAAATTGAAAAAGAATTTTTACCTAAGAATTTTCCTATTATGGCTGTTGATACCAAATTTTATTGTTATAACATAACAAATAATGAAAAATTGCGTGCGAATGAGGTTAGATAAAAAGAGTCTCTACTCTGAAGATGTTTTTTTAAGTGTAATAAATTTATAATGCCATGCAGACATCTATATTAAAAAGGTAAACTTAAACACTACCCATTGAAGAGAATATCTTACTCGATGGCTTAATCAGTAAACAGTAATAAAAATTTGAGAATAATATAATAGTGTATAAATATTAAAATTATGAGCCTATACTCTAAATAATATAAGAACTTGTGTTTGTTGACTCAAAATTACCACCAAGATTAGACTGATGTAGAATTGGAGCAAATTCTTATGAAGTTTCAATTGATTGCATTCTTTTTTCTTATCTTTTTTTTCGTATGTATCTTATTATTTTTGTACTTAGGTATTTATGGTGCACAACGCAATGCTAAAAATAAGAAAATAAGTACTAACTCGGGTTTACAAATTGTAGAGGGGGCAATTTTTACTTTACTAGGATTAATCGTGGCCTTTACATTTTCTACGGCTAATCAACGATTTGATGATCGACGCTATGTAATCATTCAAGAAGCAAATGCAATTAGAGCGGCATATTTCAGAGTAGATTTAGTAAACCCCGAAATACAAAAAAGCTTACGCCAAGTACTTAAAGAGTATTTATTTTATCAAATCGATGATTATAAAAACGTATCTGATCTTGGTATTTTTAGATCAACTCATGAAAAAACGCAAGAGATGCAGCGCAAAATATGGGAATTAGCATCAAAAGGATGTGTCTCTAAAGAGCAACAGTATGGGTGTTCTCTTCTTCTATCTAGTTTAAATAATATGTTTGATGTTGCTAATACTCGATACGAAAATTCTTATGTTCATCCACCATTGATTGTTTTTATATTACTTGTAGGACTTGCTTTGCTTGGGGCTTTAATTGCAGGGTATAATATTGGAGAAAAAAATGACGGCAGTATTTTACACTTTATAAGCTATGCATTCGTTATAGCAACCACCGTTTATATTATTATTGATATGGAATTCCCTCGTCTTGGCTTTATACGTGTTGATTCGTTTGACACAGTGTTAACGCAACTTTATCAAGAAATGACTTGAGCAGCTTTAATATGCATTGGAAAGCTCCTCAATAAGCTTTTCACGTAGCACTTCCTTTTCCGCAGGAATTAATGCTTGATTTTTTTGATTTGTAATATAAAACGTATCTTCAGCGCGTTCTCCAGCAGTTACAATTTTAGCATTATGTAAATGAATTTTATGTGTTGAAAATACTCTGCCAATTGTTGCTAGAAGCCCTGGTCTATCCCCCGTAACTAAAAACAAGCGAGTTTGATTATTCGCAATTTCATCGTAGTAATGAATTTGAGTTTTAACATTAAAATGCGCTAAAGCACGAGGTAATCTTCTTTTTACTACAACGGGCAATTGATTATTTTGAGCTAAATGAATACATAATGCTTCTTGAATGTCGATGGAGCGTTGGGTATCAAAAAATGCCTGATTTTGTTCGTCTAATATAATATAGGTGTCTAAATCGTATTGATTATCACAAGTTAGAATCATTGCTTCCTGAATAGTAACGTTGTGATTATTTAATACGGTTGTCGCGATGGCAAACCGATCATCGCAATGAGGCATATAGATGAATACTTCAGTTCCACCCTGACTATGATGAGGCATAATCATGACTAATGGGAAATGAGTGCAAGCCAATATTGCCTTGGTGTGGCGTGCAATGATTTCAGAAGACTCATGCAAAAAATACTTATCTTTAAATTGCATCCATAACTGCTCTACTGTTTTAGAGGCTACACCTTCAGCAATTAATGCTGATAAGGCATTTTGCTTTCGCACTCTGATGAGCATGGATTCATCCATTAACTCTTGCTCTTTATGAAGCATATGTTTTGCTGCATGATATAGCTCTTTAAGCAGAGAATCTTTCCATGAGTTCCATAAAGTAGGATTAGTACCGCAAATATCCGCTACGGTAAGTAAGTATAAATAATCTAAATAGTAGGGTTGAGGTAATAGTTGACAAAAGTTTTTTATTGTATTCGGATCGTAAATATCTTGTCGTTGTGCAGTTTGTGACATGATTAAATGATTGCGTACAAGCCAGACAAGTAAATCACAGTCCTCTTTCTTAAGATGATGATTTTGCGCAAAATTAAGTACTTCAATGGCTCCCAACTCCGAGTGGTCACCGCCTCTCCCTTTGGCAATATCATGAAATAATGCACTTAGATATAAAAGTTCGGGTTTGTTCAAGGTAGGCATTATTTGAGAGCAAAGAGGGAATTGTTTTGCATATTTTTCTTGTTTGAAGCGAGAGAGATTACGAATTACAAACAAAGTATGTTGATCAACTGTATAAACATGGAAAAGATCATACTGCATTTGTCCAGTAACCATAGCAAAGCATTCAATATAATGAGCTAAAACACCATATCGGCTCATTCTATGAAGTGCTTTATAAGGATCATTCTCTGTTTTAAGTATACTCATAAATAGGTCTGTTGTTTCTTGGGAGCTTTTAAAACGCTTGTTCATAAGATAGAGCGATTCTCTAATTAATCGAATCGTATTTGCTCTAATCCCTTCAATATCGGTTCTTTTTGCAATCCAAAGAAACAATTTTAAAAGTGCTTGGGGGTGTTGGCTGAAGATACGAGAGTTTCTTACTTCAATATAATTATTACAGAGTTGGAATTCATTATCTAAATGGAACAGTTGTTGCTTAGGAGCATGCACAATAGTTTCATCAAACCATTGCAATAACATTTCATTCAGTTCTCTATTACGTTTAATGATCTTAAAGTAATCTTTCATAAATTGTTCTATGGCTAATGAATGAGGTTTATCCTTATAACCAAAAAACTGAGCCAATTTAATTTGATAATCAAAAGATAAACGTTCTTCTGCTTTTTCAGCCAATACATGCAAGGCAAAACGTACGCGCCAAAGAAAATGTTGGCAATACATTAGATTTTCATATTCTTTATCAGTGATAAATCCGTAGCTAATACCATCTGCTAATTTTTTAATATTAAAATGACGTTTACCTATACTTAGTAAAATCTGTAAATCACGCAATCCTCCCGGTCCATATTTAACATTGGGTTCTAGGTTGTATGCTGTTTCACCATATTTGGCGTCACGTTTTTCCTGTTCTTGACGTTTTGCTAAAAAATAATCATGACTGGTCCACATATGCAAAGGATGAGTTTGATAAGTTAATTCTTCCATCAATGCACCACGGCCACATAATAAAAACATGTCCATAAGACTAGAGATGACGGTAATATCTTGTCTTGCTAATTCTGCGCAATCTGAAACACTTGTAATTTGATGGCTTAGGTTTAAGCCTACATCCCAACAGTCTTGTATGAAATTTTGCGCATGTTGTAATTGTGCTTTTGAAACTTTATCCGTATGGAGTAAAAGTAAATCAATGTCGGAATAAAGCAGCAACTCCCGGCGTCCATAACCACCTAAAGCAAGTAAACAAAAAACATCATGGTCCAATTTGTTTTTTATGAAAAGGGCGATCACCAACTCATCAATAAAGGCGACCAATTTGCGAATGATTGTAGTAACATTTGTTTTATAATCAAACTCTTCCCTAAGTTTTTCTTTAAACTCTTTAACCGAATTTTTAAGCTGATTTAAATTTACTGACATCCCGGATAAGAGGGAATGAGCAGTAGTAGAAAGCTTACTTTCGTTCTTCATTGCGCAGAGTTAAAATTTCTACACCGTTATCTGTTACCAATAAGGTATGTTCCCATTGGGCCGAAAGGCTGTGATCTTTGGTGACTACTGTCCAATGATCAGGTAATAACCGTGTATGATGTTTTCCAACATTGATCATTGGTTCAATTGTAAAAGTCATGCCTGGTTCTAGTCTCATTCCAGTTCCAGGCACTCCATAATGCAATACTTGGGGATCTTCATGAAAAATACGACCTATACCATGGCCGCAATAGTCGCGAACAACGGAGCAACGGCTTTTCTCAGCGTGTTGTTGAATTGCATAGCCTATATCTCCTAAATGAACGCCTGGTTTTACCATCTCTATTCCAATAAAAAGGCAATCATGGGCTACCTGGACGACGTGCTTGGCTTTAACTGATGGATTGCCAATAAAAAACATTTTACTGGTATCACCATGATAGTCATTTTTTATGACAGTCACATCGATATTGATGATGTCTCCATCCTTTAAAATTTTTTTCCCAGGTATTCCGTGACATACGACATGATTCACGGAAGTGCAAATAGATTTTGGAAAACCATTATAATTTAAAGGGGCTGGAATGGCTTTTTGTGTATTTACAATGTAGTCATGACATAGGGTATTAAGCTCATCAGTTGTAATACCTTCTTGTACGTGAGGGCCTATCATTTCAAGAACCTCTGCGGCAAGTTTGCCAGCGATACGCATTTTTTCTATTTCGTCAGGAGTTTTTATTGTAACCGCCATTATGCATCCAAAAAGTGTTATTTATTATTGTTCCATAGTTTATAGAGTGGCTAAATTAAACAAAAATTTCTGGCATTATCAATCACTTATCACAGATGATTTTTTGTTACTCTTTCATTAAAAATGACTTTCCGCCGCTTCTTATTCAATATTGCTTCGATGTAACAAAAATACCTTCAACTGTGAGATATGAGATAAATGATGTTTTCTGGAACGCGGACAATTTTAGCATAACTGATTTTGTATGTCATCGAATTGCTTTTGCAATCAAAGATAGTTTTCAATCAATTCGGTTATACTTACTAAATAAGGCTCATTCATCTTAAGGAAATAAAATGAAAATACATATCTCTTCTCTCATTTTTTTATTGTTATTTTCAAATACCTCGGCTTTTGCTTATGAATATGGTGGATATCATTCTGGTGGGAGCTACTATCGCGGTAATTATGAACACAATGGATATTATAACGGCTATCACAATAACGTTTGGTATGGTGGAACTGTAGATGTCAATTCATGGGATGATGGAATTTGGTATGATAATAATCTAAATGATGATACAAATGGAGTAGTAGGGGTGCCTGATGAGGGCTATTATGATCCTTCATGTCAAACAATCGATGATTGCAGTACAGGTACATGCATGTTAGTAAATACGTGTGAATAAAGACAGATTATGCATAATAATAAATTTCAATGGGCAGTAATCGGAGCAGGACCGGCAGGAATTGCAGCCGTAGGTAAGTTACTGGATCACGGTGTCTTGCCAGAGGATATTCTTTGGTTAGATCCGCATTTTAAAGTGGGTGATTTGGGTCTTTTTTGGCCTAACGTTTCGAGTAATACTAAAGTAAAACTCTTTAAAAATTTCTTATTAGCGGCTCACTCCTTTCATTACAAGGACGCTGCTATTGAGTTTAAATTAAACCAATTACCAGAAGATGAAACGTGTACTTTAGGTTATGCGGTTGAACCCTTGCAATGGGTTACTGACCATCTTCTAAAAAAAGTACAGTCTGTAAAAACAATAATTCATACTATGTTTTTATCTGATAGATTATGGTCCTTAAGTTCAGAAACAGAAACCTATCAGGCTAAAAATGTGATTTTAGCCACGGGAGCATTGCCTTCCACGCTTAATTATCCTGGAGTCAATGTCATTCCTTTTGATATTGCGATTGATAAAGACAAATTGTCTTCAATATTTCATCGAGATGAAACCTATGGAGTATTCGGTTCGTCTCATTCCGCAATGATTATCCTAAAACATTTAGTCGAGTTAGGTGCAAAAAAAGTTATCAATTTTTATCGTTCGCCTTGTTGTTATGCCATTGAAATGGATGATTGGATTCTTTTTGATAATACGGGACTTAAAGGTCAAAGTGCGTTATGGGCTCGAGAAAATATTGATGGAGTTTTACCTCCCAATCTTATACGTTATAATGTGAGTGAACCCAATATTGCACGTTTTTTACCTGAATGTGAGCATGTCATTTATGCCGTAGGTTTTGAGAGACGTAAAACGATTGTTATCGGTGATTATGAATATTCTCATCATAATCCTTATGTGGGTATTATTGGCCCAGGATTATTTGGACTGGGTATTGCATATCCTGAAACCAGAGCTGATATCTATGGTAACGTAGAATCTCAGGTAGGACTATGGAAGTTTATGGTCTATCTTAATAAGATTATGCCAATCTGGTTTAAATATCCTGCTTGAATCATATCGATGTCTTTATGAGCCAGTAGGTGGACTATCACCTACTGGGAGTTATAGGTTTAATTCTAATTAAGATAATTTAAGCTGATTTTGCTTCAGTAGCGATACTGAGCTTGCAAAATTTAACTCTGCTGGTTTTCAAGGCTTAACCAGGCAACCCCTATCTAAATAATAAAAAAATTTGTAAACTATGCTCCCTTTTAAGGAGTAAACCATCATATTGAAACATACTAGTTATTGGTCTAGTGAATTAATCACTTTATTATGCAGCATTTTTTTACCTTAGCATGTAATAGCTCTTTTTGGACTGAATTATTGCGCAATAAGGAATTGATGAATGTTCATACTTGGTTTGTTATTTTGGGTACAGCAATCGCAATCACTGGATTACAATGGTTTCTGCTCTTATTAGTGATTAATCGCTGGACTTTTAAATGGGTTACCATTTGTCTTTTTTTGATTACATCTATTGCAGTTTATTTCATGAGTACTTTTCATGTGTACATTGATTCAACAATGATCACTAATATCATGAGTACGGATTATCATGAAAGTAGAGAGTTTCTGCAATGGCGAATTCTGCCTTATTTTTTATTATTGGGTGTCCTTCCTTGTTCGATTATATGGCACATTAAAATTTATAAAAGAAGTCTGATTTCTTATTGGATCGGACGATTAGGAACAATTTTTTTATCATTATGTATGGTATTTGGGGGCGGATGGGCCGTATTTCATGATCTTGGCCCCATACATCGAGAGCGAAAGGAAATTGCATATTTGATCACTCCCTTAAATTTAATTTCATCTTCTGTAAAAGCATATAGTAAAACTCGCTCTGTTCAAGCAGATAAAACAAAAATCAAAATTGGAGAAGATGCATATCAGCTCCCACGTGTAGAAAATAGCAAACCTCGGGTCATGGTACTTGTTGTTGGTGAAACGGTTCGCGCACTAAATTGGGGATTGAATGGTTATCACAGGCAAACAACTCCTGAACTGGCAAAACGTCATGTCATTAATTTTAATCAAGTAACGAGTTGCGGCACCACGACTGCCGTTTCTCTACCCTGTATGTTTTCTCCTTATGGAATCCATGCTTATGACAGTCAAAAAATAAATCAAACAGAGTCTTTACTCCATCTCCTTGATCGAACTCATATTTCAATATTGTGGCGTGATAATCAATCCGGGTGTAAAGGTGTGTGCGACGGCTTAATCACTGAAAAATTGGAAATAGATGCCTTATGCAAAAAAGGGCGTTGCTTTGATGAAATTCTTTTACATCAACTTAAGCAACGTATTGTTAAAAACAAAGAAGATCAGTTAATAATACTGCATATGTTAGGTAATCATGGTCCAGCATACTATGAACGCTATCCAAAGCAATTTAAACATTGGCAACCTACCTGCGAAACCACGGATTTATCCAGTTGCTCGCAAAAAGCTCTGATCAATACTTACGATAATGCTATTTTGTATACTGATACAATGTTAGCGGATGCTATTGATTTATTGGATACGATTAAAACTCATGATACAGGACTGATTTATGTTTCTGATCATGGGGAATCATTGGGAGAACATAAGTTGTATTTACATGGACTACCCTATTTTATGGCTCCTGATGAACAAAAAAAAGTTCCCATGATTTTATGGATGTCCCGAGGGCTTGCAAAACAATTAGTAATAGAAGAGGACTGTCTACGCGATAAACAATCGCATTCTCTCTCTCATGACTATCTTTTTTCTACATTACTGGCTTTTTTTGATGTGAAAACAAAAGAATATAATTCAACATTTGATTTGATTTCTTCGTGTCGAAATTTGAATAAGAGCACGTAAAGTGTTTATTCATAACCGCCAATGGTCTGGAGCGAAGGAACATGTACTCATCCTCATGCAATTGCGAACCCAGATTGGTGGAGGCATAGTACCCTTATAAAATGGATTTCCTTTGCAAAATGACGAAAACCATAAGTCAATGTAAGTTGGGATAAGGTCGATCCTTATGTTTAATCCTTGGAGGGTGCCGCATGAGATTGGTAATGCCAGAATTTGGGTAATAACAAACAGCATGCAGTTACTCCAACAATGCACAATATTCCGCCTGAGATCAATGCTGTAGAAATACCAAGAGAAGAGGCGATAAATCCGGCGCGTGTATCTCCTAATTTAGGCCCACTTAAATAACTAATCATTTCAATACCCGCTAACCTTCCCCTGTATTCAGTTGGAATAGTATTATTCCAGAGGGTAGTGCGAAAAATACCACTTATGGCATCAAATGCACCCGACAAAGCTAAGAAGATCAGGGCTACCCAAAGGGAACTTGCTAATCCAAATCCAATAATTGAAGCACCCCAAAGTAGGGCAGCTATTGCAATTGCTTTACCATCCTGGTTTATTTTTGAAGTCCATCCACTAAAAAAGAAATAAAAAGCGCACCAATTGCTGGAGCAGAGTAGAGTAAACCTAAAGTTTTTGCGCCACCAAATGATTGTGCTAAAGCAGGAAGCAATGCATTGGGCCAAGCAAAAATCATAGCAAAAAAATCAACAAAATAACTTCCCATTAATTCTTGTCGATTAAAAGCAAAAGAAATTCCTTGTTTTAGAGAGGATAAAATTGATGGGTGTTCTTGAATTTCGGGTTTAGGTAAAGTACGCATTCTTACCAAGGTAATTAACGATAAGAAAAAAGTAATTAAATCAATGAAATAAGTAACCACAATGCCATAATGGGCAATGAGTAGCCCAGCAATCGCAGGCGCACAGATCATGCAAAAACTAAATTTAAATGTGGCGAGTGCCCCTACTTTTTTATAATCACTTGGCTTGACAATCTGTTGGATAACACTGTCAAAAGCAGGGCGATGTAATCCATTAATGGCTGACATTGCAGCAGAAACAATGAAAATGAGCCATGTAGACGGAGTTGCATGATAAGAGTTTAATGCCAGTAAGAAACAGCCTCCAGTCAGAAATAGTTCACTGATAATTAATAATCCTCTACGATTATACCGATCGGCAAATACCCCTCCAATCAATGCAGTGATTAAGAGAGGCAATAATTGCACAAGGCTTAATAGTCCAACCATAAAGCTCGAATGGCTTATTTGATAAATTTGGTAGGGCAGGGCAACACTAGTGATCATGGTACCAATAAATGAAATGAATTGCCCTGAATAGAGCAATCGAAAATCACGATTTTTTTTTAGTAGAGAAAAATCTAAGAAATGACTCATTTTGAAATATCCAAAATTATGGAAAGCTTATATTGAAAAATTATGTGTTACGTGTTACGAGCTGAGAGATGTTACATTTTGCCTTACTTACATAGTACACCTTACACATGGTTTGATACTTAATACCAAATTTATTGGCATTAAGCACCATCGATAACCATGCTAGCTCCAATTCATAATTTTGGGGAGAGGAGCTTAAGATAGATTATAAACAATCCTTAATAGAACAGTAAACATTAATTTGTGCATTTTTATTTATTTTATACAGTTCTTGGTGCTATGAAATGAGCTAATTAGTCATAGTGGTATCTAAAATTAGTATGAGAAAGTAGGCAATTAATCTTTTAACATGTTGAAAATAAATTAATATTTGAAATTTTCGTATAACATATAAGAACAATCAATTGGATATTAATTGATCTTAATGTTTAAATTAAGTGAAAATTAGCTGTAGCAAACTGATGGTGGAAATTTGGTTTATTGAAGCAATCAGAACGCGATTAAGACAAAATGGGTATGAAAAAATGAGTTGTCTGGATACCTTAAAATACATAATTCAAGAAATAATAAAAGAGAAAAATAAACTGCTTCAAGAGCATATAGAAGATAGGGTTTATTTAGAACGGACATGCTGCACCTTACATGAAAAAAAGTAGTAGTTGATAGTCTCATTAAGAACCTCGCTTTTGAAATCGCAATTAGAGATGAGTTTTTTACAAACAGACTTCAGATACCAAAAGTGGAGAGACAATCTTACATAGAAAGAACAAGTAAGAATTTGATAAATATAACTGTTGCTATGGATACTCTAAATAAAGCATCCCATTCTGGAATTAAATTTTCTGAGAAAGGACTGGAAGATATACTTTTTAAATTTGGAAAAAAGGCAGAAAGTTATTTAAGTCATCCATTTATAAAGCAGTATATTGTTGACGATGGGAAATTTCACTTATTTATGGGTAGAACGATAAATACAATTAATAAAGTCTTCTTACAGAAATATATCTTTTTATAGCATTGTAATAGCACCATCTGCTACGCTCGACACATCGTTGCATACTTCATCAAAAGCTTTAAAAATTGCAGTTGTGATTTATGTTTTTTTAATTTTTAAACCTTTTTCTTTGGGTGGATATATGTCTGCTAAGGATACAGAAGTACCATGCTCTGAGACAATCCGAGCATGTTGCCTCCTTAATTCACGTGGCTCTTCTACGCCACAGGAATGGCAAATGACGCCTACTTCATAAGTAAGGTTTTTTACATAGTGATATACACGGTTTGCTTTAATTTTGGGATTTAAACCTCTAACAAGCCATTTATTGTGAGTCGCAATTCCTGTAGGGCAGGTATTTTTATGGCATTTTAATGCTTGAACACAGCCGAGAGCAAACATAAAGCCACGTGCGGAATTTACAAAATCAGCACCGACACAGAGCGCCCATGCAACCATGCCAGGAGTTATTAATTTTCCTGATGCTATAATTTTAATTCGTTCACGTAAATCATATTCAACAAGTTTATCAACAAGAACAGGGAGACTTTCTGTTAAAGGCAATCCCATGTAATCTGCTAAAGTAAGTGGAGTGGCTCCTGTCCCGCCTTCAGCACCATCCAATGTTATAAAGTCAGGCGCATATTCAACCCCTCTTTTAATAATTTCTTGGCAAAGCTCATCGAGCCATTCATAATTTCCCAAAACGACTTTAAATCCCGTAGGTTTACCCGTTATTTCTCTTATATGGTGAATCATGTTGAGCAATTCAAAAGAGTTTGAAATTTCAGGAAAACGGTTAGGGCTTATTGAGTCTTGGTGAGGTTTAATTCCGCGAATTTTAGCAATTTCTTGAGTAACTTTTACTGCGGGTAATAATCCTCCTTTTCCAGGTTTTGCTCCTTGGCTTAATTTAATTTCAAACATTTTAATTTGAGGATGTGCTGCAGCTTCTTTCAATTTCTCATCTGATAAATTGCCATGTTCATCACGATATCCATATTTTGCAGTGCCAATTTGGACAACTAAATCACAACCACCATCTAAATGATAAGGGGATAACCCGCCCTCACCAGTATTAAGCCAGCAACCTGCTTTTTGAGCACCATGTGATAAGGCTAAAATTGCATTTTTTGAAATGGCTCCATAGCTCATCGCGGAAATATTAATTAATGAGCTTGTTGTATAAGGAAATTCACAATGGTTGCCTATGGTAACCGAGTTAGATTTTACGACATCACGCTTAAGTACTGGGAATGGAGAATCTACAAAATATATTGTATTGATCGGTTTGCGATCTCTAGTGGATCCAAATCCTATGGTGGTGTCTGTATTTTTGCTTGCTTCATAAACCCATGTACGTTCAGTGCGGTTAAAGGGCAGCTCTTCTCGGTCTCGAGCGTAAAAATACTGTCTTAAGTACACTCCTAATCTCTCGGCAATATACCGTATATAACCAATAAGAGGAAAGTTCCTTAAAATGGTGTGTTTTTTTTGGGATATATTCCATACTGCTACAAGAATGAGTAGCGAGATTAAAATAATGACTAATAACTCTAAAAAGTTGGTGTATCCTTTCATAAATGAGCATCCAAACCAGAAACTCACTCAGAATACAATACAAAAGTGTTTGCCGGCAAGGCGCCTTGGAACCGGGTTAGTAAAACTCAGAATTTTAGGAAATCAATTTATATCACAATTAGCACTTGTTGATCGGATAATGGCATAAAGATATTGCATATATCATTTTGATCGTATAAATTGCATTTTATGCTAAATAAAAACTAAAGGATTAATGTTGTGTCAACGTATTGGGATCTCCTCATTCAATTAGACGCCATGGACGAAAATGCCAACGTTTACTTCGCTAGAATGAATGCTCCATTTAATGTCAAAAGACTCTTAGGGTGAGAGATACAGCGTGACGCACCAATGATTTATATGACTGATCAATATTAGCTTCGCACCGCTAAAACAAACTAAGCTTCAATACTCATTATTTTATCAAGGAGGATAGAAAAAAATTATTAACAGAGAGCAAAATCAAGGATTAACGCTTTGCACTGGGCAAAAATTTTAAACCCTATCCGTTGTGTCTTGTCCATAGCTTCTATAAGTGATCTAGATACTGTGGTTAAGTTCAAACACCAAATTGTCCTGTACGAAGGGATTAACAATTTCCAAAAAGGAGTAAATATGTTTCAAGTGGATAATAGTGGTAAAGGCAATTGTATGTATTATGCGTATAGTATTTCTTTAATGTATTTTCTACGAGCCAAGAATATTCCTGAGGTAACTGAAGATATTTTTAATACATTAAAGCTTGGAGAAGAGGAAAAGATTCGTCTACGAATTCTATTATCTAAAAAGTCAGAACAAGAGTTTTCTTCATCTGAAATTAAAAACATCATTGAACCCATTCTTGGAAAAGCAACTCGCACTTTAGCGGCAGAATATACAAAAAAAGAATTTAAATTATCTCCTCAAGATGCTCCTTTATTTTCTTCCGCTCATTATGGATTAGAGTTTTGTTTTAAATGTTCTATGCGGATTAATGGTTCGGAGTTGTCACATCTCATCGAGCATGAGTTTGATAATCCAGATTATATTGGAGCAGAAATTTATAAAGTCAAAGGCATGGATATGGCAATGCAAGAGTATTCTCTCGCTCGATTGCCTTATGTTATTGAAAAATTCAATCGTGAGTGGAGTATTAAAGAACAAGAATTTATTGAGCAGAAAAAAGAACTCACTGAACGCGAGATTCAATCTAAAAAAAGAACTCTTTTAGATAAAATTCTGAGAAATGAAACAATCGAGTTTTTTTTAGGGGAAGAAGACAAGCATCTGGATCAATATGTTCATCATCTCCAACAAGAGGGCGTTTGGGGTACCGAAGAAACGCTTTTCGTGCTACATCGGGCGATTCAAGGAGAACATGTAGTTCGAAATGAGGGGAGAGCCCAAGTTTTATATGATAGAGAGATTATCTTACATCTGTATCGAAATGATGGAATTTCCTATGATCAATCTGGAAGTCCCGAAATGATTGTGAATAATAAAGGTAATGTTCATTGGACTTCGATAATACCTGATTCAATATTTGTATTAAAGTATACTCCTCAAGAGCAAAAACTTTATCAATTGCTTGATGACATGCAGATGGAATATGAAAGTATACCTCAAGGTTCAGAAAAACAGGTCGTTGTTTCGAATGAGTGGCTTCTTGCTTTAAGAGCTCAACTGGGTACCATGAAAGATAATCCTAGCCGAGAAATGAAAGAAAAGGCAATGGGCGATTCAATGCAAATTCTTGGTAAGATGATGCCGACATTAGGTAATTATCCTTATTGGAGAGTTATGCTCTCTCATTTTTTCTCTGCTTTGCTCGAATGTATTCCTATCTTTATGGCAGATAAGAAAATAAGTTCGGGATTGATTCAATGTGAATCATTGATCACTACACGACCACGTCCTACTTCATTCAGTTCAGAAAGAAAAGAATTACCAAAAGCATCTGAACATAAAGAATCATTACCTCCCAAGGTTGCCAATCACGAAGAAAGCGCAAGCCAATCTCAAAAAGGCCTGGTTAGTAAATTTTCTCAACATACCTTGTTCAAAATACCTTCTGCACCAATTCATAAAACCTATCCTGAGGAAATTGCCAGATATATTCGAGAAAACAAACAAACAGGACCGAGCGTCGCAAAGGTGTTAAGAAAAATGTATCAAGAGGGTGTGAGTGGGAATGAGGCGTATTCTCCGGAGAAGTGTAGAGAAATAGCCCAACGCTATATTGGTTATGTCAAACATCAACGTCGGAATTTTGTTCTTGCGGATGTGGTTAATTTTATAAAAGATATGGATGAAGTGATAAAACAAAAAGAAGCACACCTTGAAGAGTTTATTGAACATATTGGTGGCCTGAAGTTTAATTAATTCATTAAATTCTATCTTTAGGGTCTGTCATCAGAATTTTTCCATCTCGACATTTTAGGCGCAAATCATAATTCATCGAGATGGAGAAATTTGTAAACTTGAGTTGATCGGACAGATACGTCTTAAAAACCGGTAACTGTCAGATCAAATTTGAACTACTACATGTAATTCATTAGTTAAGTCTCACTCTATTGTTTCTCTCCTCTGTTCTTTCCAAATCATTCAATTCACCTTGCAGTTTTTCCTTATAGCTTTTAAATCTCTCCGTAAGAGTCTCTCGGCCAACTAGCTTTGGTTCTTCAGTGTGAAGTGCATCATGTAAATAACGAGTAAATGAGTTTGCATTAACACCTGAAGTGTTCACTATGTCATGTGTTGCTTTTAATATTTCGGCCATAGGCTTATCCTGCTCAATCATTTTTATTAATTTGTCTGCTTGTTCTCTTCCATACGAACCATAAGACCAATTAGAGAGTCGCCACCCTGTAGCATTTGCGTTGGACCATTGTAAGTATTTTTCTGCAGCGGTTTTTACGTTCTTTATGGTATTGCCAATCTTTTCCTTTGCTGTAAATAGTTCGTCAATTTTTTGTTTTTTTTCGTCAATTTTTTCTTGAAGTGCAATTTTATCTTCTCCCTTAACCAAGGTATCTTTCTGCCTCTCAAGATTTCTTAATTCTTCGAGCAACTCATTCTTACATTCAGTTGCTTCTCTCATCGTTTTAGATTTTGTTATTCGTTCAGGCTTAATGGCATTGCAGTCTTGAAGCAATGCATTCAAAGGATTTGTCAGTCGATCAAATGCGTTTACCGCTTCAGCATTTTTCAATAAAGTCCCGTCTGGCTTTATAAATAACCCTCCAGGATTACTTACGGTTCTCATATATTTATTGTTATGAATTGTATAATCTTCCTTAGCTAATGCTTGCATAACCCCTAATGGTAATCCGGGAATTTTTTGTTTAAATGTTTTGTCATCGGTATGAATACGACGAGGCTCAGAGGGAGGTCCCTCAAAATTTTCATTAAGTCTCGCACCGATCATTGCATGAGGTGGTCTACTTGGGAATGTATCTATAGAGATTGTAGGTTTACCCTTTCTATGTACTTCTATCCACATATGTTCGGGTAGAAGCTGCCCATGGCCTATGTCATTTTTATCCTCTTCTGAACTACCTCCGCCCCCATAACCACCGCAAAGATAGACGGTGACCTCTTCTTCATCCACAGGCTGACCACATTGTCTGGTTGCGTGATTACCTAGTTCACCCATAATCGCTTTTCTTACATCTTTGCTGTCGATGGTAAGGGGAACATCTAAGGACTCCATGGTGCTTGCCAAATTACCTAAATTTTCTAAGGACCAATATTCACCATCATCAAGTCTGCCGTCTGCAGCAAATCTAAAGCAGGCTATAGAATCAATAGTATTTTTGTGATTTGCAAATTGCTGTTGATGATCTATTATTTGTTCATTCATTGCCTTAAAAAAACCCTCTTTATTCATTCTTTGATCTTCGACAGAGCTGTTATTTTTCAACCTATTCCAAAACAAGTTCATCATTTTGTTAAGATTTTCTTCATTAGGTTCACCAAGCTCACCGGTCTTCATTTGTCTATAATATTCATTGATGGCTGGTGAAAGTGTAGAATACAAAGATTGTGTGCGTACTGTTGCCTGATAATCGTTAGGTGGGTTAGTCTTATTTACAATTGCAGTTATTATTTCTTTTATTGCACCTTCAAATTCTCCCCATGTCTTTATGTCAGCCATAATTCATTCTCCAGATTTAAGCAATATTTTATTTAATAATAGCAAAGAAATAGTTTTACTGCGGGTTATGAAATTTATTGATATATGGGATTAATAGGAACAACAAATGAACGTTCTTTTTCCGTATCTGTCGAACTGAGACATGGTTCAAAACACACGTATTTTAGCGAATACAGTGCGAGTAAAGTCAACTCATTAGGTCATAAGGGTAAGAAATTTATGACGCTTTTGAGCCTCTGTAAAATTAGTGATGTACAAATTTTCTAACCGTTGAACGTCAATAATCAAACGCTGAAAAATGGTTTTAAAGCCATGGCAATGACTTTGGGCTGCTTTGACTTTATTGTTTATTCCTCCCACAAAGCCACTTTTTTTATCTCCAAAGAGAATGCATATTTTAATGAAAAAATGATTATTTTCAGTACCATTATTTGCTGTTTATTCCCTATAGAAGGTGATAACATCATCAACGATTAAGTATGAGCTAAGGAAAGTAGCGCTGATGAATAAGGGAGTAAATTCATTTATTTTTTTTGTCGCCTCGATTGCTGGATTTGGTGGCTTTTTATTTGGTTTTGATTCCAGTGTTATTGCAGATGTTAAAGATCAGATTGTGGTGCAATTGTCCCTGACAGGGTGGGAATGGTCTCAGGTAGTCAGCATTAGTTTAATTGGGTGTATTCTTGGTATTCCAGTAAGTGGTTTTTTTGCGGATAAGATAAGTCGACGCTGTCTTTTAAAAACAGTTGCCCTGGGCTTTATTGTAGGAACAATCTTATGTGCTTTGACCAATTCTTTAATCGTATTATTAGCAGGACGCTTTATTATTGGGATTTGTATCGGCATTGCTTCTTATATCGCTCCCTTATTTATTGCAGAAATCGCTCCTCCGAATAGAAGGGGAACATTAGTTTTGATCAATGGTTTAACGATTACTTCCGGTCAGGCTATCGCGTATTTAATCGGTTATTTTCTTCATGATTGCTCTACAAACAGCTGGAGATTTTTATTCGCAATAGGTGGTATTCCTGCATTGGTATTATTTATAGGAATGTATTTTGTGCCTCATTCACCTCGTTGGATAATGAAAAAATATGGGGTGGATGAAACAATAAAAACTTTAAAACGTATTCGTCCATCCGGTTATAACATTCAACAAGAAATAGATGAAATTGGTTGCCACATCAAAAAAACTCAACCAGGCTATGATTTATTACTTAAACCGCCAATTGTTTATGTTTTAGCAGTCGGGATTATTTTAGGTGTATTCCAGCAACTCTCAGGAATTAACGCTGTAATGTATTATGGGCCAGTTATTTTTGAATCAGCAGGTTTTTATCCAGTTTCTAAGGCCATTTTGGCAACTTTTTGTATGGGAGTGGTTAATTTTTTATTTACAGTACTCACTTTGTTTTATATTGATAAATTTGGACGACGTTTTTTATTATTAGGTGGTACTCTTATTGCTGCATTTAGTCTCTTTGCGGTTGCCTTATTATTTAATTCGGCCATGCCTGGGCAAAAATTCTGGATATTGGGTTTCTTATCACTCTACATTATGGGGTATTGTATTAGTGTAGGATCTTTATTCTGGGTTTTAATCTCTGAAATTTACCCTTTGCATATACGTGGCTTAGCGATGAGCATTGCTACAGTAGTGCAGTGGGGAGCTAATTTTTTAGTTTCAATATCTTTTTTGGCTATTTACCAAAATTTAGGGCAAATGCTTACTTTTGCTTTATTTGGTTCACTATGCTTATGCGCTTTTTTATTTATTTACCATTTTATACCAGAAACTACCGGCGTTTCTTTGGAGAAAATAGAAAAAAATTTGATGTCAGGCAAAAAAATTAGAGCTATTGGCAAACAATTATCGAATCCACTAAAAACTAAAAAATTTGAATTAATGAGAGATTAAAATGGATAGTATCAATCAGCAAAGAAGATGTCGTATTGGTATCATTGGCGCAGGACGCATTGGTAAATTGCATGCAGAAAATATTAAATATCATTTACCAGAATATGAATTGCAGGCCATCGCAGATCCTTATTTAGACAGAGAATGGGCAAGCCAACTGTCAATTCAAGGGCAGTATAATCATGCTGAAGAGGTACTTTTTCATCAAAATTTAGATGCTGTCCTTATTGCTTCCCCAGCGAATTTACATGTAGCACAAATTAAAGCAGCTAGCGAAGCAGATAAAGCGGTCTTTTGTGAAAAACCCATAGGATTGAGTGAAGAAGAAATTGTAGATGCCCTAAATACAATTGAAGCTAACAATACATTATTACAAATTGGTTTTAATCGACGCTTTGACCCAAATTTTTCTTATTTGCAGAAACAGGTGCAGGCGGGGGAAATTGGTGCTGTTCATGTGGTTAAAATTACCTCTCGGGATCCTGCTTGTCCAACGCATGAATATTGTAAAAACTCAGGCGGCATATTTATGGATATGAGCATTCATGATTTTGATATGGCGCGTTTTTTAACGCAATCAGAAGTTGTTGAGGTCTATGCTACAGGTGCGGTACTCATCAATGCTGATTTTGAAGCTCTGGATGATGTGGATACTGCAATAATACAAATGCGTTTTGCAAGCGGCGCTCTGGGGGTTATTGATAATAGCCGCCAGGCCGTGTATGGCTATGATCAACGTATAGAGGTATTTGGTAAAGAAGGGATGCTATTAGCTACAAATCAACTAAAGCATTCCGTGTTTTGTTATTCAAATACGGGTACTGAACAAGCAAACCCAAAATATTTTTTTCTTGAACGCTATCATCAAGCGTTTATAGCAGAGTTACGTTCGTTTTATGATGCTTGGTTGAATAACAAACCCAGCCCTGCTTCCGGGAAAGATGGTTTGCAAGCTTTGCGAATAGCCCAAGCAGCAAAACAATCTTTAGCGAGTAAATTACCTGTTTTTTTAAGTTGAGGAGCGACATGATTTACCCACCATTTTATTTTGATGCAAAACGACCAATAGATTTGATTTGTATGGGTCGTGTGGCAGTCGATCTTTATTCAGAACAAATTGGAACTTCATTAAGGGATGCAGAAAGGTTTAAAAAATATTTGGGCGGTTGTGCTGGAAATATTGCTGTGGGTGGATCTCGTCTTGGCCTTAAGTGCATGATGTTTTCTTGTATTGGAAAAGATGAGATGGGATATTTTCTGAAAAAGGAATTAGAATCGGAAGGGGTAAATACGGATTTACTACAAGAAACTGAACATCATTTAACCGGACTTGTACTATTAGGTATAAACCCCCCTAAAGAATTTCCCTTAATGTTTTATCGTACTGATTGTGCGGATATGCAAATTAAGGCGCATCATATAAACAGTGAAGTACTCCAGAAGGCAAAAGCCATTTTAGTGACAGGGACAGGCTTATCCACAGCTGCTATGTTACAGACAACAGAAGAAGTGATCCAACTTGCAAAACATGCCGAAACAGCTGTAATTTTTGATCTGGATTATCGTCCTGTTCTGTGGGGATTAATGCAGGTAGGTGATGGAGAAACGAGATATGCTCAGAGCCAGAGTGTAAGTACTACTTATCAACGTATTTTATCGTTTTGTGATTTAATTGTAGGTACTGAAGAGGAAATTTGTATCGCGGGTGGCTGTGATGACGTCGAAAAGGCATTAGAGAAAATAAGAGCATTAACTCAGGCACCTGTAGTTGTAAAGCTAGGTGAAAAGGGTTGTGACGTTTATTTTGTAAAGTATAATCAACCTTTAAAGACGAAACCATTCCCGGTGGAAGTGCTTAATGTACTTGGTGCAGGAGATGGTTTTATGGCCGGTCTTTTATCCGCTCTTTTGTATGGGAAGCCGTGGGAGATTGCTACTACTTATGCGAATGCAAGCGGTGCATTAGTAGTAACACGTCATGGCTGTGCTCCAGCTATTCCTTATAAAGAGGAGCTGAACTATTTCATTCAACATTTTGATGAACAGCCGCAGATTTGGAAGAGTACTTATTTGATGCAAATGCATCAAATAAGAGAGATGCGAAATGCACATTGTCTTATTAAGAATTCACAAGGTTTTAATCAAGGATGTAATCCTATTGTGACTATGAATCCTGTAGTAAAGGACAGCATGAGTTTTAGTGCTTTAAAATTGATTGCTGGGGAAAAATATTCATTTAATGACCATTATGAATTCGCTGCTTTACTAATGACTGGAAAGGTAGTATTTCATTATGGTGAACAAAGCCAACAAGTGTACCGATATGATTATTTTCTCCAAGAGCCTATAGTTTTGCACTGTGCTTCAGGCCAAATAGCTTCAGTTGAAGCGCTGACTGATTGTGAGATTTTATTGATCGAAACAGAAAATAATGCTTCATTTGCTCCTATATTATTCGACAAATCGAACCTTTTGGAGTTAGATAATCGAGGAAAAGATATTTTAAATGACAGTTCCTATCGTATTGTAAGAACGGTGTTTGATAAACGTAATAGACCAGAGTCTAATTTGGTCGTTGGGGAAATTATTACTTTTCAGGGGCGTTGGTCAAGTTACCCCTCTCATTATCATGATCAACCTGAAATTTATCACTATCGTTTCTCAGAGCCGCAAGGCTACGCATTTGGCGAAAATGGGAAAGAGGTTTTACGTATTGAGCATTATGATACGTATCAAATCGCTCCGGGCCAAACTCATGCTCATTGTACGGCTCCAGGATATGCTCTTTATACACTATGGTTTATCCGTCATTTAACCGACAATCCTTACAATACGCCAACTTTTCTAAAAGAGCATGAATGGACAAGAACAAGTAAAGCAAATAATAGGGTTTGGAAAACTAAGGATTAGTATTAATGAAAATTCGATTAACTATGGCTCAGGCATTATTGCGATTTTTGGCGAATCAATACTTAGTAATGGATGGCAAAGAACATCAATTTATTGCAGGAGTATTTGGAATTTTTGGGCATGGCAATGTGACTGGCTTAGGTGAGGCACTTGAATATGACAGTTATGGTTTGACTTATTATCAAGGTCATAACGAACAAGGAATGGCGCATGCCGCCACAGCTTATGCAAAACAAAAAAATAGATTAAGCATTTTTGCTTGCACTTCATCTATAGGCCCTGGTGCAACCAATATGGTTACTGCTGCGGCTACGGCAACCACAAATAGAATCCCTTTATTGTTATTGCCAGGGGATGTATTTAGCTGCAGACAACCGGATCCTGTTTTACAACAACTTGAGATATCACATGATTATACGTTATCCGTGAATGACTGTTTTAAACCAGTGAGTAAATATTGGGATAGAATTGTTCGACCAGAGCAATTGATGACTGCTTGCATGAATGCGATGAGAGTGTTAACAGATCCAGTTGAAACAGGTACGGTTACGCTATGTTTACCTCAAGATGTACAATCAGAAGCATATGATTACGAAAATTCTTTTTTTGAAAAGCGTTTTTGGTACATTGATAGAGAGCCTGTCAGTGAGCGCGCCCTTGATGATGCGATTCAACTTATTCTTAAAGCAAAAAAGCCATTAATCATAGCAGGGGGGGAGTCCATTATTCTTTTGCTACAAATGTCTTAGCGCAGTTCGCGCAACACCATAAGATTCCAGTAGCTGAAACACAAGCGGGTAAAAGTGCTTTACCAGAAAGTCACCACATGAATGTAGGAGGAATAGGGGTTACTGGTTCTGAAGTAGCAAATATTCTTGCCGCACAAGCTGATGTAATTCTAGCAATAGGTTCCCGTTTGCAGGATTTTACTACAGCGTCCAAGTGGGGTTTTAAAAATGAAGAATGTCAAATCATACACCTTAATGTTTCCCGTTTTGATGCATTAAAAATGAATGGCTTGATGTTGAAAGGGGATGCAAAAACAGGTTTAGAACAATTAGGAAAAAAATTAGGAAGTTATCAAACAACCAATGAATATCAGCAATTGGTGCGGAATTATCAAAATGAATGGCAGAAGGAGCTAAAACATATTTGTGCGACAACTCAGGCTTCAGTAAGTGGTTTATCTCAAATTAAGGTAATTAGTCTGTTGAATGAAATGGTGACTGAAGATGATGTAATTATTGGTGCGGCAGGGAGTTTACCAGGAGATTTACATCGATTTTGGCACTCCAAAGCTCCTAAAGATTATCATCTGGAATATGCTTATTCCTGTATGGGCTATGAAGTTGCGGCGGGCTTTGGGGTGAAATTAGCTAAAGAAAATAATCCAGGCGAGGTTTTTGTTTTGGTAGGTGATGGCAGTTTTGTGATGATGCATTCAGAGCTGCTTACTAGCATTCAAGAGCACAAGAAAATAATTATCATTATTTTTAATAATCATGGTTTTCAATGTATTAGAAATTTACAGGAAAGCCATGGTAGCCAAGGTTTCGGCAATGAGTTTCGTTTTCGAGAGAATAAAACGAATCGGTTATCAGGAGATTATTTACCTATAGATTTTTGTAAGTATGCTGAAGGATTAGGTGCTCGCTCTTTCTATGTGAACTCTTATGAACAGTTGGGTATTGCAATCGAGGCTGCTAGAAATGAAACAAATTCTGCGGTACTTGTGTTACCGATATTGCCTAAAACTATGAGTAATGGTTATCAAACTTGGTGGCGAGTAGCGGTTGCAGAAATATCGAATTCTGAAGAAGTGACTAGGGCACATCAAGTGATGTGCAATCAGTTGAAACAGATCAGGGAATATTGAAGAAACTGGGGGCTTATTGTCGTCCTCGCGAAAGCGGGAACCCAATGCTTCTTCAGTACGAGCGATCTCAATAGCAAATGGATCAGAAGTATTTTTTAGTTTAAATTTTTTGAGAGTCTCTCAGTCAAATTATTTTGATTTTAATAGAGGAATTATTGATGCACATCAAATTGGGAATAGCACCAATTAATTGGTGTAATGATGATGATCCAGAGTTGGGTAAAGAGATTAGTTTCGAGCAATGTATTCGTGAGATGTCAGAGGCAGGCTATAGTGGTACAGAACTAGGTAATAAATATCCTCGGGATGTGTCTGTTTTAAAAAAGGCACTCAATAATTATGGGTTACAATTATCCAGTTCCTGGTTTAGTACTTTTTTTACAGAGTCAGCACAGTATGAAAATACTTTAGCACGGTTTATGGAACACTTAAGCTTTATGAAAGCTATGGGAGCATCCTTCATAAATATATGTGAATGTGGACACGCAATTCAAGGAACAAGATCACCTATTTTAGGTTCTGACAAACCTAAGTTTAACGAAAAGCAGTGGGAAAGGTTGATTCAGGGACTTCATGCTATTGGGCGTATTGCCTATGATTTTAATATGCATCTTGTTTATCATTATCATGCAGGAACAGGAGTTTTTTATGAGCATGAAATTGATTTTTTAATGGAGAACACTAGCCCCCAATTAATTTCTTTATTAATGGATACTGGGCATGCTGTGTTTGCTGGTATGAATCCTGTGGATTTGATAAATAAATACTGCAAGCGGATTTTATATGTTCACTTGAAAGATATTCGCATAAATGTTCTGAACAAGGTTGAGAGGGAGCAACTGAGTTTTATGGATGCGGTACGCAATGGTGTTTTTACAGTACCAGGCGATGGTGCTATTGAATTCGCATCCATATTTAAAGCCTTACAAAAACATCAATATACTGGATGGATGATCGTTGAGGCGGAACAAGATCCAGCCAAAGCGCCTCCACTTGAGTATGCTAAAAAAGCGTATGACTTTTTGCAGCAGTACATTATTTGACCTGAGCGCGACATAAGGCATAGACATATCTTTTATGTCGCTAAACGTTCCCAGACATTAATTCCTAACTTTAGAATGATTTTTGTTTTTTTTGACATCGCGGAGCACTTCCTGTGTCACCCTCATTCCTGATAAATACGCCCCATGAACGGTGCTTAGATCCGTTGTAGAAGTTGCTTCTCCTGCAAAATAAAGTTTTCCTGCAACGGGCTTGGCTAATAGGGTAATCATCTTTTTATCGATATCTTTCGGTAAATAGGAGTAACTGCCCAGAGTATAGGGATCACTAGCCCAATGGGTTCTTTTTGTTTTGATCGGCTCAGGAATATTACTTCCATAAATCTGTCGTAGATGGTGCATAACCCAGTGGATGAGGGGACCCTTTTCCATATTGCGTGCCAGCTTGCCACTAGTAAATACGATAAGAATCGGTTTTTGAGTGTATTTGTAAAGATTGAATATGTTATATGCTTCTTCTTTATTGCGAGGTAACATACCAATCCACTCTTTATCTTTATCCCAAAAGACTTTATCGAATAATAAATACAGTTTTTCATAATTACCCATTTGCAATTGAGCAATTGCATCCCGTTTTTCTTTAGGTAAACGAGGACGAAATAGAATTTTATTAGATTTAAGTACTCCTAAGGAGACAGTGATGATGGCTCGTTTGGCATAATAGGTATCATTTTGGGTAATAATGGTAACTCCATCTGCATCATAATCAATTTCTCGAACAACTTGATTCAAATATAGAGGAATATGCTGTGAAAATTGTTGGAAAATCTGAAAATATCCTGCTGGAATAATGGCGTTTTTGCCAGTCGCAGTTGATTCTTCAGAAACGAAATAGGAGTTAAGAGACAATTGAGGCAAATTATCTGCAAATTCGTAAGTATAAATATTATCCAAGGCATAATATAACAAGGAACTTTGTTTTGAGGTTAATTTTTTTTGTTTTGCGAATTCAGTAAAATTTTGCTCAAAGGAGATTAACGTGTTACGCGTTTGGCAATACTGTAAGAACTCGTAGGCTAAGCTAGAAAATAGATGTAACTCATAGTTCGATACAGGTTTTCCGCTGTTGCCATATAAAGCAAAATCCTCAAGCATTGCTATTAGATTAGAATTATCATAGCTTGTTGTTGCAATAGATAATTTTCCCAGTAAAGGGATTAATGGGTTGTGCTCAATACCGTGAATCCAAGAGGCACCTAATTCAATGGCGAATCCCCAATTATAGTCTGTATCTACTCTGCCGCCGATACGATTTTTTGCTTCAAGAATAAGTACATCTTGCTGTGCCTGATGCAATTGTTTTGCTGCAGTGAGTCCAGATACTCCAGCACCAATAATTATGGTATCGTAGCGATGCTCTGCCAAGGAGCTTTTAAAAAGGAATAATAAAAAAATAGAATAGATAAATCGTTTTGTACCTTGAAAAAAACTCTTCTTCATTATCTAGTTAAACCTATTTCTTTATAAAAATATTGCTCGAATTAAATAAGCACCAAAAATTGCTCATGGTAATATCATTTGTCTGCTTTATTCAATATGCTTTTAATAGAAAAAGAGCTGTTTTTTAATGTTTTGTTTCAATTAAGTACAATAACGTGTCTCTTTTTGACCAAAACACGTAACATTGAAATAAAATTGTATCCTAAGTTTTGTACTATAGATGCTTCATTGAAAACTCAGTAAGAGAGTTTGGAGTTCACTTTGAAGCAGGGTTCAGGCAAACCTTTAAAAGAAGTTTTGATTGCAAATAGATTTCCAGATAAAGGGCTGTGTTGTAATTGTTCCTCACTAAGTCCCATACGCGCTGAGGTAATAAGATGACGATCGCCAAAAGCAACACTAGTTGGTCTAGGGATCGGTAACTTAATAGAGTCCATTTTCTTCCCTTGGGGATCATAACGATTAACACTCCACCCATCCCACATAGCAACCCATAAAAAACCTTGAGCATCAACAGTCATACCGTCAGGTAATCCTTCAGAGTCGGCGATTTTAATAAATGATTTTTTATTTGTAATTGCTCCAGAGGATAAATCAAAATCATAACGATATATGGTGTGAGCTAATGAATCAGAAAAATACAAATATTTATTATCAGGGCTAAAGCCTATACCATTTGACAAGATAAAGCCCTTGTCCATAGGTTTAAATGTTAAATCAGCGGATAATTGAAAAAGCACTCCTATGGGAGATTGCCAATCTTTTGCTGCGGTACCCGACCAAAAACGCCCCTCACGATCACACTTACCGTCATTAAAAATAACTGCTTGATGTGCATAAGGGTTGCCAATAAGCGTTAAGGAGCCGGTTAAAAGATTTGCAAAAGCATATCCTTCTTCAACAGTAATTAATAAACTATTTGCAGAATATAAAGAGATGCTCGTGACAATTTGGTTTAAGACAATAGATTTGTTAATACCCGTTTGAGGATTAAAAGAATGTATCGCGGGTTGTAAACAATCCAACCAATACAACACACCCTCATGCGGTGACCATAACGGACTTTCACCTAAGAGTGTCTGGGAATCTAAAACAACACGAGGATGAAACTTATTCATAATAATTATATTATTATCCATAATGACTCAAAAATCCAAAATCTTAAGATTATTGAAAAATCATGGAAGAGATCCTAAAAAATGATGCTATTTCTTTGGTGCTTGTTAATAATGAGATGTATATTTATATCTTCTATCATTGCAGAATCCCAGCTTAAACAATATAGAGTAGGGAGAAATAAATGGCACTAAAAATCGTAGATTCTCATTTTCATTTTTATGATAAGAAAATACATAATTACCCTTTTTTAACAAATTATGATGAGAAACTTGCCTTATTGTGGGGAAAAAACTATCAGCAGAAACTCCCTGAGTCTTATCTTCCTGCCGATTATTTTAAAGATATGGGGGAAGTAGAAATAGAGGGATTGGTTATGGCTGAGTTGGTTTCGACCGATCCACTCAAAGAAATGCAGTTTGCTAGTAATATTGCTAATAAGAATCAACACCTATCAGCAGCAATTGCAAATATTAGTTTACGAGATAAAAATCTGTCGCTAGTTCTTAAAGAATATCGTCAAATTCCTTTGATACGCTCTGTTCGTGATCATTTGCTTTGGGATCCTAATAATCCTAATCGATGTTACACAGACAGGCAGGGAATTCTTCTCGAACCTATCGTGCAAGAATCGTTTACAATACTTCAAGATTATCCTTTTAATTTTGAATTTGAAGTTTATGCACATGAAATACCCACAGTACTTCATTATGCACAAAAATTTCCTAAGATTAAATTTGCCTTACATTGTCTGGGTTGGCCGTTAGATCAGACTCGAACTGGTTTTGCAAAATGGAAAAACGAGATGCAACGTTTAAGCCAATGCCAGAATGTCTATGTGAAAATCACCGCTATCGAGTGTATTTTTGGTCTTGAATGGTCTTTAACCCAAATTACTCCTTGGATAAAAACAACGATTGATCTTTTTAGCCCGACACGATGTATGTTTGGTAGCCATTTACCCATTGCTAAATGTTCAAAAGGAGCGAAGGCGCTTTATGAGGCATACCAATCGATTGTTAAAGATTTCTCACTACAAGAACAACAATTTCTTTTTGCGGATACGGCAAAGGATTTTTATAATATTCGCTGAGTAGTAGGGAGCGAGCTAAAAATTTGGATTTTAATATGATTATTTCTTCTATTGCTGATTACCGTGAGGCTGCACGACGAAGATTACCTCGTTTTTTATTTGATTATATTGATGGCGGGTCTTATACAGAACAGACAATGAAAGCCAATACATCGGATCTTCAACAGGTTATTGTGCGACAACGTATTTTAAAAAATATAGAGCACCTTGATTTTGAAACTGAACTGTTTGGACAAAAATTGGAATGCCTCTCATTTTAAGCCCTATAGGCCTTACAGGGATGTACGCACGACGAGGTGAAGTACAAGTAGCTAAAGCTGCTGCAAAAAAAGCCATTCCTTTTACTCTATCTACGGTTTCTGTTTGTTCTCTAGAGGAAGTTACTCGTCAGAGCGCTCAACCCATCTGGTTTCAGCTTTATATACTCAAAGATCGCGGTTTTATGAAGAATATGCTCGATAGAGCACAAGCCTGTGGTGCTACTCATCTGGTATTCACTGTAGATATGGCGACACCAAGTGCACGCTATAGAGACTTACACTCAGGAATGGCTGGTCCATTTTCCCGGGAGCGTCGCTTCTTGCAAGCCATAATGAAACCCTCATGGGCGTATCACGTTGGTATTATGGGCCGTCCGCATGATCTGGGAAACATTTCTGCTTATTTGAAGAACGCTATAGGTTTAGAAGATTATATTGGATGGTTAAATAAAAATTTTGACCCTGCGATCAGTTGGTCTGATCTTGAATGGATCCGTAATTATTGGAAAGGGCCCATGATCATTAAGGGAATACTTGATCCCGAAGACGCAAAAGATGCGGTGAGATTTGGTGCAGATGGAATTGTTGTTTCTAATCATGGCGGTCGACAACTTGATGGGGTATTATCCACGGCGAAAGCACTGCCCATGATTGCTGATAAAATAGGTTCAGATCTCACTATTCTAGTTGATTCTGGAATTCGCTCGGGATTAGATGTGGTACGTATGCTTGCTCTAGGAGCTCAAGCAATACTTCTGGGTAGACCTTCAGTATATGCTTTAGCTGCAAGAGGACAAGCAGGGGTGGAGCATCTGCTCGATATAATTAAAAATGAAATGGCTATTGCGATGACTTTGATGGGAGTTAGCTCATCTGCAGCTATTGATCGATCTCATCTTTGTGCTTTATTGTGAAAATACATCTAACTTTGAATGATGTATGACAATAGAGTTTAAGATAATCTTCACATTAATTAAGGAGATAGTTACAGATTAACAACACTGAAGCGTCTTTGTCATGGAGCGCTCATTAAACTCCTTTATCAAGAAATCAATTGTTTCTCCTAACTGACTTTTCCCCATGATTGTTTCACTGGCCTTATAAAATGTTTGCGAAAAATAAGAATACACCGAGCTTGTATTGCTTTGTTGAGATTTACGCCGTTGAATATCATTTTCATCTGTTTGCATTCTTTGCAATAACATTTTCATCAATTCTTTGTATTCACTATCATGTTCATTATTTTCAAAACGTGAATACAGACTTGCAGCATTTTGGACATACTTAAGAATCAATTGAATTTTTGTATCAAAGATATCTCTACTGTTTTTATTGGTAGCCAGTTCGAATTCTTTTTCAAGGATGTATTCGTACAATACAAAAGAAAATTGGTAAATCCAGGGGATACTTCTATTTTTGTTAAACGATGAATTGTCTTGAATGCTCTTGATGATTTCAGGACTCTTTTGATATAGCTCGCTTAAAGCGTTAATAAAGTTTTTCAAACTGGACGTAAAAATGTTTCATACAAATCGGAAGTGAATGCGGTGTTGTATTTGCTATTATAATCAATAACAGTAGTATTCACGTGTTCTAGTGCAGAGGCAATTTCACTCAAAAGTTGTTGAAAATACTCATTATAATCATCATTAAATTCCTTGGATTTAAGTGTTTTAATTAAACATCGAGCGAACTCATTTCTTTCGATTAATAATTCTGCTTCCTTACCTTTATAGGTTTTTTCATCCGCTTGTAATTTGTAGGCATCGTATATTTTTTCACAATAACGGATTGCAATCTCTCTAAAAATGCCCATTGTACCTCCCTTTAGTGATCTAGGCTTAGTGTTTTTTATGCAATATGGAAATAAATCATTTTTTAAGGATAAGTCTTCTTTTTTCCTATTGTGATGCACAATATTGTAATTACAAAAACATATAACTTCCAGATTGTTCGTTATGTTAACTCACTGTAAGCTTTAGGAAAAGCAACTTTAGGTATTTTAGAGTTTTAAGGAGATAAAAATTAATGCCAGGGCCTAAAGGTTAATGGTAGATTTTTAATTCGTATTCAAGTAGGCTGAAAGAAAAATTCATGGACAAAAATGAAGTCGATTATAATTTATGGTGCTACAGGTATGCTTGGGCAAGGAGTGCTGAGGGAAAGCCTATTAGATACCCATATTGAGCGAGTTACTGTAATCGGCCGTACACCTATAGGCCAGACTCATCCCAAGCTACGAGAAATTGTACGTGCGGATCTATTCGATTATCATAATATTGAAGAACAACTAAGTGGAATCGACGCGTGTTTCTTTTGTCTTGGTACTCCATCGACTGGAAAAACTGAAGCTGAGTATACTCGAATTACCAAAGATCTGACTTTAACCGCAGCACAACTTTTATTGCGCTTAAACCCCCAACTTTCTTTTATATACATTTCTGGAGAAGGAGCGGATAGTAGTGAGAAAGGGGCTTTAATGTGGGCGCGAGTGCGAGGTCAAACTGAAAATGAATTACTTCGAATGCCATTTAAGAGAGTCTATATTGTTCGCCCAGGGATAATTCAACCTTTGAATGGGATTCAGAGTAGAGTCCGTCTCTATCGATTAGGGTATCGTGTATTAAAGCCCATGCTTCCAATGTTGCGTTATTTTTTTCCCAATCTTATTTCGTCGACTCAATTATTAGGACAAGCAATGATAAAAATTGCTCGTGAGGGGTACGAAAAACCAATTTTAAGAAATAAAGACTTATACCTGCTGAGCTTATCCAAACAGGAATGAGATTTGGTTCTTTAGGCTACAGAGACTATGCTCATTGGTTTTATGATTAACTTGATTAGGTAAAGAGACGGACTAATCTCACTTTCAACGTATAACATGAGTGAGTTATATATGTAATTGAGTAATCATGCGATCCAAGTGGTTTGAAAAATGTTGAATTTCTTTAGGGCTTAACGTGTCTAATCCTCCGCGAATTAAACCACTTTCTCTTAGAGATTCATTTAAATGACGCATAGTGAGAACTTGTTTTATATTATCGGTAGAATAAAGCGTGCCACGTGGGTTAAGTGCAAACGCTTGTTTTGTAATAATATGATCTGCCAAAATAATGTCAGCGGTTATTACCAGATCTTTGCTTTGTACTTGATCAAGAATGTATTTATCTGCCCCATCAAACCCTGCTTCAACTTTAACTCTTTTAATAAACGGTGAAGGCGGGATAGTTACTAAGTGATTCGCAACAATAATGACTAAAATATGGCGTTTCATGGCCGCACGAAATAAAATTTGTTTAATTGCCTTTGGACAGGCATCACCATCAATCCAAATTTTCATTAATTGTCCTTCATCTACGCTAGTTAACAAAAAAGTGTTGCATTTATGATTTAATTTTAAACATTGAGTGGATTGATACTTTAACTTAAATGGATTCAGTAAAGCAATGGCACAACAAAGAATAGATATTTTTAGGTTAGTCATTTTGCAAGACCAACCTAAAGTTATTATTAAATAAGCTCGAGATTGCTTGATTTCATCGGTTCCTTCGGAGATTCCGCTTCCATTTTTTTATTGTGTATTGATCTAAAAAAAGACTGTAATGTACATGCATGACGATAGACAGTTTCTGATACAAAATGACTTGGTTTTCCTTCCGGATCCGATTTTAAAAGGTAACCCTTTTCACGTGCTTCTTGAGCCTTCATAAAGGAGACCACGCATTTGTTGGTTGCGTCACTGATCTCATAAACAGCAGCATTATGCCAAGGTGTACCACCCGGGGCATGATCTTCATTAAACCATATTCCAATTTTGTCAGCAGCTATTGTTTTAGGATGACATGACAATCGCAGTGCTTCTGGCTCAATTATTGATAAATATTTGCTAAGTGCGTTACTCATTCGTGCTACACCACGAGAAATGATTTCAGCTTCTTTTTTAATTTTTGATTTCGTCTTTTCTGGATAGCCCATACTGAGTTCTGTTGTAAAAAATTGAATTTGGCCTCGGTATAAATTAAGGCTATTTATATCATCATCATTTTTCGGTTTTGCAACTCTTTGTCTGAAACTTGTTTCAGATTCTGCATATTCGTTTAAATCAACTGTGCCTGCCAGGTTAATAACTTTAATATTTTTTAAATCGTTTTTTTCTATCATTTCATTTAATTTTGAAAGATAGCTTTCACGTTTTTCTTTAGTGTGAATATCAGGGAATACCTCTGCAAATGCAAATCCGTCTGTATAGATTACCAGTTCGGCTCCAGGGCCATAAACAGCCGCAATTTTTTTACAAATATTATTTAAGTGTTGTAAGGAGACTAATTCGGCCATATCAGGAGTGTCGCCTAAAGTCTTACCGCGTACTGGTGCTTTTTCTGGGAAAGCTGGTGCCACAAGTCGTATTTTTTTTCCTTCAAGTACCATATTATCAATTTTATTGATAATTGCCTCTGAAAATTCGGCGACTGTATGACTTTCTTTTTCATTGTCAGGAATTTTTCGATGTTCAGATATGATATTCAAAATATCATTAGTTAGGGGGTGCGGCATAATAGTACTCCAATGAATTTTTTGATTTTCTATTTAATCTCCCGAGCTTTATTTAGTCATAAACTCGTGGAATGCAAAAATAAATCATAAAGATCAAATATTGAGCTGATATGATATATTCTAAACATTAAGATAACCTTAAGAACGCTTGAAAATTATTTATTTTGAATTATTAATTTTCTTATTGTTTTTGATTGGTTCATTTTGATTGCAGATAGCAGCTAGGATTACCACGATAGAATTTACCTAATGGAGCTATCGCTAGTATGAATGTTTCTAAATATCATCTGTTAATATTATCTCACTCCATAAAATGGATAATCGAATTTTCATATCTTATACTTTTTATTATTTAGCTCCATTTTCTTACTATTAGAAGCAGTTTTAATGAATACACTTAGTCGTAGTGCTTCAGGTTGATGTGTTAAAGCATTTGGATTAGGTAGTGTTGTTACTCTTTTTATAGATGTCTTTTTAGTACCAGCCACTAAAGCGATAGTTCAATTATGGAACTGGTATGTGCCTAAATGGCAAGGTTGTGTATTACCCAAATGATAAGGGATATCAAAATGGATAATAAAAATACAATACCCGGTAGGTTTGAAGCTTATACTGCTCAGTTTCCCGCTCATATTGCTGCAATTCATGGCCAACAAATTCTTTCTTATGATCAATTAAATCAACAAGCGAATCAACTTGCGCATTATTTGCGAAGCCTGGGGCTTAATGTTGATACGCCGGTTGCATTATGTCTCGAGCGTTCCTTTGATTTTTTAATCGCTATCGTAGCCATTTTAAAAGCTGGTGGTGCTTATCTGCCTATTGACTCTTCACAACCTGAAGAGCGTCTTTTATTTCTTTTAAATGATAGCCAAGCCCCGATTTTAATTACTAAAGCTGCTTCTGCTCATCACTTCTCACAATATCAGGGTAAGATAGTTTTACTGGATAAGAGTCAAGCATTACTCGATCAGCAACCTAGTAATAATCCATCAAATTTGATTTCTGACCAGCACCTTGCCTATATCATTTACACTTCAGGTTCTACAGGAACGCCTAAAGGCGTGCTCATCGAGCACCGATCCATTATAAATTATTATCAATGGCTTGGAGAATATACTCAAAGTAAAGTGCAACAACGCATAGATTTTTCTGCCAGTCCTATTTTTGATATGGCAGTTTCTGTTTCTTTAGCGCCACTCATGTTAGGTTTAACCATTGTCATCTGTGATACAGAAATTAAAAAAGATTCTAAAGCATATTTAGCATATTTAGCGGATTCACAAATTAATACGATTAAGCTCACGCCCAGCTATTTTAAACTCCTGGTTCAAGAAGCTAAGAATAATTTTATTGCCTTACCTCACTTAAAATCGATTATTTTAGGTGGGGAAAATCTTGCTGCTGTTGAATGCAAAGACTGGCTTAGGTTATACCCAGAACATATATTATATAATGAATATGGACCTACAGAAACGACAGTTGCGGTTTCAGTATATAAAGTACACCGAGACGGTATTACGGATTTTGATATCCACGTGCCTATCGGTAAGGTTGGACCACAAATTTCATATTATATTCTCGATAAATACCATCAACCAGTAGCTGATGGTGATAAAGGTGAACTGGCTATAGGTGGCATTTGTCTTGCACGTGGTTATTTGAATCGTCCAGATTTAACTGAAAAGCAATTTATTACGGATTTTTCCAACCAGGAAGCAAATAGTCGTTTTTATAAAACGGGTGATTTATGCCGAAAACGTGTGGATGGCGTGATTGAATATTTTGGACGTATCGATGATCAAGTTAAAATACGAGGTTTTCGCGTGGAACCAAGAGAGGTAGAAAACTGCCTGGCAAGCCATTCTTTAATTAAGTCAGTTGCTGTGGTGACGCAAGAAAATGAACAAAAAGAACAACAACTAGTAGCTTATTATGTTCTGGACAATAAAAATCCTGAACTAAATGCCACACAATTACGTCAATTTTTAGAAAAACAAATTCCTGATTATATGATTCCTTCAGTTTTTATAAGGGTGGATTTTTTACCGTTAACTGCAAATGGAAAGTTAGATAAATCAGCGTTACCCTTGCCTAAAATGCATGTAAGTCATAATTATATTGAACCTGTAACCGTTTTGGAAAAACAGCTTGCGCGTATTTGGGCTGAAGAATTAGGAGTAAAATTAGTTGGTTTAAAAGATAATTTTTTTGAGCTGGGCGGACATTCTCTTTCTGCTGCACGTCTGGTGTGTAAAATCAATCATACCCTCAAAAGAGATATTACACTTTATGATTTTTATAAAGCTACGTGTATTGCTGATTTAATCCCCGTACTGCAACACACCAAAAGAAGTACAAAAGTTATTGTTAATCAAAAGACATTAGAAACAACACCGTTAAGTGATTTCCAATTTGTACTGTGGATGGCTGATACTTTTGAGCCTAAGGCAAAAAGATTAAATATTATTGCCAGAAAGCGCGTGAAAGGCCATTTTGATAAAGAATCTTTAGATTTTGCATTTCAAGCTGTCTTAAAAAGACATGAAGTGCTCATGTATTATCTTTTTAAGTTAAAACCAAAACAAAAATCAAGTAAAAATTTATCCATCAAATTAGTTACAAAAGATCTTCGTACTTTGTCTGGTGCTAAAACAGAGCAAAGTCTTGACCAATCAATGCATGAGTTGGAATATTTTAAGCGTTGGCCAAAAAATGCTCCCTTGATACTTGCTCGTCTTTTTTACTTAAATGAACAAGAGTCTGAGTTACAGATTTGTATGCCCCATCTGATTTCTGATAATGCATCAGTGGATATTTTGTTTAATGATCTGTCAAAATTCTATTTACAGAAATTAAATGAAATAGGGTCTCCAACTACTTCCGGGACAAATGAGCTATTATCAGCAATAGAAGTGGATAGGCAATTTAGAAAATATATTTTTACGGAGCAGCAATTACTTGAAAGCTCTTTAGAGAAAGACAGTCAGTTTTGGGAAAAATATTTGCACAATGCCTCTTTTTTTGCATTCCCTAAAAAGCACATCGTTCGTAATATGAAAAAAGAAAATCTTGCTTATTCGACATACATGCCAATACCCATAGAAACTGTGAGTAAGCTAAAACATTTTTGCGAACAGCATCATATTAGCATGAATAATGGTTTATGCACGGTACTTGCATTGGCCTTGCGTAATTGCTGCGGCAGTTTTAGCGATGATAAGTCTTTCAAGGTTATGAATATTATTAAATCGACGCGAGATAATCCGAGCTATGATAATTCAATTGGTTGTTTTTTAAGAGTTGAACCCATTAAAGTTGCTTTAGATAATAATGAGACTTTAGAGAGTTTATCGCAGCAAATCCAACAATCAATCATTGAAACGAGTAACCATCAACATTGCTCTAATCTTATCAAACTGAGTGCAGTGAGCACCTTAAATACAAAAAAGAAAAAAATTCAAAGCTCTTTAATTAAGTTGGTAACTCCAGTATTTACTAAGATTTTGCAAACCCCACTTATTTATCGCAAAATATTACAACGTTGTATCAGTCGTTTCATGTTGTTTAAACGCAATCATTATTTTGTTATCAATCTGAATGTCAGAAATAATTTTCTAGCTCATGATGAAAACCAAACCCAGTTATTTGGTCTTAAAAACCAGTGTGCGGATCTCCAGCAGAGAGATTTATTGGCTATCGATTATATTTTTGAAGCATGCTTTCTATATGATGAAGATCAAAAAGCCTACTATTTGGTAATTTCGGCAAATTTAACTCCGGAGTTCAAAATGAAAATAGCACAGGAATTTTTGCAGATAATGGGAGGTATATCACTAAATCTAGCCTTAGCAGTGCAAAGTAATTAACGGGTTAGGTCCAGTAGCGATGTATAAAGAGTATTATAAATTTAACGTTTCTTTTCCCAGTTTAAAATCAAATGATCATACACCAATATTAATCTGGAGGTTTTACAGTCATTGATGCACCTAAAGTTTCGGTCACTCGCTCAGTAGCTACTGAAGTACCTGACGCTGAAGAGTAATAATTCATAGCCAAAGGATTACAAATCATTGCTCGAATCAATCGGGGACCTATTCCTGGCATTCCTGCATGCATCACCTTTTTATTATCAATCAGCAACAGATCTCCTTTTTTCCAGATACATGAAGAATAATAATGACGCATTGTTTGTGCAAGCGCTTTTACCTCTTGATGGCTAAAACAACTTCCTACCTTTTTCTTATTTGATGACCTAAGTTTATTTTTTCTTTTTGCTTTAAAATTATAAAATTTGGTGCGCAAAATTTTATAAGAATTCTTTGGAGAATTAAAAAAAGAAATAAATAGAATAGCCAGAAACTCTATCGAATTAAAAATAGAGGTGGGCAGTTTCCAAAAGAAACGATGCCAAAACCATTTCTTGTCTTTATAATCGTTCATAAAACACTTTCTTAATTCATAATTCAAGGCTGCAAGTTCAAACAAATTGATTTGCAAGGCCTTTTCTTGAGTTAAGGGATGTTCTAAAACGCTTGGTTTATACATTACAGCAAAAGACTCACTTCCTTCACCTTCAATAGGAAGAGCAAATTGCTCGCATTTTTTTTTTGCCTCATCTTCAGCAATCTGATACCTTTCGGCAATCTCTTTAATTGACCATTGACATACAAAAAAGAACTCTTCTCTAATTTTTCTTTTAATTCTTTAGATAAATGATTATAGACTTTTTGTGTATTAATTAAACCGGTTTCTCCGCCCAATGCGGAAGGCTGAAAACAGCAAAAACATAAATAACTAGGCACATCAGTGGAATAATAATTTTCAGTATGAAACCCTCCAAGGTATAACGTCCCACCGGTCTTGTAAATAGAATTGGTATGTAAAACATATTTTAGATCACCAACATGGACGCGACCGTTTTCAGACATAAAAGCGTCACTAATGCCACGAAACTCAGGAATACTTAAAATAATATTTTCAAATTGTTCCTCAGTATCAATATTAAATCCTCTTAAAAGCACGGCACCATATTGAGCCATATCCTGAATAATTTGAGGAGAATAAGATTTCAGAAACTGGTGCAAAAATTCGAGATCAGCAGATTTATCAGCCTCGATAACCAACGGCATTTGTTCTTCTTCAGATAAAATAAGCCGCTCATCTTTACGAAGAAACCGTGTAATAACACCTTGATATTCCTTGTGCATAATTAAGCTTCTCTAACGAATTTAGGATGTGAAAACTATAGCATAAAGAGCAAACATATTTGAGCGTTTTACAGTGTACTGGCTTCAACTTTTGCCGGAGGGACTACGATAGCAAAAGGTTCGATAGAACTACCATCTATGGTTTTACTTAACAATTTGACTCGTATTAAAACCTCAGTAGTGTGACTGTCTTCGGAGCATTTTATGTCATACAATTCGCGTTTACAATTTGAAACTTGATGAACCGTATCTACAGGGCTGCTGTCTTTATCAATCATTTTTCGTTTTTTCAAATCAAAAACGGTCAATTCTAAATGACTCAGTTGCCACTCGTATCCTTCAGGAGTATATCCTACGCGTCGTTCATGAACTAAAGTAATTTTTTGTCCTTTTTTAAGTACAGTACGATATTCCCATATAGGATGTTCTACACTGAGTTCACCTTCTACAATATCGTTTCTTTGTTGGAACGCCTTTTCCATATTAAGATAACCCCAGCCGTAAGTTCTATTCCAGGCTGAGCCCATAATTTTAGAATGTTTGGAGGTAGCAGTCCCTGCATCAGTCCACGTATCGGCACTATTGATAAGCAATGCTTTAATTGCCATAGGATTTTGAATTCCTGCATCTTGTAATAATAGTGCGGAAGCACCTACATGTGGTGCTGCGGAACTAGTTCCACCCATGAGACGATAACCGTCTTTATAGTTCATTGCATTGGAGTAAATAAAGCCATAAACCCCGGGATCAGGGGCACAGGTCATCGTATCATGGCCAGGAGCAGTTAAATCAGGTTTACGTCTCCCAAAAGGGGTCGGGCCTCGACTACTGGTATTTCTTATAAGATGCTTTCTTCTATCAGGAGTTTTAATCGCAATATCATTTTCAATGACAAGCGTATTCATATTAGCAATAGTTAACCCATTATAATTGTCCCCTGGAACAGTCAGCGTAGAAGCATAAGGAAACTGTTGCGTCCCTTCAACATATCCAGCATTTCCAGCTGATTTTACCCAAAGGATTTTTTTTGTATTTACGACATAATCTATGACTTTTGCAAGACCACTCCACTCAGGACAAGAAGGACAATTTAAATCTAATCGGCCGTTTCCCATGCTGTAATTAATGAGGGTGGGCTTCACTTCAGAACGGTTCAACATCCAATCTAATGTTTCCATAGTAAGCAAAATACTGGCTGGATCGGCTGTTTCTTCTCCTGCTAACCCAGAAATAATAGTGGATGCTCCATATGCTATGCCTTTATATTTTTCATGGGTACTTGTATAAATACATGCGACACCTGTCGCATGGGGTTCTTTTACACCATTAATATGATTGGAATACCCTGAGCCTACATCTTGGCGGACAATTAACCTTTTGTTAGATAAAGCAGGATGTAATGGATCTACTCCTGTATCAATAATACCAATAATTCCTTTTTGTCCTGTATAGCCATGAGTCCACCAATTATCTACATTAGGATAAAAAGGAGAGGGCGCTAGTTTTAAAGCTTGAATAGTAATATCTAATTCGGTCTCGGCTCCTCTGTGTAAAGAGATTTGCGCAGCGGCATCAAAATTAGCAATTTGCTCGATTAAACTACTATTCATGGGAAGTTGTATTGCAACAGCAGGCATGAAGCCTAAATCTTGTACTCGTACTCCTCTAATTTTTTTAATTTCCTCAATAAAGGATTCTTTTTCTGAAAAATTATGTAAAAAAATGAGGAGTGATAAGGGGGGATGAGTTACTTCTAATCTTTTGGAGTGTTTTAAATGTTTTACCGTATTGAGAACATCTATATCAATGATTGCTTTTGCAAAAAGAATAGGGTTAACGGCTAATAAAAAGATTGCTATATAACATCTTCTAAATAGGTACCGCATCCAGAGTCTCATGGGATTCTCACTTAATGAATTTCTTATTTTTTTAGATATAAACTAATTCATAGTAAATTAAGTATTTGCCAGTGAAAAGCTCTCTTTGCATTTTAAACTTCATAAAAATGATGTTGGAAATGCATTAAGTTAACAGGCATAAAATTAAATTCTGGGATATTGAATTAAAATACATCAATCAATGAGTTCTTTTTGAGGACCATTACTGCTGGATTAAGGAGTAGATCCTTAATTTTTTATCCTGCATTTGTTTACAGACCCCGATGTCTTTCAGCCGGATTATATTCCGGAGTCGCTGCGGGCTGTCGCTTAAGGAGGGAGCTTAAGTTAGTGGCAGAAGTGCTAGTACATGCCAACACTTCTGTGGCTAAAATCAATTATTAACGCATTCTATTGAGAAATTGTTGCTCATTTTGGAGTTCAATCGGAGCTGACAGAGAGTTATCTATTGCTGTTTTAGCTTTAGTTAGACTTCCTGTTATATCTCCTTTTTTATTTGGATCATAAGCTATTTTTTCAAGATATCGATCGAATTCTTCGCTAACCTCTTTGGCAGATTTTCTTTGTAATTTTGATGCCAAAGTATCCAAACTTTCTGCTGCAGGCAGGTGAAGTGAAAAGAAGCCAGCAATTTTGCTTCCCCAATACATTGAACGAGAGTTGTTACGTATTTCAGCTGCTACTTTATTAAAAATATGAGAAAGTTCCATATTATTTACTCGATGAATTAAGCCAGAAAAAAATTGCTCTGATTTTTCCAGATAATTTTTATGAGTCGCGTGAATAGTGGGAATTCCTTTTGTCTGCGCAGCCTCAATTTCTGTATGATCATCATCGATAAATACTTTAATCTTATTGCCACTCATTTTTTGGATATATAAGATGAAACTTGCTTTATCAGGAAAATTTGTTTCACCATATCGAGTAAACAATAGACGAGTATCATTCTCTTCAAATGTGAAGTTGTCTAATGGCATAACAGAAGATTCTAGACCATAACTTTGTAATTGGAGTTGTCTTAATCTATTTAACTCTCCTCGTGAACTGACGATCACAACATGGTATTTTTCTTGAAGTTGTTTCAGTGCCTCTGTTGCCCCACTGAACATAGGTGACATTTGATATAGGGTATTGTTTTCGTCTGTTACCGATTCAAAATCCTCTGCATTCTCTCTATTAACTAAGGTATCATCCCAATCAATAAAAATTAGCTCTTTGGTCATAGTTAACTCCTTGATTAATTTTAAATAATTTAATGAATCAATTACCAAACATAAAGATTAATTTTTTTTCAATTATACCCCGGTAAAGTAAAATAAATAACTGTCATGTTTTTACAGTGGAATTGAAAGAGTCTAAGTATAAAAAGAATGGAATCAGAGTAATCTAATGGAGATATGCAGGTATTTCTAAATTTTTTTATCGATTATTGTAAGTTCTTTCTTAGGAAAAAACCTACAATTAATCCATAATCAAGATTCTGTTAGTGTTTACAGAGCCAAGGTGCGAGCCATTTCAACGTTTTCTAGATTATCTTGAAGTGCAGCTAACTTTAAATTTAACTTATCAGTTTGTGCAATAGTGACATGGAATGGGATTTCCTTTTTCTGACTATTCCAAATTTTAAATCCTTCACCAAAGACACAAGAAAGTTTATTAGAAAACATATCCTGTATTTTTTTACTGGGTAAAAGATTTACAATGGTATCTCTACCCATGCCTACATTGGGTGCAAAAGCCAAGTTAGCTTCGGTGCTTATTTTATTGAACTCTTTACTTGTTGATACGATTTGGAAAGGGCAGCCATCAATTTCAAACGATATTTTTTGCCCATCTAATTCTTCATAAGCAGTATCAACTTTTTGTTGATCAAGATCGTTATCCGTATTTCTTTCTATTCTAAAATCGCCAAAATAAGCAAGAGATAGATGGCATACATCGGTCATTCCTACGGATAATTTATATGTGTCAAACAAATCACTCACTTCTTCATTATTAACTTGAATTGAGGGGAAATTAGGTTTTAATGTATTGAAAACACTTGATAAGGTTGAAATGGGACTCCCATCAATATCAGTAATTTCGAGTGCTAAAAAATAATCATTTGGTAGTTGCTTTTTCACAAATTTATCTGTTCGCCCAGGGGTTTGGAGCATCTTAATTGTTCCAGTAATTTTCATATATTAAGTCCTGTTATTTTAAATGATAAAAGCAGAAATAAGCTGCCGGCGCGATTATAAGTAAAATGAATAAATCTCATAACTGTTGGATTTTAACAGTTATATTTTTGATTCAAAATGATTAAAATTTGATTAAATTTTTCAATTTTAGAAGAGATAGCAAAATCATTAACAACTATTTTGGAGTAATTAAAACATGCTTGATAACAATCTAAAAGAAATAATCAATGAATTACAAGAACAGGATGTACTTCCTCATACCGGAACAATTATCGGCGGTCCTAGAAATCAAGTTGATAAAAAAGGAAGGGCAAAACAAGGACATCTTTTTTCAGTTATTGATAAAAAGCCAATAGGAGAAGGTGGATTTGCTTCTGTTTATCCGGTCACTTTATATCGACAAGATGAAACTGGCATAGCTAAAAAATCTACTCACCATAAAAAATTTGTAACAAAGGAATTTAATTTAAATAAACTTAAAAACAAATATCATGACTTAAATATAGAAAATTTAATTGAAAAAGAGTTTGATTTTTGTCGAAAAGCAGGGCATTTAAGTATAAAACCGCCGGTATACGAGAATAATAAATGTTATCTGACAATGAAACGAATGCCAGGGAAGAATTTAGAGGATATCTTTAGTAAATTAATGGATGATCCTGATTGTCTTACAGATAATCAAAAAATTCAGATAACCTATGCCTTATTGTTGGCTTTGAAAAACCAGGTGATTGATAAAGGAATTATTCATCGAGATATAAAGCCTGAAAATATTCATGTTAAACTAGCGGAGCCTGTTGAAGTAAATATTTTTGATTACGGACTTGCAAAAAAAGCAGGCGAAGAAGATGGACTATTCCCTGGAAGCGAAATTTGGGCAGCACCTGAACTATTTACCGGCTCACCCCATGATAATAAAGCGGATATTTTTTCAATGGGAAGAGTAATTGCTTTCTTATGGGGCGAAAGTCCTGAAAACTATTTAAGTGGTAATCCTTTTAAGAAAAGCAAAAATGCAGCAAAAAACCTGAATTTGCCTGCAGATGCTAAATGGGTAGAACCATTTTTGAAGCCAATGTTAGCAAAAACTCAAAATGATAGAACAGATATTGATTCCGCAATAAACCATTTCGAGCGACTAGTAGCCATTAATGCACCGATACATAAATTACCTAAACTTACAATAGAAAATCATGCACCTATTAATAATCACCACTTTTTTCAAACGCGAATTGAAAGCACAGGAAGTTCTTATCCTAAATCATTAAGTATTCAACAAGATATCAAAAGAGATTTACTGGAGTTATTAGAGTATCTTCCCAGCCAATATTCTCATTATCGCAGTAATACACTTTTTAAAAAAACAGTGGGGCGCTTTACCACAATACAAAAAATGATGAATGAACTAAATCAGATAATGAATGAAAAAGAGTCTCAAGACATACCTCAGGCATTATATGATTTTATTCTTCATCATCAGAATAAATCGATGCATGCCAGTGAGGCTAATATTATAAGAAAAATAAATGGCTTCTTACAAGATATTGAGTATCGAAATTTAACCAATTCAAGCTTTAAATTATAATATATTCATTTTTTACCGGGATTGTTAGGAACGCATCGCTAACAAATCCCAGATAATTGTAAGATTTTTCAAGCCTTTTTCAATGGCTTTAGTGTAAATATCTTCTTTATTGTAACAACCCCATTTGCTTTTTATATTATTAAGATGAAAAATAACTGTTCTTTCAGTTATATGAAGTAATGGTGCAATGATCTTGATGGTTTTGCCTTGTAAAAAATAATACAAAACCTCCATCTCCCGGCGAGACAAATTAATCGTTGTTTTTAACCAATCATCAATATTAATATTGATTTTAAGGTTAGGTGCTAAAAAAGTATTTTTTGAATTGAGGTTACTAATCAGCTCTTGGAGAGTCATAAATTTGGTAAAACCAATGACGCCATGCGTTTTTCCATCTTCATCTTTAAGCGGTAATTTGTGAGATAAGGCAAAGAGTTTTTCGCCATTTTTAGTAATACAATCATCTAATTGAAAGTAAATAATTTCTTCCATTGCGGAGTAATCATGGCTATTATAAAAATCCGCATACTTTCGAAAGGGAAGTGCTTTATCTGGCATGTGGAGAATATCTTGCTCTTGTAGTTGCAATTGTTTGAGCCCATTATTATTCATATACTGGTAATGACAATTTTTATCTTTGATGTATACGGTACTATGGGAATATTCAAAAATTGTTTTTGTATAGGTCAAGAGTTTTTCAGGGATCATAAAAGCTATTTATACAACTCAATAAGATTAAAAATTATACCACTGTGTTATTATTTGGTCAATTTGTTTTTTTAGTTAACTCAATGATCAGAGTACAGTTGGTTTTATGAATAAGCCGCCGGACTTAAGACATTCATTTAGCAAAAAATTAAGTTTTTTTGTGGAATTAGCTCGTTATCTAATTATCCATAAGACTCTCTTTAATAGAATTCACCATTTTTTCGAGAAAATTGCCACTGCCCATTTGAATCAAAGACAGCTACTAGATCGTCATTGGGATAATGTACTTTATCTCCTTCAGTTCGGTCGCCAATTTCCAGGTAAATAACATCACTCGATGTTCGATTTATTAATTTATGTGCTACACCATCAGGAGTAAACCCAGCACACATCCCTGGTTGCAATTGAAACTCATCAACATCAGTCACTAATGATGGTTGTCCTTCTAAAATAAAAATAAATTCTTCTTGTACTGAATGTCGATGGAGTAATGCCGATTGCGCTCCGGGAGCAAGTCGAGTTAAATTGACACCAAATTTTTTATCCCAAATAGATCGCCTAATGGATGTTTTTCTCGCCCAGCCATCATTGAAGCAAATGGTTCTGGATAAACAGAAGGTTTTTTACGCGCTGGTGTATTTTTCGCCACAATGGTAATCGGGGATTTGTTATTTTTATTCATATACTTCCTTATAAAAACACACTAAAAATAAAATTAGATTAGGGGCTTTTGATCCTGGCATAAACGCTTGCTATGTATCATTGTTTAAACTCCATCAATCCTTTAACTTTGATATCAATGTGGCGAATATAGCGTTGTATCAGTTGATTTGCTTGTTCGATAGTGAGCGGTTTGCGAAGAATACCATCCATTTCAGCATCTTCACAGTTAAAACCAACATCCATTGGATCATGTCCTGTTAAAGCAATAATAGGAACCCTGCACTGTGTTCCTTGTTCTTTGCTTCTTAATGTTGCTGTCAAAGTATAGCCATCTCCTTCCTCTAGAGTTAAGTCCATTAAAATCAAATCATATTTTGCTGGTTTAAAAATCTCACATGCTTGGCTGGGTGTGGCAACAACATCTGTTAAACATTTGCAGCTCATTAAAATTGTTTTTTCTGCTTTTTGTGCAATCAGATTATCTTCTATAAGCAAAATTTTTAATTTATTGGTTTGTCCTGTTGTTTCAGAGATAAGATGATTTGTAACTGTTTTATGATTGTAGTTAACTTGGGATTTTAAATTTTTTAGTTGATCTGTTAATTGTTTTTGCTTGGATATATCTCGGATAGTCACAACCAGACCGAGAGCCTTTCCTGATTTATCTGCCAAGGGAATTCGTGAAATTTCAAAATAAATAATACTACCATTATTTTTGATAATTGCCTGTGGTTCGACTTCGCTTTTCCCGGATATGAGGGCGGCAATGTCCTGCTGCTGAACGCTATCAATTTGTTCAGAAGTCCATAAACCCTGTTGACGCATCATTTCATAAATCGAGCATATGGAGTTATTTTCGATATGACTACAACCTAAAAAGCGTAATAAATTAGCATTACAATCAATAAGAAAACCATCTTTATCAATGAGATAAACCATATTATCCATTTTTGTAAATGCTCTAGCATAAATCTGCGAAGTAGGTGAGTTTTCCATAGAAGGCTATGCTAATAATTTTGTTTTAGTATAACATAGCCCATTTTGTAAGGATAAATATTGTTCAATATTAACAATTTTTTTTCATTCAAATGGATGTAGAATGGAATAGTTAAAGGTTCGACTGGCAATGTGTCTACCTTATGAAATAACTAATTTCGATTCCATGCTTCGAATTTTTTCATAATCTAATAAAATTGATTCGCGATCACCAGCTAGTCCAATAATTCCAATACTCGTGAGATAATCTACAGTCTGGGGTACCCGATCCCCGTTTTTAAACCAAATATGTTCACTGAGAAAGGTCGGTAATTTAGAAATTTCAGCAAGAGCTTCAACATTTGATATGATACCTTGAGCGACCGCTTTCAAAAAAACGGGTATCACTGATTTTTTGAATAGATATTTTTTAGTGAGTACATCACCATCAATATAAATTTCAACTAATTTATCTGCCTGACTACTACCGCTTGCTGCTCGTGCAAACCTCACAACTGGACCGCCGCACATTCGAGCACCTGTTTCTATAAGGCGTGGTCCTTGCTTTGTAAGCATAATTTCAGTATGCGTAGCCCCCCAACGAATTCCTAAAGCATCTAACGTCTTTTGGGTATAATCAAATAATTCCCCATACACGTGTTCACTATAGGGTACAAATTCAACATAATCGTAAACAGTGTGGCGATTATTAAATGGGATCTTATTATATTTGATTAAATGCGCTAAATAGTGTTTGCCTTGAGCGCTTACAGTTCCGACAGCAAACTCAGTACCAATAGCTTGTTCTTGCACGACAACGGTTTCGCTAATCGCCCCAGTAACTTTAGAGGGCTCGGTCATAACTCGATTGAAGGCCAGTTTCCAATCTCCTTTTGCTGGAATGTGAAAGACCTTATCGCTACCAGCAGACATTGGTGGTTTAATTACAAGCGGAGCATCAACTAAGTCGTTTTCCTTAATCCAGGTATCCACTTCATGTTCCGATGACGTATTAAGCGTTTTAAGAACAGGAACACCAGCTTCTTTCAAAGCATTTTGCATAAGGGCCTTGTGTAATCGATTAAGCGATTTTTTGGGGTCATTGGCGAATTGAGGCGTTAAAACCTCCGTTAGACGCTCTGCCAAAGAAATTCCTAACTCGTCACCAGGAATAATCGCAATAGGATGGTGCTTTCTAAGATCCTCCACTAGATTTGGATGGTCGGGAATAATTTCGATAAAATCTGAAGTTTGAACTTTTAATCCAAATCCACTTTCTTCTATAGATTGAAGAGTGACTGCAATAACAGGTACTCCTCGAGCTTTAAAAGCAGGCGCTAAATCTATTCCTGATGATAATGGATTAACGATGACGACGGGTCTATTCACCTACTACCTCCTTATTTAAATTTTTCATCAACATGATTCGAGTCTTGCCAAAACTCCAATCACATAGCGATTCCACTTTATCGAACGACGTCGACGATTCAATATAGGAATCCGGCCTGACTAAAATTGCATGGTTTCTATATTGAGTGTGCTGGGTCCAATAGTTTGCCTGCTGTTCGTATGAGTAAATTTGAATAACTTTTATGAATTCAGGTACGTTGAGATCAACGGCATAATCATTAAAAATTAACAGGGTAAATTGGGTATAATCTAAAAGAGAGTAAAGGCGGGTTTTTATGATCCCCTTAAAAATTTCAAAGTCAAAAAGTCGAGAGCCATTGAGCTCGCCATGACCATAACAAACTCCCATTCCTGTAATATTCCCCGCGCGTTTTTGTACAATCTTTACATAATCCTGGGCATGGGTTCCATTCTGTGAATACTTAGTAGAACGAACCAGTTCTCCTGATGTTTCAATCACACTTTGCGCAACCGGTTTACGCTCGTTTTCATAGCTTTGCAAAAGTTTTGGAGAGGCACCATAATTGATTACCATATTTAACTTCCATATGAGATTGAATGCATCAGCAAGACCTGTATTAAGACCTTGACCTCCGTTTACGGAATGAATATGGCATGCATCGCCCGCAAGAAAAATGCGATCTTGTACGCAGAATTTCTCGGCTAAAGATTCTTTGACTGAAAAATGTGAAAACCATACAATTTCTTTAAAGCGTAAGGTATGAGGCTGTATAGCATGATTAATTTTGTCAATTGCTTCTTGTAGGGTAAACTCCTTAGTATCCATTCGTATGTAAAATCTATCAATTTCACCTTCTCTTGGAATCCATGCTACATCCGATGTTTCTGCTTGAAAAACGATGATTTCAGGAACTTTTAAAAAATCTGTATCTATAATGCCATCAATTACAGCCCATATAATCTGTGGTCTTATGATCTCAAAAGGTATTTTAAAGTGATTTCTAACGAAAGATCGAGATCCGTCGGCACCAATGACAAATCGTGATTTAATGCTTTCTTTATTTGAAAGTGTGGTGAGGCATCCTTCTTTATTGAGTGTAATGTTTTCAGCTGCAGCGGAACGTTTTACAGATGCGCCAATTTGTTTAAGCTTCCTATCCAACAGCTTTTCTACATAGGACTGGCCAAGCATCAGGAAATGTTTATGGAGGCATCCTTGGAGTTCGTCCCACCACGAAGATTGGCGTGAAATGAATTTCCCATGTGCCCATACGGCACTGGTGTTGCATGTCTTTCCCAAAGGATAGAGTTCATCAAATAAATCAACGAGTTCAAGAAGTTGTAATGTACGTGCATTAAGGGCATCGGCTCTCCCAACTTCTAAGGGGCCATCAGATTTATCGACAATAACAGTTTGCATACCACAAAGTTGTCCTAAGTACGCACACATAAGCCCTACTGGGCCTGCGCCAACTATTACAATATCTGTTGTTAGTGTACTCATGTGTAAGATTCCAAACCTGGGTTATCAAAAGGAGGGTTACTCAAAACATGAACCCGTTGAATATGGCGAGGAGACTTAGAGGTGAATTCTTCTCGTCCATGTAAAAGTGAGAAATTATCTGCAATAACTATATCTCCAGTTTGCCATTCATGGGCATAGAAATTACCAGGAGAATAAAGAGCCTTTGCCAAGCTTGCATGAAAGACATCTAATTCTTCATGACTAATGCCTGTAAATTCAAGTTTTGGTGGATTGACGAAATGGCCTTTATTTTGAGAAGGGGGCTCATTGTAGCGAATAACTGAAAAACCTTTTTGAGGGTGGTCCGTAATGATTGGTGATATTGTTTTGCTATTATAAAATTTCATTTCTCTTTGATAGGTACCAGTTACCTTTTGCCAAAGCTCTTTTTCTTCAGAAGATGTATGTTTTAAAGCTAAAATGGTGTTTGAAAAAGTTGTCCTTCCTCCTTGTCCCGGTAAAGGTGCTTTGACACAATGAAAAATCTGATACTCAGGTACCTGGGGACGATACATACCATCCCAGTGTAGTGGCATGTAACTATGATCAAAAATGTGATCTTCTGGGATCTCTTGCTCAATTAATTCAAGGACCTTTCCAAATGGCCAGATACTCACTTCTCCCCAGCGTTCGCAATAATTAGAAAAATCTTCCGCATTCTGAAATGTATCAAACCCTCTCAATACAACGAGTTGATTCTTCCAAAATAAATGACGTAAATTTTCTATATGAAGATCTCCAACATACTTTTTTTCGCTCAGAGGCTCTAAGAGCACACCAAATGGTTTTAGATCAGTAACTTTGTAATTCATACTCTATCCTTTCTATCGATAAGCATTAATCTGCAATTAATTTATAATGGCTTGGACGTCCATCCGTGGCATAAATTAATTGAGCACCTAAGGCCTCAGCCTCAGAGCGTTTTAGCAATATATAGCCTTTCCTGCTTTCAATGACAACGCCGTGCCAAGGAGTCATCCAGCTTTCATTTCCAATTAAACGAATTCCTAATTTTTTTGCACCACAAGTTTGCGGATGAATAGACAGTCGAACGGCTTTAGGAAAATGCTCTGCAATTAACTGACTCCAGGCATTACTTCTTCTTATAACCTCGTATGCTTTAGAACGAGATTCTTTTTGGATAGTAGTACGGCTTTTAGTTTGACCTTGATATTTTGAGTCTTCAAATAAAAAGCGAGTGATGCCACAATACATACGATTTGACTCTTGTTCATCTAGGCTTGCAGTAGATTTTGCGCCATTGCGGATTTTATATTTAAGAAAATCTAGTGATTGGCCATAACCTTTCATGAGTTCCTCACGCATTTGAATAAAGTTAAGTCCCCTATAAAAGTTATCAAGATTAAATGTTGATAGGTCTGCCAGGGTCATTTCCTGTATCAGTTTATCTAATTCAACTTGGTAATCGGTTACATTACTTTCTTTCATTCCAACTACATCACTAAATACTCTTCCATCAGAACACAGAATGATTTTAATTCCAGGCTGATAAAATTTTTTAATTTTTTGGCAAAGAGTTCCAAGAAAATTTAGTGCAAGTTTTTCTGCATGATCAGGGAAATGACTCAGTACTTTTTCAGGGTTTGGAGACTTTCCTGGGAAAGCCGGCAATACAAAAGTCACGGGTTCATTTTTTTTTACTGCTGAAATTATATTTGGTAAATGTGGTGAAGAACATTTTTGGCAATTTATATCGCTACAAGTATTTATTGACTTTGGAGCACGACGAAAAACCATGAACTCAGCCAATATTTTTTTAGCCATTTCAATAACTGAATTGCGATCTAATGATTTTCTAAGCTCAAAATTTTTAATCGACTGCTTCTGAATTGTACTTAAATATAATGTTTTATTTTTCATTTTTTCTCTCCTGAATTTAGATTACTTACTTTCAAGAGATAAATAAAATGACTTATTTTAATTGTTGTGATAAAATTTTTTTATGGCTTTATTATTAGATGACATAAAATATTTTATAATTGTAAGTGAAACCCTTAACATCACGCGGGCTTCTGAAATTATAGGAATATCTCAACCTGCGCTCAGTTATGCTGTAAAAAGATTAGAGAGTAAACTGGGTGGACAGCTACTCATTCGTCTTAAAACGGGTATTCAATTAACGAAACTTGGAGAGGAGTTTAAGCGACGTTCCTATCGTTTGTTATATGAGTGGGAGCAGGCCCAAAATTTAGCTAATTCTGAATCAGGGCTTATACAGGCAAATTACACCATTGCTATTCATCCTTCAGTTGCTCTTCATACCCTCGAATACTTTATGCCACAACTCCAGGGTAACTTTCCAAAGCTTAATTTTAATTTTATTCATGGTCTTTCTAGAGAGATGAATGAAAAAATTATCAGTTGGGAGGCTGATTTTGGGATCGTTGTTAACCCTATAAAGCATCCTGATCTTGTTATTAACAAGTTACGTGAGGATGAAGTCACAGTTTTTTATGCTCAGAATGCTCAAGATAAACTCATTTATGATCAAAACCTCGCCCAATCACAATATATACTTAAAAAATTAGGTAAGAAAATAATTTTTAATGGTGTGCTTAACTCTGCAAACCTTGAGGTTGTTGCTAAATTAACATCACTAGGCCTTGGATACGGCTTTTTACCTTCAAGAGTCGCATCTCAATATACTCATCTAAAAAAATTAAAAGATGCTCCTGTATTTCACGATGAGATTTGTTTAGTCTACAGGCCTGAAAAACATAAAAATCCTGTGAGTAAAAAAATAATTCAACTTATCAAATCATCCTTAAGTATTGGATGAATTATTGGCGTGTCGATACTCGGTCTACGCTCTGCCATCATTTCTTCTAAATCTTGATAGCTTATACCGTATTTACAATACCAGCGGACGCAAACTAATTTCCGCTTTTGGAATAGAGTCCTCATTTTTAATTGCGTTTAAACCGAGTTTGATATTGATGCCTCGTCGCTGTGCTAAATCCTGGCCTATCCAGTTTTTTGGTAATTGAGGATGCGGTGTTATCTCCGCATTAAAGCGTTGATTATCTCCAATTTCTACAGCGTGAACTACGATTTCCATACTTTCTGGAACCTGGTTGTCCCACAAATATTGTCGGATAGCCTGTTCAATTTGTGCAAGTTGAGCATCTTCCATTTCGTTACAAATGGCATCGATTTCTTCTTTGGGATTTAATGACGAAGCGGCTGCTCTTGCTCTGCTAGCAATGTCTTCGGGTACAGGATATCCACCTAACATTTGCTGTCCAAGGGCTGTAAATATATCATTGGCTATATTGTTAAATGTAAATGATTTATATTCTTTATACATTTCTGGATTATGTTGCATATCACCTTCAAGTCGAGACATAGAGGTATTCATGTTATACATATATCGATCTATAAGCTGATGAAGCATTTCTTCTGATTGACCACTTAGATAAATACCGAGCTTACGCCACGCGCCTGTTTTCTCTTTTTCGGTTTCTGTTGGTAAAATAAACTCCTTCCCATGATCATTCTTTTCTTCTTCATTTTGTGGTGGTATTGCGTGAAACAATTGTTGAGCAATAATCTGGTATTCAGTTGATAGGAAAATTGCTTCGATACAGCTGCGAATCCCGGTCCTGCATTTATCTAATTGTTCTTGCGTAACTGGTTTAGAAAATAGGTATTGCCACTCTTTAATTGTCCGAGAGTCTTCGGGGGTTAGTTTTGCCTTCATTTTTAGCCATTCATCTTCCATCCTAAGTTGAAGCGCTTCATATTGGTTCTCGATTACTGCGGAATTAATTCCTGGTTTGGGCGCTTGTAAACCATTCCAGCCGCGGGCGGGTATTATATTTACGTAAACATTCAGGTTATTTTGGCTTTGAATAAATACCATACTATGATCAAGACAAGATTTTAGGTCTCCTGCTCCTGGACAACTAGTCGCTGCTTGGTATGTTTTAGAATGCATAGCAACGGGATTTTGACCTTGTATTATTTGGATAGGAGGAGATTTCTCTGTTGGAGTCTGATTCTTTGTGATCAACACACCAACCATGACATCTGTGGTACTTTCGTCAGTGGCGCCATTTTTAAAATACTGTGAATTTTGTGATGACTTTTCAGCGCGTTTTTGAGTCGTAACCTCTGTAGGATAACAAACACTGATATCATATCCCATTGAAAATTCGGTAGATAAAACGTAATGTAGTTTCTCTCGATTTTCAATTACCATTCCTGCTTCAGCTACCTGATTGGTCACTGTTGCAAAATTGACATCTCCGCCAAAGGTGATCTCACTGATGGCATTCCACTCATCTGGTGTAAATTTGTTTTTAACCTCCTTTATAAATTCTGCAATATCATTGAGCGTTCCATCTCGTTGATTTTTACCACTTCGACCATGCACTGTTAAATTGAGATGATAATGTGCATCTTGATGTTTAATAAGTTCTGCAGCATATTTATGAGGAGATTTTTCGGTTTTAATAGCAAACACTTTTTTCCCATGAGGAATGGAGCCCATGATCGTTTTCGAGGCAATATCTTGATATCTTGGCATATTTTTTTGTATTTAAAATGAATTTCATGGTATACATTAAATCTAAAGGATTATTTTTAGTCCAATAAAAAATACTTATTTCATATATCAAACGAACAAATAATACTAAAAAATTGTATGGAACATGCTTTGGATGAATCGAACTCACGTTAAATTAATACCCAAACTTTAGATAAATTTGACCTATGGAAGAACATGGTTCTATGAAAGGAATCATTGACCCTGTTAGAGTTGGAATGAGTTTGAATGGAGCTTGAGATCAAATTTGGGAGATAATCGCACAAAAAAGTACGACAACCCAAGCTGGAACTCGCCAAAATTGCAGCAAAAGAAAAGCCGTAATTGCTAATAAATAGTCATATAATGAGAAAATAGCGCTTGACCAAACCGGTTGATAAAACGCTGTTAACAACAGTCCAACAACTGAAGCATTGATTCCAAGGATTGCTCTTTGCATCGATGGATGTTGTCGTAGATTTTTCCACAAGGGTAATGTACCAACTATTAGTAAAAAAGAGGGCAAAAAAATAGCAACTAATGCAATGAGCGCTCCAAGCCATCCATGGGGGACTTGCGTTGATACTGCACCTAAAAATGCTGCAAAAGTAAAAAGTGGGCCAGGCAATGCTTGTGCCGCACCATAGCCAGCTAGGAAAAGAGAATTATCCACCCATCCATTGGGAACAACCTTTGCTTGTAATAGAGGCAAAACAACATGTCCTCCTCCAAAAACTAGAGAGCCTGAGCGATAAAATGCATCAAATAATTGCAAAGGATAATTTGCAGTATAAGAAGCTAAAATGGGTAAAAAAATCAGTAAGATAAAGAAAAAAAATAATAAGAAAATGCCTGTGCCTCTACGGATGTTAATCACCAGCTCACTTGTTGGGAGTGCTTGTTTGGTATGCAGAAAAAGTAAACCAAAAATACCACCAATAATGATCATGAGTATTTGTCCCACAGCATAAGGGATGATGCTTGAACCAATACAAGCAAATACGGCAAGACTTACTCTTGTCTTATCGGGACATAACGAGACACTCATTCCCCAAATTGCTTGGGCAACAACTGCAACAGCGACTACTTTTAAGCCATGCAACCAAGGAGCATTATCATGGATTCCCAGTTTGATAAAAAGGAGACCAAACGATACCATCAGTAAGGCAGAGGGCAGGGTAAACCCAAGCCATGCAGCGATGGCACCCCGAATACCACCCTTTGACAAACCCAGAGCGATACCCACCTGACTACTCGCAGGCCCTGGTAAAAATTGGCATAATGCGACTAAATCAGCATAAGCATAATCACTTAACCATTTTAGACGATTTACGAACTCATGGCGAAAATAACCAATATGTGCAATAGGGCCGCCAAAACTAATACACCCCAGCTTCCAAAATATTATGAATATAGTGGCTGTAGTTACCTTATTGTTTTTTGTGTTTTGCATGATTCATATTCTTCATGGAAGTTAGCGATATTGGTCTGAACATCGATTTTCATAACCTTTGTCGGTATCTTGTGTACGAGACAAGGTGTGACTTTTGTAAGTTATTTGTGCTTGGTACAATAAAGTATTTTGTAATTCAGAGCTTTTATAAATCATGCATCACACTCCTGTGGCAATAAAACCACAATTAATTCCAGCTAGTTTAAATGATTATCCAATAATTCGAAATATGGCCCGATTTTATGTTTATGATTTATCACGAAATTGTGGGCATAGCTCAGTTGATTGGGCCATTCCTGTCGATGGACTTTATGAAGCGTTTGCTTGTAAAAATTATTTTGAAGATGCGGACAGAAAAGCATTTTTAATTAAAATTGGAGATGAATTGGCCGGTTTTGTGCTTTTGAATCAAGTTGCAACGTCTTCCGATGTTCATTGGAGTGTCGGCGAATTTTTTATTCTTGCACGATTTCAGAGGCAGGGTATAGGCCGATTAGTGGCTCATGACCTTTGGAACACCTATCCTGGGCGTTGGGAGGTTTCTATTTTTCCTGAAAATAAGGATGGATTATCCTTTTGGCGTAAAACAATATCTGTATATACTGAGGGAAAATATAGCGAGGTGGTAAAAAAAATCGATTATGATCCATATCAGCCAAAGCGAATTATTTTAAATTTTGAAACAAAAATTTCTGAATCTCAAGATCTAAAGCGTAATGTGTCGCGAATTACTTTTGTCGATCAACTCAGTGAGTCGCTCGAAAAACACATGACTGACGATCTAATTGCTTATGAAAGAAAGCATGGAATTGATGTCAATTATAAACGCTTTTCAGTAGTGCTTGCTAATGAAGTAAATGAAGTATGCGGTGTTATCAATGCATTTACTGTTTTTGCTGAAATTTATATTGATGATATTTGGGTCGATACAAATCATCGCGGTAAAGGATATGGACGGCAATTGATAGAAGCTCTTGAAGTCCATTTCAAAGGCCAAGGTTTTAACAACATTAATTTATGTACCAGTGCTTTTCAAGCTCCAGAATTTTATAAAAAGTGTGGTTTTCAGGAGGAATTTACTCGAATTAATAAAAAGAACCCCGAGCTTTCTAAAACATTTTTTGTTAAGTTTTTTGAGGAAGAGCCGGAAACACAAGGGCGTATTAATTAAAGCGGATTACTTTATGACAATAAAAAAGACAGCTTTTAATCCTGAGATGCTTGAGAAGATTACCCATCTGTTAAACACAAAATTTGCTGCAGAAATTGAGGTATGCTCCTCTCAGTTTTTAAGTGAGCCAGAGCGTAGAAACAGTGTCGTAAGACTGGTTTTATCAAGCAAAGTGGAAACAGTACCTGCTAGTATTATTTTGAAGCAATCTTTACGAGAGGAAACTGATGTTGATGATAAAGAGGCGTATGCGCGATTTGCTCGGGATTGGGCTGGCCTTGAGTTTGCAAGTCGAATTGAACAAACGAGTCATAATGTACCAAAATTTTATGGGGGCGATAAAGAGGAGCGATTTATTCTAATTGAAGACTTGGGGATGCCACATATTAGTTTAGTTGATTCGCTGACCTCAGCAAATCGGGAGATAGCTACGGCGTCATTGACTCGTTTCGTGAAAGCTCTGGGCAGTTTTCATGCAGCAAGTTTTGGAAATACTGAGCTTTATGAGCGTATCTTAATATCCATTAATCAAGATGCTCAATCAATTGATAGCGAACGTGATTTCATGCTTACTGATTTGTTACCAAAATTGGATGCTGTAAATAAAAAAATAAGTTTCATTTTGACCGATGAATGCATTGATGAAGCGAAGTCTGTCATTGAGTACGTGATAAAACCAGGACCCTTTACCGTTCTGACACATGGTGACATTTGCCCTGATAATGTGTTTGACCACACAGAAACCAAAGATCTACAGCTTATTGATTTTGAATGGTGTGTTGTACGCAATGCATTGCTAGATGGAACCTATTTACGTATGAGTATGCCTACTTGCTGGTGTGCAAAAGCAATTCCTCTTGATATTATCGAGCATTTAGAGCTCATTTATAGAGATGAGCTCCAACAAAATATTCCGGCAGCCGCAGATAATGCGGAATATGAGAAAGCCTATACCTATGCATGTGGTTTTTGGATTTTGCAACAAACAATACCATTCATTGAGTCAATTTGGGAAAAAGACAGAAATGGACCTTCTGGGCCTGTACCTGAGAATTCTTTATGGAAGGTAGAAGATAATTGGGTAAGACCAAGAGTTTTTTCAAGGTTACAAGCATTTATTGATAAAACAACATCCCATCAGCAATTACCTCATTTACGCGAGATGGCGATAGCCCTATTAAGTGAGTTAAAACAACGTTGGCCCGAAACTCCATTTCTCGAATATTATCCCGCATTTTGCTACGTTGAGATGAGTTCTCTGCCAAAAAGGGGTTAGGCTCAAGAGGGTTGATTCTAAATTTAACCATTTAGGTGCTTTTTAAATAGACTTTTTCCTTTCGCAGAGGGCGGCGCTCTACTTAATGTTGTAAATATAAAGTGAGTTACCCTCCGCGAAAAGGCAGAGGGTTGAGGATCCACAAGTATTGTTTTAACCGCATTTTGCAACATACGCTATTCAATTAACGTTTAATTCGACATCAAGCGCGGATGAGCAAAGATCGCTGATTCACCAGTGAGCAGCATTATTACTAAGGTGCAGATACCAGGTCCTATTGATGTTTGGGTAGAGCCACAAATAATGAGCCTGCGTGATTTAACCCATTGGCTTCTATACCTGCTTGATTTCCCTCACCTTTATAAACGTCAACATGAGCCCCTACAATAGCTCCACCAGCGTCTTGAGCCACACACCAGGAAGTAGATTTTTTGGATTGATAAATAAAACTCATTCCAATAGGAATGACCCTGTGATCGGTTGCACATGAGGCATGAGGTGTTAGAGGAATATTATCTGAACCATACGGCCCTCCATCTTCTTTAGCAAAAAAAACATAACTTTGATCACGATTTCTTAAATCATCAGCTTTTTCCGGGGGTAGCGTATTTAAGTATTGACGAATTAGTTTTTCTGATCCCCCACTTTGTTTAATTCTTTTAGACACGTTACAGCGTAATTTAGCTTCATCATGACATTTTGGATCTTTAGCACAACGTTCAATTGTATTCAGATTGCCGCCACAAGTCGGGTCTTGGGCGCATTGAACTATGCGGCCAAGCATAGTCCGGGGCCTGCCATTAGCACCATCGTAATTTAAACGAAATAATTTGCCATCTAGAAGCAATGAACCAGAGCCTTGAAGCATTAAAAAAGCTGGATCATTGGGATCTTTAACATAACCAATAATATATTTTGAATTTAAAGCTCCATGATTAATTTCCTCTCGATCCGGCACTAAAGAGTAGGTGTTATTGGCATTTTTCAAGCAAAATCCACGTGCCACTTTAGTCAGTGGATCCACGCCACAAAGAGGTGTGTGCAAATGAAATTTTTTGCTTTCCGATGTTGCTTGGACAACTCCTGGGTTACTATAAATGGGGTATAAAAATGTTCCATCATATTTGGTACGAGCTTCAAGAGGGGCTGGCGCGTAATAAGCAGTAAATTGGAACTCGCCTTTTTTAAATCCTGCATGATTTTCAGGCCAGCCATCACTTTTATACCAGTCAAACTCGCTTTTAATAGATGCCAGATATTTTTGAAAATTACCATGGGCTTCTTTTGCAAGAGCAAGCATTTTTTTGTTGGTATTAAGGCACCATTCTTGGCGCTTGAATTTTTGACCAGCAATCGTAACTGTTTGAAATTCAGCGTGTTTTTTATTACAGTTTTCAATCTGATTATTTAATGCCTTAATTACTTCATCCATGTTTCCCACAGGATTATCTAACGGTAATTCTGATGCTGAAATTTTATGAAATTTAAAACGTAATACCCCAGGCTCTTTGGCAGCCATTTTTTGTCTTGTAGTAAAATCTGCAAGCCTTCTAATATCCAAACAACGTTGGATTGAATCATTGGGAAGGGCTGCTTGGGTGATGACGCTCAAAGTCATTAATACAAGTATTAAAATGGATTGAAACATAGTTATCCTTTAGCTTCGCTATGGTTGAGCTTTAGCAGCCTAACCTTAATATGAATTTGTAAATAAAGATTATATAGGCTATTGGTCAGTCATCAAAGAAGATAAATAATGTTAATAATAGAACTCCATATTTCTCTAAACACGGCCTTCTCTAAAATTATGGATTACGAATGCATTTAATGAAGGCTATACTTGTTTATAAACTACAGAGTTGAAAAAATGAATAGCATAAGATGATGAGAAAATTTCATTTAGTAGAAGACAAATCGCCAACACATGCTAATTTGATACGCTTTTTGAAAGCAGAGGGATGGAAACCAAGCAAGTTTTCGGCTTTGGCGTCAGTGAATGAAGAGTGGCTTGAGTTTTCCCCAGTGATTAGTGAAACATTGGAGTATAAGCATCTGCTGGCATCCTTCCTCCAAGAAAATGATCTCGGATATTTGATGCCTGAGACTTTTTTTATCGATGATCAAATCTGGCCTTTAGTATTGGCTGACATTGGCAGCTCACAATCTGCTAACTTACCTTGGATTTTGAAACCCTCCATGTTGAATAATGGACAACATATTCATATATTTCATGACCTAAATGATGTTGAAACACATTTTATTTCCCACCATCGAATGGGGGGGCCGCAAGTGTTACAGCGTTATATAGATAAGCCGCAACTTATTCAGGGCCCTACATTTGGACATAAGTTTTCTATTCGAGAATTGCTCGTGGTATCTACCCATGTAGGCTCAGCTCTTTTTCCTAGTGGTTATCTAAATATTGCCTTAAAACCTTATCAAGAAGATAATTTTAATCTATTAGAAGCCCATCTCACCAATGAACATCTTAGTGATGAGCGGCTTAATGTTGTCCAACGTTTAAGTGATGATATGGCCATTTTTCAACCCTATAAGCAGGGCATTATTTCTATGTGCCAACTTGTAGTGAAGAGCTTAAAAAAGCAATTTGCCACTGTCTGGCAAGATAGCCAGCCTCGAATTGCTTGTTTTGGTTTTGATTTTATGGTTGAAGCAGAGGGTAATAAGCTTTGGCTATTGGAAGTGAATCATGGACCATGTTTTCCTATTGATGATTCACATCCTTTATTTAATGTCTTATATCGTCCGTTTTGGAAGCAATTAATCAAACGGTTTATTGACAGAGAGCCATCCAATTTTATTGCATTGGATTAGGGCATTAAAACGCATTGGGTAAATCGATTTTAATTTTCATGCCCTGGGTTAAATTTTTTAATAATGTTTAACAATCCGTTTGCAAGAATATTTGAAATATCGATTTGGTTAGTGGAATGTCTGATGGTATTGCAGGTAATTATTTGTTGTGCTCCTGCGTTTAAGAGCATATCTTTCGTTTGGAGATTAAAAAGGGCATGGACGCCGATACATATTGAATTTTTAAAGCCATAATTTATTACTTGTTTTAGCGTATCTAACATACTTGCTCCAGAAGAAATAATATCATCAACAAGGACTGCCGTGCCCTTGCTATTCTCTATCTCAGGTAGGGACACAACAACATGCTTATCGCCTAAACGTTTTTTTTGAGCAATTACGTAAGGCAGATTGTTAAAATGAGCAATTTCAGAAATCCATTGCCTGCTTTCTTCATCGGGCCCTATTAAAATAGGATTTTTAATATGGAGAGAAATCCATTCCGAGATATTTTTTGTAGCATGCAGTACTAACAGGGGGGACATCGTGTATATTTTTGAAAGTTGATGTATTCGATGTAAATGTGGATCAAGAGTAATCATCCCATCAAGACAACTTGAAAGTAATTGAGCAAAAATCATCGAGGTAACGGCCTCACCTGAATGAAAACGCTTATCTTGTCGCATGTATGCGAGATAAGGCGATACTAAACAGATTTTATCTGCTCCAAGTTCTTTAAGAGTTTTTGCCATGAATACAAGTGGCAGTAATTTGTTATTAGGATGAGCAAGTGTGCAGACTAAAAAAACTGTTTTATTTCTAATTTTTGAATGAATGCGAATATAAGATTCCTTATCAGGAAAGGTTCGTATTTCTGCTTTACCGATTTCAATAGCGAGGTTAGTGCTTAACTTTTTTGTAAGTTCTGAATTTCCTGGTAATGAAAAAAGAATATATTTATCCATAGGGTTACCCTTAGACTATGTTAGTTCGGGCGTGATTTTAATAATGTTGGGTATAGATGAAGCATAAGTACAGGCATAATCTAGAGTCCCTTTAGATTCAGCATGCACGCGATACAGCAATTGTCCTTTTTCTATTTGAGTATTTAATTTTGCATAAAACTCAATGCCTGCAGCAGGCTCATAAGGAGCTCCCGCTAATTTTGCAATTTTCGCTAAATTTCTATTATCAATTTCGGTAATAATCCCATTTTGTGTTGCAATAATATCGTGTGTAAATGATGCAGTAGATGGGATTTTAAAACCACCTTGAGCTTCGCAAATTGCTAAGAACTTTTTTAGAGCAATGCCGCTTTCCAGTAATTTTATTGCTAACTCTGTAGCTTCCTGACGCGATATTTTTTTTCCCAATTCAAGCAAGATCGCAGCAAGTGTAATGGCTTTATTTTTTAAATCGATAGGGGCGTCTTTATTATTATGTAGCACGGACAAAATATCTTTTGCTTCTAATGCGGGGCCAATACCGATCCCAAGAGGTTGGTTGCCATTTGTTCTTAAAGTAATAACTTGCAGATTGAGGGCTTGACCTACTAAAGAAAAATAATTTTGATATTTGAAAAATTCAAGTTCAGAACGAATTTTTGCTGTTGGTCCAACGGGTACATCTATAAGCACGTGTGTTGCGCCTACTGCAATTTTTTTAGAAAGAACGGAGGCTATCATCTGTCCCATTGGATCAATATCCAGCACCCTTTCTACTCGAATAATAATATCATCTGCCGGACTTAAGCCTAATGCACCACCCCAAACCATGCAACCTCCTTCACGCGCAACTACCTTACGGATTTTAGAAAGAGGTAGATTTACTGCGGTCATCGTTTCTATGGTATCAGCAGTTCCTGCAGGAGACGTGATTGAGCGTGACGAAGTTTTGGGAATAATGAGACCGGCTGCAGCCACAATTGCTACAACAATAGGAGTAGTTCTATTGCCTGGAATACCACCAACGCTGTGTTTATCAAGGATAATCGGATGGTTCCAATGCAATTGCTCGCCTGTTTTAACCATAGATTGGGTCAGGTAAATAATTTCGTCAATGCTGAGGTTATCATGACCACAAGCAGTAATAAAACTTGATAAATGAATATCGGAATATTTGCCGGCTACTATATCACTGATAATTTCATAAAACTGTGATGCGGTTAACGTATTACCATATATTTTAGAGCGTACGTAGTCTATAGATTTTACGGGAAGTAGGTGAGAGATATTAATACAGTCGCCTTCTTTAGCATTGAGTTCTTCCCAGGCACTTTCGGAAAGACTAGCTTCGGAGTCTTGCAAAATCTGAGAGTGAATAATATTCATGGTTGCAATAATCGATTTTTTATTTAACCGAACGATAACTCGGGCCTGTGTTTCAAATCCTTCTGAAATACAAATAAAACAATCTGAGCGTATAAAAAGAATAAACTCCTGTTTTGTATCAATCCCTAATTTAACTAATTTTAACTTATTGGATCTCTTTGGCGTATTCATTTTAATTGTTCTTGATCTAAATAGTTAGGAATCACACAGTTCCAATGAAATTTCTGCTCTATTTTTACCTTCAGAGATTCGGATGATTCTTTTTCACCATGAGTGATAAAAATTTTTCGGGGTGCATTTTTTAAATGGGCTAACCAAGCGAGTATTTCAGTATAATCTGCATGTGCAGACATATTTTCCATCTGAATTACCTCAGATTGAATTGGCACCATTTGCCCAAACATCTTTATTTCTTTTTCACCACTGACCATTCGATCACCACGGGTTCCACCCGCCTGAAAGCCACTAAACAGGATTGTATTTCTAGGGTTTGGGGCAAAATTTCGTATATGATGTACCACCCGACCTCCTGTGGCCATCCCACTTGCAGAGATTAAGATCATGGGCATTTTTTGGTGGCTTAAGGCAATAGACTCTTCTGTAGTACGAATGTAACGTGCACTACCACAAAGTGCTGCGCATTGCTGGGCAGTTAATCGATTTTCATTGGTATGACGAGAAAATAGTTCTGTTGCATTAGTAGCCATTGGACTGTCAACAATAACAGGAATATCTGCAATTATTTTTTTTGATTTTAATTGTTGAATGTAATATAACAAAGATTGAGTGCGACCCACTGTAAAAGCAGGGATTAAAACAATACCACCGCGCGTCACTGTACGATTAATTACTTCTCCAAGTTGTTTCTCAGGATCTGTTTTATCATGTGAACGGTTGCCATAGGTTGACTCAACTACTAAATAATTGGATTCTATTGGCGCTTGAGGTGGATTCATAATTGGATCCTCTGTTCGGCCAAGATCACCTGAAAAGAGCAAAGATACATTATGATGACAAATCTGGATAAATGATGCGCCAAGAATATGGCCTGCATAATGAAAGCTTGCATAAAAATCTTTATGCATTTTAAATGGTTTGTTTAAGTCTGTAGGCTGAAAGTAGTTTAGTGAGCGTTCAGCATCCTCTTGCGTGTATAGAGGGAGGGCGGGATGGTGCTTGGAGTATTTTTTTTTATTTGCATAATAAGCCTCTTCCTCATGAAGATGGCCGCTATCGGGTAATAGAATTTTACACAAATCATAGGTTCCCTCGGTACAAATTATTTTTCCACGAAATCCATTTCTCACCAGCAAGGGAATATATCCACTATGATCAATATGAGCATGGGTTAGCAAAACATAATTAATATTTTGAGGATTAACAGGTAAAGAAGCCCAATTTCGCAATCGAAGTTCTTTATAACCTTGAAAAAGACCACAGTCGACAAGAATTTTCATATTTTCAGTTTCTACTAAATATTTCGACCCTGTCACTGTTTGAGTAGCGCCTAAGAATTGTACTTCCATGAATTCATCCTTTGCTTTATTCATACTATTTATTATAGGAAAATCAATGAACATATTGCTACAAGCAGGCAATTTTTTTCACTTTAACAGCGCCATACACCGTCCCAATGAGCAGGTTGGGTATGAGCTAACAGGCGGCAGCGCTCAATATAGATCGAAGCTAATTGATCGCCAGGATAAGCAGGAGTAAGTGTCATAAAAGCTTCTATGCTTTTTTCCCATAGGCCTTTTTGATACAGGGAAAAGGCTTTTGTAAATTCTTGTTTGTGTTGCTCCAGGCTTCCAATATTTTGAGTAGTGATCAGCTCATAAATTGCAATGCTTTCTTGTTTACCACGAACAGCAACTTCATCTAGAAAGCGAAAAAGAAATTTATCGGATACATGATTAAATGTTGCATGGCTAACAATAATTTGCGTATTATAATTTTTACTTATTGATTCCAAGCGGCTTGCTAAATTAACCGTATCACCTAAGGCTGTGTAACTCAGTCTGTCTTCAGAACCTACATTACCAACAATTGCCTCGCCAGTGTGAATACCTATTCTAATTTTAAATTCTGGAAACCCGTCATTCTTATGTTTTTGATTTAATATTTGAAGACGCTCCAGCATGACTCTGGCAGTTTCACAAGCATGAAATGCATGTTCTACATCTTTTGAAGGGGCATTCCATATAGCCATAACGGCATCACCAATGTATTTATCCAGGGTACCCTCGTGTTGAATCACGGCTTCTGTCATTGACTGAAAATAATCAGATAAATAAGTCATAAGTTTTTGAGGAGATGTTGATTCTGAAATTGTTGTAAAGTTTTTGATGTCTGAAAATAAAATAGTAATGATTTGATTTTGGCCACCAACCTGAGCTATTTGTCCAGTATGCACTAATTTTTTAACTAAAGAGTGAGGAACATAACGCTGAAAGGACGTTAAACTCGAACGCAGGGTTGATAAGGCTTTATCCAAATAACTGATTTCTTTAATTATGGTTTTGAGTGGAGATTTGGATTTAAGATGAAACATAGTAATTTTCTTTGATTCTTCGGCTAATTGAATGATTGGATTTGATATTTTCTGAGAGATGATGCGAACTAAGAGTGTTCCAAAAAATAAAACTACAATAGTTAACAAGATGTACCCTTTACTTAAATTTTTTAGAGGCTTAATGACATCACTTTCTGGGGTAACAATTAAAATATGCCAAGGCTCTATCCCTAATTTATTTATTATCGGTTGGTATGAGAAAAAATATCTCTGATCTTCATACACATAGGATTGTATTTTTGAATGAAAACGCTCATTGAGTATCGTTGATGAAATATTAAGTTTTTTTAGTAAATCAGGATTTAATTTTTTTCCTAAAATGTTTTCCGAAGTCTGAGGATCACGAAAGGCAATGACATTTGATTCATTGTTAATGACAAAAATCATTGTATTTTTCGTTAACTCCAACTCTCTTATAAATTGTTGAAGGTCGGTGGTGGTCAACGCAATTGCAATAACACCTTTTAGATTATTATTTTTATCATATACGGGAGCAGCAACAGCAACACCGGGTCTTTTACCAAACAAATAAAATTTGTAGGTGTTGGTCCATATCGGTTTTTTATAGCGAACAACTTCTTGGTACCAAGGACGGTTTCTTGGATCATAGGGAATAGTTATCGATTCTTTTTTAATTATTTTTCCTTGTTGATCCAACTCATAACGAATGTTGACGAAAGGGGGCTTTGAGTTCACTGTGTGGATTAATTGCAATCCTCTTTTTTCTTTTCTATTTATATCAAAGAAATCACCATTTGCTGCTCCGTAGTGAATCATAAATATTTCTGGGTTATCTTGGATTGTATCGAATAGAAATTGCTCAAATAACCCTTCTTTATTAGAGTTGATAATATCACTCCTGATCGCATTTCGAATTTCAATTAGATTATGGTTTAAGGGATCTAAATAAGCTTGAAATCGCTCGTTGACGAATAAAGATGTTTTTGCAATTAAATCTTTTGCACTATTATTAAGAACCTTATTGAAAGCGAGATAATTAATACCAATAATGGTAAAACCTATCAGACTTAACAAAAATACAAATAAGGCCATGATACTAATGCGTATGCTGATTTTAAAATTACGAGCCATAATTTTTTCACGTGTAGTTGATCAGTTTGAAAAAAAGTATCAATGCTTATTTAATTTTATAGCAGAAATATCAAGTAACTATAGAAATGTCGATATAAAAAACGCAATAAGCTCAATCTATTGGGTCACCACTACAAGGTATTTAGTTTATGAATAATACAGAAGTAATTGTTTCTCCAACAATTGGGGTTTACCTAGGATCAAGTATGGGAAATAATCCATCTTTTAAAGATGCCGTCGCGTCTTTAGGAGCAGGAATAGCCAAACAAGGTTATACGGTGGTGTATGGTGGAGGAGGAACTGGTTTAATGGGACTTCTTGCTCAAACGGTTAAATCTCATGGTGGAGCCGTTATCGGAGTCACTACTGAATATCTTGCTAAAATAGAGACGCCAAGTGAGTTTTTGGATGAACTGTATGTAGTGAGCTCTATGTATGAACGAAAACGTTTAATTCATGAAAAATCATCGCAGTTAATCGTGATGCCTGGAGGAATTGGTACATTTGATGAACTGTTTGAAACTTGGTGTGCTATCAAAATAGGAGTTATTAAAAAACCTTTTGGGCTGATTAACATAGAAGGATATTTTAATTCAATGCTACAATTTGTTGATTCTTGTACTCGTTATGATTTATTAAATGAACAAGATATTAAAATTCCAACTGTCTATAATGAGGTTTCATCTTATTTAAATTATTTAAGAGAAGAGCAAGGAGGTAATTTTTTCGAAGTTAATTCTAATTTAAATCCCAGTAATATTAAAAATAAGGACAAACATCGAATTGAAATCCATGAATTAGGCTGAAATTTTTATTTATAGTACAAGTTGCGAAGTGCTTGCTCATTCATGCTATTTAGCTAAGGAGCTATAACACTATTTATCAAAAATAATTAAGTCAAGACTGTTTTTTTTAAATTTGTTTGTTTAAAATGTCCAGTTTTTCATTCTTTTCAAATGTCCAATCCTGTGGATATTTTCTTCTGCCTAATATTCAACAAACTTTAAATACACTCTTAAGTCTTGATTTTATCAAGGTTTTGTGTGCTTTAAATTGGAAACTACTTTTCTAAGTTATGCACATTTTCTGTGGATAAGTCTGTTTATAGATTGTCAAACTCCTCGTGATAATTAGCTGCAAAAGAGGTGCTGTATCATTTTCCAGTGTGTCTTTTTTAATATGCTGCACTAGCAGGTTGCTCGTCAAGTTAAGTATAATGAGCCATAAATAAACATGGATTCTAATATGACAATTTTTATAAAAAAGGTCTCTTCTGATGAGGATATTAAAAAATGTTTGGAAATTCGCTTCAAGGTGTTTGTTGAAGGCCAGCATGTTCCCTTACAGGAAGAGGTGGATGGAAAAGATACTGAGAGTGAGCACTATCTTTTATGGTACCATGAGCATCCCTGTGGGACGGTCAGGGTGAGGTATGTAGAGAATTTTGCTAAAATCGAGCGAGTAGCTATATTGGATGAGTATCAAGGAAAAGGATTAGGATTTGCACTCATGCGATTTATTTTGTCTGATCTTCAAGAGCGTACATTGATAAAAAAAATTAAATTAAGTTCACAAACCTATGCAATCCCCTTTTATGAAAAATTGGGTTTTCTGATATGCAGTGATGAATACATGGATGCCGGGATTCCACATAAGGACATGCAACTATTTTTTGAGTGAAATGATTCATGGAGGAGAGTAACCATTATTTACTTCAAGATTAATTATTGCTGAGGGATTCCTGGTTTGACTCATCAGGCAATAAGAAAATCATAGACGAATATTAAACTGTAACGCAATCATACTTTATGGACTAAAGTGATTTTTTCAGGGAAAAGCATGCAATTGCCGCTTCCATATTGGTTTTGGCAATGAATGTATGACTGAAGATAGAGTTGTTTCGCCTAGGCATGGATGATTTAAAAGGCGGTTCTATGGTCAAAAGCCCGCGGTAAATGAGACTCTGTAAAACCGGCTTGTAGAGATTATTGGTCACTACATATTTATCAAAGCGTGTACTTCCTCATCTTTTTCAATGCGCTCTTCTTCTGCAGGGTCTTTATTGGGCAGCTGACTTTTATGATAAGCAAAATAGAGTCCATAGATATTATTAGATAATGATGAAGAAGAGATAGCGACTTTGGGTGTTTCAATCACTTCCATTTTTCTTGCAGAAAGCTCCGCTAGCGTATCAATTTTTATTTCATTAATAAGTTTTGCTGCTTTTTTTAATAATTCAATTTTAAGTAAAGGAGTTTGCGTTATTACAGTGGTATCAAATTTTTCTATTTCTGTCTTAATTAAACTAATAAACTCTTTCTTAATTACTAATGTACCATCCCAAGTAGAATAGTTATATTGCTGTGCATAAAGGAGGCCTGAAATTGTCTTGAGTAGTGCATGCCAACTTCGATCATGAAGTATCCAAAATATGGGATTGTTAGGGAATTCTTTATAGGAGTTTTGTAAATAATTTGCTCCAGACTCCAATAATGTAACCAATTTAATTTTAAGTGTGTCAATATCCTTTTTAAATTGATCTAATCCCTCATGAACTTTTTCAGTGCAAAGCAAGCTTAAGATTTCATTTTCAATTTTTATTATTTCTTGGTTTAAAGAAATTAAATCAACTTCTTCAGTAAGTTGTTGCTTTAAAAAAGTTGCTGACTCAATGTATTGCTTCTGTCGCTGGGTTTCTATGACTTGATGGCTATAAATAGCACAATAAGCTTCGCAAAGACCTAAACTTACACGATAAATGCTCAGAGCATAAGCAAATTGACACATAAAAACTTGGGCCATAGGTGTGTATGGTTTTTCGGGTTTAAAGAGAAACAAACCATCTTCTTGATATAACTCCAATGGTAAACCACTTTTTAAAACATAAGGATCAAAAGCGGCTATAAGGCTTGGATTTTCTCCTTCTTTTGCCATTTTCTGAGCATCTTCTACTAATATTATCTCATCAACCAAGCAATTTTCCATGGCTTTCTGGACTATGTTGAAACTAAAAACGACTTCATCTCCCTGGGCAACTTCTGTAAGTTTTTGTGTTCGCCATGTATTAAAGAAATAATCCTTTAATAATTTTTTATTTCAAACATGGCCTTACGATAGTATTCTAGACGCGCAAAAATCGCTTGAGTTTGAGAGTTAATTTCCTGCTGATAAAGTTCTAGTTTTCCTTCCATAACGTTATCCCTTTTTATTCCCTATTAATGTTTTAATTTTTACAGTGCGGCATGTTTGTTGTCAAGGTGTTTGATTTTTCCGAAAAAAGGAATGCGCTTCGAATAAGCTTGAATTGTATCATTGAGATAAAAGATGGTATTGGTATTTTAAGTGGATTGTTATTTCAACAAGAATACTATGTACTTAAATTAGAACCTATTCATTTTTCAGAATTTGATTTATAAATAGAGAAAATAAGTGGACGTTCACCGCTCTTGTAATGAGGCGTCTAAGTTATACACATTTTCTGTGGATAAGTCTGTTTATATTCTGTCAAACTTTTATGATAATTAAATCAAACCAACAGACCCTAATAAAATAAGAGAAACATAGGAATGAGAGTATCGCTCTCCATGGTATAATCAAATCCACATAGAGCACGCGATATATTACGAAAAAAGCCTTACTCACAATCGATTTTTTTCTTAACTCACCCTAATTGCAAAAGGAACATATACATCTTGATTATTAATTCGAAATTGCGCAAATAACTTCACAAAGCCTGTTTTTTTAAGCCCAATATGAAACATTAGCTCAGCGCCACCGCGATCGAATTCCGTAGTAGGTTCTTTTCCCATCGGATGGATATGAAGAATCGATGAATGATCCCCACTAAAACCAACAACATGAGCGAATGCTCCCATTACAGGCTCTAGCTTCTTGTATGGTTTGCCATTCTTTGTAACAGTAATGGTTGCCATAACTTCCCGTCCAGCTTTAGGTTCACTGTTTAGTTTTAAAGTAAATTCATAAGGAGCCATTGCAGTGTTTAATACTACTTTTTCTTTAATCAAAGGATGCGGGGAAAAAGAGCCTAAATCAGTGACTAAAAACTCCTGTTTATTCGTTTGGAGAGGAGTAATATCCACCCACATTTGATAAGAGCTAGTCTTTTTTGGGGTAAAACTAAATACAAAATCTTGCTTTTTATTATCTATCACCGGATGAATATGATGATAATCACTAAGAGAGGGATCAATGATTAATACATGAATTTTCTTAGTATGTACTTCTTTTAACTCATCAAATGTAAGCACCTTATTGTTTTTTAGCACTTGAAATCTGAGGGTTACTGGTTTATTAGCAGTGAGTATTTTGGGCTCTTTTTCAAGAAAAATCCTAATGCTACTGTTGTTCGCTTCATTTTTTACTGGGTATTGGTGGGCATGATCGTGTTGCCCTTGAGCGTATGCTAGGGCTCCGACAAACATAAGTGCCAAATAGAATAGAACATATAAATACCGCATGCATTTACTCCTGATATGTTAACGGATGAATCTAATGTATTAATATTGCTTTAAGGAAATAGAGAGATGGCTTCAATACATGTACCACATTGCCATTGCCATTCCAATCATCATCAAATTTTCGGTAAGTGAAATAAATCCTAATGGAACATTACTATCGCCTCCGACACAAGCACATTTTAATTCGCGTTTCTCAATATATACTGCCTTAAATACAGAAATGGCGCCTATTGTTCCTATAAACAGAGCAACTGGAATTGAAATCCACCTAAAGCCCCCTGCGATCATTAGAATCCCCGCTAATGCTTCCGCAAAAGGATAAATGTAGCTGTAGGGGACCCATCTCTTGGCTAAGAGGTCATAATTCAGAAACATGGTTGAAAATCCTTCGACATTCTGTAGCTTTAAAAGCGCAAGAACGCTCATACTAAAGGAAATAAACCAACTTAAAGTCTGAGTGGTAAACACGATACCAGTGGATGCATAGCTTGCAGCAAGTGCCATAAGTGCAGTCACAGAAAAAGAACAATGACTGGGCGATAACTTTTTTCCTTGGGATCCTGCACTTTTTTTCCAAAATAGCGGCGTAAATCGTCATAACCACCTATCCGTTTTCCGTTGATAAAGGTTTGAGGTGTAGTTTTCACGTTATGTTCTTCTTTAAATGCATCAACTTGTTCACGACTGGTTAGCCATTTATCTTCGATAATATAACCTTGGCGTTGCAATAAATCTTTGGTTTTAAGGCCATAAGGACATATATGATTTGGTATTACCATGCGATATAGAGTTGCTTTTTTATCTGCTGTATTACTCATTGGAGTACTCCATTGATTCATAGCCTATAAATAATATAGAGTATGTACTATAGTACGGAGTCAAGTAATGAATGATAAAACAATTAGTGAATTTGCTAGATCATGCGGGGTTGGTGTAGAAACGATACGTTATTACCAACGACAAGGAATTCTTAATACCCCATCGCTTGCAAAAGAGTTTCACTCCGGAAAAGTCAGACGTTATGGTGAGCATGATATCCGACGTTTACAGTTTATTCTTTCAGCAAAAAAAGCCGGGTTTACTCTAAAGGAAATAAAAGAATTATTAGAGCTCGATGCAATGAATGATCGTGAGCGAGTGAGATGCATCGCTCAAAACCGCATTACAAAACTGGATGCCCAAATTGCTGAACTCACAAAAGCTCGAGAGTCTCTTTACCGTTTAATTAACGAGTGTAAAAAAACTGATTCGGCTCTATGTCCCATTCTAGTTGCATTTGAAGAAAAATAGAGTTTGTTGTTAATTTGACTATTAAGGTTTTGGAGCGGATCAATGCTAAAGCTCAACCACATACAAATGCAATACATGAAAAAACGAAGCCATCACTTTTATTTAGATATTTAGTTTTTCAGGAGGTATAGAAATAAATAAAAAAATAGTTCAAGTCAAGACTGTTTTTTTAGTTTTTGTTTGTTAAAATAGCCACGCTTTAATCCTTTTCAAATATCCGGTTCTGTGGATATTTATTTAACCCAATAAGTGCACTCAAGTATAAATCTTTCTAAGATCCTTGTCTTATCTAGGCTTATTGTTATTTTAAATCAAATTATCTTCACTAAGTTATGCACATTTTCTGTGGATAAGTCTGTTTATATACTGTCAAATTACTTGGCGTAATTGAAATAGAAAGTGATGAGCTTTTATTGTCTAACAGTTGAAGTCTGCCAAATTTTAAAGAAATTGGCGCTCTAGAAATTAACCACAAGGAATTAACTCATATATTCTTCATTTTTGCCCCATACAAAAGTTGTTCTTTGCATGCGAGTTAAGTAGTCCGGAATTAATATTTACTTAACATCCTCATTTTATACTCAAGAAATCTAGATTTATTTTGGATTAATTATGCCTTTCACTCTTACTTTATTAGGTACTGATACCCAATTTACGCCAGAGCACTTGGAAAATGCATATGAGAAAGCAGAAACATTAAGTTACATTTCTACGCTAATTAACAAAGAATCGACAATGCCTACGGATGATGTGATTCGCTTTAGAAACCAAGACGTAGCTGTGATTGATGGTCCCAGTACTTTGTGTTCAGAGGTTGGCGATAGAATTGCACGGGGAGTTGCTGCAGTACTGGAGGCAATAAGCAGAGGAGAAACTCATATCAATATCATTGATCATAGCCGAGGCGCTTTTGAGTCGATATTGGTTGCTCATGAGTTAGAACGTCTACAAAATCTAATAAAAGAAAAGCGATTAGACAGTTTTAGTCCCGAAATTTTAAATAGTGTATGTAAGTATACGAAAACGGCGATGTCTCGGTCTCATAAAGGTGTTTTTGAGAATTTAAAATGGGATGAAATCATTGAACATATAGATGATGTAAAAATATCTATGTTGAATATTGATCCTGTCCCTGGAGGAAATTATGTAGGAGTTACTCATGTTCTTTCACTCGCATGGAGAGATCCTCGTTTTTATGAGGTGCCAAAAATTGTTAAAGAATACGAACAGGTTGTTTATGAAAATGAGCGTACCCGTTGTTTTAAACCAATCGTACCTAAATGTTTTTCTCCAGAAACTAAATTTAAACTACAAAGTTTACCAGGGCATCATGGAACAGGTTCTGGAAATCTTTTGGCTCAACAAAGAGGTAATAATCCATCTGAAAAATCAACGGCTCATGTACAAGAACTTGCTTTGGTTAAACTTATTGATTTCTTAAAACGAAATGGAGTAAACATTACTCCCCGCGCGCAGAAAGATGATCCGTTTGCTGAATTAATGTCTGCGCTCTTTGAAAAGAGTTTCTTTCTTGGGGAAAACGATTAAAAGATTTGTATTTTAAATTGTACAATCAGATTATCGAAAATAGGGAGGCTTACTTAAATTACAATAAAACTTCCTATGCAGTACTTGGGCAAGAACAAGCGCTACTCAAATTAATATGGAATGTTACTGATCAGCGGATCGTGCACTATTTAGCACATAATGATACTTTTTTAGATGCAATTATTCCACCTGTTCCAGGTGGATATTTCCTCAATTACGAGCATGCGCGCATGCATTTAAATCATGAGTTAGGTTTATCAGATGATATGCCCCTTAGTGAGACTTTAGATATTGCTACACAACGTTTGGTCAAAATTTGTGAACACACAAAGAAGTTGCAAGGGTTGAAAGATTCGAAACAAAACGAGCCAAAAGTAGTACTTCAGGACATAAGTGAATCCATCATGGTTGATAAAATTGCTCATGCTGTCGATTCTAAAGAGGGGTTTGATTTACTTCTACAAGGTATAACTACTCTTATTGAAGAGGTAAGACAATCCTATTTACAAAATAAATTAATAAATCCCGAAGAACAATTAGCTGTTTACGAAGCAGTTCAAAGAACATTTTCTGCGTTTTCAAGTTTTATTCAAAACGATCCCCATAATGAATTAGTCACAAAAATTTTTGAGCAATTAAAATCTGATTTAGAGTCCACTTTGACCATGAAGCGCAATATTCTAAAAGGTCAATACCAGGAGCTGGCCAATAAATTAAAAGAAAAACGATTTATTAACGAGTTAGATGGTAAAATTCAGAAGATTATTGATAACCTCGAAGAGAAGAGGGCAGAGGGAAATACCTTCGAAAACGAATTATTAATAGAAAAATTAAAAAGATTTCTATCAAGATCCAAACAACTTCAGGAAAAGAATCCACTGTCTTATGAGGTGAAACAATTTTTGACTCAAGAATTTTCAGAATTATCCAAACTTGAGTTTTCCAGTGAATTAGCTGTAAATAGCCGTGAGTGGTCTTGCTTAGTAGTCGAGGAAGCGGTGGATGAAAATCTCACTTATTTATTACCCCATATTATTCAAGAAGTTATTTCATGTTCCAATGAACTCGATAAATTTAGAAAAGCGCTTCCGGATTTCAAAGTACTTGAGAGTACCCTTAATTACGAACAATTTGAAACAGAGTTGGAAGAATATAAATCGCGGGTCATTTATCTAGTAGCTCAATACATTTATCACCATAAGATACCTTTACAAAATGTTAAAGGAATATTTGGAGATGAAAATCAAGATCTGTTCCAACAAATTGAAGGACTAGCTACAGGAATGGGGGGAGGTAATCCTTTAACGTTAACTATTCAAGAAAAATTACATATGATTGACGAGTTATCTTTAACTAACGAACAACAAGCAAATCAGATATCGCTGTTGACGCAAGATAGGCAACAACAAGCTGAGTTGATTAGCACGTTGCAACTTGAGGTTAAAGATAAAGCAGAACTGATTAACAAATTAGAGCTTAACGTTGAAGAGCAAGCAAAACTGATTGTCTTGTTGACTGATGAAAAGGACCAGCAACTGCAATTAGTCAACTCCTTAACCTCTACCAATGAAGAGCAAGACAAGTTAATTGGCGAATTAGATAGAGTAAATACTTTGCTTGAGGAAGAAAATCCTAATCTTCGGAGCAACATAGCTCATCTCCATCAACAATTGAACCTATTAAAAGCAAAACAAAGCGCAACAGCTACAATTGATGATGAGCGTGAGCTTGATCTTCAAATCATTATTAAAAGAGAGCTCACTCCATTAACTAAAGATTATTTAGCTCATTTAGCTAAAGAAATAAAAAAATATGTGGATCCCTCTTTGGATATTAATGACTTTCCTAATCTTGTTAACAATGTAAGAAAAATTCAAAGCTGGCCAGAAAACGAATTTACTCAGATTCTAAAGCAGAAATTTGATAAGGTTAGCGAGTTGTATGACATCCTTGAAACAAAGAACAAGCCCAGTATCAAAGTGGGTCAATTCTATAATCAATTAAATGAAGGAGAACGACTCATCCAGGCACATCGAGATCCTGCCTGGAAAAGATATACAATGATCGCTTTAAGTATACTGGTGACTGGTATTCTTCCTGGCCTAGGTGTTCTTGCTTATTCTGCTATAACCGGGAATACACCAAAATTTTGGCAGTCTTCGGGACATACATTCTTTCAAAGGGCTAAAAAATTGGAAAATACTGTGAATAGTCCTGATCCAAAAGATGTCCCTGTTAAAGGATTTTAGTAGAAAATGCTAAGGGCATGAAGCATGTACATACCGATCGTGGAATAGAGAAGGCAATCCAGCACAAATACAAATTCCTTCTGCTGGCAAACGGCTACATATTGCATTTTGTACCTTAAAGAAACAGCAAAGTGCTGCAGTCGCTTATAGCCCATTATTTTCAAGTGGGAATATCTGAATCTTGAGTATAAATAGCAATGTCGTATTTACGACATTAAGGCTCATTTAACATTAGTCTCAATTGGTTAACATATAGACTGAAAAAATTAAATTTAAACATTAGGGGAAAATTATGTTTACCAAATTACCCCGAATTTTAAGTAGAGCATCTGTTCGCCCTTATGCCACTAAAGCGAATAGCAATTCTTCTAATCCAATGATGGATAATCCTAAGTGGCTGGAAAACCAAACTAAAGCCGCAGTACTTGAGGGTATTCAATAGAGCCTGTTACAACAAGAGCTTGATACATATAATAAGGTATAAAAGCAGATTGAGTCTCAAACTTCTGTGCAATCTCAAGAAAAGAAAACTGTGACTGTGCCAAAAAGGATGAGTTAAAAAAAAGCGGGCATAAGAGAAGCACTTGAAGAGGCTAAAGAAGAAATTGCAAAAGAAGCAGGTGAGCAAAATTTTATAAAACACATTAAGGATCAATTCTTTTCAATGTTTAATGCAGAGGGATATGAAAAAGAAAAAGTGAAATCTTTTTTAAATAAGTAAAACAAGGACTCATCAGTTGTTAAAGAAGTAGATAAATGGATAAGCATTAATGTTGCGATAGACGAAACTGAAGGAAAAGTAGCCAAAATTGGCAAAGAATATGATGACATACAAAATGCCCAGAAAAGCTTGAACAAAAGTTAGATATAGTTGGAGAGCAAGTAGTGCACATTGGGGAAAAACTTGAGGGCAAGCAATCCCAATGAAACAATAAATTGGGTTATTTGTTCTTTAAGCAATTAAAACAAGAAACTGAAGAAACTCCTGCTACTAAATCCCGATTTGAAATATAAAACTCCATTTTTGACAAGGCTTCCAAAGCGAAGCCTCTTTATTTTTTTTATAATCATGTATCTTAATTTAGAGACTTTTTAATAAGGCATCAAACATGTTGGACAAAAATAACGCAAATATGTTTTCACTAAAAGATAAGTTCAAGTATTTAGACCAAAATATTAGAATACAGAGAGATAAGAAGCTCGAAAATGAGTTGTTGTTCTTCAGCACTTTATCAAAACAAATGAGAGAGAATCCCTCCAAAGAAGCTTTAGAAGTATTACAATAAGCCGATGAAAAAATAAATGAAATGACACGATTAAGCCCAACTTCTGTTTAGGTAAATCGGTTGCCAGGGAGGGCTTTCGATATGTTCGAAACGATTAAAACACCTTAAAGGAACTAATTTGAATAACCCAAATAGACAGTTTCATTTTTCATGTAAACCAATCCCTCAGTTAAATTACATCGTTGATACAGCAGATTTTAGGACTTACGCACTCTTTTGTGTAAAAATAAATACAAATTGTTCTATAATTATTTAAAATATTAGGAAATATGCGTCAATGAATGCTGTATCCACAATGAAATCCTATACCAGTTATTTATTTAATTGTTATCAGGATATTTTCATAAATACCCCAATAGACTTTTGGGGTTACTTATATTTCGATTTTCAAGGACGTTATTTACAACTGATTTCGGAAAACTCAATTATAACGGATATTTTGTCAAAAGAATTATTCATTGAGCAGAATTTGTGCAAAAAAAATTACCAACATGATTGTTTTTATGTATGCAATGTTGATAGTGATAATATCATTGCCTCAGGAATAAAAGACTGTCTACTTAATCGTGATTATACCTATTTTGTTGATATTATTCGTCAAGACACACATCGAGTGGAAATGGTAACTTTCGCCTCATCCCACAGTCCTAATGACACAAATAATTTTATTTTTAATAATATTGATTTCTTAAATATGATTGCTGCCAATCTGTCGAATAGAGTTAGAAGGTTACACACAAAAGATAATTATTTAATTCTTCCAAAAGAATGCATTATTCGGATGAATGAACAAATTTGTAAGGGCTCTGAAACAAAGAAGGACAATCTAAAAGATCTGATTTTAAAATCCTCTCATCAGAATATGGTTGAACTTATCAAAGATGAAGTTTTCGATTATAACCAGCTGCCGTTTACTTTTTTAGCAGCTAAAGATTTGACTCATAGAGAAAAAGAAATGATATATTTGTATTTCAATGATTTTAGTCTACAGCGTATTGCTTCCATTTTGGAAATATCCAAACGTACCGTAGAAAGGCATTTCGAAAGCATAAAAAAGAAGCTAAATTGTGACACGTTAGGTCAAGTAATTCCAACTTTAATTAAATACGACCATGCGTTAAAAAAAATAATAAGTAAATAGGTAACGTCCCTGAAGTTTTTTACACGCTATTGTCTCTTAAGATGTTCACGGATTTTTTGAATTTACTTCGATCTATTCTCTCCCGTACTAAGATTGTGAGGAAGGTCCAACCCGGGTAACACCGGATACATAGGTAACAGTTAATCTAATTTTATTCTCTATGAAGGAGAGTGAGATGTCTTGAAAAAAGACGGCTCCTATGAGAGCAAGAATAAAGTTATCTCAAGGGTCTGTTGACAATTACCCGCCACCTTTCTGTGACTCGTCAATTGTCAATAGACTCTAATTACATGAAAAATGCTCCAGTACGATAAATCTCACGTGTTTTCCATGGCTCCAATGTAATGAACCATTCCACCCACTGAGTTGGCATTTAATAGTAACCAGCTTAGTATTCAAATTGACTGTTTGACTGTTTGACTGTTTGACTGTTTGACTGTTTGACTGTTTGAAACTGGATGGGAGATTCAAAATGAACCAGGTGATATCAGCATTAGTCGTTATTGCATTGAGCAAAAACTAATGGTTGATGAATGGATTGAGTTAGAAATGTCGTCACGCAAGTCAACCCATTACGTCGCATCGATGAGTTACTAGACAGATTGTCACCTGATAATGTTGTTATTGCTTCTGAATTATCAAGGCTTGGTCGATCAATTAAAGTACCACTGAATACTATAGAAACAATTGTCCAGGATAAATTATCTAGACTCATACTTATCAAGCAAAATTGGATTTAAACTCCAATGCCAAAATAACGTGGCAAACAAAGTACGCATTACTATTTTTTCAATGCTTGCTGAATTAGAACGAGATTTTATTTCTGAGCGAACAAAAAAGGGGGTGCGTGCACGCGCCGCCAAAGGCATCAAGCTTGGTAAACCCAAAGGGGTAATACAAGATTCAATGTATGATCAAGACAGAGAAAAAATTTTTCATCTTTATCAGTTAGGCGTACCCATCCAAAAAATTATTGCAACATATTTAGGTTATGGAAAATATCTATCACTTAAAGCGTTAATTAACAAATTAAAGGAGGCATTATGAGTCTACATAATAGCTCCAATCTATTGCTTTTTTGAGAAAATTAATCATCATCGCGAAAGCATTATTTTTGAACGGCTTGCCAAGCCTCACATGCAAGAATTTTGGGATAATAGCAGGAGGATAAAGAAGAAGATATTATTAATTTTATTAATGGACGAATTACCCCATCCAACTATTTCAAGGCCGGGGGGGGGCAGGTAATGCTCATTTCCTTACTTAAAAAATGATTGGATCGATTGCATGCCTTGTGGTTTAATTTTGCACAGTTATACCTAAGAGTGAGCCAATACCTGCACTTACAAGCATTGCTATTGTTCCCCATATCACAACACGCAATGCTCCTGATACTATTCGAGCTCCGCCAACCTTTGCTGCGACTGCTCCGAGTAATGCCAAAAATAGAACAGCCATTATTGATACTGATGGAACAAGGTAGATTCTAGGAACAATAAAAATCATTAATAGTGGTAATAATGAGCCAAGTGTAAAACTACAGGCTGAAAAAAGCGCTGCCTGAAGTGGACGAGCACTAGTTACTTCAGTAATACCAAGCTCATCGCGAGCATGAGTTCCTAATGCATCTTTAGCCATCAATTGTTTTACAACTTCTTTAGCAAAATCACGCTCCAATCCACGATTAATATAAATAGCGGTTAACTCTTCAACTTCATTGGGTAAACTCTCTGCAAGTTCTGCCTTTTCACGTCGTAAGGCAGATTTTTCTGTATCCGCTTGAGAGCTTACTGATATATATTCACCTGCAGCCATAGACATGGCGCCAGCAATTAATCCTGCAATCCCAGCTACAAATATTCCACTATAAGGTGTATGAGCAGCAGCAACACCAATCAATAAGCTCGCAGTAGAGATAATACCGTCATTTGCACCCAATACGGCAGCTCGTAACCAGCCAATTCGCTCAATTCGATGATATTCTTTATGTTGCATTTATATCAGAACTCCTACACTAAATAAATCTGCGTCAATTTATTACAGAGTCACTCTTGTGGTGTATCAGATTTCTGTTTATATGCCGCATTTTCAGGGATATCTGTAGCCGAATAAACACTAATTATTTTGAATGGTTTCTTTACATTGAGATTAATAAAATTATGAGGAATCCCTTGAGGGATAAAAATCATATCACCTGCTGTAACAGTTGATTTTTTGCCATTGAGGACAGATTTAGCCTGACCTTCAACAACAAAGATAACTTGATCAAATTGATGTGTTTCGATCCCTATCTCATTGTTGGGGTTGGTCTTAGGAGTGATATTCATGAAAACAACCTGCGCATCTTTACCTGTCACCAGTGCTAACTTCCAGTTTTCATTCTTTTTTGCCATTTCAAAAACCTTTGGGGAAATGACTGCATTTATTTTATTATTAATTGCTGTTTCTTTAGATCCTGCGAATAACGATGGTGAGATAAAACCTGATACTAATAATGTAGATATAAAGGCTATTTTTATTCCGCTTAGTCTCATATATGCTCTCCATAATTTAAATTAGCTACTTTCAATATATCAATTTATATGCTTGTTTAATACTGATATATATCTTAACCTAGAAAAATTGCTAAGGATTAAATAAACCGGTTGGAAAGGAACTGTCATGGAGAACAATAAAAATTGGCATTATGACACTATCACTAGATTGCTTCATTGGGTGATAGCGTTCCTTTTGATAGGATTAATTAGTATAGGTTGGTATATGATGTCCATTGAAGATCAGCCTTATAGTGGTTGGTATTTTAACCTTCATAAATCATTTGGCCTTATCGCTGCCATGCTGATTTTTTTTAGATTGATATGGCGGTTTACTCATAAACCCGCTCCGCTTCCATCGAGTGTTCCACATTGGCAAGCAATATTATCAAGAGCAATTCATTTGTTGCTTTATTTATGCATGCTCATAATGCCAATTACTGGCTTTATCGGGGCTTCATATAGCAAGCATGGTGTTATTTTTTTTGGAGTAGAATTACCAAGTTGGGTTAATAAAAGTCATGCTATATCAGAACAGTTTTTCGAAGTGCATGAGGTAGTTGCATGGACTTTAGTTGTATTAATCGCACTTCATATTCTTGCTGCAATGAAACATCTTGTTATTAACAAAGACAAAGTTTTTCAGCGTATGTGGTTATAAGAATACAACATAGAATGTCTCAGGAATAAAAAGGGCTCCGTTGCAAGTGCTCACTGGCCATGGTGCAGCTATTGATACAACAACGCCTGGCGGAAAATTAGTATTTGGTATTTTTGCGACTCTCGCCGAATTTGAACGAGAAATGATTAAAGAACGAACGATTGCAGGCATGCAAGCTGCAAGAGCACGTGGCCGAAAAGGCGGGCGTCCTTATAAAATGACAGCTGCAAAACTTCGTCTAGTCATGGCTGCTATGGGAAAAACCGAAACTAAAATTGGCAGCTTATGTGAAGAGCTTGGGATTACAAAGCAAACACTATATAGACACGTATCGCCCAATGGTGAACTGCGCGATGATGGAAAAAATTGCTTAGCAATATTTGATTGTAGGGAAAATAGTCTCAAAAAAATCTAATTGAGCTAAATATAGATGATTGGTTCATAATGAATGCTAAATTTGTGTGGGGTTTGAATTCGGAGCACTAGACCTAATAAATTTATAATATAAAAGCAATTTTTCTAACCCTGTTTTTAAATCAGTAAAGTATATGTTTGTTAAAATCGATTTTAAATGGGATATATCGGGTTGTCTTCTTGCATGGTCATTTGGTCGAGCTGGGAGAATCGCAGGATTAAATGATTTTTTTTCAAGATGATGAATCATTTTGGCCAGTTCTAAAATGGATATTTCCTTATCGCTGCCTAAATTAACTACGCCTGATATTTTTTTTCCACTAATTCTCTTATTGCCCATGTTGCATCTTTAATATAACAAAAACTACGTGTGTTGCTGCCATTACCAATGATTGTGAATTTGTCTTCATACAATATACGATGAATGAATTCAGGGATAACCTGTCCATATTTAGTTCCGATCATTCGTTCACCATACAAATTAAATACTCGAAGTATTAAATAGGAGAGGTTATTCTGTTTTGAAAATAAGCGTATATAAAAATCTCCTATAGCTTTGGAAGCCGCATAAGAATCGCGATCATCCATTGTGAGATGAATTGGATGTTTTTCATGAGTTGGAATGATTAATGGATCGCCATATACCTCAGCGCTGGATGTATAGATAATGTAGTTGACACAAGTACTTTAATGGCTGAGAGTAAATTTTGCGTGATTCTTATGTTTTGATCGAGCACAAATAATGGCCTGTCATCATAACCCTTATCTGCAATAGTATGTTCTGCAGCAGGTAACTTTTCGATAAATTCTGGTGCCACTTTGCAATCATGCACTTCGCCACCTGTTATTTCAAAATCAATAGGTAATCCGTGAGCATCAACGGCCATATGAATCTTCGTTGTATTTCCAGCAGCCGACTTACCAATGCCTTGTTCTTCCTTATTAGGCGCGCCAGCACTATGTTGATGAGCTTTGACAATACTGCCATCAATAAACTCCCATTCTAAATCGGGCTCTTGCACAAGCGTTTTAAAAATTTGAATTAACTTTTTTGAGATGACCATCGATTAAATTGTTGATAAATTCAATTCCAGCATCCAAAATCTATCGGTAGGTCACGCCAAGGACACCCAACCCGCATGCGATATAACATTGCCTCAACTATCCTACGAAGCTTGGGCTTGTCATAAATTCTGTGCTGTAGCATGCTCTCCCTCAGCTTTGACCAACGCTCGTCATTGAGCATAAGTCTAAGCATTGCAAACTCGTTTTATACTTGGTATCTGAGCCGTTATATTATGAGTTTGCTTCCATTAATCAATCAATTAGGTTGTTCAGCTTTTAATTTGACCATCTACTGGATGCCGCGGACAAGCCGCGGCACGTAGGCGGCAGGTGAATTGTCAACAGACCCTAATTTAACATAAAATATAATTCTTAAGTGTGCTTTGGTTAATTTTTAATGATAGTTAATAGGTAAAACTAACTCTGTTAAAACCTGTTTTGCAACACGGCTCTTGAAGCCTTGGCTCCGATTAGGAAATAGAGTGCGAATTTACATCAGGGCGCAAACTTGGCTTGAACGCCGAATATACGACAGCAACTATTATCTATAACTTTCTGAAAAAATTAGCTTGCAAGAAGGGATGGTTCATATACGTTGCAAAAAAATGACCTATCGAATTGGCAGTTGAATAAATCCGATTCAATAAGATTTTTATTGAATTTGATTGACACTGCCAATTGTCTCATCACTTATTTTATTCACATAGCGCACATTAAAAGCTCAGGGGTTTTAGGCTACTTAGGCTAGGTATTGCTTCAGATATATCTAGACCGAAATGCTGAAATAGTTCCTTTCTGTTTTCAAAAAATTGATTTCCTACGACTCCAAGATTTGGATTTCGATTAAAACCTAAAACTTGGCCATCTTGGAAGAGAGTGATTTCTCTCGGTTGACCATTGCAATTTCTACCAAAAATTGTAAATGAATGATCTTTATTTTGACGAATCCCATCAGCATAATTATTCCCTTGAGGATCTATAATAACATAGGGCTTAGAGGTCACCATCACAGGAGTTTCTTTTGCTGCTAAAACAGGCACTTCACGCACATGACTTCCATAAATTTTTGCACAATGATCCCGGAGCTTTTTAGGAATTGAATCAGCCAACATCGTTAACACTTCGCTTATTACACGAGGATCCTGGATTTTTGTAAACGGTTTCGTGCTTTTATTCAAAACAGTTAGAGGCTGCTCCCATGTGTCATCAAGCTCGACTTGGTAAGATACAGTAGCAATAGCATATTTGCCGCTGTACTTAGATGTCCCTTGTTCAATACCATTCTTCCCCCCCACGATGTAAGACCAATATCCACCTACACCAGGACCTGTACCTGGAGCATAGTCACAAAACCTTGCAGAGCGCACATAGGCAAGCATAACCGCTTTTAATTGTTCTCCAGGAGACAAGTCGTCAGCGGAGCGTATTTCTTCTTTTACACTTGATGCTTTACCAACAGATGTTACTGAAGTATAGATAACCTCTGCGCATTGAGATAATAGAATGGATTTAATTGCACCGATCGCTTTAAAGCATTCGTTAGCTTCTTCGATACTTAATGGTGGTTTCACAGAGGATGTTGATATTTTATCAGGATGATACTGAATGGCTGTTAAGTGATAAGCAGTAGTTATTTGTTCTCTCGTGGGCGAAGGATTATTGTTAAGTCCTAATATCTTATAATAATTGCCATTAAACGGAGCGGATTGAAAGCGTTCGGGTAGTTTAAGTGTTGGCATACAATCTCTTTATTGTGAATTAATGTATAGTCAGATAGTTGCGCTAGTATAAATCACATGAACAACACAGTAAAGACAATAAAAGAACATTTGGTGTAATAAAAAAAGATCTTGTTCGAAATTTGATTCAATCAATAGTTCTAAAAAACGCGTTTGAATCCTATACCGATTTGAGTATGAAAAAATTGAAGCGCTTTATGGGAATCACATGATTTGTAGTAGTTCCAACTTGATCTGACAGTTACCGGTTTTTAAGAAGTGTCTGTCAGGTCAAATTTAGTTTATAAATTTTTCCATCCAGAATTGTTTACTCTCTATCAAAGTTTGCATTGGGGTACGTCCACAACACATTTTACCCTGATGAGTACGTTGATTATTATAGTAATCCATCCATTCGTCCAGATCTTTTTGCAATTCATCGATTGATTCGTAAATTTTCTTTCGGAATGTTACTTGATAAAACTCCTGTAAAATCGTTTTATGAAAACGTTCACAAATCCCATTTGTTTGAGGTGAATTTGCTTTTGTCTTTGTATGGTCAATGTTATTAATTGCCAAATAAAGCTGATAATCATGCTGTTCTTCTACCTTGCCACAATATTCAGTACCCCTATCTGTTAAAATACGCAGTATAGGTAAATCGTGTTGTTCGAAGAAGGGTAAAACCTTATCGTTCAGTAAATCTGCTGAAGTAATTGGCGTTTTAGTCGTATAAAGCTTGGCAAATGCCACTTTACTATAGGTATCAACAAAAGTTTGCTGATAAATGCGACCGACTCCTTTAAGCGTACCCACATAAAAAGTATCTTGCGAGCCGAGGTAACCAGGATGTGCTGTTTCGATTTCACCACATGCCTCATCATCAAATTTCTTTTTCTCCAAAGCTACGACCTGCGCTTCCGTCAATATAATTCCTTCAGAAGCTACTTTAGCCTCTAATGCTTTTAAGCGGTCTTTAAAATTGGCAAGCTCATATCGCAGCCAAATGCTACGAACTCCACTTGGAGAAACAAAAATACCCTGTTTACGAAGCTCATTGCTCGTACGAAGCTGACCATGGGCTGGAAATGCGATCGCATACTCCCTTACCGAGAGTTCAATTGCTTCTTCTACTCTATTTTTTAGATTAGGTTTTCTTCGGCTTTGATCGAATAAAGCATCAACTCCTCCCGATTCTACTGCCGACTTATAGCGATAAAATGTATCTCTGGATAAGCCCATTACTTTACATGCCTTAGATACATTCCCTAATTCTTCAGCAAGGTTTAATAAGCCAACTTTATGTTTAATAATTTTAACTGTATTATCTATCATGAGAGTTTTCCTTTTGGTTTTGTTTCAAGTTCGCACTTCTATCAAAACCGGAAACTCTCTCTTTTTCAAGTACTTGTGTCAGATTAAGTCGAAACTAATTCACATGATTAAATCAATAGTTTTAGACCCCTGTACAATAATACTAAACTTTAAATTGGCTGTCTTTGGGTTTAGGGGTTTGCTCCTCCTTAAATTTATGTAATTCACTTTTCACCAGTTTGCTTTGTGTCATTTTTAAGTGATCCACAAAGCTTTGTATTTTTCGAACATATTCTGTATCTTTTTTATGTGTTTTATGGGCTAAGTATTCTTCGGCAGATTTAATTGCCTGCTTCGGATTTGTTTTACTTAATTCTTCAAGTTTCTGCGCTACCTTAAATATAGGAACAGCAACACTTTCGAACCCCATATCAGACAATACTTCCCACATTGGTTTTTTCTTTGAGGACACTTTAGGCTCAACAGACTCTTGCTCGACAGATACATCAGAATGGGTGGTTTCGCTCTCCAATTTTTTGGTGTAGTTTATCTTATAACCTAACTTAAGCAATGGCTCAAAGTATTCTTCTGGGGTTATTGGTGGTTGTGAATACAGGTCCAACTCATAATATTCATCATTCTCAAGCTTACCTAACTCAACGTTCATGTTGCATTTTTTTAACCATAAATTCAATTGAGACGAATCAATTACATTGATGCTTTTTGAACCTGAACTAATCGTACAGAAAAGATCAGACTCACCTTCTATATCACTATTATTGTCATACATGAGAATAGATACATTATCTGTATCCTCCTTAAACTTAGAAAAGGCTTCTTTCAAACTATTTGGTGCGTCTTTGTGGGATTTTAATAACGCACTTGCATTGGTAAAGCGCTCTGCTTGCTGACCTCTCGAATAGGCTCGGTGAAATGCCGTTTCAGTATCAGTAGAAACCGCACACACCACAACTTCTTTTCTCTTATTAATTGCATCTTCAAATCGATCGAGCCTAATGCTAACGGCATCATCTACTTCGTCAACAGCCAATCCATACTGAGTGGTAAGTTCATCACATACCTCTAACTCTCTTTCTTTTATCAAACGTGCTTCATCGCCGGCAAGGTAAAAATATTGTTTCGGATCGACCTTTTTATCAAATACAATGGTACATAACCTATCCGTGTTGTGATGTGACATATCTTTCCATTGAACATGATGCTCTTCTTCTATTCCCGTAGCTACCTTTATAAGAGATGAGGTCTTACCCGAAGCAGAGCCTCCCGTTGTAAATAAAAAAATACTTTCGTCGACAGGTTTTGTAGGTAGAAATTCCCAGTCATGTTTTTTTAAAATTTCTGGTAACTTCTCGTTCATAAATTTTGCTGCAAGCTCTCTCGCTTTTCTCGTATAAAGGGTGGCGAGCGTTCTTTGAAAACAGGCCGCATTTTGTTCTTCGGTCAACTCTTCATTGCGATTCGCTTTTATAGCCTCTTTTAAAAATTGCTCTGCAATTTTTTGTCCCTCAAAATCTAATTTTAATGCCTTGTAATTGCCCTCCTTGATGGGAGCTAGTAGTTCGCATAACTCGTCATACTCCTTATTAATTGCTTCTATTATTAGTTCATAATCTTCATTTTCAACAACGTCTTGTCTTGCTATCTTGATCATTTGTTGAAAAATTTCCTCTCCTTTCGCTGGAGAGTCTTCTTGTACTACAAGTCCTTGCATTCTCGCTACAAGCTCATGAAAAATGAGTCGTTCCGGCTTTAACGCAACAAGATGTCTAAATTCTACTTTGGCATGCTGATAAGTACGCCAAGTGTCTTTAAGTACATTCCAAGGCGTCATGGAGTGCTCAAGGATAGTAAAAGGATACTTTATATCTTTTTGTGAGTCCTCTAAAACCGTACTTGAACGGTTTTCCTCTGCGAAAGAATTATTTACTGAGATAGGTAGGGTTACTTTCTCTTTCTCTATCTTTTTCTTCATGGTTGCGCACAAGTTGGTCACTATAATTAAATATTAATGTAATATAGCATTCATTTCAAACAAACTAGTTAAAAATAAGTCAGATTCTTCTTTCTTGTGAGAAAATAACCAAGGAATGATGGTGTTGAATACTAAAGGATTGAAACATCGGTGTTATAGTTTATTGAATAGCACTAGCCTATTGAAATGGTGCGATTCCACGCGAAAGCATATCGCTAAATTTTGATCTCAAAATCGCGTGGAATATCAAATTGAGCACAAATTTAGGATGCCAAGATAATACTAAACTTTAAATTGGCTATCTTTGTCATGTTTCGGGTTTTGTTCCTCTTTAAATTTATGTAATTCATTTTTCACTTGTTTAAGTTGCTCCATTTTTAAATGATCCACAAAGCTTTGGATTTTTCGAACATATTCTGTATTTTTTTTATGTGTTTTATGAGCTAAGTATTCTTCGCCAGATTTAATTGCCTGCTTCGGGTTTTTTTTACTTAATTCTTCAAGTTGATGGGCTACCCTAAATATAGGGACAGCAACACTTTCGAACCCCAGATCAGACAGTATTTGCCACATTGGTTTTTTCTTGGTAGATACTTTAGGTTCAACAGATTCTTTCAGGACAGACTTTTCTTTAAACTTTTCTTTGTGCACCATCTCTATGGAAGGCGTTTCTTCCTGCACAATTTTTATAGATGACTTGGTTTCGCGTCCAACAGTTGAAGTCATATCATCTAGGAGATCTTCGACTAAACTTGTCGCAGCACCGGAGTGAAAAAGAGTCCCTGCATCCAGTGGTTCTTTAAATCCGGTCTCTTTCTCCCTAATTTCTACGGCCTCAGGCAGCACATGCTGAAGATCTTGACCAACATAGAGCATTGTCCCGTGCAGTACCTCCAGGGCACTGTGGTATCCACAACCTATTAAAAATGCACATGTTCCTCCTGCTCGGGCTGAGGAAAAAAAGTCTGTTTCCTTATCAGGGTTACCTGTATATGCACAATCCAGCCCTCGGCCTGCAAGTATATCCCAAGTCCAAAGAATCTCGGATGGTGATGCTGACATATGTCCTGCCAAAGGCTCTTGAATCGTTTCCACCCGTTTTACATGCAGTCGAGCGGATGACCATTTCGTTGGTACGAGATGTCCTTCTTTCTCAAATCGGCCAAGCAACTCATCTACATCTTTACCGCAGTCGTGTATTCCCGTCCTTGGTAGACTCTCTTCCTCAACACGCCTTCTTTCTTGGCTTTTTGTTGGGCCAACAATCTCTCCACCACCAAATTTTCTAGCACGCTTTGTTGATTGATCAACCAATTGTCTATATTCACTACTCTTGCCTTCGAGTTGGAGCGCATAATCACTGAATGACTCTTTAAGTCGAGTATGCACTTCTTTAGTTCGCACAGTTCCTGTGGCAGGGGCACTGTGAGTCGTAAACGCGCCCACATCGCCAAGAAGGGCAATTGTTACCGCGCGTGAGTGTCCAAGTTCCGGGCCTTTATGACCATCTTCAACGCCTAAGAGATGGCCTTCTAACGTATGTAGGCAGAGCTTAGCTAGCTTTTTAGGATCCTCTACAACACCCTTATTTTCAATTACCTCGAGAAAGAAATCTTGAGGATCCAAACCTTCTGGGCCAAGCAGACGAGCACATAAGCCGATTACAAGCATGTCACCATCTTCTTGTGTTTTAAGGAAATCTAAGTATCCCATCAATCCTTTGGCAGCTAGAGCTAGTTCATCTCTTAGTTCTTTCGAAGGCCAATATAGGGTTGCGCGAGCTGAGAGAGTTTGCTTTATCGCGAGGGTTAGGGTCTCGCTGTCTTCGTTGCTGCTAGATATGGATGGGTCTACGTGTTCTCCAACACGATCCCGTGGAGGAGAGCGTCTTGGTGAACGCTTGCTTGGTAAAATTTCTGACTTATCTTTCATAGCATTTTTCTCCTCAGATATATCTTTAGGCTTTTATAGAAGTTATCAGTAAGCTTCATTAACTCCGAGTTCTACAGGCAGCTCTCCGGGACACATCTGTTTTTGTATAGCCAGGATGCCGGTGCAGATCATTTAGGCTTACTGGTATACACAAGGGCTTGATATAAATTCTCAAGGAATGAATCAAGATTGTCATCTCCCTTTTAGATTGATGTTCTATACATCCCTTAGGAGCTAAATTATTTATCCATATGTTTAATTATTGATCTGCTCGATCCTTATGTCAACAATGGGATGCCATCAATTTGGTATTAATGTGATGAACCATTCCGTTCATTTTGATGGATGAAACATCAGTGATTTTGCTAAATAATTTAACACTAAGATTAAGTGGTTGAACCTGAGATGCTATGGTTTATCGAATGGGTTCAGGGTATTTTTTAGCTACATCGGGCATTGAGTAGCGTGCAACTCCAAACTCAAAATCATTTTGATCTATAAAGTGACAAAAATAAAAAAGAGAATCTAACTCAAAAAGAAAAAAATCCAACTTATGGTATATATTTTATACATATATGACATATTTATTATAGTACTTAATTTAATAAACTCTGGAGAAAGATTATGTTTGCGAACAAAGAAACAGAGGAGGTAAGGGCGGTACGGCGTCAAACTTATGATAAAGATAACACTGAAATAATTACCGCAACTCATGCAGCTGAAGTACCTGACTTGGATAAATTTTTTCCTTCATTTCAACGTGCACTCAGCGAGGTTGAAAAGTTAAAAAGTACTTTTCCCGATGATGTCGAAATATTTGAGGAATGCATGCGTTTAATGAAAGCAGAATATGATGCTGAAAATTATAAAGAAATTGCTAAGCTTGGAAAGAAACTTAGTTCTGAGTTTGTAGAGAGTTTGGATAGTAAACTAAAAGAACAAGATATAACCATGCCTAAAATATTTAGTAACCCCCTAAACACAAAAACAGAGTGCACGCTGGTTAATAGTCTGCTGGAATTGTATCTGGTTAACCTGCGTCATATTGCTAAAAAAGGGACTTCACTTGGTCCAATGAAAGACAATTTCAAGATCAAAGACATTCACCTTGACAGCACTGATATAGATGAAAAAGGTATGCCAGTCACTAAGAATAAGTGGATGCAACTTCGTCTTGATGCGGCTCTACTTATCTATAACGAGACTTATAATGATAATTTTATTCCTGACTTGTATGACAAGGTTATGAAAAATCGTCAAGGAGAGGGGCCTATCTATTTATTGAACCCCGTGAAGGATCAGTATACGCCAGGTAATAATTGTAACTTCTTAGCTTTAGTCAATACGGCTGCTATAATGAATCAGTTGAATCAGTACCACGAAAGCATTCTTGGAGAAAAGCCTAAGGAACCGCTCTTCCAAAAAGCCCTGGTTGTGAATGTAGGGAAGACGTATGAGGCTAATCGCACCACAGCAAGTGCTTCAGAACGAATCTTAACACAACCTATATACAAATATACTCCCCCTCCAGGGCCAGAGGGATCTTTAGCAGGCCAAGACGTATTGCTTATTGACGATCACATCAATGCCGGCGGTGTTTCTTCCACTGTGTATGCATTTGCAACGCACCAAGAGGGAGCAAACGTAGTGGCTATCACCTCCATGTCTTCTCATCCACATCTTAAAGATATTAGTATAGAAAAAACTCCTGAGATTAGAGATGAGTTATTGAAGCAGATTGGTGAGGATTACGTGAGTGAATTTAATGAAACTTTGGGTAAGGTTGGCCTTTCTATTGATACGTTAAGCATTCGCGAAGCCTTGACTCTATTGGCGCGGTTAATGCCAAAAGAGCAAGAAGACAAATTTACCGAGCTACACAATAATGCGCTCCAAGCTGAAATTCTTGAGGGAGAAAAAGATTCATTAATCGATTTATTTAATGATGAAAAAGTCAAAACCACGGCCCCTGAATGGATAAACGATATCAATGAAACGCTCGCAAAAGATCCTCATGCCTCAAAGTTATCATTTCAATCGGTCATGAAAGAAGATGTTGAACCAAAATCAATGAAAAAACATGTTGAACCCAAACACATGAAAGAATCTGTTGAACCTAAAGTATCTACCAAGAAAAAACCAATGTGGGAAGTATTGTCTGATATGGGGTTCGAAAGTGTTGCTGTTCCTATATTTAAGGTAGCGCAGAAACTTGAAGAATTAAGTAAAACAAATCCGAAGCAGGCAATTAAATCTGCCGAAGAATACTTAGCCCATAAAACACATAAAAAAGATACAGAATATGTTCGAAAAATACAAAGCTTTGTGGATCACTTAAAAATGACACAAAGTAAACTGGTGAAAAGTGAATTACATAAATTTAAGGAGGATCAACCCCCTAAACCCAAAGACAGCCAATTTAAAGTTTAGTATTATCTGGCATCTAAGGTTATTGATTTAATCTAGATAGTCCACGCGATTTTGAGATCAAATTTTAGCGCTACGCTTTCGCGTGGAATCGCATCATTTTATGTCATGGAAGGAGTAAACCGTTAAGGGGCTTCATGTACCTAAATAATCCGTTAACATTACCTAACCTTCAGATCCGCATCTATTTTATTTTTAAGTTAGAATTACGAGTTAAGCTAAAGAGGAGCTCTGGCTGTTAATTTGCAATTCGTGAAATTTTCAGGATCATTGTTGATATTTCGATTTATTTTTGCATTTTTTGCATATAAATAGTAAAATATATTCTTTATGTTTAAAAATATAACCACACTGAAGGTGGTAGTGACTTTTTAAAAAACACATTTAGGAATGAGTGGCCGTGAAAATGTTTAAGGTACTCTAAAATGCATCTTCATTTAAATATACAACGTGTATATTTTTCTTTGACTTAATCGGCCAAATTTATATTATCAAGCAAACTTATTGTGAGATTATCCTCATGGCGCGTTACAAAATCAAGACTAAAAAAAAATCAGAAGATAGTGGTTATGAATCAGGGTATGAATCTGATGGAGGAACAGAGTATTCTCCCATAAAACCTCTTGGACATGGTGATTATGCTCAGGTTAGACTGTTTAAATCTATCACTAATAAATCGGTTGCTGTTTTAAATCCAGTTACGGTACCTGGAGATATTGGCGAGGCCACTGTGAAACACAGATTTTTCAAAACAGTTTATTCTGATAAGCAATCTCATTTATTTCCGATGGGGTCGGATTACAGGCTTGTTGTTCCCTATATTCAATGTGTTCCATATGAAAAGCTTATAATTGATACTCCAGAATTACAAAAAATCCTTTTTCATTCCGCTATCCAAGCCTTAACGGATTGCCATGATAAAGGGTTAATCGTGCTAGATCTGAAAATAGATAATATTTATTACGATTCCAGTACGCAAAAAAGTTATTTAATTGATGGAGGTCTTTCAGTACCTAATGGAACTACTATCGATCCTTTAGCTTTTCAGAAATCAAATCAAGAGATCGTAGAAAAATACAAAGAGGAATATTGGCATATCCCGCCAGAATGTTGGTCAGTAAAACCAACTGCTATATCAGCTACTCCTAAAATGGATATATATTGTTTAGGGGTACTGATGTATGATTTATTAGAAAATCCATCTTCTGAGATACAATCTTTAATAAGCAGTTGCTTAGAAAAAGATCCCAAGAAACGACCGACACTAATGGAATTAAAAAACTCTCTAGACCTTATCGATCAAAACCCGACTCTGATGCCTTGAGGAGATGCGCCAAATTTAGGGAAACAGTTAAAAATTAACGAAAAGTGGCAACAATAGAAAAGATAAAATGACTCTCGCGCTTTGATTGAGTCCTGAACGTTCGTTTTTTAGAATCACTATACGAAAATCGGTTTTTCTCAGCCGCCTCTCATCTTTTCCTCTGGTAAATGTGGCTTAATAAGTTGCCATTGTTTGTGCTAAATCTTTTAGATATTAGTTGTGCATTTTTTTGTTTATTATTCATGCTTCGCTAAATTATATAGTTCCATTCAGCCATAAAGCTCTAAAATTAAGCTCATGCAACATTTAGATAGCCCTTTTAAAATAAGGGTTACTACAAAAGTCTGGATGAGCTGCTATCTACGATTAAAAGACTTATTTGCGTTATGCTCTTCATCATTAAAATAACGTTCTAGTTCATCATCTATCGTAGGCGCGATTTCTGCAAGACTGTCATATATATTTGTATCATTGGGTTTCTTTTCTATTTCGGGTTTAGTTTTGTTTTGTTTTTCTATTTTATTCATTACATCAATAAATCGATCTGTTTTTGTGGAGGTACTTTTTTTAGATGCATCCTTTGTTCTTTCTGTCATATTATTCTCCAAAATATCTACCTAATGAATGATTGGTTAGAACTCATCTTCTATCTGTGTATTTGCTATTTCAACCTTTTAGATATCCAAGGGGGCTACCTTTCAAATTATAACATAATTTAATCGAATTGTATATTTAAAGGTTTTTTCAAAATGAACGGAACAAGAGATACGCTTGCCTTGTATGAAGTAAAATTGTACAATCTACACAAAAATGCGTAGAGTCAAATTGCGAATGGCTAAGCATTTGAATATCAAACCCTGATTTAATAGGGGATTTTATGGCCTCATACTCAATGGCAATGATAGTGTTATTAATGCCAGGTATGGGACTTGTTAACTCCTGTGATTATCTTGACATTGGCTATAAATTAGCATCCTAATAATTGTAATTGAGTGAATTATGAAAAAATTTTTATTTGTTTTTGACATAGATGATACTTTAATTAAAGATAAATCGTTACTCCTTGAAGATGGTCCTGTATTTAAAAGTCCTTCTGAGATAAAAAACATTAGGGAGCAAATGAACCGTGCTTTAGAACAAGGCGATGACATTTGGATCTTAACTGCCAATTTTAGGTATACCGACGATCATCTCAAGAAATTATTTGAGCCAGATACATACCATCTATTTGATAAAATAAAAATTTATACCAGAAAAGATATGACAGCAGCCTTTGGAATTAAGGATAACGATAGACCTGCTTTATTCGCAATAAATGATAATGGTAGAAAACCTGAGTTTTTGGCCCAACAAATAGCTAAGAGTTTTGATTTGGAGCAGGATGTGGTTCATTGCACGCTTTTTGATGATCATAAAGCTCATATTGATAAATGTTCTGTTTTTAGTACACCCAAAATTAAAATAGAGGGATATCATGTTAATGATTTTAAAGATTATTCTCCTTCTTCCTTATTTCAGAAACCAAGAACATTGTCAGAAGAGTTTACTTCAAGAGTAAGTGACAGTGCCCAATATAAAATTAACTATCAAGAAAGTATCCCTCAAGCTTGTTGTATTGCATGATTATGGACTTTTGGCGCTGAAGTCAAGAGCACGTATAGATACACAATCGTTCCTACAGTTTTAAGAAACCTTCCAGGATCTCAAAGTTCCGGGAAGGGGCTTAAAAATAGTGCTACCATGAAGACTGACCCTACCGGTCTAGGCTCACACGCGGCTACTATTCGCGCTCCTTATTCTCTTCCTTGGCTGCGGTTGTAGTGACATTGAGCTTAATTTAATTTATTCAATAACGCCCTGTATCGCTATTCATCTTTCTTAATTTTTGCTATGTCTCTAGGTGGGTGAGATATAAGGTACTCGTCAACCATATCATTAAAGTATTGATCTATTTTTTTAACTCGTTCTATCTCCTTTCTGGTTAACAAGTTTTCTTTTGGTATTTTATTTGGAATTTGTTTATTCATATTCTACTCCTTATTGACTGAATGAATAACTTGGCGACATGTGACAGGCAGTCCTTTTCATCTAGCTCTTACTATCAAGGCAAAAGTCTTTTCTCTATTACATTCAAGTGGTCACTATAATTAAATATTAATGCAATATAGTGTGTATTTCAAACAATCTAATTGAAAATAAATCAATTGCTGTTTTATCGCAACAAAATTACCCAGGCAATGATTGGTTTTCAGGCTTTTATTCAGCACAAGCTATTTTATGTGAGCTAGAGTTTCACTATTAAGAACAAACGGATCTATCTGTCTTGGTGTTGAACTTAAAGATTGATGGGAGTTAAATATTTAAATTTTGATCTCCCCGGCTACAAAACAAGCCGGGTTATCAATCTTGGGTTTTCTTGACCTAACATTGATTTTTATAGAGTATACAAACGTGCTAATTCTGATAAAGATTGATCGATTGTTGTAAGTATAAAATTCACTTGATCCCGATTAATTGTCAAAGGTGGTGCGATTCGGAAAACATTCCCAAACTGTCCTCCTTTTCCAACTAATAGCCCTTTATCCTTACACAAATCCATTAACTGAAATGCTTCATCAGGTGCTGGCGTTTTAGTTATGGGATCTTTGACAAGTTCAATTCCTAAAAGCAAACCACGACCACGAACATCCCCAATCAGGGAGTGTTTCTTTTGTAATTGATAAAAACCATCTTTTAATAGATTGCCCATGATGCGTGCATTTTCAACAAGATGCTCTTCTTTTATAATTTCCAATGTGAGTTTAGATTGGATCATTTGCAATGGATCACCTGCAAAGGTATTAAAATACGTTTTTCCAGTCATGGTTTCGGCTACTTCCGATTTCATAAGTATTGCCCCTACGGGAGCACCGTTGCCTAACCCTTTTGCCATAGTTACCATATCTGCATCGATTTGCAAGGTTTTGGTGAGTAAAAGATCGCCACCGCCACGACCTGCACCAGTTTGTACTTCGTCACTAATATATTTTCCCCCGTAGTCATGAACAATTCGGGCGACCTCGGTGAAATAGTCATCAGGAGGAGTAATAAAACCACCTACGCCCATTACAGGTTCCAGTATAAAAGCAGCTATTTTTCCGTGTGTCGAATTTTGAATGGTTGTTTCAACATTTTTTGCACATTCCAGATTGCAACTTTCAGGTTTTTGTTTAAACGGACAGCGATAACAATATGGTTCAAGAGCCGATGTTACGCTGCTAACGGGCTGTCCTCTGAATCGCCAGATTGAATGGCCGCATGAGGCCAGTGCAGCAGAAGTACCTCCATGATAAGAGTGGCGTACATTCACTACTATCGTTTCTCCAGTTGCATGACGTGCGGCCATTATGGCAAGTTCATTAGCTTCTGAACCAGAATTAGTAAAAGACACTCTGTCCATACCATTTGGTGCCTCTTCCAGCAAACGTTCGGCAGTTTCGACAGGGGCTTGATTTAAATAAAGAAGACTTGTATGTTGAATTACATCATCTTCGAGTGCTTCAATAAGTGCTTTTTTGATCTTAGGATGATTATGGCCGGCAGAGATACAAACAATCCCACCTATAGCATCAAAATAACGTTTTCCTTCTGAGTCCCATACATAAGTACCCTGTGCTTTGACAAGCTGAATTGGATCTTTATGATAAAAACCGGCGGTAGGTAAAAAGTGTTTTTTTCTAAAATGAATGAGTTCTTCGTTTGAGCGTAGTTGTTTTTGAGCATTGTTCTCGTTCATGAGGGTTGTTTCCTTTTATGTTTATGAAGGCTTGAACTTGTAATAAGAGAGCTTTTGCAAATTCCCTTTACTTCAAATTCTTGTTGAATTATTTTTAGATTTGCATCTTTTGCCAGTATTGCTTGAATACTAAATTTTTTAAGATTCATATTTTTATCATTCTCCTTTTTATACTCGTTATCGCTCATAATTTGCGCAATACATTAAAGATCGAAAGCAACTTGCTTATTTTCCAACCTGTATAAACTTATTTTTGAATATACGTCAGGATAGATGCCATATTTTTCCAAGAATTAAAAGTAAATTTAATGAGTATGACGTTATCTAGAAATGCTGTTAGAAATTAACCAATGCGAAAGTTTAAGAACTAATGCTCATTCCTATATGGAATAGGCAGTCACCAAATGTAATTTCATGCTCAGATTTAGATAAGACTGTTGTAATAAAATAATTATTGATTGAAGGACTATTGATGAAGAAAAACAACATTGTGCTTCATAATTGACTTATTTTTTATGAGCTACTTTTTTCCTTCCTCATCATTAAGGTTTTTCATCTCAGACAACTAATGAAGAAAAGAAACAATTATTTTTATAACTAGAGTGAGTTGCTATTTTTTAAACCACAGACTCCATATAGTTTGAAATCCTTAAAGGAGTATTTATGATAAGATTATTAATTGACAATGATGGAACGATTGGATCCGGGGAACCACCTCGTGTAGTTCATAATCCAGCAGTCTTTGCCCTGGCTGCTCTCCCATGCTATAAGGAAGTCTCAATTTTTACCCATGGTGGGGCAAAGGGATCGACCTACAATCTTCTTATGGATAATCAGATTTCTTTAGCGCAATTTAAAAAATTTGTCTACACGGGTGCGATAAACGAATGGAGAGAAGCAGGAAAAATATCTAAAGTATACACAACTTATGACATTGCCTGGGGTCAAGGGCCAGGACGATATTATGAAGACATGATTGCTCCAGTTGAACGTGCATTGATTGAGATCAAAGAAAATCTCGATAGAGGTCGTATTACACAAGAGCAAGCTAATACACGTTATGCTGAGTTGAAACCTCGCATAGAGGAGATGGCTCATTTTGAAAGAAATGGTGTTGCATTTTTGTATAATATAAAGAATACGCCGGGTAATCAGGCTTTATACGAGACTGTTCCTGGATTGCAAAAGGCATTAGAAGATTTCAGAGAATTTTTTATCAATAGTAGTGCAAATCAGGAACCACTTAAAAAACTTACTGAGCAATATAATCAACAAGTCGTCGAGCAGAATCAAGAAAACGCGCTCCTTAAAGAACAAATCATCGATTTATTATCCACCATGGATCCACGTCACTCAAAAGAAAATGCAGCGGCTTATTTAAAATCAATTACCAATAGCACTAATGGTACTTTGAATAGTGCACGAATAGGCCAGTATCAAGGCTCCTATGAAGAAGACTTAGCGCCAACAATATATGAAATTACGAAAAAAGGATTGGGGTATAAACAAATTCAGCTTGAAAATCCCTATTTAGAGAATCAGATGTTTGATGATTCACTGGAAAATTTAATCTGCATGGAAGCAGCTGATCGTTCTTTAATACATGGTAGTTTAACCACTGCACTTATTACAATGAGAGATGATCGCATAGGAAAAGAGTGTACAATTAATGATCCTAAGACGCATTCAATCTTTACTCGACCCTATCTATATACTGCAGCAGAGGTTTTAAATGAGCTCTGCACTCATTCATTAGCTATGCGGAACGAATGTGAAAATGCTTTTGACATATGCCAATCGCTGGTTAGTCCTGACAATCACTTTCAAGAAAAACATTTTAATGATAAGTGTAAGAGTATTGTTCAAAATGCAAATGTTATATCTAAAGGTAGCAACAAGCATCCTATATGGCTTTTAGCGTTAAAGGATATTCACGGTCTAACTGTACCTCAAGCGTTTAAAGATAAGAAAAATTTAGACTATCTCATTGATTTGCTTGATAGGGAACCTCAGAACACTCCTCAACGTCTTCATAAATTAATTGAAAACTTGGTTGAAAGCGGGAACCGTGAATTTAATAGACAAAATTTTAGGGATAGTTTTTCTTATTATAAAGCAGCGTATTTGTTTCTAGATCCAGCCTATGCCGATGAGCAAACTGTTCATCAATTCAAGAAACAAGTATTTGAAAAGATGAAATATTCCTATACCAATGAACGTCTACAATCACGCGATAATCATTTTGATAATAGCTATATTCACCAATTAAATGGACAAATTGAATCCAGCGGCGTAGAAGCTCGTCTGCGGATGGTCCAACTCTACATGGATTTACATCAAAATATTCATCGTTTTGCATATACCCACCAGGGGATATTTGGTTTTCGACAATCGATGTTTGCGAAAAATCACCCAAATCCAATGGAAAATGATTCATTGTTCTCAAAAAGAATCGTTGACTACCTCATTAAAACAATGGAAATATACCCAAAGGCAGAAAAAAGATGCAAAACCAAATTAGCGGAGCTCCAAGCATCGCTTGCAACACAAACCTACAAAGATTATATTACGGCGAAGCTTGAGTTGTATGAACAAAATAAAGCCTCTACAGCATTAGTGATTCCAGAAACCCGATCTGTTTTTCAGTAAATAGTCATTATTAGCAAATAGAAGAAAATCACATTAGCTGCCCCTTAACTCGCATAAGGGGCAAATTTAATAAAACCAAATCTTACAAGTCATCTGTCATATCGTTTGCATGTTCCGCTGGTATAATTTTTACCAATAAATAAAATAGTTCAAAGTCAAGACTGTTTTTTTTATTTTTGTTTGTTTAAACTAGCAAAGTTTTAATTCTTTTAAAATGTTCAAGTCTGTGGATATTTCTTCAAGTAATGGGTTGAACTTTTTGCCTAACTTCTTAATATTTCCTTGTTTTAACTAGACCCCAATTATTTTTAGATGAAATTTATTTCTCGAAGTTATACACATTTTCTGTGGATAAGTCTGTTTATAGATTGTCGAACGCCTTGTGATAATTAATGATTAAGAAGTGCTGCTTCATTTTTCAGAGTGTTTTTTGGGGTACGCCACACTTATATTAAGGTTCGATATAAAAAGATTTATTATGAAAGACAAGAGTAAGGAATTGCAAATAAGCAGTAGTCCTAATGGTCTATTTTCAACAGCCTCTTCTACAGATCGTTTAAAAGATTTTGATGCAACAAAACAGAATACATGGTTAGTATATACCGACGCAATTATTAATGAGTTAGGTGATCTATTTCCTTTTTTTCCGGAGAAACCTCCAGTAACTCAAAAAGATCTTCGTTGCCCCGAGGAGTTGTTATCCACCCAAATAGGATGTACGTTTGCTTGGTTAGCAAATAAAAGACGAGAAGTAGCTAAAATTTTAAAACATGGTCCCTTAAGACATCAATTTGGGTTATTTAATAAACCTGGATTTGCATCCACAGATGAATTTAACTTAAGTAGAGATTTACCTTCACAAAAAAATGAGATCTACGCGCATATTCACGAGTTAATCAATAAACCTACAGAGAACATTGAAGTAACCGAACAAAAAAGTGAGCATGAGGGGAAAACCAGATATATTATTTGCATTAAATTATCTGAGGATGAGCGTGCTAAGTTACATGAAAAAAATAAGGACTCTCTTTTCCCGTTTATTGAAGATGATGTGGCGCTTACAATTACGTTGCATGATTACGGCAAGGAAGACAATCGAACAACTGTTGTCATTGATCATTGCATGACGCCTTTTGCAGAAAATTACACGAGTAGAACCAGTTATTTTCAAGTTCAATTTGAATTACTTCAACCTTATTTTGAGTCATGTTGTCATTGGAGTTCTACTGACAGCATCCACGAGTTCCTTAATAATGCGGGAAAAATTGCACATGGGCTTGCGCGATTGCAACCTGTTGGTCGAGGAAATTCTGCAATTGTAGAATGGATGGTAAGAGGTTTAGCTAAAGCAAAAAATATTGAATTAGGGCCGTTTAATCATGACGAATTAGGAATGGGACTTTAAAGCTTTTTTAACTCCTAATATTGAAGCATATGCTCATTGGTTCGCTGAAAAAGCCTTTTTATCGCCAACTGTGATATCAAAAGAAAGCATTTTACTGGGGAAATAAGACATCAATTTTTTGTGGTTGTTCTATTTTTATGGTTGGAAAACCCATTTGATTATAGATTATGCTTTTATCCAAAAAAACCGTACTACAATATACAGAATTGTCATTCCTAAGATGGGAATAACAAGAAAGCCGAGAAAAGTATAAAATCCTATTCTATTTTCTGCTGAAGCAGTATAAAACTCTTTAAATTTTTTCCAGATTGACATCGCGATCTTCCAAGTATCAAGTATTAATAGTTTATTGATTCTAAGTAAAGCCCAAATTAAGAGCAAGCAAAGAAATACGTAAATCACAGTATATATACAAAGTTTATACAATTGACGATTTTTATTTCGATATAATGAAGTTATTATGCAGTAACTTAGTCGGAGCAAAGTATGAAAGTAACAGTTGGCAAACTAGGAGCCTTACTTTTAGAAAATTTAAATTCATTAAACAGTAGATCCCATAAAGCAGACTTTGATATAGAAAACATTAAAAAGGATGCCATGATATCTAAAATAGAGTCCAAGGAATCTTCTACCTCATTAGCATTAGAACGATTTAGAAAAGAGGCAGAAAAAAAAGAAGCTGCTGCTGAATCAGCAAAAGCACGCTGTAAGATTTGTTTTAAAGAAACTGCTCCAACTCCTCGTTGTTTCGGACATGGAGGTGGCGGTGGTGGTGGGGAAGGGACTGGTTCCAGTAACACATCAAAAGAAAAAACCTGCGAGGGTGATGCTAAATCTCTGATCAGGACCTATCAATCAGTTGGTGATAATGAAGACTTAAGCGGTGCGTTCGGTTTAATCGAGGGTAATGAGGGGGCAGGCACAGAGTCTCAGTTAGATAAAGAAAGTTATGATCCAGAAGTAATTGCTGAGTTAGTTATTAAAGGGTTATTAATTGTTTCTACTGACCGCGAATCATTGACGCTGGGAATCACTTTGCAGTGTGCTCCTAATTCATTATCAAGAGAGCAGAAAGAAGAGTTAAAAAAATTTATAAGCGCTATCATCAGGGAATTTGATGCGTTTAAAGAACAACATCAATTATCAAATGATTGCATCAATTTGATTCAAGATGAAGAAGGAAATATACTTTCACTTCGCATTAGCTTACCTACATTAAAGCTATATAATGAATTTATCCAGGAATTGGCTAATAATTTGCTGCCCCCACAAAATCAAAAATTACAAACGAAGGAGGAGCAATCGGAAAGTAAAAATTCAGTCCCAACTCCTTTATCAATGAAACCTAAGCTATCTGTTAAAAGTACGCCTAATGTACAAGATGAAATAATACAAAATAAAGAGAGAAATGAGGCACTAGAACTCTTTAATCCTTCTCCATTTTCAAAAATGAATCCATGGTAAATCATCGTTACTGTGTAATATATTGAAATATTAATTAGAAACATAAAAAGATAAATTCCTTTGAGTGAATATTTTTTAAAATTGCTCCGCGATAAACAGTGTACAATTTTAAGAACACAGGAACATGATAAAAAGTTATACGAGAATTTAGAATAGGAAATCTTGCAATGTTAATTATTTTTGTTGGGTTACCTGGAACAGGAAAAACGGCAATTTCTAAAATTATAGCCGAGCGTTTAAAAGCTGTTTATCTAAGAGTAGGCACTATCGAGCAGGCTTTAATTAATTTAGATGGCTATCCTGGTTCATTAATCGTGGGTTCAGAAGGTTATTTAATTAGTTATGCACTTGCTCGAGAAAATTTAACCTTAGGTTTAAATGTTGTGGCTGACTCGGTTAATCCAATTGCGATAACACGAAAAGACTGGCAACAAGTCGCGAAACAAACTGAATCTGATTTTATTGAGATTGAACTTATTTGTTCTAGAAAAAAGCTAGATAAAAATTGAATCGAAGGACGCATTGCAGATATAGAGGGTTATAAACTCCCTACTTGGCAAGCCGTTTTGGATCGTAATTATGAGCCTTGGGAAAGTACGCACATTGCTATTGATACCTCTAAGTATTTAATTGAAGAATCTGGGGAGATAATTATGAATTTTTTAGCATTAAAATTAATTTAATTATCATATTAATCGGTACAATAAATCATAAAAGTCGCAAATCGATGATAATATTTACAAACTGAGTTTTGTCCAAAATGGTTTCAGTATTTGCAGCTTAATAACATAAGTTCTAACTTCTCAGAAAATTTTGCCCATTCTTGACATTGAACAGAAACAACTTCTTGAAAAGATTGGGTATGAGTTAAAATAGCTCTTAAATTTTTAGCGTCATAATCTTTCTTTTTCACTACGCTGATGAGCAGTTTAATAAATTCGTCATTTTGTAATCGTTGTGTATATTTTTTTATTTTTTTTATAGTGCTTAGTATATCTTCACTAATTCGTTTCTTTGATCCATCAATCAAGTGTCCATTAAATCCATATCTGCTTGCTTGAAAATGATTATAATTATATAAAAAATATAAATCTTGACTCATTTTTATGGGCCGCTCTTTCAAAAGATAAAGAGATAAGGATTGAAGATAAGCAGCTAATAACACTACTTTTTTAATGTTAAAGGCGTATCGCATACTCTAATTTCTACTGTTCCAAACTTAGGTTGTATTCTAATATCCCACAAAAATCATTCATATTTTTTGTAATTCCTAATTCATTCATTTCATAACAATAGAGAGAAAATTCGTTCCAATTTTTTAAAAAGGGCATTGCGCCACTGAAAGGAAAAGCTTTAAACACAGTAGATCTTGAAGAGACAAATCCTGTATCAATTCCCTGATAAAAAGGTGAGGATGCTGAAATAGCAATAAAATGAGGAACATAACGACTAAGCGCATGTGCCAGATAAAGAGCATCTTCTGGATTCCTACACCCTATATGCATATGTTGACCAAATACAGTGGCTCTTTTTGCAAGAAATTCATATCTTTTTGCAAAATCTTTATATTCTTTTTTTTTAAGAAATATCTTTTGCGTCGCCCATTTTTGAAAAGAATGAACTCCTCCACCACAGAAAAAAATGTTCAACTGAGAGCCTATCTGCAACAAATAATCATATAATTGATGTAAATCCTGATATAACTCATTAATCCCATGATGAACAGAAGAGTTAATTTCAATCATACTCTGCGTCAACTCAGGTTTAATTTTTTGTTTATGTTCACTTTTTTGAATATTTTTTAAGACATCGTTTGCACGAGAGACTAAAGAAAATGAGTGAGGATCAATAATTTGAAACTCTAATTCAACTCCAATTGTGACTTCTGAGGATTTATTAAAGTCTAATTGTTTCATCATTGTCCCTCAAAAGATAATGAAATTAACCTCTGAAAATTGGCGCTACTGTTTATTGCTTGTATACAGTTTAGATGAGAAATAAATTAATAAATTTAAAAGAATAATTATTTTTGAAAAATATGCTCCCCAATTTCCTATATATTTTCGCTATTCTAATTTTTATTTCCTAAAATAACTTATATACCTATTTTGAGTAAATAAAATGTGCAGATTTGTTGCCTATACAGGGATGGAAAATATTTTATTATCCGATCTTTTAATTAAACCAAAAAATTCCCTTGTAAAACAAAGCCTTATTTCTCAAGAATCACATACAGTGACTAATGGAGATGGTTTTGGACTGGGGTGGTATACTCCATTTGATAAAAATCCTGCATTATTTGCGTCATTATTTCCCGCATGGAATGATAAAAACCTATCTTATTTGGCAAACAAAACAAGATCATCACTATTTTTTGCTCATGTACGAGCCGCAAGTACTGGAGGCATTTCTCATTTTAATTGTCATCCATTTATCTATAAAAATTGGTTATTCATGCATAATGGATTGATTCCCCATTTTGAAAAGATAAAACGTCAAATCCATCATTTGCTGGAGGATGATATTTATAATTGGATAAAAGGAACTACTGATTCAGAATTGATATTTGCTTTATTTTTGCAATTGTCAAAACAAGTAAAAATTAAAAACTCTCAGGATATCCACGCGGTATTATTAGAAGCCTTAACTCTTATTAATAACTTAGTAAAGAAAAATTATCAAAAAGCCGTATGCTATTTTAATATTTGTATTACTGATGGAAAACATGTAGTGGCGTTTCGATATTGCACCTCTTCTAAGGCTAAACCTGAAACGATGTATTTTTGCAGGGATAAAAAGTCTATTTCAGAATATGTCATTATTGCCTCTGAAAAACTTTCTACAAAAGGGTTTGAATGGAAAATTATTCCCAGAAATCATAGTTTATTAATTGAATCTGATTTTAATCTTTCTTTAAAAGAACTTTGAAGAAGCATCCTATTGGAAAACTAGATATTATGCATAACGAGTGACAATGGGTAATTGTTAACAGACTTAAAGTTTGATTCCAGGTAATTTAAGCTCGCCTACATTTCTTGCGATGCTAAAACGCAGTGCATTTACAGATTACAAATTAGTTAGAATTGAATATTGCCGATTTTCGAATGTACATTCAAATACATCTTGTGTTTTCGCATCGGCTCTCTTCCCATTTATTTGTGGCATCAGAGAAGCAAATTTATTTGTAAAGTATTAGAGTGAGTCGACAATAGGCGCTGGCTAAGAGTTAGACATGACAGCTTGGAATGAGTGGATTTGGTTAAAACTAATATTTTTTACTCAGTAAATGATATCATCACGTTACATTATTCATTAGCAAAATTAATGATTTTTTATACATGTTTGCAAAAAATAACCCGTTTCATTTAACGTATGGGCAAATTATGCTAATTTATGTCTATTTTATAGACAATAATTGGCTTCATAGTGAAGGATAAAGACATGGTTAAATCAGTTCATGTTTTAATAGTCGGTGGTGGTATTTCGGGATTGACCTTGGCTAATTTATTAATCCATGGTAATAAAAATGTTAAATTTCATATTACAATGTTCGAATCTAGGACGTTTTGCAATAGTAACGAGCAAAGCATCGGTGGAGGAATAGGTATTTGGCCTCCAAGCCAGACTGTCTTAAAGAATATACCCGACTACCAAAAATTTATAGAGCAATTTGGTTATATCATGCCATTTCCAAGCTACCGAGATGCTGATGGCAAAATATTGGCAAGAGCAAATGAAGATTTTAGCGACCGATTTCCTGTTCAGTGTTTAAACCGTGATGATTTAATCAATATGCTGTTAGAAGGCGTAAAAAATCGAGATGATGTAGAAATTATTACGTCACAAAAAATTTACGGATACGAACGAGAGAATGATCAAGTAGTAGTGAATGTTGATGGTATTAAATATAAAGGTGATTTACTCGTCGCTTGTGATGGCATTCACTCGAAAATCAGAAATTGCCTGATGTCTGAGTTAAAGCTGCCTCCAGTCCTCGAGACAGATCTTGGTTATACTTATTTTCGTGCAGATACTTCACTTCCTGTCGAGACTCAATATAAATGGTGGTCTCAAGCATTTGAAACATGGGGAAATGGCGACTCTAAAAAATATGGAACTCATGAAATTCGTTTTGGTTATGTTCCATTAAAGCCACCAAATGCTTTCTGGTTTATCGCGGTTAAAACCCAAAAGGATCACAAATATTTATCACCAATTAACGATGTTCAAGTGGTTAATGAGGGCACCAAAGAATTTTTGAAAGAATTGGTTAAAGATTGGAAGCCTATTCGCACAGATTCTGGTGAAATTGTAGTTGATTATGAAGAGTTAATTAATTCTACGCACAAAATCCTAAGAACGGATATTTCCAAAATTCAAGGGGTTGAACAATTTCCTTGGACATCGCAAGATAATCGGATTGTTTTGATGGGGGATGCTGCTCATGCTACTGCGCCAAATATTGCTCAAGGTGCTGGCTTATGTATCGAAGATGCTGCATGCTTGGCATCTAAACTGAACCGAATTGATTATTTAAAAGGTATACCTGAGTACGAACAAGAGCGAAAACCACGTGCTAAAACAGTGCAAAGCGTTGCGGATTTGATTGCGTCCGTAGGGCAAGTCCAAAATCCATTACTTAAAATGTTAAGAAACGGAGTAATGCGGACTGCAAATAGTTTTTTTCCTTCGCTACAGCGAAGTATATTTGAATATTTTGTATCGTTTAGCTTAGGTGGCTCGACGAAGTTAAGATATTGGCAGGCCCCTGGATTATCGATAACTGATGATACATCGTCTTCTGTATTTGGCAGCGTTTTCCCTGAATCCAATCAATTGGATGATCATGTAAAAGAGTTCAAAACTTCGAATATTGGCGGCAGTGGTACCGGTATTGTTACTGTAGAAAAACCGTCATCTTTTGCAAAGATAGTAGGTGCTTTTGCAGGTTTCCCCTGTGATATGAATGAGCAACCATTTCATGCGCAAGTGGTCAATTTATCCCAAGGGGTCCAACGTTGGAGTAGGGTATTTGGCTATAACACTTCCCAACAAAAAACATATTCAACTACACATGCTCTTTATCGTGGATTTAACCAAAAAATGTATTTAAGTGAGGGTGTCGGTGGTTTTCTAGATAAAGCATTTCGATTTATTTACCAAATAAAACTTCAATCAGATCAGTCACTAAAATATGAATCTCAGGGGCTCACATTCTTTGATTCATTCCAAATACCGCTGCCCTCATTTTTATTGCCGAAATCAGAGTGGATCGAAAAACCGACAAAAGACGGATGGAAATTTGATGGCAAAATTTCTTTTCCTATGATTGGTACGTTATTGCATTATTATGGCCAATTCAAAATTGACAAAAAGGATGTTGTAAAGAATAAAAGAATTATTATAGCAGGTGGTTCTGGAATGATTGGCCAAGAGGTTTGCCTGGAGTTTATCAGAAAGGGATATGATGTCTATTGCTTAAGTCGGTCTGCACAGACACAACTCAATATTGATGGAGTCAAAGTCAGAGCGATGAATGAAGATTGGTCTGATTTAATTGACAAAAATACACTTATATTAAATTTAAGCGGATCGAACCCGGGTGCTAATAGATGGACCTCTTCAATAAAATCAGATATAGCCGGATCACGTTTCCAAGTAATTGACACTATAATTCAGAATATAGATAGAGCGCGAGAAAAACCATTAAAATACCTGCAAGCTTCTGCAGCAGGATTTTATGGAAATGCTGGCGATACGATTTTGACTGAAGACAGTGAACCCATTGTGGGAAGGGATCCTGGAACAAAATTCCGAGTGGAGGTGTGCAAAGAAATTGAAGAAAGAGCAAAAAAAGCAAATTGTAATGTGGTTAATTTAAGACTTGGGCATGTTCTATCTAATACAGGTGGTCTTTTACCCTATTATCGTTTCTCTGGTTTTTTTTGTGCAGGTCGATTTGGTTCGGGGAATCAATTTGTTCCCTTTGTGCATATCAAAGACGTAGCGAAAGCAATTGCCTTTATTGCTAACAATGATACGCTAGCTGATGGCGCCATAAACATAACCGCCCCGCAACCCTGTAGTAATTCTGAAATGTTGAGAGAATTGCGATTAATTAAATGGGCACCTGGAGTGCCTCTTCCCGAATCTGTATTAAAACTACTAATCGGCGAATCCTCTGTTATATTAACCGACTCTGAGCGAGTGCAACCGAAAAGGTTACTCGAGAGTGGATTCCAGTTTGATTACAATAACATTAATGAATCCTTGCATGGACTGCAGTAAGGGGCTTTGATCCACTGCTTTTGGGGCTTAATTTACTTTAATTAAGCCCAATAGATGATGATTGGCAGAGATACTTCTTGTCACCAAAGGACTAAAGGGTTAAAGCTTAAGAATAATGTATTTCAAGCTGAATGTGCTTGATGTAGCTATCCCGAACACCCACCGTTACTGAATCACCCTACACAAAAAAGATACCGTGGAATTCCAGCGCCCTCGGCAGAACGCCAATAGCTGGTTTCGCAATATGAGTATAGTCAATCATCTCGGTGTATAACCACCTGAGTCTTCATGAGTTGAATCGATTGTTGGGATTGTTACATGTTACAGTCAGAGTGAGTGATGATTAATCTTTATTATTTTTCTAATTCGAGAGTACGGTCTTCATTGAGGACCTATGTGCTTTTGTAATTCGCGTTTATCATTTTCTTTTTTCATATCAGTTAATTCTTTTTTAATTCTTGAAAATGTAGCTGCTCCTTTGTTATTTTCTCCATTATAAATAAAATGCTTTACTTTTCCCGGCAAAGTTCGGGTTGATGCCAGTGCATCTCGGAGTTGTTTTCCCTCTTGACTATCCATAATAAGGTGTCGTTTTTGTACAGGAACGGTATTTAATACGTAGTTTAATGCTGTTTCAATTCTATCTGCCTTAGCTCCTTTATTAATAGAAAAGAACTCTTTTTTATCTTCATCGCGCAATTTATTGATTTCATTTTTAATTTTTTGCATTATTTCTTGTCCTAGAAGAACCAGCTCTAATTCCTGTTTAATAGAACCTAAATGCTGTGCGTTATCAGAAACATCAATACATATCGATATAAACTTTATAAAATCTACTATTTGTTTATCGTTATTGCTTATTGGAAACTGACGAATTTTATCAACTAAAGCAAAACACTCTTTTGGGGCCTTTTGAGAGGTTGCCTCTTGAGTATTAATATCCGTATCATTCAGTTCTTCGTCAAGATTAGTTAATGTGAATAATGCATCTTCCAAAGATATGTGTTGGTTTGGATTTGTTAAGTGGTTAATGATCTCCCCAAATTTTTGACCTTTTTCTGTATGAAATATAGGTTGATTAAAGTCCTTATTTTCTAGAGCTTGCAGGTCACATCCGGTTAAATATTGATATATGTTGTTAGCAACTATAAAGACAGCATCACCTTGCATTCCTGCAGTAACCAGGAATGGATACCAATCGCTACTTCCTGCTGGACGGATCGACTTGCCATCCATTATTTTAAGATTTTCATTTAGTTTGTTGTCAACTAACCAATTAGTGTTTTTAGCATCAGAAAATACGGCACCCATATTTCTCATAGTTATTAAAATTTCAACCATTTGTTTAAAAATATGTGCGGCAGAATTCAAAAGTTCATCAGAAGAATGAGCAACTGACTCTCTGTAGGAAAAAACATCTCCACCAGAACAATATTCAGTAATAACTAAACCACTACTCTTAAGAGGTATGCCTTGTTTCGTCACACCGTAATCAACCACAGCTACTCTATCGACTAAGGGAGGCATGAGCGTATATCTCAATGATGGGTGTTCAGAAAGCTTTTTTTCCATATCCTTAGGTGCATCAAAACGAATATCTACCTTTAATGTGAATATTTCTCCAAATGGGCTTTTGACAGCAAAATTTCTGGAATTAGTTCCTCCCAAAAATGTGATCTCATAACCTTTAAGGCAAGAAAGTTTGTTCCACTCTTCTTGTGGTACTCCATTGTGATCTCTTAAAATTTCGATCAATTCCATAACCTGATGAGCTTCCATATTGGCTATCCATTCCAAAAAAGGCTCATCGTGAGTGACGCTTGGTAGATCTGCTAGTTTTGCATTAATTGCTCTAACAACATTTCTGAATTCTTTTTTTCGTTCTAGATCTAAATTTTCATCAACAATAAGGTTTCTAACTTTCTGTTTTAAATAGAACAATTTTTCAGAGTCATCAGTTAAGTTAACAGCAGCCCAAAATGTTTGTAATTGTATGTCCTTGTGTTGATTGTTCATTGTGATTTGAGTTTTATTATTTAAATCAAATTCATTCACTGCATCTTTGCTCATTGAGAAATTGCCAAGAAAGCCAAATTCTTTCTTCATTTCATTGAAAAGTTCAATTTGGAATGATTGATAAAAGTCAGGATAATTCAGGTTATAGCTTGCGGGATATTTATCAGTAATATCTTTCTGATAGTAATATATTTCTATTAAAATCTCATTTTTTTCAATGAGGGAAGTATTATTATATTCCGCTATCAAGTTGTTTAATTTCTTAATATCTTCATTGACTGACTTTATAAATTTGTTGCCTTTGTATTTGTCCTCTGGGAGTAGAACAAGTTCTTTCATAATAGGACCTCCAAAGGTTAATAACGTTTGTTTTTTACTGCCCTGTTATAATGAGATTTGCAACAAAAATCTTAGTCGCATTAATCATGCCAACCTTTCCTAATCAATCATCAAATATAATGTGAGTTCTCGCTGCGGTACTGATTCGCTGCCATTTAAACGTTAAGTATCATTGTTCTATTAATTTATTTATCTCGATATACATGATTTCTTTCTTATCGTAACTATTAAAATAGTCATACTTAATTAAACCTACTAGTTATAATTCCATTTTATTTGTTCAAGATTAACGCTGGCTTATATGAGCATGAATGTGTCGAATGCATTATTCCGCTCGGCAATATTTACAGCAAAAGACTGTATGGATCACTATTTTAGCCATTTTCGGGGTCACTGGAATTACTGCTATAATAATTATATTGAGCTCATGGAGGAGAGAAAATATGCTTACTGTTCATATCACCCCAATTATTTCATTAATTGCGGGCGTTTTAATACTGCTTTTACCCCGACTATTAAATTACATTGTTGCTATTTATCTGATTATTGCTGGTGTTTTAGGCTTAGGATTTTTGCATTAGTATTGTGAGGGAAAGTCGACCTAGAGAGTTTCTCGCTTAGTCGGTTTTCCTGAATAGCTTATTCCATCAATATTTAATGACTTCATTGACAGAGATAAAGAATTTATATTTGCTGGATCATTGATTTAAAAGTGATCTATTCTTTTTGTTCGTGATACTCACTTTTTGGCGTTTTATCGCTATTTAACGCCGCAATTCGATCCAGAGCTCAGTTTTTTGGGTTTAATAACATTCAAACGTGAAGACATATTTATTAACCGGGGCCAGTATATTCATTTCCCCTATCAATCTCTTCAATTCTATCTTTTCCGATTCCAGTATCTTTTAACTCTCTAAGTCCCTCTCTAATGTCCAGGTTTTTGGCAAAACTGGTTGTATCAAGTTTATACGGTTCAGCCCCAACAAGTTTCAAAAAGGCGTTAATGGCTGGTGCTATAAAATTCCAGAAAGTTGGCTCCCGAGATACTCCTTCTATATTTTGTCCTATAATTTGGTGACAACTGTCATTAAAAGTACTTACACGTTGGTTATAATCATGGCTACTCTTTTCCATGTCTTTAGTATCTTTCAAAAAAGCTCTGAGTTCACGTTCAAAACCTATCGCCATTTGTTGTGCATGATATGCAGTATTGTTTCCGTCATCAAATCCATTTTTTGTGTCATATGACTCTATTTTGTTTAAAAGTTTTGCAATGGCTCTGACTGATGGTGCATGATCGGGGATTTTTTTTCTATTAATAATTCCTTCCATAGTTTCGTGAAGCGCTGCCTCTATGGCTCTTTTTCGAACCAATTTGTTAACAGAGCCTTCATCTTCATAGATATGTGCCATGTTCACTCTCCTCAGCCATCATTAGCTATATTATAGTGCAAAATATCTGCAGGTGATTTAGATTTATTGTCTTTGATATTTAGAAACAATAAGCTCTTTAATAAGTACGTTTTAAGATAAGAGACATTTATTTGCTTGTTACTGAACTTATTGTGTGACATTTGTGCTTTTATTTGTAGGTTTTACTTTGGATAAGATTGCAAACTCTCTAAAAAAACGATTGTCTGCAGCAAATACTTGGCGAATGCTGATAGATGGAACTATGAAAATAGAGACCCTGTTCGGGCAAAGGACTACTCTTAGCATGGCAACATGTAAATAACACATTAGGAACACCACTTAATCTCAATTTCTTCAGAACAAATACATAATTCGATGATATCCAAATCACTTGCTGGGATGCACAAGTGAGGTGAAGTTCGAAAAATCAACTTGGATACTTGTGGTATCAATGCTAAATATCTTAAGGAGAAGCGTATTGCCAGAATTCAGGAGTTAGGAAAAAAGATTAAATGTAAACCTATCTCAGAAGGAGGAAATATCGTTTCCACTCTTAATTCTATTAAAGACAGGTTCTCCCTTTAAATATTATTTGATGGCTTGCAATGTGAGCCATTTAAACTGAGAATAAAATTCTTTTCTAAAGCATCCAGTAGACGGAAAAGAATATGAGTATTATCGAACCCATACTATTAGGAATGGTTTTAAGTGCTGATTCGTTTTCAGCCGCGATAGCTATGGGTCTTAGGCCTCATAGATTTAGTGATTCTTTAAAATTTGCCTTTGCATCGGGTGGAGCAGAGTTATTTGCTACCTTAACAGGAGCAGTTGCTGGAGAAGCCATTATTTCACAGTTTACCTCAATGACTCGTTGGATTGCTTTTTCATTATTGTTTTGTGTTGCAATCCATATGTTTTATGAAGGATTTCGAACTTGGAGAAACAGCAATGATAGTGCTCAGGTTATAGAGTTTCATAGTTTTAATAAACTACTCATTGTTGCGATCGCTACAAGCTTAGATGCTCTAGCAGTTGGGGTGAGTTTAGGTGTTTCAAATAAACCCTTATTTCCTTACCTGGTTGCAATTGGAGGTTGGGCTTTATTCTCAACAATAGTGGGTATGGGAATAGCAAAAAAAATACCAGAACATTTATTAGTTATATTCAATATTATTGGAGCCCTTATTCTCAGTATTCTCGCAGTGAGTATTTTGAAAATATAATGAGAACCATTTTTAGGTGAATAATTTAATGGGCTATAGTGCATGAAAACTTCAGGGATGTTACCCTACGGACGCCTTTATTTTTTCTCCTTTTCTTCGAGCTTGTGGCCATCTAGAAATCGTTCACTCCGCTCATTTTCTTGTTTCTCTAGCTGCTTTTCTTTTTTAGTTCTTCCAAATTTAATACGATTTTCAGAGGCTTTTTTTTCCTTCTCTAAACGATTTTTCGTCTTTCTTTTTTTATTAAGATTAATCACGTTCATTCGAGTACTCTCTCTTATGTATTGTTGTTTATACTATAGCGTATAATAAGTTGGTTCAATCATCTAAATAAACAAATCTCTCAAGAAATATTCCCATCTGTTAATTGCACATGGCCCTCGTTCTTTAAATACTCCTATGTGGCTTAGTTGACTCATGAAATTCAGGCTTAGTCATAATTTTATGTATTTGTGAGTCTTTATATAAATTCGATCGGATAGTTGCAAAGGTAGTTGAAGTAGGGTTACTAAATACAGATCGTAGTGAATGAACGTGGATATTTTCATCCGGTTCAGGTTCCATTTTAGAAATTCTCTTAATTTCAAGGATGCTTTTTACAATATTCACTTCGTTATCAGGATCTATTTTTCTAAGAATATTTTTTAACTCATTAATATAGCGAGGAGAAGTATTATCTTCATTCTTAAATAATGGATCAGCTAATAAATTATAAACAGCTTCTATATTCGCACGTCGATGCAGAGGGTCAATTTTCATCACATTAAGATGTACTTTTGATAAAGAGGCATTCCACTCATTAGATGCGGGTTGGTTTAAGCTTTTTATATATTTTAGGCCATCGAGAAAAGTCATATGTGTTGCATTATATAGTTTCAATGATTTGTTTAATTTGAGGCAAAGCTCAGATGCGGATAACTTAAGTTGTTCTCCTTTGTTGGGATCAAAAAATGAATACGTATTATCCTGGTTCTTCTTTATTAGCATGGAGTGTCCCTCCATTTTCCCAAATGATTTAGTAAACGCCATAAATTTTATATAACAACCCACTTCAAGCTCATCTAATTTTTTAGCGAATAAAGTGGCATCCAGTTGTGTACTGTCCTTACTTACATCGGATGGAGAAAAAAGAGAGTAGGGATATTTATTTAATAGGTAGGCTTTTATTTTTTCAAGATTGCTACTGGTATCCAGAATGTGGCTACCTAAGACCCAGTCAGTGTTTAATTGATAAAGTCCTGCCAATAAATGAATATCATTTAAATTTTGGGGTAAGATTTCATTAAAATCACCTGAAGATTCACTCTGGGAAGATAACCCCATTAAATCTTCTCTGATTATATAATTACAAATTAATTCACAAAGACCTGAAAATTTTAGACGAGCCCTATTAAGTGCTTGATAATTATTATCTTCTCTTAGTTTTACAATAAAATCATCCTGATTGTAATGCTTTTTTACTTGGGTAGTAGGAGTGATGGAGCTATGTTCTCGTTCTTTTGCATCATAATGAGAAACAATTTTTTGGGTTAAAAAATCCAAAACATGTTTAATAGACTCCATATTTTCTTCATTTATCGAGTCATCTTCATCTCTATTTTTTTCAAGAATATCTCGTAATTTATTAAATAACGCAATTTCTTCTTCTAGGGCTGTAGTATTTATGTAATTTATTACAGCGGATGAGAGTCGCGGTTTAAGATCATTTAAAAGAGGAATTGCTTTAATATAAGTATCTATAAAATATAACAAATTTTGTTCCGGATTTTTATTTAGAGTGAACTCTTCTCCTAATTTGAACTTAATACGGTCTAGTGAGGAGTTATAAATAATTTCTAGTTGGCTCGGGCTCCAAATTCTTTTATCGTGATTATAAAAATCTTGTTTTATCTCTTTCAACACCCTAAACATTCCATGGAGATCATTTTGGGATTCCGCATTTTTTAAAAAAATAAGATAGGAGTTTTTTATTTGTTGATTCCTTTTTAGTAACTTTTCTATTTCTACGAAACTGTTATCTGAAATTTTTTCTTTGTCAAAATCAATCGAAGTAATGCTGATATTATGTTGCAAAAAGTCACCTAAACATTGAACTGAATCAAAATCATTTTCTGTTAAATCAAGATGGACCAGCGTATTATTTTGTTCAAGTGCTCCGCTCAAATGCTTTAATCCATTATTACTAATTCGATTTTTTCGTAAAACTAAAGTAGTCAGCGAGTTGTTATTTGGAAGGGTATTTGCCAAATTTTGAAGCGCTTCATCGCCCATGTAATTGGCAGTTAAGTTTAAGTATCTGATAGAAGAATTATTTTTAATTATTTCAGTAGCTAGTGGGTATATTTTAGAGTCAAGTCCATTTGAAGATAAATTCAAGTAAGTTAAGGACGGATGATTACTTAAAGCTTCTGCAAATGCCTGTAGCTTTTCTGGAGTAGAGGTATCTAATGCACAAGAGGAACAATCTAAATTCATTAGATTTTTATTCTTTTGTAAACCATCTGTTAAGTATTCTAAATTGTAACCACCCAATTGGCTCATGCTCAGGTCTAATTTTTTTAAAGACGTGCTTTCACTTAGAAGCTGAGTTAAGCCCGTATAAAATTGTAAAGAGCAATCTTTGACGTTAAGTTCTTGTATGAATTGATGTGTACTTAATATTTGGAATAAATAGTTTGTAATTCCTCCAATGTAACAACCCTCCAGATCTAGTTTTTTTAGACTTCTATTTTCTTGAAGAGCAAGAGTAATTGTATTTATTCCGACGTCGTCAATAGCAGTATAACTTAAATCAATTTCTTTTAATGTCGAGTTAGATTTTAAGAGGTTCGCGATATAAGGAGCTTCGGCATTTCCAATATAATTATTTCTTAAGCTTAAAGCTTTTAAATGTGAATTTTGAGATAAAGCAGTTGTTAAGAGCTTTATAAACTCGCCAGTTACTTTTTTTTGAGGTAGTTTTTGGCACCATAGATATTGAATTTTGGAGTTGTTTGCTAACGTTGGTATAGCCGATTGCCATACAGAAAAATCTTTTTCCAGAGCGGATAAATCAAGGGTGCAGTGCGTTTTTTGCAAATTTTGTGCTATTGGATCTTCATAAATATAGTATGAATAATAGCGTTGTAAGAGAGAATCAAAAAGCAATATTTGTGCAGTAAACATGGAGTTCTCAATGTATCAATTTAATTTAAAGTATAGAGTAATCTACTTGCTTTTATTGTATGAGAGCCGTTGCTGCACCTTTAGCAATGTGTCTGAGAGACCCTAAGGTCTCAAATTTGCAGTTTCTGAAAGAATCAAATCCATATCATTTTCCTCAGTCTGATCCTGAAAACTAATATCACAGACGTTGTCAGGTCTAAGAAGTGGATTATTAGGACAATTCTCACTGCTTGGCGAGTTAGTGTTGCTCATTGCAGGTTGTTCAGAAGAGGAAGATTTTAATTGAGCTAATAATTTCAAAGATCTTAAACTTGAATCGTCGGTCGTTGGGCTCACTATTGTTCCCCCAGTTTGAATATTGGTTGGAGACCCAGTCAATTTTGCAGCACCAAATCCTAATGCACCACTAATCAAAGCCAAACCACCTCCTAATGTTGCGGCAACAGCGACAGCGCCTAAAACGCCAACTCCAAAAGGAGCAAATACCCCGGTAGAAACTAACGCAACTCCAATGCCTACTCCAATTGCTAAGCCTGCAGCCGCGAATAACCCCATTAAAAATAGTTTTGGTTGTGTATTTATTTTCTTATCAGTTATGATTTCTTCTCTGATAATTTCTGAATTTAAATTGCAAGTGTGTTGAAGCCGCTCCTCAGCTTTAATCTGGGCTAAAACAGTTAATCCTTGGATAAGTTGCCTCATGGTCATGTTTTGATCAATTACGGCAATATGTGATGTACTTGTCGAAAGAGGTAAAGTCCTATCAGGAATAATCCCCCACAGATCGCGTAATAGTTCAGTAGGTATAGGTTTGCTTGCTTCTTTTAAAATGGCTTTCTTAGTTTCTTTAGAAAAAATATAAAATACATTATCTCTTTCATCGCTCTCCTCTGGAAAGATGTTATCTACAGCAAAACGAACTATTGCATCATGTACATTTGCACATTTTCTAGATTTAACGGTCAATGGGTGATTTTGAGATCTATCTATATAAAAAATATCTAAATTTATAAGAGATTGGCTTGCAGAGATGCCACACGCATTATCCCTAAACGCAGCTGCCGTGTTGTAAACAATTTGAGGTGTAACTGTAGCAAATACTTTTGCCGGAGAAACTTCTTTTACTTTGCCCTCTCTACCCGCTTTTAATATACTAAGAGCCGTGCTTGAGCAATTGTGAGTGTGCAAATCATATTCAAAACCAGAATCAACTATTTTCCTCATTTGCTCTAACATGCATGCAGCATTGAGCTCAAATTGACCTGAGCCTATGGGAAGTCGTACTTGTGAATCAGCAGGGCGGCCATAGCATAAATATTTATCTTCATTTTGGTAAAATAGTGTAGCCTCAGAATCATTTTTCGATATGATCGTGCGGTAAAATTCATATAATTTGGATAGTTCATCCCGTAAGTTTGCTATAAAGTTGTCAAAATTATTTTCTGCAACACCAGGATATAAAGCATCGATTTTTTCTTTAATTTCTTTAGATGTATTTGGATTATCACTATACCATGCAGCAAAGTCCTCAAAACTAGAAATTTTTGGGAGTGAATTTTGTATCTTTGTAATTTCAGCCAATCGTAAGCGGCATTTAGTATTTTCTTCCTTATTTTCTACCATGTCTTTTAATGGTATTAATTTATTTACTAATTCTTTAATTTCTTTCGTTGTATTTTCTTTAAACACTGATAATTGAGATAATAATTGATCCACTAAGATCTTGTTTTCTTTGGGTAATTCTAATCCTAGTCTTTTGGCAGCAAGAAAAATTGTTTTATTTTTAGGATGCTTCAGATCGATCTCGGAGGGATTACCTTCTAAGCCTGCTATTTTATTTTTAATTAATTCAGCTGTGTCTAGTAAATCCTCACAATTAGCAATAGCTTTTTTATTAAGTATGTACTTACCCTTAGCAGAAGAAAAATCAAGAGCACGACCATGTTCCGTTAATGAGCAAGAAGGAAATAAATTAATTACTCGCTTATGAGCTCGTCTTGCTACCAAATCTGCAGTTTCTAAATAATGTCTTTCTGTAGTGTGATGGCCGGCTCTCTCATAATTAGTATCGTCTGTATAAGTAGGGTTCAGATGAAACAATCTTCCATTATTAGAAGGTATGAAACTAAATCGAACTACATAGACACTCTCATAGGTCCCATCATTATTTAACTCAAACTTTGTAACACATGGGATTTTCGTTCCGGCTTGAACTTGGCAATATTTATTTATAAGTTGGGTATTTTCTTCATTGACAGGCAGTCTTAATTCAATCGATGCATGTCCAACATTTTCAGCACGATATTGAGTAGCTGCAAGCCTCCTAACACCAAAATGACTTTTACTATTAGTTCCCCATGTTTGCACGATAACAGAACCATTACCCATCATATTAACTCCACATAATTCATTACTCCTAATGATAATCTTTATGTGCAATTATTGGCCAATTGAATATTTTGATTTATCATATGAATTTAATTCATATTTCATTAGACACCATGGGTTATTTTAGAAGTTCTCAACTCGGCCAATAATTTCGGGTAAGATATGATAAACTTTCAGGATTAGGCCTACAGACTCAACCCTGAAAGTTTATCTAAACGATTTGAAGTGGCTGATAGATACACCTATACGTGCCGATTTTTGACGTCACATACCTCCAAATAGACCTTTGACCTGTATGCACAACATCATCAGGAGTTGGTTCTTGCTCACCATTGCCTAAAAGATTTTTTGGCAGGAGCGAATTTACTTAGGTTTAAATCGCGGAATTATACGGACTCACTTTTTTCTGATAAGAAAGATGCAATCTCGAATTTCGTCTCAATTTAGATAATTAAAACCTTAGCCCCTGGATTAGCTTTTACCCAATTAGCCACATACTCGATATAGTTGTTATTACCCACAGCAATACATCCACGCGTTGAGAAGGGTAAATTGTTTAGCCAACTAAACCTATTCGAGGACTGAGTTGGTCCATGGATCCCTACATCTCTACCTGTATATCCTGCTGCTCGTTGCTTTGTAGTTGGATAGAGAATTGGAATAAAGACTTTAAATTGGTTGGATTTTCTTGGATGAGCTAACCCATATAAACCAACTGGAGTTTTATTATCCCCTGCCTTTTTTTTACCAACACCTTTGTTTCCGAGTGCTACTTTAAAGGTTTTAATTACGGTGCCGTTTTTACAAATATTCAAAATTCGCTTTGTGGTGTGCACATTGATTCCGCTTGATAAAGGACAAGTTGCGGTACTTGCGAATAAAGCGACAGGAAATAAAATAGAGATCATTAAAGACATTGCTTTTATTTTCATATAAGTAGACTAATATTATCAAAAATGGCTAATAATTATTCCATAATATTGTCTTTATTCATAGAGGTTTGAGGTTAAATTTTCACCAACACACAGATTGAAAGCCTCATGGGGCGGTGCGTTCATGGGTTAATAAATTACAAGTTGTGAAACATCCTCATGTTTTGTGTTTTTCTACTATACTATTATTATTTAAAATTATTTAACGAGACATAAATGACTTTTGAAAAAACTTGGCAGCCAAATGTCCAGGATGTAGAAACCCTTGAAAAGCAAATAAAAAATGAAAGAGTTTCAGGAGGTTTAGTAGATGACAGTAATTTTATCAAAAATTGCGCAAAAATTGGTGCTTTTTTAATGGATGAAGAGGCTGTTCTGAAACAGCTTATAGAGTTAAACCGGAAAGTTTCAGAAGAGTTAAATAAAAAAAATTTAAACATTTCAGATAAAGGGGCTGTAAAAGTATTACGATCCTTCCTCGAAAAAGAGTTAGCTGAGGCTGGTTTTGCGACAGGCTTTTGTCAAACAAAAGGCAGTAAAGGTTTATCCAATAAAGATTTTCAATGGATACTTTCGCATGGCTTTTTATTTAAAGACAGCACCCTCAGAGGCCTGACCCATGGTGAATTCACACATGCATTACAATGGGTTTTAATTGTCTGGCAACAAAAAGCGACCCGTTTCTTACTAGGGGCCAATGAAAAAGAGGCTAATATTTCTGATATTTATAAAACCCTAGGCAGCCCAGATGCAAGAAACATGCGGAGTATTTGGAGCTTAATCGTTGATGAGGCACAAGATGAGTCTGTAAAATCGAGATCACCGGAATGGCTTTCTGATTATATTCATAAAAATAAAGAATCATTAGAAGTATTACAACAATTATTGGAAAAACGATTTAAAAAAGGACAAGAGGAAGGGATAGGGCATTTAGAGGGCAAAGAGTTGAGAACAGATCGCTATGAAGTAAATCAAGAAAGGCCTAATATTCTTGTACCAAAAAGTAAGTAGCCATCAACAAAAAAAGTTCTGATTACAGACCATGAAAATATCTTAATGTTGGTAATCAATTTATTGAGTAGACTTATTTTGTAACGATGAAAATCAAAGCATATTTCAAAGTCATACTGTTTTTTTTCAATTGAAAGAAACATCAAATATCTCTTAAACAGCGTAAAATCGGTATAACGAGCACAAAATGTCGTAGCCTAATTTGCAATATTTCTGATATTAGCCTCCATTCTCTTTACAAATACTTAAAGAAAAAAAGAAAATACTGAAAGATGAAAAATGAGACATGGATATCATTAAATGAATGGTACTAAAATGGGTACGGATTTTATGCGTAATTATATTATTATGGGAGGCGGCCCCATAGGGTGTTATTTAGCTTATACTTTATTGAGTCAAAAAAATGCGCGTGTTTTTATACTTGAAGGTCGTACTTTTGAACGGCCACAAGTTATTCGTATTCCTTTCTGCGTTGCTAAAAATTTACCTGAATATGTAAAAAATATAATGTGGGCTGATGAAGAAACACGCTTACGAATATTTAATACACATCAAGCAGATGATGAAAATTTTTGGCCAAAGCCAGGTTATCCTTATTGGCCATGGATCAATATTGGTTTATTTCAAGAAAGTATGATAAATTTTCTTCAAAATAATAACGAATATAAAAATCGATTCTTTTTCATTCCTGTTTACTTCGAGCTCGAGACAATAAATTACCAATCACAAATAAAAAAAATACTTTCAATAAATCATTCAGAAATTATAGAAAATATAACTGCAATTTATTGTACTTGCGGGACCTATGCAAAATCGTTAAGAAGCGAATTAAATCTTCTCGATGGGAAAATATCTGAGCCAAAAGGTCATGGTGTTTATTTAATCTATCAAAATAAAAGAATAGAGAATTACCTGAGAAACTCTAATCCTATTTTATATACTAAATTAGGTGAAAATGGTGTTTCATATGCTGCATCTAATAATTGCAACTATGATGTTCAACTATATACTTATCCATCTGGTGAATTATCTTCTGTATTAAATGAAATACCAGATGAGTTTATTCAACGTGCAAAATATAACTCTTTATCTAATCGACTTAATATGACTGGAGGAGGGTTATCTGAAAATTCAAAAAAATGGTTAGAAAAATATAAAAAAGCAGTTATTAATCAAACAAATAAATATGGAATTAAACTACCAACCGATTTAGAAAAAATAGAAATCTTCTATGCCTCTCGTTGCGAATATTATTGGAATCAGACTGCAATAAAAATTTTATGGCAAAAAGAATTTCATGTTCCTATATTTTTTCTTGGAGATAGTGCCGGAAGTACTGATTATAAATTTGGTTTGAGCGTTGGGCGTGGATTTTTAGCTGTCGATGGGTTAATCAATTCAATGCAAGAATATCATTATGATTTTGATGAAATTGCTTCAAATTATCAAAGTTATTGGAATAAGATAATATCTTGTGAATTTAACAAAGGACCTTTGTTGCCATTAGAACCATGGATTCAATATCAATATTTAATAAAAGGAAGAGTGGTGGAATTCCACAATAATAAACGTATTCACTATACTGGTAATGAACAATATGAAATTTATTTAGATGAGTATCAAAATCTTTCAACCGATTTTTCAAAAACCAGCGAAACGAGTTCTATTTTATTTATTAACACGAAAGCGATAAAGAAAAATATCGAAAATATCATTTCTTTTGGTAAACATTGCTCACATTCAAAAATAATTGGGGTGATAAAAAGTAATGGTTACGGATTAGGCTCCAAATTAGTTTCAGATTTAGCGATAGAAGCAGGTATTGATTTTTTAGCTGTTGCTAAATTGCAAGAAGCAATCACACTGCGAAACTCTGGGATTCCTAGCTCTGTTCGTCTCATGACTTTTGAAGCTCCTATGATATATGATCTTAGTACCTATGCAGCTAATCAAATTGAAGTTATTTTACCTTCTAGTAAAAATGCAGCATCTATAAAAATGATTGCAAAATGGCTGCAAAATAAGCATCGCATTTTGGGAAGGTTAAAAGTCCATATCATGGTTGATACTGGTTTACGTCGAGATGGTGGCTATGAGAGTAATGTACCTGATTCAGTGATGGAAACTATTTCAAAACTACAGCTTCTTGATCCTCATCAAGTGGAGTTTGCAGGATTGGCTACTCATTTAGCTTGTTATCGTTGCACAGATTATAATGGAGATGAAATTATTAATTTTCGTTCTCTACAATTCCATAGATTGAAAGAAGTTATAAAATTTCTTTTTTTAGAAAACATTCATATACCTTTGATCCACATTGGCGGGGGACTTGCACTTCTTGCTGAGAAATGGCCGTTGCAGTTTGAAAAATTTTCAAAAGAATTTAATGTGAGATTATACACAAGAGTGGGGCATGGGCTTTATGGCATGGAGCTTGAAAAGGATTTACATTTTGATAGTCCTAGACTTCGCCCAGTCGTGCAAATGGATTTACAAGTACGCAATGTTTTTTATGTTGAGGAAGGGGAGCCTGTATCTTACGGTGGTTACTGGCGTGCGCCTAAAGATGGTGCTTGGATAGCTACCCTTGCAGGGGGATGGGCTGAAGGAGTACCGCGAACAGCTCAGACACTCGGAGAATGGCAACATGGGATGATGGTCTGTATCAATAATCAGCAATATCCTATCGTTGGAAAAATTAACATGAATGCAATGATGGTACATTTGGGATCTTTGACAAAAGTGAAACCAGGAGATAGGGCAATTATTTTTGGATGGAGAGATCATGAACCCAAGTTGAATGATTTGGCACAACTAAGTGGTCAAATTGCTCCATCTATTATGGTTAATGTGCCATCTTCAATGCCACGAGTAGCCGTATCAGAGTAAGCCTTATGAATAGGGAGTTTTTTGTAAGAGGTTTAGCCATAAGGGAATTGGACAAAAGTATATTAAGAAAGCATATAACCTGGCGATAGCCAAGCACCGATTCAGAGAAATGGCTTTCATATTCTAATTCATTGATATCCATGAATATATTAAGTATTCTATTGGCCCATCATTCAAATTATACGGATACAATAAAATGATAACAAAAGCGTTTTTTGCAGTAGTAGCTTTGGTATCTACCTCAAGCTTTGCTGTTTCATCAATTCATATTGATAATGTGTCGTTAGCTAAAGAATGTGATAATTTAGCTCTAAAAATCGCCGAAGTAAAAATTCAGGAAACTGATAAAACGTGCCAATCCAATCTTGATGTGGCAGAAAATAAGGTACTAATTTCGGGCAAATATATCCTTCAAACACAATATTTATTAGCCTCTTACAGTTTGGCAGGGGCAACTGTATATTTAAACGATAGCCACACTCACATGTGCACAAATTATCCCTCGCTTCAGAAGCTGAAACTGGCGTTAGAGCCAATTAAAGACAAAATTGCTGGTTTAGATTGAAATAAATCGTCAGAAAAAAGTGTTTATAAAAGGATTTGGCAACAATTAGGATAATAAATCAGAAATTGATGATCCACATGCCTTATTGTTTATTCCAGATCCTTAACTAAACCCAAATACCTGCGTTGATACATACGGCGGAATATTTTTTTGTTGGTTTAGGAACCAACACGACTGGTGATTCATACCTCGGCATCATTAATGCCATCTTTCATGCAAACAGTAGTTTTTTGTTAGTATTTCGAACAATAGCTAATTTTTGTTTTGGGGCTTATGACGCAATCAAAGAGGTTAAAATGGAACGGCAGGCTTCTTGAGTCATTTAAGAAAAGCTTAGGCATAAGAGCTAGTAAGCCTAACTCCCAAAAAAAACCGCCGTTGGTGTTTCTATTACAACAAAACTCTTTTATAAGTTAATTTGATATCCATAACTCGATTTTAACTGCTCCTCAGACTGTTTTTCTGATTGGAAAAATTTAAATTGATGCACATTATCTGCTAAAAACCATTTAGCTAAAATATCACAATCAGTTTTCAAGTCTTTCATCGCCAGCGTTTTTAACCCTTGTCTAATTAGCCCTTGAGCTTCCAGAGGGATAATTTTACACCCCAGGGCTAGATCTTTATCATTTTGAAGCAAATACTCCTGAATCACATGCAATTGTTTTTCAATTTCAGCAGCATCTTCAAGATTATAAAGTTCTGAGCAAATTGCCATTAACCTCATACCATGAATACGATGTTGCAAGCCTTTGCCAATCGTGTTGACAATATCGTCACACCAATTGTCAAACTGATACTGTTTCTCAGTAAATTGACCACCAAGCCTTACCATCAAGCCCATTAAAGCAGTATATTTTTCTTCTTCTGTAAAATGGATTAATGTACTCAACAATGTATTATGAACATTCACTAGAGTTGCTTTTAGTGTTTCCTCTGCTTTATCTGCAATATGTCTCAATGCATCAAAAAACTCATGGTAGTTAATGAGGTACTGATAATCTCTTAATGCATTGCTGGGGGGAAAGCGATCATGATAAACAGTATTTAAAATATTTCGTCTTGCAAAAAATGATAAAATCTTAATTTGACCTAATTCATCTAAAGCCCAATCGTGATCAATTTTATAAAGATTTTTTTTATTCAATACAATATTACCAAGATGTAAATCCCAATCCGAAACTAAAAAACTCGTGGCAATAATATGACAAAATTCTGTTAAAAATTGACTCTCTTCTTTATCATTTTCATTTTGAAATTTCGAAAATAATTGTTCACTTTGAAATAGGGAATTTCGGGAAGTAATAAAATCTAGATGTCTAGGAACTATAGTTTTTAAATTAGCCAAAAATGGTTGAGTTAAAAACACACAGCCCTTATTTGAGCAAACAGTTTGAGTCGGTAATATGTTTGAACAAAGTGGATGAGCAATAGTGCTTGCAATCGTGCTTGCTAAAATATCTTCTAAATGCTTAGGTTTTTTAAAAATAAATTGCTCTTGTTTTTGATTTTCGTATATGGCTGCATTTTTAATATGAGGAGGTGTAGGTTGTAAGGTATATCCTTCAAATTGAAGATATTTGAAATGTAACGGAAGAGTAGATCCATCAGATACAATAGGCTTTTGAAATATACTTAGCCATTTATTCACCAGTGGTTCTGATATGAAAGACATTAGAACCACTTCTGAAAATGTTTTGGCAATGATAAGGCCTTCACTGGGAGACTCAAAAGTATTGATTTCATACAGGGACTTTAATTCTAAATACAGATTGAAAATTTTATTTAATGCAATAAAGCTTTTTTTATCTAATTTTTGTTCTAATCCTTCCTTTATCTGAGATAAAATTTCAGCGGCATTTGCCCTTAATACAACTTTTACAAATGTTTCTGCAGCAAAATCAGTGATCTTAGTTAAAGATTCTTCATTCAAATTAACAACAATATCATGAAAAATTGTCCAGTTATCAATAGAGATAAGATTAGAAATATCTTTTATAAACTCATTTTTAAGTTCATCCCAGTTAAAATGGCTTACATACTCAGGCTCAATCTCTTGAATTTTGTCAAAAAACTGATTTAATAAGACATTACATCTATTGATAAACTCATATTTTCTATAGGCAAAAAAATACAGATAAGTGATTTTTGCTTTCTGCATGATATATTCAAACATTCTACTCTCCTGTAAAGCTCATCCCTTAAATTACAAAAAATCATTTGCAATAACCATGGTGTTAATTATATTTTGAGTATGCACCTTTATTGATCTCTATATTTTTGAAATTAGCATAAAATAAATATATAAATCAATAATATATTATTCATTACCACACGATCAAAATAGTCAATCAATTAGTTAACTTTGATATTTCAACATTCATTATTTGGTTTTTAAGATTAATTTTTTTCTCATCATTGAGATCACGATATACAGCATTGATGGCTCTATCTATTTTTTTATCCTGATATAATTGATACTCTTTTAAATTTTACCTATGGGTAGAATATATAAAGGTTCTTCTTTAATATCCAAGATTGTCTTAACTTGATTTGCATCAAACGCACCAATCGAAACAGTGCCAAGATGTAACGATACAGCTTGCAAATAAATATTTTGTGCGGCATGGCCTGCCTCCATGAAAACAAATTTCTTCCCTTCATCGCCATATTTATTTGTTGTTCGAGAAAATACAGCCGTTATTACAATATCAGCTGCCCCTAATTGGATAGCCTCCTGCTCAAATGCTGCATTAGTCAGTTGACTCCTTACATCATTATTTTTTAATTTTTGTAATACATGTTTAGCTGGTATGTAGTGGTATATGCCTGGGGGTAATTTATCTATGTTTCCACTGACTAAATAAACCTCCAAGGGATAAAGAGCTCCTGCTGAGGGACTCGTACGAAAGCCATTTTTAGAGCTCACACCTTGTGAAGCCCAGAGTAATTGAGCAACTTGTTGTAACGTTAGTACTTCACTTTTATACTGTCTTACCGAACGACGTTTTTTTAATACTTCTTCAATTGAACTCTTGCTGGTATATGCTGGACCAGGTAATTTTATTTCAGTTGAAGGTTGAGATTGCGGAATTATTTTAGGTTCTTTTATCAAGGTTCTCGGTATTACAATCAAGAAAAAACAAATTAGAACCATTACTATCAAGAGAGGTATCTTTTTGCGGTGCAAAAATTCCATTTGTTATTTCCTGATGTAGATATTTCATCGAAATATATTAATTTTGAATGCATCCTTTAACTTTTAGCAAGAAGGATAAGTAAATTTATTATAGTTAAATCATAATAAAATAATGAATAACCCATAATAAAAAACAAACTTCTCTCCGCTAAATAAGGATGAGTTTTCCGAAACGGTATTTGGCAAATAGATACTACCAGTTATGGGGTTAGAACTTGTAAAGTAGTCTCTGATGCTCAGGTTCTCTTTTAGCTAATAAAGGTAGTTCTTTGTTGGGAAAGCATTCCTCATAAACTCTTATTAATTGAGCTGCACATTGATTGATTTCATTGTTGTTTTCATCATATAGATCGTCTATATACAGGTATGAACGAAATTTAAATTTATTAATCTGAGTTATACAAAAAAAACCTTTCCAAGAGTCATCATAGTATTCAAAAACAATTTGAAAGTTATTAGATTCACAGTAATATCGAGAGCCACGCGACAAAGTTTTTTCTGTATAACCTAATTTATCAGTGATTGCAAATATAAGAATTTCCCAATCAATATCTTTTCTTGTTGTATGAACTGAATTATTATCTACTACATTATACATGTTTTTCTTCCAATCCACGTTTCCTTTGTTAAGAATTGAACTATCAAAAAAGCGAAGATAATTCTCTTTAATTTTATTCATAACCAGTGTTGTCCTTCAATTAAAAAAACATAGAGGTCAATTTTAATTCAAAGTGGAAATTGTACAACTATCAAAAATTGATAGGATCAGATTTTGATTTTGATAAGACTTATTGAAGCTCTTTATGAGTTGCAAAGTAAATTGGTAGTTCACATGAGATAAAAATTATGGAGCAAGTTTAGGGTATTAACAAGCGAGTTATCATGTAACCCATTGGTTTTATATTAATTATTAAATTTTTCCATCCTTTAGAAATACATGCTACCCAATGATTCCAGGCAAAAAATTACCAAAGGTGACTAAACGGTCTCAAGAATAGGTAGAAGAAATCATTAGCTTGGTTCAATCATCGCTTCTTTCTTAAGGATTAGCCTTTTGTGATTGGCTGCTTTAATCTTGCCTCATGCATACTCAAGGCGTTGATCGAACACAAAATTACGATTTCTAATTTCAGACGTCTTGTCACTCATCAGGGATTTGTCCACGCTTTGTTCGTGTTGCTCGCCAGTACCTAGACGATTGTTTGACGGAGTCTAATTTATCTATGCCATTTATGATAGGGTTCCTCTTTAAATCTTCAAGGCTATAGACTAAACAGAAGAGCTGTCTTCGGTCACGCACGTCTGCTGAAAACTCAGAAATAAAGACCGTATTATGAGGCAATGGCATGCACTAGCAGTATACGAAGTCAAAGTGGTCCTTACAAAATAATAAATGAAAAGGAGTTTAAATAAACTTATAGATGCTGAATCAGTACATTGGTATTCCATATTAGCGCGACAATTTATAAATTTTTAATTTTAATTCTTAATAATAGCAACCATTCTATCATTGTATCTTTCTGATAAAATTGAGGCGTTTAAAGCTGTTCCAGGATTCATCCCGGAGTTAAGAACAGAGGCTACTCTGAGAGCATTAAAAAATGCTCTCACCTAAATGGTCTATTATAAGTAATCACAAAGAGCAAATTTTCGATGTTAAAAATCTTATTCCTGATGATGGTGTTGTTCTGAAAGCAGATAATACTGTACCCACGATATAAGACTAATCGAGCAGGTGAATCCTATCATTAATGAAGCTCCTCTAACTGGCGAATTAGTCTCTGTAGAGAAACATATAAATCCATTACCAGAAGAAACTCCAATATCTCATCAACGAAATAGGGCATTCATGGGCACTAATATTGTTAATGCGCATGGGTATCGCTATAGGTATGGCACAGAATTAGGGTATGTCTCACAACTAACAAATACGATTACCTGAACTGTATAAAAGTTTGCGTCACAAACTTGTAGCAGCACAACAGTGCTTTTGTTTGCAATAAGGGAAAAATTGAATTAACTAGTAACAATGCACATGCATGATATAAAAAGGAGATAACTCAATAAATAATCCACGATTCATACATTCTTTTAGCAATTGGAAGATCAGAGTTATATTGTTTCATTAGTGATGTATAACTCCAAGTATAAAATGCTAATCCATCGTCCCTTAGAATGATTGTATCCATTTGCTTGAACTCTTTATTCTTATATTTGTAAGTGAATAATAAATATTCCCCATGAAATCTTTTAGGATTTTGAGGTAGTTCCATCACCCCTTGATCTAATAATTTGGGTTCTGTGGTATTCTTAAAAACCAGTGTTTTTAAATCATCTTTTAATTCTTGAATGGTTGAATATTGACCTTTATTCTTTTTTGTTAAAAGAGTACGTATAGTAATCGTTGTATGATAAGAATCAGAGCTTTTTTTACCTTTAAAGAGAACTGTTCCTTTCCCTGATTTAATATACTCCCAGTTATTCGGGTATTTAAGTGAGTATCTATTGGCTTTATTATCGAAATCGATCCATGTGGATTCCTGAGGTGTTAACGAGCTTGAAGGCTTGAGCACATTATGATCTATATCTATTCCTGCTCCCGTATAACTTACCTTAATGTTTAAAATTTTCCATACCCCATCTTCCCATATTAAACGATATTCCACCGGTGTTTTTGCACCATCTTTCGCAGTCAATGTTCCTTTCACAAAGCCCACATTATTTTCAATAATTCGTTCGTTAAAAAATGCACCCTTGTTATTTTTAATGAAGGATACTGATCGATAAATTTTTTAAAATCAGAAAGGGAGGTCGCTTTTTGGAAATCTTTTGAAGTATAGGAGTATGCTTTTTCAATATCACCTGTCTTTAATGCGTTGAGTTGATGATTAATGGAGTAAATCAAGCCACTTGTAAGGAGTAATACGATTATAAATATCGTACCAACAAACACTAATAACCAAGCAAAAACAGCCCCCATTACCAGTAGTGCTTTTTTAAATGAAGATGGATTTTGGGTGAGTTGAATCGAGTTCCCGTTTTTATCTTCAAATTTGTTAGTAACTATCAGGATTAAATCTACTAAATACCAAATACCGAGTCCTCCTAATGTAATGAGCATAAGTAAGCCAGTATATATTTTTCCTACATAGATTCGGTGAATACCGATAACCCCTAAAAATAATCCTAAAATAAGCACTAGAAGAGGTGATTTCTGATGGATTTCTTGGTTAGGATATGACTTTTTTATCTGAGGAAAAGAGGAGTTAGTTTCTACTGGTGCTCCACATTTACTGCAAAACTGAGCATCTTCTGTCAGGTTATTTCCACAATGTCTACAAAATTTTGATGCATCCATGCTTATTCTCCAATTTGGACAAGCCTCAGAATGTCAGGGCATAGAGCGAAATGTTAATAAACCTTATTTTTATAATAGATTAAATTTTAATAAACTCAATAGACCATGCTAAGGTTGAGTTTAGCAGGTAGTAATAGGGAGTGCAGGGGATGAAGTAGTCTTTATCCTGGTTCTTTAATTTATGACGGGGCCTTAATTAAAAAATGATATTTAACCAGAAAATAATTATTCTTTATAACTATAATATTAGGTGACTAAAGGATTAATTACTTGATGAATTGAGGTTATTCAATAAGTGATGGTTGCTGCTCAAATCAATACTATAATTAAAGAAAATTGGTAGATTCTGAGGACAATTATGAAAAAGAAAGACAGGGAAAATGAATACAGGGGTATTATTTCAATTATTATCATTGTAGTTATTGCTATTATTCTTGTTTATTATTATTCACATTACTCTTCTGTATCTAATGAAGCTCAAAAACCTAATATACCTGTAGAGGCACCTGCTCCTCCAGCGGAGAATACTGGCGGAATTTAATTAACTCATCTTGAATGAAAGAAGAGTATCCCACTGTCTTCATTGGATAAAGAAACGAGATTCTTGGTATCTTAATTAAAATAAGTCGGGAAACTAAATGTGAGTGCTTGTGGGAGTGCATTTAATTTTTAGGGAGAAAACTTATCCTATATCGAACCATTAATTTTTTTGTTGATCTCAATAAACCCAGATCAAGTTGAAGTATTACACCTAAGATGAAGGTGCAAATTAACTAGCCTAAAATGCGAAATTAGCCAAGTCTTCGGGTTAATAAATCGTTACCGTTGTCCTTATCTTTACCCACCTCCTTGTCACTATCTTTATCTCTTTCCTGAGTTTGCAATGATGTGCTTGTTAAAGTAGATCTTTCAGATCTAGTACTGGAAAGAGGGCTGCTTAAGGTAGTGCTTCCAGATGGTGTTGATAGGTTTATGTTATCCTCAGCTAAATAATCATCTAAAGACTTATCTATTTTATCGATAACTTTATTGTATAACTCAATACTCTTATCGCTTATTTCTGAAGCTTTACGACTGAAAAAATCTCGGGCTGATTTAAATGCTTCTTCTGCAGTATTTTTTAATCCTGGCCAACCGGTATCTTTGGTCCATTGGGCGGCATTACTTAATGCATCGCGGGTACCTTCGTAGGCCGAAATGGCGGCTTTTTTAACTGCGGGCCAGCCGGTATCTTTAGTCCATTGGGCGGCATTACTCAATGCATCGCGGGTACCCTCGTAGGCGGAAATGGCGGCTTTTTTAACTGCGGGCCAACCGGTATCTTTGGTCCATTGGGCGGCATGACTTAATGCATCGCGGGTACCCTCGTAGGCCGAAATGGCGGCTTTTTTAAGTGCAGGCCAACCGGTATCTTTGGTCCATTGGGCAGCATTACTTAATGCATCGCGGGTACCCTCATAGGCCGAAATGGCGGCTTTTTTAACTGCGGGCCAACCGGTATCTTTAGTCCATTGGGCGGCATGACTTAATGCATCGCGGGTACCCTCATAGGCGGAAATGGCGGCTGTTTTAAGTGCAGGCCAACCAGTATCTTTGGTCCATTTAGCAGCAACACCTACAGCAATAAAAGGAGCGGCAATCACGGCCCCAGCTACTGCCGCAGTTGCTATTCCTGCTTTTTTAACTGCGGGCCAACCGGTATCTTTAGTCCATTGGGCAGCATTACTTAATGCATCGCGGGTACCCTCATAGGCCGAAATGGCGGCTTTTTTAACTGCGGGCCAACCGGTATCTTTAGTCCATTGGGCAGCATTACTTAATGCATCGCGGGTACCCTCGTAGGCCGAAATGGCGGCTTTTTTAACTGCGGGCCAACCGGTATCTTTAGTCCATTGGGCAGCATTACTTAATGCATCGCGGGTACTCTCGTAGGCCGAAATGGCGGCTTTTTTAACTGTGGGCCAACCGGTATCTTTAGTCCATTGGGCAGCATTACTTAATGCATCGCGGGTACCCTCATAGGCCGAAATGGCGGCTTTTTTAACTGCGGGCCAACCGGTATCTTTAGTCCATTGGGCAGCATTACTTAATGCATCGCGGGTACCCTCATAGGCCGAAATGGCGGCTTTTTTAACTGTGGGCCAACCGGTATCTTTGGTCCATTGGGCAGCATTATTTAATGCATCGCGGGTACCCTCGTAGGCGGAAATGGCGGCTTTTTTAAGTGCAGGCCAACCGGTATCTTTGGTCCATTTAGCAGCAACACCTACAGCAATAAAAGGAGCGGCAATCACGGCCCCAGCTACTGCCGCAGTTGCTATTCCTGCTTTTTTAACTGCGGGCCAACCGGTATCTTTAGTCCATTGGGCAGCATTACTTAATGCATCGCGGGTACCCTCATAGGCCGAAATGGCGGCTTTTTTAACTGCGGGCCAACCGGTATCTTTAGTCCATTGGGCGGCATGACTTAATGCATCGCGGGTACCCTCATAGGCGGAAATGGCGGCTTTTTTAACTGTGGGCCAACCGGTATCTTTAGTCCATTGGGCAGCATTACTTAATGCATCGCGGGTACCCTCATAGGCCGAAATGGCGGCTTTTTTAACTGCGGGCCAACCGGTATCTTTAGTCCATTGGGCGGCATGACTTAATGCATCGCGGGTACCCTCATAGGCCGAAATGGCGGCTTTTTTAACTGCGGGCCAACCGGTATCTTTAGTCCATTGGGCAGCATGACTTAATGCATCGCGGGTACCCTCGTAGGCCGAAATGGCGGCTTTTTTAACTGCGGGCCAACCGGTATCTTTGGTCCATTTAGCAGCAACACCTACAGCAATAAAAGGAGCGGCAATCACGGCCCCAGCTACTGCCGCAGTTGCTATTCCTGCTTTTTTAACTGCGGGCCAACCGGTATCTTTAGTCCATTGGGCAGCATTACTTAATGCATCGCGGGTACCCTCATAGGCCGAAATGGCGGCTTTTTTAACTGTGGGCCAACCGGTATCTTTAGTCCATTGGGCAGCATTACTTAATGCATCGCGGGTACCCTCATAGGCCGAAATGGCGGCTTTTTTAACTGCGGGCCAACCGGTATCTTTAGTCCATTGGGCGGCATGACTTAATGCATCGCGGGTACCCTCATAGGCGGAAATGGCGGCTGTTTTAAGTGCAGGCCAACCAGTATCTTTGGTCCATTTAGCAGCAACACCTACAGCAATAAAAGGAGCGGCAATCACGGCCCCAGCTACTGCCGCAGTTGCTATTCCTGCTTTTTTAACTGCGGGCCAACCGGTATCTTTAGTCCATTGGGCAGCATTACTTAATGCATCGCGGGTACCCTCATAGGCCGAAATGGCGGCTTTTTTAACTGCGGGCCAACCGGTATCTTTAGTCCATTGGGCAGCATTACTTAATGCATCGCGGGTACCCTCGTAGGCCGAAATGGCGGCTTTTTTAACTGTGGGCCAACCGGTATCTTTAGTCCATTGGGCAGCATTACTTAATGCATCGCGGGTACCCTCGTAGGCCGAAATGGCGGCTTTTTTAACTGCGGGCCAACCGGTATCTTTGGTCCATTTAGCAGCAACACCTACAGCAATAAAAGGAGCGGCAATCACGGCCCCAGCTACTGCCGCAGTTGCTATTCCTGCTTTTTTAACTGCGGGCCAACCAGTATCTTTGGTCCATTGGGCAGCATTACTTAATGCATCGCGGGTACCCTCATAGGCCGAAATGGCGGCTTTTTTAACTGCGGGCCAACCGGTATCTTTAGTCCATTGGGCAGCATTACTTAATGCATCGCGGGTACCCTCGTAGGCCGAAATGGCGGCTTTTTTAACTGCGGGCCAACCGGTATCTTTGGTCCATTTAGCAGCAACACCTACAGCAATAAAAGGAGCGGCAATCACGGCCCCAGCTACTGCCGCAGTTGCTATTCCTGCTTTTTTAACTGCGGGCCAACCAGTATCTTTGGTCCATTGGGCAGCATGACTCAATGCATCGCGGGTACCCTCATAGGCCGAAATGGCGGCTTTTTTAACTGCGGGCCAACCGGTATCTTTGGTCCATTGAGCAGCATTACTTAATGCATCGATCGTTCCCTCATAAGCTGTATTGGCTGCATTGCCTAAAGCGATCATTGGGGATGTCAGAGCTGCTCTTGCGGCCATTCCTGCCTTATTTGCAGCTCGTGCTACTTTGTTCCAATCAAGCTTTTTTACGGTAGGCATGGTAACACTCCCATCTAACTCTTGTATTGGCAGGCTAAATCATGGGATTTGAGTTGCCATAATGCCATAAATAGATATGCGCTCATGACATGGTCTCTGCTTAGCTGGCTAATTTGGCAATATCCTCCTGAATTAAGGCGATATCGGCGAGCAGATCGACGGCCTGATTTTTCTTTTCTTTGGTCATTTCTTCTATATTGATGATACGCAATCCCGTGCTTAACCCATAAAGAGCGCTTGAAAGGACATTGATGAACTCTTCAATATCGTCTGCATTTGGATTTAGATTTTCAGTTGCAATGGAAGATAATCGTTTTCTTGATTTTTTTAAATCTATGTTCATTTCTGTATTTTGATCTAATTGTTCCAGCTGTTCGATTGTTGTAATTAATTTAGGAATGAAAGCACTGATTTTTTTGTATTTAGATACATCTTGGGGATCTACATGAGTCTCTTGCTCAGTGGTATTCATCTCATTACTTGAAGTCTGATTGATTGTTCCCATTGCATTTAATTCGATATCTGAATTCATGAGGAATCTCCTACACGCATAAGTTAAGTATTAAGTTATGTATTAAAATACACCAATACAATTAAAAATAAATCAATTATTATTAATAGTAGTTATCAATAAATAGAATATCAAGACAATCTCACTGCAAAACGATCCAATAAACGAGAACATGCTGATCGAATTGAAGTAAAGTGTTTTAAGGACTTGGTTTCATTGAGTAAGAGTCTTGGTGCTTAGGAAGATGGCGTCACTAGAAAGTGTGATTTTAGTAAATTTAATGGAGTCACAGAAGGCTTACATAGCATAATGAAATTTATTTAGCTAAAAATTTATGGCCTGAGGAATTAAAGAGTCTATATTCTCTAAATGTAATTTATTGATTTTTTTATGATTGATAAACAATAAAACTGTCGTGTCCAAACACCAAACCTCTAAGACAGTTAAAAACTGTTTTCCAGGCTTTAGTAAATTCTGAAGAGAGGAGCGAACCAGGAATTTAAAAGTACTAAGAGTATTGCAAAGAGGTTTACCTCCTAACATGGAAGTACTTGAAATTTTTACTAAATATAAAGAATCCACTGAATATAAAAATTCAGAAGAAAAATATCAAGATTTAATGAAACATCAAGATGTTTGGATAAACCGATTAAGATGCCATATTTTTTTAAATACAAAAACCCTCAAAAGAAGGTCTTTAGAAGAGAGTCAGGATAAAAGTAGATTGGCAGAAGAATATTTAGAACAGTTCATTGAATCTCTAAAGAAATGTCAATATAAAAATTTTTACTTAAAACTTGATGCAAATTTCTTATATTCACCACCTTATCCTAAGAGAAAAGAATATATCCGTAGAATCTAGCCTTTACTAGCAGAAAAAGGAGTTTCTTTCGATTCCTTTCTGCCTTTATGGAGATAACTACAGGCAACTAAGACAACATGTATTGTTTTTTACTATTTCGGCACAGTCTAAAATAAATCAAGAACGTGGTGATTCAGTGCCACATTTTGGCGAAAAAGTGACTCTTATGAACTGAGGTTAGTTATTGGAAATGATTCTGATGATTCAATAGCCTGTGCCTTTTACAATAGTGATTGTTGTTAGGCAATAGACAAATTTTTTCTTAGAGCCGATGTTGTTTAAACCTTTGAGGTTGACTCTGATGCTCAGTTCATTAGAGTCTGAAATTCTATATTTATCTTATGTCATCTTTTCACCTCAACGGCAGAATATTCCTCCATATATTTCTCACCATTGACTCCATAGTAAACGACTTCGCGTCCAACAAAATCTACATTATAGCTAACCACTCCGGCATTCCAGGCAGACTGTAAAAATTCGGGGAAGGTACTTTTACCTTCTTGATCGGCTCTAATTGCTGCAATGAGTGCAGTTCGATCGAATTTCGGAACTTTGTGGGTACCCGTGACAAGAGGAGGACCCAGTTGAAGGACTGCGCCTTCATTCATAATATAAATTGATTGACAAGAAGGCAACGCCCAGTAATTCGTTGTAACGCCAGCCTGTCGCAGGACCTCTGCAAGTACCGGAAATCCTCCAATCTTTGGACGAATGGATATTGCATACTTTTGTGCTTCTGTTAGTTTTTCTATAATTTGATTCATTGTTGTTCTCCTTTTTTATTCGATAGGGTTTTTATTGAGCTCATGTAAATCAGCCAGTTTACTCAAGATTTCAAAGAGATTTTTTCTCTCTGGTGATGTTAATACTGAAAAAAAATGGGTGTCGTTTTCGTCAGCAATAGCAGCTAGTTTTGGTATAAGCTTGATTGCCTTTGCAGTGAGTTTTATCTCTTGATATCGGCGATCTCTTATTGCCTCCATACGACTAACAAGGTTCTTCGCCAACAGTCGGTCTATAAGTTTTGAGACGGCTCCACGTGTTAGCCCAGTGATGGCTGCAACAGCACTTGGTGAAGTCGTGATTTCTCCCGAGTACATCTCCCGTAAAATAACCCACTCAGCGACTGTTACTTCGCTTGCCGCAAGCTTGCGTGCAAATGAATGAGAGACTGCGTTTGAGACGACTCGCATTCGATAACCAATATGCGACTTTAATTGACTAGGTTCGATTTTTTTCTTTTTTTCCATGTTTTTACCTTTTGAAATTCACTTTAGTTTACTAAGAAATAGTTTCAAAGGAAACTATTTGGAAGATATTTTTATTTAATTAGTGAATCAGATCACTCATTTGGATGCTTGGTTCAGTGGACGAATATCGTGATGCTGTAGCTAGTAGGAAATGCTTAATCCTGTAGGGCTGGGTCGGCAAATCTTTCTTGTTCGCACCCCAGAGTGAAGTAGGATTTAGCGGCGCTTATCCTGCATTCTGGAAACATAGGCTACACTCGAAAGAAATGCCATGGTAGGGTAGTAAAGTGGATGAAACGCTTGGGCATGCATTGGTATCAATTTATCGACGACGTTTACGTGGGGTGTAGTTTTCTTGGGCCATAGTTACTCTTAATGGACGTCCTTCCAGCACTTTACCATTCATATCTAGAGAGGATTGAGCTTCTTGTTGCGAGCTAAAGGTTATAAAGCCAAAATCTTTGATGTGACCAGTAAAGCGATCTTTAATTAAAAGAAGTTCGGCTATCTTACCATATTTAGCAAATTTTTCTTGTAGCGTCTCTTCAGTAATTCCAAAGGGTAAGTTGCCTACGTAAATTTTATTTTGCCTCACTGTCGTGTCCTCCAAGAACCACTACAACTACAGAGAGATATAGTGGTAAATAATATGAACCACTTAAATTAAAGAGCTACTATATTTTGTGCTTGAAGACCTTTTGCTCCTTGCGTCACAATGAATTGTACTCGCTGACCTTCTGTGAGGGTTTTAAAACCAGAACTTAAAATTTCTTTAAAGTGAGCAAATACATCCGGCCCTGCTTCTTGCTCAATAAAACCAAATCCTTTAGATTCGTTAAACCATTTAACGACTCCGTTTACTGTTTTAGACATAAGTATCCTTAAGTGTTTATTATAATGCCCGTATAGGCGAATTTAGCCGGAAACCGGTCAAGAATTAAAAACTACAGAACGAGGGATTAAATGAATAAAACGACGATTTGGAGAGTATAAAATAGACATTTTCTAGCTGAGACCATAATACTATTCTTTAGGTTAAAAGTCAAGCTTATTGTAGGGTGTGCTGTTTAAACATGGTCACTTGAACTATTTATGCTATACTCAATCAAAGGACTGTATAAACATATTATTTTCTTATTTTCTTATTTTCTTATTTTCCTTAATCATATTATACCTTTCTTAGTTTGTACTTATCGTGCGCCTATTGAATTTCATATCGAGAATAAACTGTTTACTTATACTGCAAAAATATATTTTGATAAGATTGAAATTAATCAGTCCTCTGGAAATAATTTAGACTCTCTTTTTATTTGGATGCTCACTCAGCAGAAGGGGGAATTTGGTAATTACAATGGCCAAATTACTAATAACAAAACGAATCAGATAGAAAAGGAATTTCGAACCAGTTCTTATTAATAGGGCACTCTTTTTTAATTTTTGTACAGCGGTGCATGTTGTTTGTAGACAATACCCCTTTAAATGAGTGTATTGTTTAAATATTTACCCTTTTAGGGTAAAAGAATTATTCATCAATATATATAGGGAATTTTTGAGCGTTTTCCTTTACTGTATTTATAAACAATTGACGGCCTTCTTTATCAGAGAAACTATTAATACTAATTAATTTTTGGGTGCATGATGGGCAGAGGTGATAGCAAAGGAATTTTCCATTTTTAGCTCGGGATTTACCTCTTAAGGAAAAATCATTTTTAATTTCTAAACAATAATGGCACGTTTGGTAGCTCATAGATATCCTATATAAATAGCTAATTGCTCCTAATGACTATGAGGTAATAAAAAGAAAATTGCAGGATAAAAATGAATTTCCCTAGAATAGGCAATAAGAAGATAATAGAGGGTATATTTAAAATATACCGACCATTTATTGTAACATCTAATTGGCTAATAAACTATATGAATATCAATAAATAAAAAGGTTCTCTCTACTTTAATTAAGAATTATGGGCCAACCTTAAAGGATTAATGCCTCCGGAAATAGCTGAATAGCGAATGATTTTCAACAGAAAATTGATAAGACGCAGGTTTCCGCTTTAGCATAGTCATCATGATTTTCCCTCCAGGAGTGTTGTTTTTACAAAGAGCGATCATTTCTATCCTATTAAAATCCCTAACAGCTTTTTTAGGACTATTTATACATCTTTAAGATAATAAGCAGCAGGTTTTTAATGATAGTTACTATTTGGTAACTAATTGCACACTTTCATAATTCATTTTAAGCTCAAATTCTTTTATAACGATAAGGAAAGACACTATGCTTATTAAAAGTTATTTAGCCATAATAACAACACTACTTTTTATTCTTAGCACTGACTCATATGCACATAATAAACCACATACCAATAGAGAAATTGCTACAGCATTTTTTGAAGCGATTGTGAATAAAAAAGACTTTAATTTAGCTTCCGAATATATTGGAACGGTATACATTGAACACGATCCTGAGGGCAAAGACGGTTCCGATGGTTTAAAACATTATATTGAATATTTACAAAACAATTTTCCTAAATCCCATGTAACGATTAAACGAGTGATAGCAGATGGGGATTATGTTTTTTTTCATGTACATTCTATTTTAGTTCCTGGGACTCTGGGTGATGCGATTGTAGACCTATTTAGATTAGAGAATGGAAAAGTTGTAGAGCACTGGGATGTAACGCAAGCAATTCCTGTAAACTCAGCTAACTCGAATGGGATGTTTTGAATGCGAGTAAAAGTAGGCCTCTAAACCACAAATATAAGAGCAAGCTCATCATATACCAGCTCCAACACCAAGTATAAAACGAGCTTGCAATGCTTAGACCGTGAGCTATGGTTCAAACTAAGGGAGAGCCATGCTTCAGCATGGAGTTTATGATAAACCCGATCGTTGAGGCTATCTTATATCGTATACGTGCAGGCTGTCGTTAGCGGGACTTACCGGTAGATTTTTCGATTTATCAACAATTCAATCGATGCTCTCTAAAAACAAATTAATGTATATTTTTAAACCGCGTCCACAAGAGCCTGATTTAGCATAGCGCTTTATTGACGGCAGTGAAAAAATCATCTGTTTCTGCTATCCCAAGAAAAAGCAACTCTAAAATGGGGCATTCGGATATTGATTGTTTCTATTCTAGCAAGTCAACTTAAAAGCCATCTTGATGTAGGTGCTACCTCTGATCTTATTAAGCGCACTTGGGAACACAAAATAAATTTATTCTTCACTTGACAGCCAAATATAACATCCACATGCTGCTCTATTATGAATCACATGTATTGTTTATTGACGCAGCTCGTCGCGAAAAATATTTTAAAAATTGGCCAAGACAATGGAAATCAAATGTGATTGAAGAATTTAATCAGAATGGCATGAGCTAATTTACCAATAATTGAGTGCTGCTGGATGCCACGGACAAGCCGCGGCACGTAGGAGGTAGGTTAAATTTTAGTTGATTCTTTTGTTCTTTTTAAGCATTAATTGTTTTTCTTATACGGTGTAGACACTATATCAACGTTTTCAGTTTTCGACGAAGCGGTTAAACGGTCCTTCATCTCGAAAAATTTACTTCTTAATTGAGGGGTGCTCTCTTTAGTCAAACATATATTTCCTATATTTTTTGGCACTGTTTTATATTCATCTTCATTTTTAAGTTTTTGATAAGGGTTTATTTGTGTTTTACCTCGAGCAATCCCCCATCGAAACTCAGGCACCTCATAACCTTTGGAGCTTGCAATTTCCTGAGCTTTATACAATGAAGTTAATAGTAGTTTTTTTGCTTCATCTAATCTCTCAATAGGAAAATTTAATTCTTCATCAGGTACTGAGTTTTTAGGGAAAAAAAAGTAAATTTCATTTAACTTTTGTTTTAAAAATTCAACTAACTGCTCACCATAAAAGGGATTGGGTTCTTCTAAAGCGCGTATCATTGAGTTGTAATCATAGGCATAGCCTTCTTCATGATAAATTTCAAAAAGAATGGCTTTTATCGCATGTCTTAAGTCCCGTGTTTGTTTTTCGTTAAGTTGAATATTGTTTAATTCTTCTTGAATACAATCATCTAAAGTTTTTTTTGTTTGAATAAAATGTCGTTTTGCTTCTGTAAAACTAAAGTCATGCTCCAGGTAAACTGTCCAATTTCTCGAAACCATATCAAGTGAATGTTTTACATCATGGTAGAAAAAATCACTAGCAGTTAGATGAAATTCATCAGCAAAAATTTTATCAGGAACAATTCCTAATGGATAAAAATTATAAGGGCGAAATTCAGAAAAGTTCTCGATACTCAATGGTTTCATAGTAGGAAATAAAATAATGTCTAAAGGAAGGAGATCTTCTTCAAGGTGATGTTTGTATCGAACGGATTGAAACAAAAATGGAAGTGACATTTCTTTATAAATTTCTTTTATTAAAGGAGTTCTTTCTTGGAAGCTATAATTATTTGCTTTAGCTTCAATGAGTAATTCTTTATCTTTGTCAGTCGCCTTAGCCAGGACTTCATGAAATGCGGTAATATAATCCTGTTGTTCCAAAACTTTAAGATACTCCTTTTCATTGAGGGGTTGAGTATTGAGAGATGCTTCTTGGAAATAAAGCGAAGAAGGGCCAAATTTATTGAAACGTTCATTGGATCTGTAGTAATAATCACATAGTTCGCTATACTCAGCACAAAGTCTTATGCATGCTCCATAAGGAAATTTTATTGTCACTCTTTGGACGGGGGAATCTACTTCTGATTGCTTGTTAACCTCTACTCCTTGTGCTAGTTCTATCATTCTTTTTTGGATTTGAAGAAATTTATCCTGGCTGTCAGTTAATACTGATTTATAGAACATGTGATGTTTATTATCCTGGGAAAGATTTTTTAAGGTTTTTTCTATATTTTCCAATTGCTGTGAAATTGCTTCTTGCATATCTGCAAAGGTAGGAGCAATTTCTGGAAAAGGAAATTCCAGCTCGTTATAGCCTCGAAAAATATATTTAAATTTTCGATCTAATATGTATTGTGAATCATTTTGATTATCTAGTAGTTTGTTCATTCCAGTCATTTCAACACCTATTTGTAAATTGTGTACATATTTTATTCACAAAGATCGATTTAAGTAAAATTGATAATATTTATATCTCATATCAATTTTTTTAATATGACTAGCGACCCAGAAATTTAGATAAAAAAGCTATGTTTGGATGAATTAAAAAATTGATAACTCTAACTGAAGTTAACAAATAAATCAGAAGAACAAAGGATGGTTATGGTTTCAGGATGTTGAATATGAGGATAATGCTCTAGGAGATAATTCAACGTTTGTTCCCAGCATACCTAAGTTAATATTTTTTATTGCTTTTCTGCCGCTTTAGAACAATTTCGAAAAGGGTTGATGCATTATAAGTAAAATTCATATGTCATATAAATATTATTAATTGGAATTATTTTGGTCAATAAGTTTAAATTTAATAACTCGAGTAAATTATGTAAACGCTTCTCGATAACGCTCTAGAAAATTAACAAATGCGAGTATGAAAAAATGACAAGTAATGATCAAAATAAATATAAATTTGAAGCTGAAATATTTGCTGATCCGGCAAAGGTTTATAGACGCCTAAAAGAAAGATTGGATAAAGATGGACCATTAGCTTCTATGCCTGAATTTGAAGAAGTTGTCCAAGAATTAATACAAACTTTAAATCATCCTTTCATTCAAGATTTAATTAATCATGATATCACATCAAATTCAGCGTTAAGCGGTGCTTTAGAGAACCAGTATTCGCAAGTATTACTTGCTTTACGCCATGTAGCACTTGAAGTCGAACTTGATGAGAAAGAGATTAAAGCAGGGTATCCTCATAGACCACCTACTACAGGTAGATATCCTTATCAGCCTACATTAGAAGCTATTTCCAAAGCTATGGACTTTTTTGATACTGTAGAAAGAATTGCACATAATCATAACAACCCTCTCTATCACGCAGACAGATATACCCATTATGAATTATCAATGAAACACAAAGATGGAATAATAGTCATACCTTCATCGAGAGTTCTTAGTTTAGAAGACTTGATTAGTTTAAGGGCTTACCCTACTTTAGCATTTACAGGAATGAGTACAAAAACTATATTTGCTGATGGTTATTATAATACTCCAAAAGATTTTTGGGTTCATGATGTTAATCATAATAGAAGAATGATTTCTTTTGACGACAGATATTGTGAATTGCATAACTGTAGCAGAGAAGAAGCATATCAACGATTTGCAACAACAATTAAGGAAATTATTCTTCCCTCAATAAAAATCGATGACAATATGTCAAAACAAGAAATAAATAAAAGAAGTATTATGAAAGCGCTTTATTTCGAGTTTTTGCATGAATCTGCATTGTCTCCTGATAAAGATACTTTAAAAAAGGCTTTTTCTTTTAAAGCCGGTGATCCTTCTCCTTTTGAAATTATGATTAAAAACAAACCTCAAAATATAGAAACTTTGCGTATGAAAAATAATAACTTACGCAGCGGAATTTTTGGATCCGGACAAAACATTGACTCAAGAAATACTCGAGTAAAATATTTTTACGACAATGTGACGCCAAATTTTATTGCAAGTCTATATAATAAATTAACTACCTCCTTTTATGATAATAAATACTATTGGGCAACTGATTTGCCTCCTCTTGAAGAGCGCACACCGGAGTTAATCGCTGATGCTGCTTTAACAGTGATGGAGTTATTTGGAATTGATCCAAAGGAATTAAACCTCGACAGAGAAAAACTGATGCATATTGCTCGTAACCGAGATGAAAATGGGAAAACAATTGGTAGAATTGAAAGTTATCCGCATCTAGAGTTAAAAAGACCTGCTTTGAAAAGAGAAATAGTTGAAGATGTGATTCTTTCTGAACGAAAAAAGCAATTAAGTGCTTTAAAGAGTAAAGATACCTTTTTTAAAGATGATACAGTGGTAGGTAAATTAGACGAAAATGCAAAAAATTGGAGAGAAACACTTAAAAAGTTAACCTCCCCCGATGATAGTGACATTGCCGATGAAATTACTTTGTCTTCTGACTCTAATAAAAAACCTTATTAAAGGAAATCTTGGGGCAGTTGGGGATCGTTTCCCCAACTTTCCTATTCTATAAGTCCAGGGAATGTAAGTGGATCTTGTTTTGTCAATTTCATCAACACGAAGAACATTGCATATTATAGCTACACTAAGCCCTGAATAGTCGTCACCAGAAAGTTAACCGTGATAGTCATGGAGTTTATCTGGTGTCCCATGTGCCGATACAAGTTTCTGTTTCAAAATTAACCTCTAATCCATTTAAAGTTTTTGCGCTCTCACAAAGTATTGGCCAATCACTTTGATAGCCCATAACGATGCCAACTAGGGATTTTGTATCTCAATTTAAGGATTACAATAATCACAATATTGAGGCTCAGCTGCTTCTAAACCATCTTTTCTGGGGTGTTTCTCCTGATAATCACATTGGATGCAGCCCCAAACTTCTTGTTGGTATAAGGAAGTCGGGGATGAGCAGTCATTGCAAGGAAGACTGCCTGAGGTTTTTTTAAACCCAAAGCCAGGAGTGAAGCAGTTGGGGCAACAACATTGAATTCGATTGACTAATTTTTCAGCGAGTATAGAAATCGCCTCCATCCTCAAAGGATTCATCATGGCTCTCATATCCGTGGCGAGAAAAAGCTCTTTTTCCTGTTGAAAACCAAGGGACAGGGCGGTCTCGAGCGATTGGACGTCTCTAATCCCCTTTGCAATCACCTTTTTATCACTATTGGTTTGCAGGGTGAGTGCGTGCTCGGGAAAGCCTGCTTTTTCTAAAAAATTATCAAGCTCTGTTTTTGGGGTTATGGTGATCATGCGATAATTTGTTTTGGGTGTAGTATATTGCTCTGCAATCACCCACTTGTTTTTGCGATCTAAAAATACCATGATTTCATGGTCACTGGGAATAAAGGGAAATGCGGGATGCGGACCAAAACTTCCCTCACTGGCAACCGCTAAATCATAACCATAGTGCTCTGCAGCACTCCTTGCTTTTAAAATACAGGTGCCATAGGGACTTAATGTTCTTGCAATTTCACCAGTAAAGGTCCCAAATTGGTCGGTATCAAAATCGTGCACATCCAGTGTGCACGAGAGTTTATTAAAAAATACTTCAGCAATTGCTTTTTCTTTCTCATGTTTTGAGGCAAGCAAAACCGACTGATTGCGATAGTCCATGATTAAGCTCCAGTGACTGAGTGGAAATAATCCATTCGGGCTACATCAACATCAGAAACAAACATGACACCAGAGTTCTGTTGAAATAAAGTTTTCATGCCTAAGGCTAGAGTTGCTATAGCTTCCTCCGGAGCTACGGCAAGAAACATAATCAGTGAGGCCCTGTCGTTGAATAATATTTTTCCTTCATGAAATCCATTATGGCCTTTACCTGAGATGTTTCTGAATAAGGTAAATCCGGTAACTTTTGCCTCTTCCATCATGGAGCTGATGAGCTGTTCATGCTCGCCAGAAACGATGATTTCTATTTTTTTCATAGGATGGAGGTTAATACCAATATCCTTTCGTTCTTGAACTTTAATAACTTTCATTTTTTCTCCTCGTTTTTAGTGTGCTAAAATCCAATTGCCATTTTGATTCAATTTGTAAGCTCGACCATCACTGGGGTCAATGACAATGAGATGAACCCATTCATTGAAGAACAAGGTCTTTAAAATAGCTTGTCGCTCGATAATCTTTGATACCAGTTCCTGTGGTGCATAAACTACGGTCAGCAAACGTTGCGGCTGATGGTAGGTGCTCTCATCACTACTCATTACCGATTGCAAAGGAAGTCCATGCATTAAATCACTGCCATTTCCTTGCATGATGCCCATTTTACCGGTGACATTGTGGGTGATTTTGCTGCCACTTCCGTAGGCCACATTATCCAGGGTTGAGAACAAATATTGGGTATTAATCCATTGGGCAACCACCATGGGTGCAGTGAGAATTGTTTCTAGGAAACTACCCTCTGGGTCTTTTGACCAATCATAAGAATGTAAAAAGCATCGGCCATCAAGATTGATGTTTTTTGTTAAGGAGCGTGGCGCCACAATAAAAGCAGCATTGCGTGCTAGCCCCCATTCAGGACGTGTCTCCGACCAATCCTGGCTTCTTCGCTGAATGTCTTGTTCTGGATGAGCTGAATTTAATTTTCGACCTCGCTCTAAATTATTGCTCGATTTTGCCTCCTCCAAATCAACACGTAACTGATTGACTAGATTTGGATAAAGAACTTTGACTGTGTTCAAGTTATAAAGTTCAATAGAATCGGTGGTGGTATTGTGAAGTGCAGCATAAAAAAGCGTGTCCATTGGAATATGAATTCCTTTCTCTTCTAATGCTCTTCGAACGTCTATTTTATTGAGGATTCTGGCTAAAAGCTTGGCATTGGTTCCGCCATGATTTCCACCACAAGCACCACAATCGAGAGCAGATGCGTAGGGATTGTTTTCGGTGGTACTCCCATGACCGCAAAGAATAATGAGTTTTGCAAAACCTGAGGTGAGCCCCATAAGTCGTAAAACGGTCTCGGCATAATCAATCTGCTCACTTAGGGCGATACCATGCGCCAAATTATCCTCATTTAATTCTAACGATGGTTCTGTTTGAAGTGGAGGTGCAATCAAATGGTTTAATGTTTGACTTGTTTTTTTTGTATAACCCAGAGCAACCGATTGCAAAAGCATCTTCAGGCCACACCAGGCACCAAGGGTTTCAACCAAAGCAAAAGGTGTTGCAAAATTATATTTTAATTCCTGATAGATTTTGCCAAGGGTCGTCTTAATCGTCTTGCCCTGAAGGTGTTGTTCCATTAAAAAGCTATTTGTTGCACTTGGTTTTTCATCAACACGATAACGAGGTTTTAATAATACAGGACAGCAGTCTCTTGTTTTACCACTTTCAAATTCCTGTACGCGAATGGGGATGCCAAAAAAGCCAGCAAATCCCAGCGTTTCATAATTTCCCTGCTTTTCGATAGCGCGTCGTATGGGTTCTGAGCGGACATCAATACAAAACACCAGTTGCGCATCGGCTCTTTGGGTCTTGGTGGACACTTGCTTGACTTCAGGCAACAGTGTTTTTACCAATGCTTGCTCGTAGTGTTTTTCATTGCTTTTTATTTCTTTAAGAACGTCCTGAACCAAAGAACCCTCTTCTTCGCTTCTTTTCTCCTGGCCTGCTTCAGGCCAGAGCAAGCAGGTAATGATAAGACGAACCGCAAGAAAGTCAGTGAGTGTTACCGGTTGTTGGTCTGCTGTTGTGGGATTGTGCCAATGAGTTTTCCATTTCACAAAACCCGCCCATCCCGGTAAATAAAGAAAGGTTTCGGAGATGAATTTTTCGGCTTTTTCTTTGGGTACCTTCAGTTTTTTCAGGCAAAAAATAATTGCTTCTTCTGCAGACCCAGGCAAAGTCATTATCCATTTTTTTGCTTCTTTTTTATTTTTATGAAGCTTTTTGTCAAAGCGCGCTAATTTTAAAAATCCAAAATAGAATCCTTTGTCTCGATGCGGCATTTCGATAGCACCTTGCCCGGCATCGTAAAAGGCGCTGCACCATTTAATCATCTGCAGGTTCACGTCTTCTAAAGCACGATTACGTGGAACTTCCTTTCTTTGAAAATCACCTTGCGCTATGGCCACTTCAAATCTTTGTGCTTCAAGCCCTTGTAAGGGATTGCAGGCTATAAATGTTTCTAAAGGCCAAACCGGTGCAATCCGTTGGGCTGCATTTTCCACTAAAACGCGTATTTCGACTCTCTTGTTTTGGGTTTTGATTGAAGTATTCTTTTTCATGGAGAGCTCATTTGTTTTTTCTTTATTCGCCATTACTTTTGCTGTACTCATGGTTACTCCTTAGAATAATTAGTATTTATAATCAGACCGTAGTGTGGTTACTGTTTTGGGAGAGGGCTGGCTTTGGTTAAATAAATTCATGTAGACCCAACACGAGAAATTCGATTCTTTAATTTTTTTCATCAATCCAAGGTTAAACAGTAACCAAGGCGCTACAAGCAGAGCCAAGGTAATCAGATGCAGTATGGATAGCTTAGGTAAGTAAAACATAGTTAAGTTTGGAAGCAGTAATTCAATCAGATGAATGCTTGCGCCATAAACCAAGCCCGCTAAGGAAGACATCAAGAGCCCAATGGCCATGTTGATGAGGGACAAGCGATTGTTCATTACTGTGAGCATCATTTGCGTTCCTGCAATGAATGCAAATACGAGTAAGAATGAGGTTGCTTGCAGAGACAGGATTGGCTTATTCGTCATAAATGCAAAACCAAGCATGCCTAAGATGCCGCCACTACTAGCAATTAAAACGACAATTGGTTTGTATGTCTTAATTTTAGGCTCATTACTTCTTTGGGCAACGACCGAGCCTGAGCTTAAGAATAAATAGGCTTTGAATAAACCATGCCAACACAAGTGAGCTACAGCCGCGGCAAATAGCCCTAGACCGCATTGCATCATCATAAATCCCATTTGCGCTAAAGTAGAGCAAGCCAGCATTTTTTTAATATCATATTGCATGAGCTTCCAAAAAGTTCCTAAGAAAGCTGAGATGGCTCCCAGAACGAATACAGTCATCAGTAAGTAACTCGATGCTGCAAAAAGTGGGGCAAACTTTACAATGAGGATGCCACCGCCATTGACAAGGCCTGCATGCATCAGAGCAGAAACAGGAGTTGGCGAATTTAAAGAGCTAATCAACCAGCGATGAAAGGGCCAAATAGCGGATTGAGTTAATGCGGTGAGCATAATCAGAGTCATAGCAGGCACAAAAACAGAGGATCCTGCTAGTTCCTTCTCATTTAAAGCGTTAATGGAAGCGGTGTCATTGCTTAAGGTGATTAAAGTAAAAGCGGCTAATAAACTGATGCTACCTATCAATAGGGTATTTAGGGTGAGCCGCCCCGAGTTTCTTGCCGCAGTCCATTCGCTTTTATGAACCATTAACACGATTAATAGCAGGTTGCTGAGTGACCAAGAAAACCAAAAGAGAAAGAGGTTATCTGCAAGAACCATGACTACAGCGCTAAGGGTAATCGCTGCCAGGGTAAAAAAATAACGTGAATAGATTCGGTCGCCGTCCATGTACCTTAAAGAAAATCGATGAACGATAAAACTTACCAGTAAAATTAAATTACATAATAATAAACTTAAGGTATTACAGATGATGAGCAGATAGGTCACCGGCATTTCTGAGAAGCTCAAGCGGCTTAATAAAATGAGACCGATTATAAATCCAAAACCAATAGAAAAACTTCCCCATGCAGCTGCAGAGACAGCTCTTTTTTTGCCACTAAAACAGTTAATGATCAGAGCGAGGGCAGGGGAGGCCAGAAGAGCGACAAATAAAAAATTTGTTATCGTATTCACAGTATTCCTCATTAGAAATTATTTTGCTACAATCGGAATATATTAGATAAACTTATATAAGTGAAATTAATAATTTTTATATATGTCATTAGGAGTTCTAATGAGTCTTGATACAGTGACTTTGCAATGCTTTTTGGCGGTTGCAGAAACCCAGAGTTTTACAAAAGCAGCCCTTCGAGTGGGGCGTACTCAATCCGCGATCAGTCAGCAGATTGCAAAACTTGAGCAACTGATTGAAAAACCTTTAATTCTTCGCGGACGTGAGTTGTCGCTCACCCCTGACGGAGAGCTTTTTTTAGGCTATGCCAAAAGGATTTATGAGCTTCATCGCGAATCACTCGACCGATTTAAAGCGCCAGAGCTTCATGGGGAGCTTCGTTTTGGTTTGCCTGAGGATTTTGCTTCAATGATTTTGTCGGATGTACTGGTTGAGTTTTCACGGCTTCATCCAAGGGTGATGCTGAATGTTGAATGTGAGCTGACCCTTAATTTAATCCAACGGTTCAATCACGGCGATTTTGATTTGATTTTAATCAAAACAAATCAAAGAAATCAAATAGCTGAGGGTGTAGCTGTTTGGAATGAACCGGTAGATTGGGTGGGGAAGAGAGAGCTTTTAACTCAATTCAACAAAACCACGCCAATTCCGCTGGTGCTCTCGCCAACGCCTTGTGTCTATCGTGGAAATGTTATTGATTCTCTCGATAATCACCATTTAAACTGGCGTCTTGTGTTCAGTAGTCCAAGCTATGCTGGAAAAATGGCTGCAGTGCGCGCAGGGCTAGGCATTACTGCGATACAACGAAGTATGATTCCCAGCGATCTTGAACGACTTGATGAGGGGTTCTTACCAAAATTGAGCGATATTCATGTATCCTTGTTAAAAAAGAAAGAACACAATAAAGCGATTGAATCGCTTGAGTATTTCATACTAAAGAAATTAAAACATTAATGTCTTAAAATAAAAAAGGATAATTAGAAAAGAAATGAATTCTATTAAGGATGTTTTAGATAAACCGACATTAGTATCAATTGCGCTCATTAGTCTGGTAGCAAGCTTATTGACTTTGAGCGTCCCGATTGCAGCACAAACATTAATTAATTTAATTGCCTTTGGAAAATTAATGCAGCCTGTAGTCACTTTGAGCCTCATTGTATTCATCTTGATGGCAGCTCTTGGTGCCTTAAATGTTTGGCAAACCGTAGTGCTCGAGGTCATTCAGCAAAAATTAATGGTAAAAATAAGTCTAAACCTAACGAATCATTTTACTCGCTTGTCGTTAGATAGTTTTTCAACGCATCATGGTCCTGAGCTTGTGAATCGCTTTTTTGAAGTGGTTACCATCAAAAAATCACTTGCCAGTCTTTTGCTCTATGGGGTGAATTTAGGATTACAGCTTATTTTTGGGTTGCTACTTCTCCTCATTTATCATCCCTTATTTATCATTTTTGACGCTTTTATTATTCTAAGTATCCTACTCATTATTTTCATCCCCTATCGTAAGGGATTAGAGAGTGCAAAAAAAGAGTGTGCGCAAAAACATCAAGTAGGCGCCTGGCTCGAAGAACTTTTAATTAATCGATTTTTATTCCGATTCAGTAATTACAATCACTATGCCATTTTACAATCCGACAAGCATTTGGTTTCTTTTTTAAATGCAAGGAATACTCATTTTAAGCAACTCATCAAGCATCAAATTGGTTTTTATCTCCTTTCGGCGTTTTCAGGCAGTATCCTGCTAGGATTAGGAGGATATCTTGTTATTAAAAATCAATTGAGTTTAGGTCAGCTTGTAGCTGCTGAAATTGTACTTGGTGCGCTGATTTATGCATTTAAACGTTTTGGTGTCCTTTTAGAAAATTATTACGATTTAGTGTCCTCAGAAAGTAAGATTGATGCAGTCCTTAATTTACCACTAGAGGAAATCAAAAATGAGCTTGATACTTTATTTCTGCCTATGAAAACAATCGAAATTCGGCTCTTTGATGAGATCAAAGTAAGTGCTGCATTGGAAAAGCCATTAGTAGTTTATTCTCAAAATGCAGAATTCTGTAAATCATTTGCCGAATCACTTTTGGGTTTTGGAAAAAAATGTAACATGGACCTTTTAGTGAATCAAAGTATTTGTAATGAAGAGCATCGAACAGCACTTCGCCAATACAGCTTATTGTTGCGAAAGCCGGAATGGTTTGCAGGCAGCATTTATGACAATCTGGTGTTAAACCATAAAAATGCATCAACCAAGATTATTATTGAACAATTTAATCAATTCGGACTTGCTGAAAAAATAATGCATCAACCTAATGGCTTGAAAACGATTATTTATGACTGGCAAAATGAATTTACAGAATTTGAACTCATTGCCCTAATGATTATTCGAGCTGTCTTGTTGCAGCCACAATTACTCATTATTGACCGAACTTTTGATGGATTAGAGAGAGAAAAAATTGACTTGCTCATGGAGCGATTGCTGAACTTGAATAATACCATTTTGGTTTTAGTCACTCAAACTCATGAACTCAAGGAAATGACAAATTGCGTGGTGCTTCCATGAAATTACATGCCTATACCATGATTGCAAAACTACCAAAGCCACAAAAAATCGCCAAAATAATTTTTATTATCACTCTAGTTATCGTTTTATTTTTAAGTTTTACTCCATGGCAACAGTTTGCTCTTGGTGATGGTAAGGTGATTGCTTATTCACCAACCGAAAGGCTTCATACATTAAACTCACCAATCAATGGGCGTATTAAAAAATGGTATGTTGATGAGGGGATGACGGTAAAACCCGGAGATCTTCTAGTTGAAATCAATGATAATGATCCTGGGTTATTGAAGCGATTGGAATTAGAAAAGAAAGCAATTGCACTGCGGATAGAGGCAGCAGAACAATCAATAGTAGCGGGAAAAGCCAATCTGGAACGACAAAAAAGGTTATATCAGCAAGGAATTAATTCAAAACGTCAATTTGAATTGGCACAAATTGAATATTCCAAATACCAAAGTGAGTTAGCGCAAGCAAATATTGACATGGTGGATGTTGATGTACGTATTGCCCGTCAGCAAACACAACTCATAAAAGCCCATGTGGCAGGAGTAATTTTTAAACGATTGACAGGCCAAGAGAGTGTAGTCGTTAAAGCGGGAGATGTTTTGGCACAAATTATTCCCGAGACTCAATCACGCGCTGTGGAGCTATGGATTGATGGCAATGATATTCCGTTTGTTCGACTTCATCAAAAAGCTCGCTTACAGTTCGAGGGATGGCCTGCAATCCAATTTCGGGGTTGGCCTGAAATTGCCGTAGGTACTTTTGGGGGTACTGTTTCTTTTATAGATCCCACAGACAATGGTCTTGGGTTATTTCGTGCCGTCATTATTCCTGATGAACCTTGGCCTCAAACGCGATTTTTAAGGCAAGGTGTGCGTGTTCATGGTTGGATTCAATTGGGACAAGTGCCTTTATGGTACGAACTGTGGCGGCAATTTAATGGTTTTCCACCCGAAAGTACCCCAGAGAAGGGGCAGCCATGAATCGATTTTTCGCTCATACCGAATTTAAATATCAGCTCATTCTAGGTTTTATCTGTTTCTTCCTTTCATTTGTCAGCGAGGCAAGCGAACAAAATAAATTAACCCTGGACAAGGTGCTTCAAAGTGTTGCACATTATTATCCTAAAATTAAAATAGCGCGTCTGGAAATTACAAAGGCTCAAGGCGAGCATTTGAGTGCGTTGGGAAGGTTTGATCCTTCTCTTGATGCAACTACCCGATCACAGCCCCTTGGCGGCTATATTAACAATTACGGAGATACTCAGCTTAATGTTCCAACCTTTTACAATGGAGTCAAATTATTTGCAGGTTATCGAAATGGGAATGGAGACTGGCCTATTTATTATCAAAACTACTTAACGAATTCAGGCGGGGAGTATCGAGCCGGACTTTCATTTCCTTTACTTCGTGACCGAACAATTGATAAGGATCGAACCAATTTATTGACTACCGCGGAGTCAATTGAAATGAAAAAGCACGACTCGGAAGCGATTAAAATTCAGATATATCAAGAAACGATTAAAGTTTATTGGCAATGGGTAGAAGCAGGATTGCAATTAAAAACCTTTAGGCAGTTATTAAAATTAGCTCGAAAGCGGCAAGTGGCAATTGAGCAACAAGCAAATCAAGGTGATTTGCCAAAACTCGCCATAACCGAAAACTTGCAACAAATAATCCAGAGAGAGCAATTACTTAACCAAGGGATGATGATATTTGAACAGGCTGGCATTAATTTATCTTTGTATTATCGAGATGAAAAGGGAAGTCCTAAAATTCCTTTGGAAAGAGAGCTGCCTTCGCATATTTTGATGCAGTCAGGTCAATTAGCGCAAGGATTATCTCAATTAGCTCGCCATCCTTCTTTAAAAAAACTACAAAATTACTCAAGAATAATTAAGCTTAAGCGTGACTTGGCACAAAATGAGTTGCTGCCCAATTTGGATGCTACTGCATATACGTTTAAGCAATACGGCAGTGGAGGATATTCTGCGTTAATCCCAGAGGCAGCTTTTATCGGGGTTTCTTTCAAATTTCCTGTATTACGCCGAGAAGCCAAAGGGAGGTTAATTCGTACACAGGGTGAAATCGAGCAAATAAGAGCAGAAAAAAAGTTTATGTATGAGCAGCTTAAAAATCAACTTACCAATCTTTATATTGGGATAAGAAGAATCCATCAGCAGGTAGCTTTCTTAAAGAAGGAGTATCATTTGGCACTTAAGGTGCAACAAGGAGAGACACAAAAATTCTATGAAGGAGACAGTACCTTATTTTTAGTGAATCAACGAGAGCAGGTAACCACGCAGGTGCAACTTAATTGGATAAATGCCCAGGTTCAACAAGAAGAGTTAAAAGACATGGTACGTTTCTTTTCTTCAACGAATTTGGAAAAGTAAGATAAAAAATGTACTGCGGGGTGTTGAACCGATACTCATTGATGGAAAAAAACTCTAAGGACAAGTCGATAAACATGATTGTGTACCGTTTATGAAAATGAAGGTAGAGCAAGTACCTAATTAGTATTATCCTATTTTTTTGACTTATTTTTTCAAGTGCTCTCAACGAGATCATTTGGGCTCTTAATACGCGAGCTTAAAGACGTCCTGAATCTAAAGAAGATAAAATTTCTTGAGCCTGAGCATGGATTGCTTCTTTTTTATCAGAGGGCATTTTTTGCCAATTCATATAAGCATAATGAAGTCGAGGATTATTTTTAAGCTTGTCTTCATTTTGTTTAAGAAAATTCCAATATAATGCATTAAATGGACACGCTTTTTCTCCTAGTAATGTATTTGGCTTATAGGAGCATGATTCACAAAAATTGCTCATGCGCTGAATGTATTTTCCACTGGCAGCATACGGTTTGCTTGCCATCAAACCACCATCAGCATAAAGTGCCATACCTAAGGTATTGGGGAGCTCTACCCACTCATAGGCATCAGCATAAACAGCAAGATACCATTCACAGACTTCTTTGGGGTTGATGCCTGCAAGTAACGCAAAATTACCGGTTATCATGAGTCGTTGGATATGATGCGAATAAGCCTCTACCGACGTTTGGCGAACTACTTCTTTGATACAAAACATTTTAGTGTCTGATCCCCAGAAAAATGCAGGCAAAGCTCTTGTTGCTTGAAAGTGATTCATTTCTTTGTAGGCAGGCATAAAATACCAATAAATACCATGAATGTATTCTCGCCATCCTAGAATTTGACGTATGAATCCTTCTACTGAATTAAGAGGGGCTTTTTGTTGCAGATAAGCCTGCTCTGCAATGCGACATAGTTCTATAGGTAATAACAGTCCGGCATTAAGATAAAACGACAATCTTGAATGAAATAAACTGGTTTCATAGGTTAACATCGCATCCTGATAGTCGCCAAAAGAGATAAGACAATGTTCAATGAAATAATGTGCTTCCGATAAGGCATCAGCGCGGGTCACTGCCAATTCAAAGGGAATCAATTGCCCAAAATGGGTTGAAAAATTTTTTTTCACCAATCTCAAAACTTCGACAGTAATCTCATCTTCTGGATAATTCAAGCGTTTTGGAAATGAGGGAATGTGTTTTGCAGGATTACGATTTTGCGCATCATAATTCCAGGAGCCCCCGATTGGATTATCATTGCTATCAATTAAAATGCGATATTTTTGACGCATCATCCGGTAAAAAAACTCCATGCGTAGTTGTTTTTTTCCTTTAGCCCAATCTTTAAATTCATTTATAGTGCATAAAAAGCGATTGTCTTCGTAAATTATTAATGGAACGGATAATTTACTTTTCAAGTCCTCAAACATTTTGTGAACGCGCCATTCCCCTGGCTGAGTCAGATTTATTGCAGAAGGTTGTATTTCTTCAACGGCTCGCATCAGTTCTTTGACCAGACTTCCTTGATTGTCTGGATCCTCAAACTTTGTATAGCGGACATCATATCCTTTAATCGTGAGTGTTTGAGCAAAGTGGCGCATTGCAGAGAACAAAAATGCAATTTTCTTAGGATGATGACGGACATAAGTTGCCTCTTCTGTCACTTCACACATCAAGACAACATCATCATGCCTATTGATTTCACGAAGTGCAGACAAAGTGTCACTCAATTGATCGCCTAAAATAAAGCAGAGTTTTGTCATAAATTGTTTTTTCTTAGTTAGCTAAATTTTTATTTTGGGGCGAACATGACTTAACCCCCCATCCACTGCAAGAACTTGCCCAGTTATCCAACTATTTTCTGGAGTTAATAAAAAAATAATCGCTTGAGCGATATCCTCTGGTGTTCCAATACGTCCCAAAGGATGCATCGCTGTGGATGCATTAAAAGCAAACTGATTATTTAATATGGAAGAGGTTAAGGGGCTATTAACCATTCCTGGCGCTACCACATTGACTCTTAAGTTATTTGGGGCATAAGTAGCTGCTGCAGCTTGAGCAAGACCTATTACTCCCGCTTTTGCTGCAGCAATCGCCTCATGATTTGCAAGGCCAACCAATGCTGCTGATGATGAAATTAATACTACTGAGCCGCCTTTTTTCATTATCAAACCTGCAGCACGAATTGTTGCAAATGCGGTGGTTAACGAAGCATTAATACAGGATTGAAACTCTTCAAATGTTGTCGAGTGAGCACTTTTCAAAAGTAAAGAACCTGCGCAATTAACAACACCATCAATGTTGCCAATCTTGCGAAAAACGTCACTGACAGCATCAAAATCACTGGCATCAAGTAAAAAATCTGGATTAATTTTACGATTATCTCTTGCAGTAGTGAATACTGTGTCGCCGCGTTTTATCAAAAAAGTGGTAACCGATTGCCCAATTGCACTGCTTGCCGCTATAACTAAATAATTAGCCATACTAAATTCACAAAAACGATAAGTTAGATTTACTATGCTTGATGAAATTTAAAAGTTCAATATTTTTTGTTAGATTGAAAAGGACAGTTAATTCATCTCTGAGTTTAAATCAATTAAAATAAAATCGCATTGACTTATAGGAAAAGGACAATCCAATGACACAAAAAAATAGTCTTGTTACAAGTTTGACCTATTTAGGCGCTACCCCTTTCATTGTAGCTGCATTATGCTCCCTTTTAGGTCTTAGCGAACTTCCCTATCTCGGTGCTACTCAACCCTTACTTTTTTCTTATGCAACTCTTATTGCCAGTTTCATGGC